>NZ_JBHSKE010000012.1:0-85745 GCF_042657745.1 Kribbella qitaiheensis | reverse complement strand
CCCCCCAACACCTGAACCTCGAGCTGACCGCATCCCACGCCAGCCAACCAAAGAGCAACAGGCTCTCGGACAGACCACTCCGTGTCCGGGGTCCCACTTCGGTGTCCGGGGTCCCGCTGGGGTGTCCCAAGTCCCGCTTCGGCGTCCCAGGGCCGACCTTGAGCACCAGTTGAGTGTTTCGGGCGCCAGGACTTGCTCAACTGGTGCACAAGTTCGCCGCCAGTTGTCGCCAGAAGCCCGTGGTGGGGCGACGGGTCCTGGCGCAGGCGTCCGACATACTGAGAGCCCACCATCGAGACAGGGGTAGCTGTGACTCGACGTGCGCTGGTGACCGGCGGAGTGAGTGGGCTTGGGCTGGCGACTGTTGAGCGGTTGCGGGCGGATGGGATCGAGGTCGTCACCCTCGATCGCACGGCCGGTGCTGATGTGGTCTTGGACATCACCGACGAGGACGCCGTCGTGTCGGCGGTTGCTGGGTTGGGCGTAGTCGACATCCTGGTCAACTCCGCCGGGATCGTCGGGCCGAACCAACCGCTGTGGGAAGTCTCGACCGCCGACTGGGATCAAACGTTCGCGGTGAACGTCCGCGGGACCTTTCAGCTGTGCCGGGCTGTGATCCCCGGCATGCGCGAACACGGCTGGGGGCGGATCGTCAACGTCGCGAGCATGGCCGGCAAAGACGGAAACGCGAACCTCTCCGCGTACTCCGCCTCCAAGGCGGCCGTCATCGCGATGACCAAGTCCCTCGGCAAAGAACTCGCCACCACCGGCATCCTGGTCAACGTCATCGCCCCCGCTGTGATCGACACCCCCATGAACGCCGCCACCGCCCCAGAGGTGCTGGCCCGCCTCACCGCTCTGATCCCCATGCACCGCATCGGCCGCCCCGAAGAAGTAGCCGAACTAGTCGCCTGGCTCACCTCCGACAAGTGCAGCTTCTCCACCGGCGCCGTCTACGACATCAGCGGCGGCCGAGCAACCTACTGACCTGGTACTCCGCCCACGCGCTCCTCCGTCCCCGGCTCGGTGACAACGGGTGGCCCTGCGGGGGTGGGTGGCGCGGATGCGGGGAAGCCGGGAGGGTGGTCGCAGGTGAGCGGCGTACGGAAGAACAGGAAGTACTAGGTGCTCTCGGCCCCTCGATCACGTCGGTACGCCGGGAGGGTGTCATCGCTAGCGACGTCTTCCTGTCGTTCGGTACAGCTGTGCCGGAGTTCCAGCTCGGGTGGGCATCTTGCGAAGGGATGCCGGCGTAGCAGCTCGCGAGGCCCGGTAGCCCGCCCGATCACGTCCGGCGACCACCGAGCGAGACGGAGGAGCGGGGTGGGGCGGAGTGCTAGGTGGGGGTTGGGGCGTCGGGGCGGAGTAGGTCGGTCGACTTGAGGTCGGACCAGAGGGCGGTGGGGATTTCCACCCGGGAGAGGGCGGCGTTGGTGTGGACTTCGGAGGGGGTGCGGCAGCCGACTGCGATGCCGGCTACTGCGGGGTGGTGGAGGGGGAAGTTGAGGGCTACTGCGGGGAGGGTTACGCCGTGGGATTCGCAGATGTCGGCTAGTTGGTTGGCCTTGTCCACCAGGGGAGCAGGCGCGGGGGCGTAGTTGAAGGTGGCGTCTGCGGCCGGGCGGGGTTGTGACAACAATCCGGAGTTGAAGATGCCTACGGCAACTACCTGGACGTTGTTCTCGACGCAGGCGGGGAGGATGTCGTCCAGGCCGTCGGGGTCCAACAGGGTGTAGCGGCCGGCGAGCATGATGGCGTCGATGTCCACCTCGCGGACGAAGCGGGTGAGCATCGCGGTCTGGTTCATGCCGGAGCCGATGGCGCCGATGACGCCCTGGTCGCGGAGTTCGATCAGGGTCGGGAAGGCGGTGGCGACGGCTTCTTCGTAGTGGTCGTCGGGGTCGTGGACGAAGACGACGTCGAGGCGGTCCGTGCCGATGCGGCGCAGGGAGTCCTCGATGCTCTGCAGAACGCCGTCGCGGCTGAAGTCCCAGCGGCGGCGTCGTCGGGAGGTGACTGCGAAGCCTTCGTCGTCGGTAGCGTCGGTGTCCGCTTCGTAGATGATCCGGCCGACCTTGCTCGACAGCACGTACTCGTCGCGTGGCTTCCCAGCGAGCCCAGCACCCAGGCGCTCCTCAGCCAGACCGAGGCCGTAATGCGGTGCCGTGTCGAAGTACCGCCAGCCTTCGTCCCACGCGGCCTGTACGGTCGCGGCGGCCTCGGCATCGCCGACCGGCGTGAACAACCCGGCTAGTGGAGCACCACCGAGTCCGATTCGCGAGTCGTCCGCGAAGAGCTTCATGACCGGGCTGCCGGCAGGCGCAGGTTCTGCATGCCGCCGTCGACCGCGAGCGCAGTACCGGTGGTCGAGGCTGACAGCGGGCTCGCCAGGTAGACGATCGCCGCAGCGACCTCCTCGGCGGTGACGAGCCGGCCCATCGGCTGCCGGGCCTCCAGCGCAGCGCGCTCGGCGGCCGGGTCGGATGCCACATCGAGCAGCCGGCCGACCCACGGAGTGTCGGCGGTGCCTGGATTCACGCAGTTGACCCGGATGCCTTCGCGGACGTGGTCAGCGGCCATCGCCATGGTCAGAGCCAGTACTGCGCCCTTGCTGGCGCTGTAGAGCGCACGGTTCGGGAGACCGGCGACAGCGGCGATCGAGCAGGTGTTGACGATCGCGGCGGCCGACGAGCGACGCAGATAGGGAAGCGTCGCCCGGGTGACGCGGGCGATGCCGACGACGTTCACGTCGAGGACGCGGTGCCACTCGTCGTCGTCGTTGTCCGCGACGGTGCCCTGGGCGCCGATCCCGGCGTTGTTCACCAGGATGTCGATCCCGCCGAGTTGCAGAGCGGCCGCGGAGACGGCGTCCCGGATGGAACTGTCGTCGCTCACGTCCGCGGCGATCCCGGTCAGCGGCGCGGGCACGTCCGGCTTCAGGTCGAAGACGACCACCTGGGCACCTCGCTCGGCCAGCAACGAGGCGGCCGCCAGACCGATCCCCGAGGCTCCTCCGGTCACCACGGCCCGCAGGCCGGCGAAATCCGTCACTTCACGCTCTCCTTCGTCAGGTCAGTCCAGATCTTGCCAGTCGGGTACCGGAAGTCACACAGTGTCTCGGCATCCATCTCCGCGCTGAAGCCCGGCTGCGTCGGCGTGACGTAGTGCCCGTCCTTGATCGCCACCGGTTCGAGGAAGTGCTCGTGCAGGTGGTCGACAAACTCGATCACGCGATTCTCGGTCGAACCACTGACCGCCACGAGGTCGAACATCGACAGGTGTTGCACCAGTTCGCACAGCCCGACCCCGCCCGCGTGCGGACACACCGGTACGCCGAACTTCGCCGCCAGCAGCAGGATCGCGATGTTCTCGTTCACCCCTGCGACCCGGGCCGCGTCGATCTGCAGGAACGACAGGGACCCGGCCTGCAGCATCTGCTTGAAGACCACCCGGTTCTGCACGTGCTCACCGGTGGCCACCCGGACCGGCGCGACGGCCTGGGCGATCGCCGCGTGGCCGAGGATGTCGTCGGGGCTGGTCGGCTCCTCGACCCACCACACGTCGTGCGGCTTCAGCGCCTCGATCCAGATGATCGCCTCGGCCACGTCCCAGCGCTGGTTCGCGTCGATCGCGATCCGGATGTCCGGGCCGACCGCCTCACGCGCCAGCCGCATCCGGCGGATGTCGTCGTCGAGGTTCGCGCCGACCTTCAGCTTGATCTGGGTGAACCCCTCGGCCACCGCCTCGTGGCAGAGGCGCACCAGCTTGGCGTCGTCGTACCCGAGCCAGCCGGGCGTGGTCGTGTACGCCGGGTAGCCCCGCTCGCGCAGCGACTTCTCCCGCTCGGCGCGACCCGGCACAGCGGCGTACAGGATCTCCAGCGCCTCCTCGCGGGTGAGCGCGTCCGACAGGTACCGGAAGTCGAGCAGGTCGACGATCTGCTCGGGGGAGAGGTCGGCCAGCAGCTTCCACAGCGGTACTCCGGCGCGCTTGGCGGCCAGGTCCCAAACGGCGTTCACCACCGCCCCGATCGCCATGTGCATCACGCCCTTCTCCGGGCCGAGCCAGCGCAGTTGCGAGTCGTGCACCAGAGACTTCCAGAAGCCGCCCAGGTCGTTCAGGGTCTCGTCCACGTCCAGGCCGATGACGTGGTCGCGGAGCGCCTCGATCGCGGCCGTCTGGACGTCGTTGCCGCGGCCGATGGTGAAGGCGAATCCGTGTCCTTCGAGGCCGTCGCCGGTGTCGGTGCGCAGGATCAGGTACGCCGCGGAGTAGTCCGGGTCGGCGTTCATCGCGTCGGAGCCGTCCAGGTCCAGTGAGGTGGGGAAGCGGACGTCATACGTCTCGAACTCGGTGAAGCGTGGCATGAAGACCCGTTCTGGCTGTGTTCGATCTGGCAGACCAGATCCTATAGGATATGTGGGTCATCGTGCAGCGCTCCGGCGAATTAGTTCATCCGTTCAAGGAACAAAGTCCGCGCCGGGTTCACCCCGGCCCGGGCCGACCGGGCGGGAGCCGCTGGATAGAGTCGAACCGTGCCCGACCACCAGGACGCTGACGAGCCCGGAGTACTGCGGTTGGGGCGGCGGTCGTTCGGACCGGCGGAGTTCGCGGTGATGGCGATCGTGAACCGGACGCCGGACTCCTTCTTCGACCGTGGCGCCACCTACGCCACCGAAGCGGCGTACGAAGCGATCGATCGGGCGGTCGCCGACGGCGCGGACCTGGTGGACATCGGCGGGGTCAAGGCCGGCTACGGCGAGCCCGTCAGCGAGGACGAGGAACTCCGGCGCACGGTCGACTTCGTGGCGGGGATCCGCAAGCGGCACCCGGACCTGGTGATCAGCGTCGACACGTACCGCAGCGGAGTCGCCCGCCGGGTCGGAGCAGCCGGAGCGGACCTCATCAACGACACCTGGGCCGGCGCCGATCCCGACATCCCGGCCGCCGCCGCGGAGTACGGGACCGGGCTCGTGTGCAGCCACGTCGGCGGGCTCACCCCGCGGACCGACCCGCACCGGATGGCGTACGACGACGTGGTGGCCGACGTGATCCGCACGACCACGGCGCTCGCCGAGCGGGCCGTTGCCGCGGGGGTCAGGCCGGACGGGATCCTCATCGACCCGACCCACGACTTCGGCAAGAACACCCTGCAGTCGCTCGAGCTGACCCGCCGGCTGGACGAGCTCGCGGCGACCGGCTGGCCGGTGCTGGTGGCCGTCTCGAACAAGGACTTCATCGGCGAGACCCTCGACCTGCCACCGGGGCAGCGAGGCTCCGGGACACTCGCCGCGCTGACGGTCTCCGCCTGGCTGGGCGCCCGGGTCTTCCGGGTGCACGATGTCCCTGCGGCCCGGCAGGCGCTGGACCTGGTCGCAGTACTGCGGGGTGCCGGGCAGCCCGCTGGAACCCGAAGGAGCCTGGCTTGATGCATCAGTTGGCCGATCTGACCGAGGACGAGCTGATCGCGGAGTACCAGGTCGACGATCGCTCGATGCCCTATCTGCGGAGCAACTTCGTCTGCAGCATCGACGGCGCGGTGGAGATCGACGGTCAGTCGAAGTCGCTGTCGAACCAGGCGGACCAGGAGCTGTTCGGCAAGCTCCGGATGCTCAGCGACGTGATCCTGGTTGGCGCCGGGACCGTCCGGGCCGAGGGGTACAACCCGCTCCGGCTCAGCGCCAAACGCCGGGAGTGGCGGCAGGCGAACGGTCTGCCTGAGAACCCGACACTGGCGATCGTCTCGTCCCGGCTCGACCTGAACCCGATCAACCCGGTGTTCGCGCAGGCGCCGATCCGGCCCGTCGTGATCACGCACGCCGCGGCGCCGCCCGACCGCCGCGAAGCGCTTGCCGAGGTGGCCGACGTACTGATCTGTGGCGAGACGTCTGTCGATCTCCCCACGGCTGTGGCCGCCCTGGCCGAGCGGGGGCTGCCGCAGATCCTGTCGGAGGGTGGGCCGCATCTGCTGGGTGCGCTCACCGAGGCGGATCTGGTGGACGAGATGTGCCTGTCGCTGGCGCCGCTGCTGGCCGGCCCGGGTGCGGGTCGCATCACGGCCGGCCCCATCTCGACGATCGCCCGGCGGTTGGAGTTGAGGTCGGTGCTCGGGTCGGACGACGGATACCTCTTCATGCGCTACCTGCGGGCCCGCTGAGAGCCTCGACTACGGTTGACGTCGTGCCCATCGTCAGCGCCGCGGTCTGCCCGCATCCGCCGCTCCTGGTTCCCGAGGTCGCCAGTGGAGCCGCCGCCGAGCTCGACGACCTACGGGCCGCCTGCCTTGCCGCCATCGACCAACTCGCCGACGCCGACACCCTCGTGATCGTCGGATCCGGGCCCACCACCGGCACCCGGTACGACGCGTCCGCCGGCGGCACGTTCGGCCCGTACGGCGCCCCCGGCGTACAGGTGGGCTCCGGCGATCCGGTGCTGCCGCTCTCGCTCACGATGGGCGCTTGGCTCGTCAATCAGAGCAAGGCGGTGGGCCTTCCCCGGCTCTCGATCACGGTCGCTGCCGACGAAACTCCGGCCGCCTGTCTGGTACTGGGGCAAGAGCTTGCCCATGGCAATGAACGGGTGGCCCTGCTGGTGATGGGGGACGGCTCGGCCCGCCGCAGCGAACACTCCCCGGTGCACCTTCACCCCCGTGCCGAGATCTTCGATACCACCGTCGCCGCCGCCCTGGACCTGGCCGACACCACGACCTTGTCCGCGCTGGACCCAGACCTGGCGACGACTCTCCAAGCTGCCGGCCGAGCTCCCTGGCAAGTCCTGGCTGGCGCAACCGCGACCACCCCGCTCCAGGGCAACCTCACCCACCACACCGCACCGTACGGCGTCGGCTACTTCGTCGCGAGCTGGACCTAGGCGGCGGGTTCGACGTGAACGTCTGACCAGCGGGAGAAGGTTGCCGCGAGGTCAGGGTGGCCGGCTTCGGTCAGCTGGTTTGTCAGTTCTACCCGGGCGGCCCGGATCGCGTCGGCTGCTTCTTCGGCGGTCGGGTACGGGCCGGACCAGTTGCAGACCGCGTCGCCGGCGAACCACTCGCCCGCCGAAGAGCGACGTACCTGGGAAGCGGCCAGGCGGTCGGCCGGGAGGGCATCTCCGCGCTCGGCGGCGAGCTGGATGACCGCGTCGACCGTGACGATCTCGGCGGCCAACTCCGTCAGCGGGCGCAGGTAGACCGCGTCGGTAAGGACGAACTCGTAGCCCTCGGGCGCTCGGGAGGCCAGCCAGGCGAGCGCCTCCTGGGCGGTCTCGGCGAGCAGGCGCGAGTTGTCGGGATCCGCGAGCGTGTGTACGCCGCAGCGGCGGGTGTGGGTGGGGCGGAGTTCGTTCTGCCAGAGGCGGACCTGGAGCTCCTCGCGTCCGGACAGCCGACGGCCGAGGATGCGCGCCAGCCCGACGACATCGAAGTTCAGCTCGTCCGGCGTCCGCTTCCGCCCCGGCTCCAGCGGCTCACCCGGCAACGTCCCGCGCGTCGTCCAGGGCCCGACATGCCAGCGCTCCAAAGCCGTCATACCCCGACCCTACCCAGGCGGCTCAGTGGTGGTTGCCTACCGACCCGACCGTAGGCTGACCGTATGACGTACACCGCGGGGCGCCTCGCGGACATGCTGGACGGGGAGGTGTCCTGGCTGTCCGTCCGTACCGCGTCCGCCCTGCCGGGGCCCGAGTGGATCTCCTGCGCCGAACTCCTCGCGGACCAGCAGAACGGCGGCGACCCGACGTACGAGTGGCGCAAGGCGCTGGAGGACGACTACGGGCGCGAGTACGACATCGAGGCGCCGGTGCAGGTGGCCGCCATGTTCGTGCTGATGTGGTACGTCTCGGTGCCGTCCATCGTGGCCGGTCTGGCGACAGCGCTCACCGGGGTCTCGCCGGACGTGTCACCGGAGTCTCTGGCGTTCCGGCGGCACCCGACTGCCCACTACCCGACTGATGTGGCTCTGCTGTCTCGTGAGGTTGTGTCATTGACCAAAGCGGTCGAGCAGGTCGAGTCGCACACCAGGGCTTTCACCGATAGCTACCGGCCGGGAGTGAAGCTCAGCTCGCGGCAGCGACTCGGTGCTGTGGAGGACGAGCTTCGGGGAGCGATGCGGGTGCCCGAGGAAGCCCTCCTGGCGGCGACTGCCGCGGAGGCGTTCCACCTCAGTCTCGACCAGCAGATCCGCACGTCCTGCTGCTTCGTCTACGCCCTTCCCAACGTGAACCCGTGTGCCGGCTGCCCGCGGGTTCGCAGTTCTCAGAGCGCGAAGGTGGCCGGCGGAGAAGCCGTCCCGGTGACCAGTTCGGACAGATAGCGGGCGACGAGCGGCACGAACTTGAACCCCTCGCCGTGGAACCCCGTCGCCACGCTGATCGGTCCGCGGCGGTCGATCACGAAGTCACCGCGCTCGGTGTTGTCGTAGAGGCAGCTGATGGCCTCCGACCGCGTCACATCCACTCCCGGGAACCAGTCGCGGACGTAAGCGATCAGCGCAGCGTCACGTTTGGGTTCGACCGCGAAGTCCCGCTGGTCCAGGTCGATCACCGCGCCGGTCGCGTGCATGCCGACCTTCACCCCATGACCCTCCTCGAACACTCCGTAGGCCGTGGCGGCGTCGAGGGGATCAGCGCCGCGGCGCCGGTGCACGAAGACCGGCCAGGCGCTGTCCGCGTCGAGCGGCGCGAAGAACCGCGGCTGCTCCTGCGACACGGTGATCGCCGGCAACTCGAGCTGACCACCGAGAATCCGCGGCGCCCACGGCCCGGCAGTCACCACCACCTGACGAGCCCGTACTTCGCCCCCGGGCGTCTCCAGGTCCACTAGACCGTCGGCCGAACCAGCCAGCTTGAGCTCGGTGACCGGGCAGTTCGGGCGGAACTCCACTCCGAGGGTCCGGGCCGACTCGCGGATCGCGATCAGCGCCTGGTCGGCCAGCGCGCGTCCCGACCCGGGCTGATAGAGCACCTTCGTCTCGAACCGCATCCCGGGCCAGCGCTCGGTCGCCTCCGCCGGATCGAGCACCTCGTGGTCGATGCCGTGCCGCCTGAACTGGTCCTCGAACTCCCGGACCTGGTGCTCGTCCACGCCGTGGTCGACGCCTCCGACGAGATCGAGCATCCGTACGCCGGTCTCGCTCTCCAGCTCGTCCCACAAGGCTCGTGACTGCTCGGCCCGGAGGAGTTCGGCCTCGTCGTCGATCGCCAGCCGGAAGAGTCTCGTGCCACCGTGCGAACCGCCACGGTGGTGCCCGAGCTCGTACTGCTCAAGGACCAGCACCTCACGGTCGGCCGCGGCCAGGGCGCGGGCGGCCGCGGAGCCCATCGCTCCGGCGCCGATCACAACGACGTCATAGGTCTGCATCCGTCCTTCCTACCCGGGTGATCCGGATGCCGGCCACCGGCATCGGCTCGGCCGGTATTTCGCTGAGAGCGGAAATCGCGACCGGGCGATCCCGCGTCAGCCCGCCGGGACTCCGCGGCGGACGGACCCCGCCGGGATCGGCCGAAAAGATCGGGCGCGGAATATTGTCGGTGGGCGGCGGCACTATGTCGACCATGACTTCGACACAGTGTTGGACGGGCGCCGCCCGGTGGCTGACGTCATCGAGGGGTAACCCGCTATCGGTTGTCCGTACCCAGGGCCGCGGTTAGGTTCGCTGACGTGACCGCGCCCGGCGACTTCCCGGCGACGACTCCGATCGGCTCCCGCGTGGAGGCTGAGGGTTACGTCGCGATGGTGTGTTTCAAGCACGGACCTCCCCAGCTGCACGGCGTCGAGCTGGAGTGGACGGTGCACCATGCGGACGATCCGCACCGGCCTCTCGATGCCGGACAACTCAGCAAGGCCCTGGGCGTGCACGCGCCCGCCACTCTGGTCCGGGGCAGCCCGCAGCTGCCACTGAGCCGGGGTGCTCTGGTCACGGTGGAGCCGGGTGGCCAGGTGGAGATCTCCGGCCCCGCCTCGGCCTCCGTGCCCAGGCTGATCGAGGACACCGCCGCAGATGCCGCGGAACTCTTCTCCCTTCTCGCCACCGAAGACCTGGAGCCCGGTGCCCACGGTCTCGACGCCTTCCGCCCGCCCCGCCGCATCCTCACCGTCCCGCGCTACGCCGCGATGGAGCGTGCCTTCGGGCAGCTCGGCCCGCATGGCCCGCGGATGATGTGCAGCACGGCCGGCCTGCAGGTCTGCCTCGACGCCGGCGAGAAGGACCAGACCGCCCTCCGTTGGCGAGCACTGCACAATCTCGGTCCGGCCCTGGTCGCTCTGTTCGCGAACTCCCGGCAACGGGCGGGCTCCGACACCGGCTGGGCGTCGGCCCGGACCGAAGCGACCTTCGGCACGTGTGCGCCCTTCACGGAGCCACCTCCGCTCGACGGCGACCCGGCCGAGGCGTGGGCCCGGACCGCGATGGATGCGCCCGTGCTCTGCCTGCGTCGGGGCGATACCTGGGACGCTCCTGCCGGTCTCACGTTCGGCGCCTGGGCGGATGGCGCCCTCGTCGGCAGTGACCTGGCCGTCGGAGATCCGGCCGGCGGCAGACCGACGTACGACGACCTCGTGTATCACCTGTCCACCTTGTTCCCGCCGGTCCGGCCGCGCGGGTATCTCGAGGTGCGCTACCTGGACGCGCAGCAGGGGGACGGGTGGATCGCGCCGACCCTCCTGCTGACCGCGTTGATGTCCGACCCCGCGCTGATCGACCAGGCACTGGCCGCGGCCGAGCCGTCGGCCGGGCGCTGGTTCCCGGCCGCCCGGGAAGGGCTGGACGACAAGCTGGTCCTGCAGACCGCGCGTGACGTGGTCGAGCTGGGCACCGAGGCATTGAGCCGCACCGGCGTGGATCAGGACCTGATCACCGAGGTCGGCACCCGACTGCACTGCATCGTCGACGACACCCAGAGAAGGCGAGCATCATGAACCACCAGTTGTCCGACCTGACCGCCGAGGAGCTGCGCTCGTTCGTGGCTGCGCAGCTGGAACGCTCGCGCGGCCGGACCGTCCAGCTGACCGACGCGGTCGACACCGACGACCTGGTCCGGCAGCACTCCCGGCTGATGTCGCCGCTGGTCTGGGACTACGCGCACATCGGCAACCAGGAGGAACTCTGGCTGGTCCGTGACGTCGGCGGCCGTGAGCCGGTCCGCCAGGACATCGACGAGCTGTACGACGCGTTCATGCACGCCCGGGCGGATCGGCCGTCGCTGCCGCTGCTCGGTCCCACCGAGACCCGCGAGTACGTCGTCGAGGTCCGCGACAAGGTGCTCGACGTGCTCGATCACGTGAAGTTCAGCGGCGGTCGCGAGCTGGTCGACAACGCCTTCGCGTTCGGCATGATCGTGCAGCACGAACAGCAGCACGACGAGACGATGCTGGCAACGCACCAGCTCCGCACGGGTGCTCCGGTGCTCGACGCTCCGGCTCCACCCGCCGGGCGACGGCTGGCGCGGTCCGAAGTGCTGGTGCCGGGTGGGGTGTTCGAGATGGGCACGTCGATCGAGCCGTGGGCGCTCGACAACGAGCGACCCGCGCACCCGGTGCACGTCGCGCCGTATGTGATCGACACGGCGCCGGTGAGCAACGGGGACTATCTGAAGTTCGTGACCGGCGGCGGCTACCAGGACCCGCAATGGTGGTCCGAGGCCGGTTGGGCGCATGTGCAGAAGGCCTCGCTCGTCGCGCCGCGCTTCTGGGAACTCGTCGACGGCAACTGGCTCCGGACCCGCTTCGGCCATCGCGAGCTGCTGCCGCTAGACGAGCTGGTCATGCACGTCTGCTTCTACGAGGCCGAGGCGTATGCGCGCTGGGCGGGCAAGCGGCTGCCGACCGAGGAGGAGTGGGAGATGGCCGCGCGGTTCGACCCGGCGACCGGGCGGACGCGGCGCTTCCCCTGGGGCGACGAGAGCGCGGGCCCGCAGCACGCGAACCTCGGTCAGCGTCATCTCCGCCCGGCACCGATCGGGGCCTACCCGGCAGGCGCGTCGCCGCTCGGCGTCGAGCAGCTGATCGGCGACGTCTGGGAGTGGACGAGCAGCGACTTCAAGCCGTACCCCGGATTCCGCGCTTTCCCGTACGACGAGTACTCGCTGGTCTTCTTCGGGAGCGACTACAAGATGCTACGCGGCGGGTCCTTCGGCACGGACGAGGTGGTTGCCCGCGGCACCTTCCGCAACTGGGACTACCCGATCCGCCGGCAGATCTTCGCCGGTTTCCGCTGTGCCCGGGATCCCCGGCCGGAGGAGGTGGCCCAGTGACCTGCCGCACAGATTCATGGGGAGTTCTCTGATGTGTCGTCATCTGGCCTACCTCGGCCCGCCGGTGTCCCTGGCGTCGCTGGTGCTGGAGCCGCCGCACTCGCTCTACCGCCAGAGCTGGGCTCCGTCCGACATGCGCGGCGGCGGCTCGGTCAACGCCGACGGCTTCGGCCTCGGCTGGTACGGCGACGGGGCTGCTCCGGTGCGGTATCGGCGGAGTGTGCCGATCTGGGCGGACGAGTCGTTACCGGGCCTGGCTCGGTCGATCCAGTCGGGCGCGGTGCTGGCCGCAGTGCGGAACGGGACGGTGGGATCGCCGCTGACCGAGTCGGCGGTGGCGCCGTTCGTGCGGGACCAGTGGTTGTTCAGCCACAACGGGCTGATCAGCGGCTGGCCCGGCTCGATCTCGAAGCTCGCCGAGGCGCTGCCCGTCTCCGAGCTCCTCACGCTCGACGCCCCGATGGACTCGGCGTTGCTCTGGGCCCTCGTCCAGGACCGCCTGTACTCCGGATCGCCCGCGGCCGAGGCGGTCGCGTCAGTCGTGCGCGAGGTCGCAGCGGCGGCGCCCGAGTCCCGGCTGAACGTGCTGCTGACAGACGGCGAGCAACTCGTCGCCACCACCTGGACACACTCGCTCTGGGTCCGGCGCACCACGGACTCCGTGGCAGTCAGCTCGGAGCCCTGGACCTCCGACGGCTGGGAAGAAGTACCGGACCATTCCTTGCTCCTAGCAACTTCCACCACCCTCGCCATCACTCCGCTCGACACCAGCAACCCCTCATTTCCTGCCACCCCCTTTGCTCCCGGACCGGAGCAGCCTCCGATGGAAGGACGACAGTGCACTCTCTGACCCCACCCCACCGCCCCGGTCAGGGGACCCTGATCGACCCCGAGATCGATATCCACCTCACCCCGGACTACGCCGCTCGCGCGCTGCGGGCGGATGCCCGGGCCGGGTTGACCGCGGAGCCGAAGTGGCTTGCGCCCAAGTGGTTCTACGACGCCCGCGGTAGTGAGCTGTTCGAGCAGATCACCCGGCTGCCGGAGTACTACCCGACCCGGGCCGAGCGGGAGATCCTGCAGGCCCGGTCGCACGAGATCGCCGAGCTGACCGGCGCGCACACCCTGGTCGAGCTCGGCTCCGGCTCGTCGGAGAAGACCAGGCTGCTGCTCGACGGCCTGCGGGACCACGGCACGCTGACCACGTTCGTACCGCTGGACGTCTCGGAGTCGGCGCTGCGCGACGCGGCCGCGGCGATCACCACGGACTATCCGAGCGTGGTCGTGCACGGTGTGGTCGGCGACTTCACCGAGCACTTGGACAAGCTTCCGGGCGAGGCTCCCCGGGTCGTCGCGTTCCTCGGCGGCACGATCGGGAACCTGCTGCCTGACGAGCGCGCCGACTTCTACGAGTCCGTCCGCGGGGTACTGGAGCCGGGGGAGTGGTTGCTGCTCGGCACCGACCTGGTGAAGGACCCGGCCACCCTGGTCGCGGCGTACGACGACAGCGGGGGCGTGACGGCCGAGTTCAACCGGAACGTCCTGCGGGTGCTGAACCGGCAGCTCGGCGCGGACTTCGACGTGGACGCGTTCAGCCATGTGGCGATCTGGGACGCCGACAACGAGTGGATCGAGATGCACCTGCGGGCCGACCGGGCGATGCGGGTGCTGATCCCGGAGATCCGGCTCGAGGTGGAATTCGCCGAGGGCGAGGAGCTCAGCACCGAGGTGTCCGCGAAGTTCCACCGGCACGGCGTCGAGGCCGAGCTCGACAAGGCCGGCTTCACCTCCGGCGCCTGGTGGACGGACTCCGAGGACCGCTTCGCCCTCTCCCTCTGGCAGGCTGTCTAGAAGTTTGCGTCCGAAGAACCGTGCGCCATAGCCCTCGGTTCTTCGGACGCAACGGTGGTTACCCCTGCGACTTGATCAGGTCGTTGATCTTGCCGACGTAGGCCTGCAGGTCGCTGACCGGCTTCTTGCCGCTCAGGATCGGCTGGTACATCGCCGTGGTCAGGTCGCCCACCTGCGAGGACCACTGGGTGGTGAAGCGGACGCCGACCGTCTTCTCGGCGGCGAGGTCCGCCTTCACCGTGTCGACGACGGTCGTCTGGTCCGACTTCGTCAGCGCGGTGAAGTAGCTCTCCTGCGCCGGGGTGTACGCCGGGGGAGCGACCGGCGCGGCCGGCAGTACGGCGTCCCACACCTTGGTGTTCAGGTACTGCAGCACCTTGTACGTCGAGTCCTCGTTCGCCGTGTACTGCGGGGTGCAGATGCCGACCGAGTCGTACAGAGTGGTCGGGGTGGTCACCTGCGGGAACGGGGCGAAGCCGTACTTGATCTTCGGCTTGTCCGTCTGGAACCCGGCCGCGAGCCACTGGCCGCCGAACATCATCGGCACCTTGCCACCGGAGAACAGCGCCGGCACGTTCGACGCGTCGTACCCGGGCGGGGCGACGGCGCCGGACTTGATCGCCTCGGCGAGCTTGCTCACGCCCTCGGTGTACTTGTCGTCCGCCTCGGCCTTGGTCGGGTGGTTCACGTTGTCGGTGAACGGCGCCCCGCCCGCGGACACGGAGTACAGGCTCATCGTGAAGGGGGCGTCGGCGGAGGTGAGCTGGTCCGCGACCAGCCCGTACTTCGCGCCGCCCTTGTTGGCGAGCTTGCCGGCGGCGGCGTACATGTCGTCCCAGGTCCAGCCGGCCTTGGGCTCGGGGATGCCGGCCGCCTTGAAGGCGTCGAGGTTGTACCAGACCCCGTAGGTGTTCATCAGCGACGGCAGGCCGCCCATCTGGCCGTCGGCCGTCTTCCAGTTCTCCATCGCGGAGGCGACGAACTTGTCGGCCTTGAAGTCGCCGTCACCGTCGGCGATGCGCTTCGACCAGTCCACCAGCAAGCCCTGCGAGGTGTACTGCTGCTCTGTGTCGTTGCCGCACCAGAACAGGTCCGGGAGCTTCTTCGCCTGGGTCAGCGAGGCGAGCTTGTCGCCGTACCCGCCGCTCGGGGTGTCGATCAGCTGCACGGTGATCTTGTCGTCCTTGAACCCTTCCAGCGCCTTCTTGATCGCGGCGTTGGTCTCCGGCGACTCCCACGTCATCACGGTCACGGTGACCGGTCCGTCGGCGTCGCCGCCGCTGTCCGATCCGCCGCAGGCCGTTGCCGTCAGCAACCCGGCGCACGCCAGGGTGGTACCGATGATCCTCTTCACAGCTGTGCTCCTCAGGGGTTCGGGGTTACTTCTGAGTGGTGCTGCCCAGTGAGCCGAGGCCCTGGATGAAGTAGCGCTGCGCGGCGAAGAAGATGATCAGCGGCGGCAGCATGTAGAGCAGGTTGGTGGCCATGTAGTAGCTCCAGTTCGGCGTCTGCCCGGCGAACGGCGAGATGAACGACGCCATCCCGACCGACAGCGGCCACTTCTCCGAGGAGTACAGGTAGACCAGCGGGTTCAGGAAGTCGTTCCAGGACGCCTGGAAGGCCAGGATCGCCATCGTGATCCAGGCCGGCCGGGTCAACGGCAGCATCACGCTGGTGAAGATCCGGAAGTGGCCGGCGCCGTCGATCTTGGCCGCCTCGTCGATCGAGTACGGGATGGCCAGGAAGTACTGCCGGGCCAGGAAGATGAACAGCGGGTTGCCGCCGAAGAAGGCCGGCACGATCAGCGGCAGCCAGGTGTCGTACCAGCCGATGCTCTTGTACAGCTGGAACAGCGGGATCAGGCCGACCACGCCGGGCAGCAGCATGCTGCCGACGAACAGGTAGAACCAGAGCTTCCGTCCGGGGAATCGCAACCGGGCCAGCGCGTAGCCCGCCATCATCGCGGTCATCACGCCGCCGAGCACGCTGAGCACGGTGATGATGGTGGAGTTCAGCAGCAGCCGCGGGAAGTGGATCGCCTGCGGGCCGTCGACGAAGTTGCTCCACTTGAACTCGTGCGGCAGCAACCTCGGCGGCACCTCGAACACGGCGGTCCCGCTCTTCAGGCCGATGGTGATCATCCACAGCAGCGGGACGACCATCACCGAACTGATGAACAGCGCGATCACGTACCACGACGCCGTACCGGCAGGTCGTCGCCGGCCAGGGGGAGCCGGGCTCCTGGTGCTGGTCTCGGTGAGTGCGGCGGCCTCGGCCGCGCTCGGCGGATCCGCGGTTTCAGTCGGGAGTGTTGTCACTGTAGGTCCAGAGCGAGGAGAACTTCGCGGTCAAGGCGATCACGGCGATGATCAGGATGAACAGCACCCACACCTGGGCGGAGGCGTACCCGAGCTGGGGAACCCGGCCGAGGTTGGAGAATCCGTTGTTGTAGATCGACAGCATCAGCACGCTGGTGCTGAAGCCGGGTCCGCCGTTGGTGAGGATCTTCGGCTGGTTGAACGTCTGCAGCGCGGCCGTCGTCTGCAGGATCACCTGCAGCAGCATGATCGGGCTGATCATCGGCAGGGTGATCCGGAGGAACACCGAGTACGGCCCGGCGCCGTCGACCCGGGCCGCTTCGTAGAGCTCGGTCGGCACGGCCTGCAGCGCCGCCAGGAAGATGATCATCGTGCCGCCGACGCCCCACAGCATCACGATCACGATCGAGGGCATCGACATCGCCGGACTCTGCAGCCAGTTGCTGGTCGGCAGATGCAGCTTCTCCAGGATGGTGTTCAGCAAGCCCACCTGGGGATTGAGGATGAACTTCCAGAGCGTGATGGTCGCGACCGCGGGCAGCACCACCGGCAGGTAGGCCAGCGTCCTGACGATCCGGACACCGGCGAAGCGCTGGTTGCAGAACATCGCGAGCGCCAGCCCGATGGCGAGCGAGAGCGGGACGTAGAGCACCACGAGGTACCCGGTCGCGCGCAGCGACGGCCAGAACGCCGGGTCGACGGTGAACAGCCGGCGGAAGTTCGCCAGGCCGACGAAGACCGGATCGGTGAGGCCGTTGTACTTGGTCAGCGCGAGGTAGAACGAGCGGATCAGCGGATACACCACGAAGACCGTGAAGCCGATGATCGCGGGCGCGATGAACAGGTACGCCGCCTTCACGTCCGAGCCCGCGTTTCGGCTTAGCCCGCGGCCGCCTCTGGGTCCGTCACGATTCATCCTGCCTCCCGGATGGTAACGTTTCCAACGGGTTATTGTTGTGTGACGATGCCGTGTCGTGAGAGAGAAGTCAACCCTGTGTCCGAAACGTTTCCAAGACAACCGGAGCCCAGCCGTCCGACGATGATCGACGTGGCCAAGCGCGCCGGCGTAGGACTCGGCACGGTGTCCCGAGTGGTGAATGGCGGCGCCGGTGTGCGGGACGAGACCGCGAGCCGGGTGCGCGCCGCGATCGACGCGCTGGGCTTCCAGCGCAACGAGGTCGCCCGCGCGCTCCGGCCCGGGAAGAAGTCGTCCAGTCTGGCGCTGGTGCTCGGCGACCTGACCAACCCGTTCTTCGCGACGATCGCGAAGTCGTCGCTCGAGGTCGCCGGCCAGGTCGGCTTCGCGGTGGTGCTCGGCAGCGTCGACGAGGATCCCGAAGGGGAGAAGCGCGCGATCCAGGAACTGGTCGGGCGGCAGGTGGCCGGCCTGATGATCGTGCCGGACCAGGGAGATCATTCGTTCCTGTCCAGCGCCGGGGTTCCGGTGGTCTTCGTGGATCGGCCCGCGCACGGGATCGATGCGGACATCGTGATGGTCGACAACGAAGGCGGTGGCCGGCTCGCGGCGGAACACCTTCTGCAGCAGGGACATGAGCGCATCGCGATCCTGCTCGCCCCGTCGTACTACACCATCGGCCGGCGGTTGCGCGGCTATCGCCGGGCTTATCGCGCGGCCGGTCTCGACGTCGACGAGAGCCTCGTCGTGCAGCTGCCGGAAGGTAACGCCGAGGCCGCCGAGAAGGCGACTCGCGAGCTGATGCACCGGCCCGACCCGCCGACCGCTTTCTTTGCCTCGACCAACTTTCTCACCGAGGGCGTACTGCGGGCCCTGCGCGAGGTGGACGCCGAGCCGGCGGTGGTCGGGTTCGACGACTTCCGGCTGGCCGACATGCTCCCGACCCCGGTGACGGTCGTTGCCTCCGACATCGCCGAGCTCGGCCGGACCGCGGCCCGCCTGCTGCTCGACCGGACCTCCGGCACCGACACCCGGCCGCCGCAGCGCATCGTGCTGCCGTGCGCGCTGATCCAGCGAGGCTCGGGAGAGCGCCCGCCTTCTGCTGGGAAGAGAATCAAGGACCAGCCGGCGGGGGAGTAGGTAGCGTCGGTCAGGTGATCAGCCTCGTCGATGACCTCCCGGTGTACTACGAGTCGTACGGCGAAGGTCGTCCGATCGTCTTCCTGCCCGGCTGGGGAAACGCCAACGGCGAAGGACGCGACGTCCACGAGCCGGTCTTTGACACGCACCCTCATTGGCGACGGATCTACGTCGACCCACCTGGCACCGGCAACAGCCCTTCGCACGACCGGATCAAGAACCAGGACGACATGCTGGGTGTTCTGACGCGGGTGGTCGACGACCTGGTCGGCGGTGAGCCCTTCGCGCTCGCAGGTACTTCGGCTGGTGGACTCCACGCCCGCGGCATCATCCACCGCGATCCCTCGCGCATCCTGGGTCTGCTCCTTCGAGTGCCCGGTGTCATCGTGGATCGCGACAAGCGCACGCTCCCGGAGTACTGGCCGATGCCTGAAGGGTTTGACGAGGCGCATCGGGACAAGCAGGAGAGGTACTACCTGCCGGCTGAGGAACAGGCCGATCTCGACTTCCTCGGCGCGATCCAGCGCAACGGCTATGCCCTGAGCGTCGAGCCGTCCGCGCGGTTGGAGGCCCCGACCCTGATCGTCACCGGTCGGCAGGACGCCATCACGGGCTACGCCGATGCGTGGCCGCTGCTCGACGACTACCCGCGCGCCACGTACGTAGTACTGGATCGGGCCAACCATGACCTGCCGATCCAGAACGAAGCTCTCTATCGAGCGTTGGTGTCCGACTGGCTCGACCGGATGGAAGAGCTGGCGAAGCACCCGGGCGCTTGAGGGGCGGTCGCACCCGGGTGCTCCAGTACCAAGGGCTGATGGGGATCAGAAGTTCGGCCAGGCCCAGCCGAGGTAGCTGGAGAAGTAGGGGAGTTTGGCCAGGCCGATCTTGCCGCCGACGCTGGTAGCCCAGAAGTAGCCGTCGCCCCGGGCTACTCCGACGTGCCCGTACGGCGCGGCGAGGTCCCAGAAGACGAGGGCTCCCTTGGGTGGGTTGAGGTCACCGCGGTGGGCGACCCCGCGGGCCACGGCGTCGTTCCAGTCCGCCTTGGCCGAGGGCCAGATGGCGGTCTTGCCGTACGAGTTCTCGGCCGCCATCTCGCAGTAGCCCTGGAACGCGGTGGACCCGTTGCGGGCGGCGTACCAGGCGATGGCCTTGTCGGCCCGCGGGTTGGAGGTGCAGAGCGGCGCGACCAGGCCGCTGCTGCCGGTGTTGACGTAGGAGTCGGAGATGTAGCCCTTGCCGGGCACGTGGTCCCAGATCAGGCTGCGGCCGTACTTGCCGGTGACGGGCTCGCCGTAGATCTGGCAGTCGATCTCGACGGGGCCGTTCGGCTGGGTGCCGACGGCGCTGAAACTGGTCGCGTTGCCGGAGCGAATGGTCACTCCGGCTCCGCTGTCGGTAACGACGGTGCCGGTGGCGGCGTGCGCGGGCAGAGCCGCGCCGCCGGCCACGGCGAGGCCGCCGAGCAGGGTGGTGGCGGTGAGTCTGGCGACGGTACGGAGGAGGGCGGTCCGCATGATGACTGTTCCTTTTCGCTCGGAGAGGGGCGGGTCCTTGGCGATCTGGCACTACTCGCCAGAGAATCAGAGGGTCATCGTGTTGTCGCAGTGGGCAACGAAAGCGAGTAACGATCAGCAGGTAGTCTCTGTGAACGAGTAACGCCGGGGAGTCCACCGTGAGGCCAGCACAAGCGCGGTACGTGATCGGCTGCCGGATGCGGGAGTTACGCGAGGCCGCGGGGGTGCCGTTGACCCGCGCGGCCGCCCTGTCCGGCTGGGACAAGGGCCACCTCTCCCGGGTCGAACGCGGGCACACGAAGCCCAGCCGTGAACTGATCGAGTGGTACGACGACTCCTTCGGCGCGGGCAGTGCCCTGGTCAACCAGGTGGTGGAGCTCGACGCGGCCGTGCGAGCGGGCAAGGACATGTCGATGCGGGACCTGCGTCGGAGGGATCCGGTGCATCACCCCGTCCTGCTGGGCGGGTCCGTGCCGGCCGACCACCATCCGGAGGACCGGGCCGAGCTCGCGGGGGAGACCGTGCCCGACGGGACCCAGGTGTGCCGGGACCAGGAGTTCGAGAAGACCTGGGAGCTCCGCAACAGCGGCGAACGCCCCTGGCGCGGCCGATGGCTGACCCGGCAGGGCGCGGCCGGTGCCCCCGGCTGGTTGCGATCCCCGGCTCGCGCGAGGATTCCGGACGCCGTACCAGGTGACGTGGTAACGGTGCGGATGAGGCTGCAGGCGCCGTCCCAGGTAGGGGCCTCGACCGCCTATTTCAAGATCACCGACGACGCCGGGCGGCTCTATTACCCGGGGCTGGAGTCCCCGCCGGTCTACTGCACCATCTTCACCGTTTACGAGTTGTAGTCGCGGGTTTGCCCTTGACGTCGGCCTGAGACCTGGAACCCGATCCTTCCGGCGTCATAGGTTGCAGCATCCTGTCCGCCTGTAATGACACAGGGGTTGCACTGTGAAGAAACCTCGCATGCTCGCGATGGCAGCCGCCCTCGCCTTGGTAGTTCCCTTGCTGGCCACCACCACGGCCTCGGCGGCCGCTCCGAAGGATCCGCCGACGCCCTCGATCCCGCAGCGGTACCTCGACCAGCCGATCACGTGGTCGGTCTGCTCGTTCGATGCCGCGGTCAGGCGGCTCTACCCGCAGGCGCCCACCACCAACTGCGCCAAGGTCAACGTGCCGATGGACTGGGCCAACCCGGACGCGCACCCGGACGTCCAGGTCGCCATCGCCTACAGCCAGGCCACCGGCACCTCCAAGGGCCTGATGACCACGAACCCCGGTGGCCCGGGTGGCGCCGGTCTCTCGCTCTCGGCCGCATTAGCCGCGGACAAGCCGCAGCTGTTCAGCGATTTCGACCTGGTGGGCTTCGACCCGCGCGGTTTCGGCGCCAGCACCCCGCTGCAGTGCATCACCACCGCAGAGGCGCTCAATGCGCTGCCGGTGACGCCGGACTACAAGGAGCGCACCAAGCTGACCCACAAGGTCGAGGTGGCCGAGGCCAAGCTGCAGGCCGACGCCTGCGCCGCGACCGAGTTCGGCCAGTTCGTCAGCAGCCAGCAGACCGTGTACGACATGGACTTCCTCCGGGCCCTCTTCAAGGCCCGTCAGCTGAACTTCATCGGCTACAGCTACGGCACCTGGCTCGGCGGCTGGTACGCCGACACCTACCCGTCGAAGGTCGGCCGGTTCGTGCTCGACTCGAACATGGACTGGACCCACACCCAGTGGGACAACGTGAACTTCGACCCGTTCTCCGGCCAGCGCCGGCGCGACACCCAGTTGTTCCCGTGGATCGCCCGGCACGCCGACCAGATCACCGGCCTGGGCAAGACGCCGGCGCAGGTGACCGCGAAGTACAACGGGATCCGCGCGTCGCTGACCACGCTGGTCAAGGCCGGCGAGAGCTCGGTCCGCGGTGACAACCTGGACGGTTTGATCTACAGCGCGATCTACGGCAACACCCGGTTCATCCGGGCGACGCTCGACATCCTGGTGCACGACGAGTTCACCAAGGACCCGTCGGACTCGGGCGAGGTCGAGCTCGCGCACGTCGACCGGGCCTGGGCGCGGCTCGCCCCGAACCTGCAGGCGTACGACACCCTGGCCGCGCTCCGCGCCCGGTACGGCGTCTCGGCGGCTGCCTCTCCGGCGACCGTTGCCGCGGCGCAGGTGGACTCGCTGAAGGACGTGATGGCGGATGCCCGGGCCGAGGCGGCCACGGCCACCTCGGGTGACCAGCCGGTCAACCTCGGCGCGATTGGTACCACGGTCCGCTGCAACGACACCGCCTGGAACAAGGACCCGAACTTCTACCTGAAGGAAGCCGACCGGATGGCCAAGAAGTACAGCTTCTTCGGCTACATGAACGGCGTCCCGATGTGTGCGTTCTGGAACTACGCCCCGCAGGACCGGAAGCTGGACCTGAAGGGATCGCCGCGGATGCTGATCATCCAGGGCGAGCTCGACCCGGCCACGGCGTACGAGGGATCGCTGCGCACCCACAACGACTCCAAGCAGGCCACCCGGTTCGTCGCGATCGACGACGAGGGCCAGCACGGCCAGTACGTCGGCTCGGCGTCGTCGTGCGCCGAGGCGATCGGGGACAAGTTCGTCTTCACCGGCGAACTGCCCGGCAAGGACCAGGTCTGCGGGACCACGCCGCTGCCGGAGGAGCTGTCGGTCTACCCGGTCAAGGGCCCGGTGGACGGCAAGGCGGTACCGCTGCCGAAGTCCAAGGCGGGCAGCGCCAGGACGAACCCGCTGCTCCAGCAGGCGCTGGACACGGTCGCGGCCACCTCGCTGCGTTAGCAGTACTGCTCGGACAGCCGGGGGGCCACTAGGCGCCCCGGCTGTCCTCCTCGTCCAGCCGGGCGTCGATCTCAGCTTTGCGCTTGATCCAGCGCTCACTCAGGCCCTCGACCTCTTCCTTGATGAACTCGATGAAGCCGATCGTGGCCCGGATCCGGCGGTCCGACGCAGTACCGGCGCCGGTGACCTGCAGCATCTGCTGAAGGATGTCCTCCCAGCGGGACAGACCCCGGTCCTGACTCATCATGGACTCGTGCCAGAAGTCCTCCTGCACCACGTAGACGTCGCGCCGGCTGCCCGGTTCGCGTTCCCGGGTGGCCAGCCGTAGCTGCATCAGGTAGTTGACCGCGCCGGAGATGGCGGCCGGGCTGGCCTTCAGCCGCTCGGAGAGTTCGGCGGCGGTCAGACGGCCCTCCTCGCTGGCCAGGATGGCGGCGAAGGCACGGGCGGACATCCGCGGCCAGCCGGTCTCGGCCAGCACGTTCCCGAACTGCTCGGCATATCGCTGGACCGCCTCGTCGTCTCGTTGTCGGGGTGCGCTCACCGCCCCATCATCTCCTCTGTGTCAGTGAAAAACCTGCGCTGTGAGAATTGTGTTAGCAAGATTCACAATCTTCTGAATGAAGTGTACGTTATGAATCATGACATCAGCCATCGTGGTCTCTGGACTGCACAAGTCGTACGGCAGTACGCACGCCCTCGACGGTCTCGACCTGGAGGTCGCGACCGGTGAGGTGCACGGATTCCTTGGTCCGAACGGCTCCGGGAAGTCCACCACCATCCGGGTTCTGCTCGGGCTGCTGAAGGGCGACGCAGGAGAAGCGACGCTGCTCGGCGGCGACCCGTGGCGGGATGCGGCCAAGCTGCACCGCCGGCTGGCCTATGTCCCCGGTGACGTGAACCTTTGGCCGAACCTGACCGGCGGCGAGGTGATCGACCTGCTCGGCCGGCTCCGCGGCGGGCTGGACCCGAAGAAGCGGGACGACCTGCTGCGGCGCTTCGACCTCGACCCGACGAAGAAGGGCCGCACCTACTCCAAGGGCAACCGGCAGAAGGTCGCCCTGGTCGCGGCGCTCGCCTCCGACGTGGAACTGCTGATCCTGGACGAGCCCACCTCCGGCCTGGACCCGCTGATGGAGGAGGTGTTCCGGCAGTGCATCGAGGATGAGCGGCATCGCGATCGCACCGTGCTGCTGTCGAGCCACATCCTGTCCGAGGTCGAGGCCCTCTGCGACCGGATCAGCATCATCCGCCGTGGCAAGGTGGTCGAGACCGGGACCCTGGCCGACCTGCGGCACCTGACCCGGACGTCGATCCAGGCCGAACTTGCCGGTTCGCCGAACGGTATCGCCGACCTGCCGGGTGTCCACAGCCTCGACGTCGAAGGCAACCGGGTGCGGTGCGAGGTCGACACGGCCCAGCTGGACGCGCTGATGAAGCAACTGGCCGCCAGCGGCATCAAGAGCCTGGTGGCGCAGCCCCCGACGCTCGAGGAACTGTTCCTGCGGCACTACGAGGACGACACCGTCGCCGAGCCTGCGGTGGCGACCCGATGAAAGACTTCGCCGGTACTGCGACCCTGGTGCGGCTGGCGTTGCGCCGCGACCGGATCATGCTGCCCGTCTGGATCGTGGTGTTCGTCTCGCTGGCGGCGGGCTCCGCGAAGGCGTCGATCGACCTCTACCCGGACGTGGCGTCTCGGGTGGAGGCCGCCAACACCTCGAACGCTTCACCCGCGCTGGTCTCCCTCTATGGCCGGATCTTCGATCCCACCTCGCTCGGTGAGGTGTCGCTGTTCAAGCTGACCTCCTTCGGTGCGCTGCTGGTGGCTCTGCTCGCCGCGATCGTGGTGGTCCGCCACACCCGTGGTGAAGAGGAGTCCGGACGGCTGGAACTGCTCAGCGCCGGTGTGCTCGGCCGCTATGCCTCCCTGACCGCCGCGCTGATCGTGTCCGCCGGCACGGTGATCGTGATGGGCCTGCTGACCGCGTTGAGCCTGATCGGGACAGGCCTGCCGGCCTCCGGATCCTTCGCCTTCGGTCTGACGTGGGCTGTGGCCGGTCTCACTTTCGCCGGCGTGGGCGCGGTGACCGCCCAGCTCACCGAGGGCGCCCGGACCGCGAACGGCCTGACCGCCGTCGTACTCGGTGTGTCCTATGTACTGCGGGCGCTGGGTGACTCCGCGTCCGACGGCGGCTCGCGCTGGATCTCTTGGTTGTCGCCGATCGGGTGGGCCCAGCAGATCCGCCCGTTCGCCGGGGACCGCTGGTTCGTAGCGCTGCTTCCTCTTGCGCTGATGGTGGTTCTCGTTGCCGCGGCCTTCGCGTTGGTGCGGCGGCGGGATGTCGGCGCCGGTCTCGTGCGACCGCGTCCGGGTCCTGCCACCGCCGCACCCTCGCTTCGCTCGCCGCTCGCGCTGGCCTGGCGGCTGCAGCGGGGATCCCTGTATGCCTGGGGATTCGCGTTCTTGCTGCTCGGCTTCATCGTGGGCAACATCGCCAGCAACGTCGACGGGTTCGTCAGCAGCGACAGCGCCAAGGAACTGGTGGAGAAGCTCGGCGGCGTGAACGGCATCACCGACGCGTTCCTCTCGGCGGAGATGGGGGTACTCGGCCTGCTCGCCTCCGCCTTCGGCATCCAGGCGGCTCTACGGCTCCGCTCCGAGGAGACCGCGCTGCGAGCCGAACCTCTGCTGGCGACAGGTGTCACGCGAGCCCAGTGGCTGGCGAGTCACGTGCTGATCGCGCTCCTCGGTACTGCGGCCCTAGTCCTCATCGGCGGGCTCGGCTCGGGCATCTCGAGCGGCGCGTCGCTCGGCAATATGGGTCGGCAGGTGCCGCGGATGCTGGCGGCGGCCGCCGTGCAACTGCCCGCGATCTGGCTCGTCACGGCGCTTGTGGTCGCCCTCTTCGGGTTCGCCCCGAAGCTGGTCACCGGCGCTTGGGTCCTGTTCGGCGCGTTCCTCCTGATCGGCCAGTTCGGCCCGATCTTCGACCTGCCGCAGGGCCTGATGAACGTCTCGCCGTACGCCCACACCCCGCGCCTCCCCGGCGGCGATTTTTCGGCGGGTCCGGTGATCTGGCTGTCCGCGATCGCCGCGGTGCTGCTGGCCACCGGCTTCACCACCTTCCGCCGGCGGGACATCGGCTGAACCAACCTGACGGTCGCCGGTCTGAGGGGTCCGGCGTCGAGGTGGTGGCCTAGGCAGACCACCCAGCGACCCGCCCGGCACCTCACCGGGCGGGTCGCTGACTACGATCGTCGGGTGCAGCAGCCTCTGAAGGACCGGTCCGGGGAGTTCGTCCAGTTCTGGACCGAGCGGCACCTGTGCCTGCTCAGCACCGTGCGGAAGGACGGCTCGGTGCACGTCGTCATGGTCGGGGCGACGGTGGACTTCGAGGCGGGGGTCGCGCGGGTGATCTGCTCGGGGACCTCACACAAGGCCCGGCAGATCCGCGATGCCGGGGCCGAGGGTGCGGCGGTCGCCGTCAGCCAGACCGAGGGCCCGAAGTGGTCCACGCTGGAGGGCCGCGCCGTGGTGAGCGACGACCCGGATCGAGTCGCGGACGCAGTACGCCGGTACGCCGAGCGCTACCGCCAGCCGCGGGTGAACCCCGAGCGCGTTGTCATCGAGATCACCGTCACCAAGGTGCTCGGCAATGCCTGAATCCCCAGACGGCTTCCCGGGCGCCGGATCGCAGGCCGAGACTCCTGGCTCCAGTGCTCGCACGCACGGCAACTTCGACGAGGCCGCTGAGGTGCTGACGGTGGTGGGCCTCGGTGCTGATGGGTGGGACGGGTTGGCGCCGGCGGCTCGGGCTGTTGTCGAGTCCGCTGAGGTCTTGATGGGGAGCGCCCGGCAGCTTGCACTGGTACCCGAGGTGAATGCCGAACGGGTGGCCTGGCCGTCTCCGTTGTCGGAGTCGTTGCCGGGGTTGCTCGCCACCCATCGGGGTCAGCAGATCTGCGTGCTCGCGAGCGGTGACCCGACCTTCCACGGGATCGGAACCACGTTGACGCGGTTGCTCGGGGCTCATGCCGTGCGGGTGATTCCGCACCCGTCGAGCGTGTCGCTGGCGTGTGCGCGGCTCGGGTGGCCGCAGGACCAGGTCGCGGTGATCAGCCTGGTCGGGCATCCCCTCGAACTCGTCCATCCGCACATCCAGCCGGGTCGGCGACTCGTAGTACTGAGTTGGGGTGCTCACACGCCTTCCAAGGTCGCTGGGCTGCTGACGGCTCGGGGGTATGGCGCGAGCGAGTTCACCGTGCTCGAGCAACTCGGGTCGGCGCAGCAGCGGGTGCGGAGTACTCGGGCTGACGAGTGGGACCACGAGGTCGACGCGCTGAACGTGATCGGCGTGGTCTGCAAGGCCGATGCGGGCGCGCCTTTGCTGCCGACCTCGCCCGGGTTGCCCGATTCGGCGTACGAGAGCGACGGTCAGCTGACCAAGCGCGAAGTACGGGCGGTGACGCTGTCGAGGTTGGCGCCGGTGCCCGGGCAGTTGCTGTGGGACGTCGGTGGTGGAGCGGGCAGCATCGCGATCGAATGGTTGCGGCATCACCCCAGTTGCCGCGCGGTCGCGATCGAGCGCGACCCGGATCGCGCCAGGCGCCTCGACCGGAACGCGGCCACGCTCGGCGTCTCGGTCCGCACGGTCGTCGGCGCTGCGCCGGGAGAGCTCGCCGGCCTGGAAGCGCCGGATGCGGTGTTCGTCGGCGGCGGAGCGACCATCCCGGGCGTGATCGAGACCTGCTGGGAAGCGCTCAAGCCGAGCGGACGGCTGGTCGTCAACGGCGTGACGCTGGAGACCGAGGCTCTGATCGCCCGCTGGTACGCCGAGCTCGGCGGCGATCTGGTCCGGCTGTCGGTGCAGCGCGCGTCGCCCGTCGGCGGTATGACCGGGTGGCGCCCAGCGATGCCCGTGACGATCTGGAGCGTGACCAAATGACCGTCCACTTCATCGGCGCGGGACCCGGCGCGGCCGACCTCATCACCGTCCGCGGCCGCGACCTGATCGCCGCCTCTCCGGTCTGCCTGTACGCCGGGGCGCTGGTGCCGGTGGAGCTCCTCGAGCACTGCCCGCCGGATGCTCGCAAGGTCGACACCGCCCGGCTTGATCTGGACGAGATCCTGGCTGAACTGGTGAAGGCGACCGAGGCCGGGCTGGACGTCGCGCGGCTGCATTCAGGCGACCCGGCGGTGTTCAGCGCGATGGCTGAGCAGATGCGCCGCCTGGATGCGCTGGAGATCCCCTACGACGTGACGCCCGGAGTACCGGCTTTTGCTGCCGCGGCGGCCTCGCTCAAGCGGGAGTTGACCGTGCCGGAGGTCGGGCAGACGGTGATCCTGACGCGCATCGCGGCGCAGGCGACCGCGATGCCGCCGGGGGAGGACCTGGCGACGCTGGGCGCAAGCCGCGGCACGATCGTCCTGCACCTGGCGGTCCAGCACATCGAACGGCTGGTCGACGAGCTCACCCCGAACTACGGCGCCGACTGTCCCGTGGCGGTAGTGGCTCGCGCCAGCCGTGACGACGAGGTGATCCTGCGCGGCACACTGGCCGACATCGCGGCCCAGGTCCGCGAGGCCGGCATCCTCCGGACCGCAGTAGTCATCGTCGGCAAGGTGCTAGCCGCCGAGAACTTCCGCGACAGCCACCTGTACTCCACAACCCGCTCCAGGTGACATGAAGGTCCTGCTGCTCGGCGGTACTGCGGAGGCTCGGCAGGTGGCCGCGTTGCTGGTCGCCGAGCCGGGTGTCGAGGTGGTGTCGTCGCTTGCCGGGCGCACGCTCGAGGCGCGGCTGCCGGAGGGTGCTGTGCGGCAGGGCGGCTTCGGTGGCGTCCCTGGGCTGGTGGACTGGTTGCGAGCGGAATCGGTGGACGCGGTGGTCGATGCGACTCACCCGTTCGCCGCCACGATGACCGCTCACGCTGTAGCGGCTACTGCTTCTATCGGCCTTCCACTGCTCGTACTGCGGCGCCCGGGATGGCGTGAGAAGCCAGGTGATCGTTGGGTGTGGGTGGACTCGGCTGCGGAGGCAGCGGCTGTACTGCGTTCCCTTGGCGCTCGGGCCTTCCTGACGATCGGGAGGCAGGGGCTGGGGGCGTTCGCCGACGCAGGGGTGTGGATGCTCGCGCGCTGTGTGGATGCACCGACGCCACGGCCCGCCTGGTGCGAGTTGATCCTCGACCGCGGGCCGTACGAGTTGGCTGGTGAGTTGGACCTGCTGCGGCGGCACCGGATCGACGTACTGGTGACCAAGGACAGTGGTGGCGACCTGACCGCAGCGAAGCTCGAAGCCGCGCGGAAGGTCGGGATCCCGGTCGTGGTGATCAGGCGGCCGCTCTTACCGGACGGCGTTCGCACGGTGGCGTCGGCCGACCAGGTCGTCGGGTGGCTGCGGGACCATCGGTAGAATCCGGGGCCTTATGGGAATCCAGATCGCACCCAGCATCCTGTCCGCCGATTTCGCCAGGCTGGCCGAGGACGCGGCCGCGGTCTCGAACGCCGACTGGCTGCACGTCGACGTGATGGACAACCACTTCGTGCCGAACCTGACGCTCGGCCTGCCAGTGGTCGAGTCGCTCGCCAAGGCCGCCGCCCAGCCGCTCGACTGCCACCTGATGATCGAGGATCCGGACCGCTGGGCCCCCGGGTACGTCGAGGCCGGCGCGAGCAGTGTCACCTTCCACATCGAGGCCTGCCGCGCTCCGATCCGCACCGCCCGCGAGATCCGCGCCAAGGGTGCCCGCGCCGCGATGGCGCTCAAGCCGGCCACCCCGATCGAGCCCTACGAGGACATCCTGTCCGAGCTCGACATGGTGCTGATCATGACGGTCGAGCCGGGCTTCGGCGGCCAGAAGTTCCTCGACGTCTGCGTCCCCAAGATCCGCCGCACCCGCGACCTGGTCGCCAAGCACGGCCTCGACATCTGGATCGAGATCGACGGCGGCATCTCCGCCGACACCATCGAGCAGTGCGCCGAAGCTGGCGCCAACGTCTTCGTCGCCGGCTCCGCCGTCTACAAGGCCGACAACCCCAACACCATGGTCGAAACCCTCCGAACCCTAGCCACCAACGCCAGCAAATAACCCCCACACCTCCTCTGGCCCGCACTCCCGCCGCCGCGCTCGCGCCCCGCGCCACTCCCGCCCGCGCCATACCTGCTCGCGCCGCCCCCGCCCCTCGTCCCGCCGCTCCGGCCGACCCCTCGTCCCGCCGCTCCGGCCGTCCCAGCCCCGCCGCCCCGCTCGCGCCCCCGCCACTCCCGCTCGCCCCGACCCCACTCCTCCCGCCGCTCCTGCTAGCTCCTTGACTGAGTCTTCGCTCAGTCGTGGATTGTGGGGGTGGGCAATCGTTTGCCGGGGGCCCTGATCCACGAATGAGTGCTCGCTCAGCCGGAAACGGGTTGCGTGGGAGCGGGGTGGGGGGTCTGACAAGATCTAGGGGACTGGCCGGCGATGGAGGGTGTGGGATGAGCGAGCACAAGCGGGTCGAGAGCTGGCTGACGGATATGGATGGCGTGCTGGTGCACGAGGAGCGGGCTATTCCCGGGGCCAGTGAGTTCATCGGGATCTTGCAGAAGTCGGGCAAGAAGTTCCTGGTGCTGACGAACAACTCGATCTTCACGCCGCGGGACCTGCGGGCCCGGTTGCTTGCCGGGGGCATCGATGTGCCGGAGCAGGCGATCTGGACCTCCGCGCTGGCCACCGCGCAGTTCCTGGACGACCAGCGGCCCGGCGGTACGGCGTACGTGATCGGCGAGGCGGGCCTGACCACGGCGCTGCACGAGGTCGGGTACGTGCTGACCGAGCGCGACCCGGACTACGTGGTGCTGGGGGAGACCCGGACGTACTCGTTCGAGGCGATCACCAAGGCGATCCGGCTGATCTCGGCCGGCGCGCGATTCCTGGCGACGAACCCGGACCCGACCGGCCCGTCCGCCGAGGGACCGCTGCCGGCCACCGGATCCGTGGCGGCGCTGATCACCCGCGCCACCGGCGTCGCGCCGTACTTCGTCGGCAAGCCGAACCCGCTGATGATGCGCAGCGCGCTGAACCAGATCGAGGCGCACTCCGAGACCAGCGTGATGATCGGCGACCGGATGGACACCGACATCATCAGCGGCCTCGAGGCGGGCCTGCGCACGGTGCTGGTGCTCTCGGGCTCCACCGGCGAGCACGAGGTCGAGCGCTTCCCCTACCGTCCGACCCGCATCGTCGAGTCCATCGCCGACGTCGTCCCCCTGATCACCACGCTGTCCTGATCACCACGAGTTCGTGACAAGCGGCTAACGGCACCAGGTGGCGGCGAAGCCGTAGCCCTTCGCCTTCAAGGCTTTGAGGATCGTCGGCAACGCGGCGACGGTCTGGCTGCGGTTGCCGCCGCCGTCGTGCATCAGGACTGTCGAGCCGTCCTTCACTCCGGCGAGCACCCGCTTCACGATCACCGACGTACCGGGGCGCTCCCAGTCGTGCGAGTCGACGGTCCACAGGCGGATCACCTTGTCGAGGCTGTCGGTGCGTTGGAGCACTACCTTGTTCACCCCGCCGTACGGAGGTCGCAGGCAGCGCGGGGTGTATCCGGTCTGGGCGCGGATCGCCTGGTCGGTCCTCGCCACCTGGTTCTTGAGGCTCGCCGAGGAGAGTTTGCGCAGGTCCGCGTGGGACCAGGTGTGGTTCTGCACACTGTGGCCCTGCTCGTGGATCTGCTTGGTCAGGTCCGGGTGCTTCACCACGTTCTGGCCGACCTCGAAGAAGGTGGCCTTGGCGTCGTACGACTTGAGGATCTCGAGGATCTGCGGGGTGTACTTCGCGTCAGGTCCGTCATCGAAGGTGAGCAGCACGTACTTCGTCGGTGCCGCCGCCGGGGGTGCGGCACGCGCCGGGCTGACCGCGGTCTGAGGGGTGCAGGACACGGAGATCCCCAGCAGCGCGATCAGGCCGAGAATGGTCGTGGCGACCGTCAAGCGGACGGTAGGCCGGGTGTTTGGGCGGACGGGCCGGCGGCCCAGGGCAGGCGAACGACGAACCATGCGTCCCCCCGGACGTAGGTGACCTCACTACCTCCTACCATCCGCCGCGAGGTACGCCGAAGGCCAGACAGCGCGCCGCTGTCGCGTCAACAACTTCGGATACCGGACACGCCCGGTAACCGAAGCTCCCTAGGACTACAGCACCTGGGAGAGGAACTGCTGGAGCCGCGGGGATTCGGCGGCGGTGAAGAGCTTGTCCGGAGCGCCGGCCTCGACCACTACGCCGCGATCCATGAAGGCGACCTGGTCGGCGACCTGCCGGGCGAAGCCCATCTCGTGGGTGACCACGATCATCGTCATCCCGGCGGAGGCGAGATCGGCCATCAGGCTGAGCACTCCCTTCACCAGTTCTGGGTCCAGCGCCGAGGTGGCTTCGTCGAACAGCATCACCTCGGGCTTCATCGCCAGTGCCCGGGCGATCGCGACCCGTTGCTGCTGCCCCCCGGAAAGGTTGCCCGGTCGCGCGGACTCCTTCTCGCGGAGTCCGACCAGCTCGAGCTGGATCCGGGCCGCCTCGACCGCACGCTCGGGAGTGAGCTTCTTGATCTTGCGCAGCGGCAGCGTGATGTTCTCGAGCACGGTCTTGTGCGGGAACAGGTTGAAGTGCTGGAACACCATCCCGATCCGCCGGCGCAGCTCGTCCGGGTTGCTTCGCAGTACCGACTCGCCCCCGAGCCGGACGTCACCCGCGTCGGGTTCGAGGAGCCGGTTGGTGGCGCGGAGCAACGTCGACTTGCCGGACCCCGACGGCCCGATCACGCAGGCCGTCCGCCCGGCCGGTACGACGAGGTCCACGCCCCGCAGTACTTTGTTGGCGCCGAAGGCGAGCTCGATCCCGGACAGCTCCAGGCTGGCCGCCCGGAAGGTGGTGTCGGCGGGCGCGGTGTCAGCGATGGTCGGCATGGACGAGCTCCTCGACCTCGAGTTCGGCGGTGGGACGGCCCTCGCGGAGCCGGTTGTCGAAGTGGTTGACCAGGTGCGTGAGCGGCACCGTGATGATCAGGTAGAAGATGCCGGCCAGCAGCAACGGCGAGAGGTTGCCGTTCGTCGCCGCCGCGTCCTGGCCGATCCGGAACAGCTCCCGCTGGCTGGCGAGCAGTCCGAGGAAGTAGACCAGGCTCGAATCCTTCACCAGTGCGATGAACTGGTTCACCAGCGCCGGCAGGACCCGGCGTACGCCCTGCGGGATGACGACCAGCCACATGCCGGAGGTATAGGTGAAGCCCAGTGCCCGTGCGGCCTCCAGTTGGCCCTTCTCCACGCTCTGGATGCCGGAGCGGAAGATCTCGCCGATATAGGCGGCCGCGATCAGGGACAGGGCGAGAATGCCCAGCGGGTACGGGTTCGGGCCCCACCAGTGCCGGGTGATCGGTGACAGGCCCTGTCCGATCAGCAGGATCGTCAGGATCGCCGGCAGGCCGCGGAAGATGTCGGTGTAGACCTTCGCCGGCCAGCGCAGCCAACGGCGACGGGACAGCCCTATCACCGCCACGATCAGGCCGAGCACAGTGCCCAGCACGACCGAGGCGGCGGCGAGGATGAGGGTGTTGACCAGTCCTACCTTGAGCATCTCCGGCAGGACCGCCTTCATCGACTCCCAGTCGAGAAAAGTGTCCGAGAGGGTGGACCAGATGTCCATCAGCCAGCCGCGGGAGTGCCCGGCGCCGCCGGGGTGGTGAACTTCACGGAGCCGCTACCGGGCTTGAAGTTCGCCGGTACTGCGCGGCCCGGGTAGTACTGCTCGACCAGCTTGGTCCAGGTGCCGTCAACGATCACCTCGTCGAGAGCCTTGTTCACGGCCTCGCGGAGCTTGTCGTTGCTCTTGGCCACGGCGAAGGCCATCGGCGCGTCGCTGAGCTCCTTGGCGGCCAGGATCACCGTGCCGCCGCCCTGCTCCTTGGCCATCTTCTCGCCGATCTCGGCGGGCGAGACCCACGCGTCCGCGGTACCGGCCTTGAGCTGGCCGAGCGCGGCGTTGTAGTTCGGCACCCGCACCGGGTCGAGGTTCTTCTGGGTGGCGTAGTCGTCCTGCACAGTGCCCTGCACCACGACGACCCGCTTGCCGTTGAGCTGGTCGAACGAGCTGATACCGGTGGTCTTGGTGGTGTTCAGGCCGAGGTAGCCGAAGTCGTAGCCGTTGCTGAACGCAACGGTCTTCTTGCGCGCCTCGGTGACCGTGATGGAGGAGCTGCCGAGGTCGTACTGACCGCCGTTCACCTGTGAGAGCAGGGCGGAGAAGTCGGTGCCGACGAACTCCGGCTTGAGGTTCAGCTTCGCCGCGACCGCGGTGATCAGGTCGTTGTCGAAGCCGGTGAACTTGCCGTCCTTGACGTAGACGTTCGGAGGCGCGTCGGTGAGCGTGCCGATCCGCAGGGTGCCGGACTGCATCAGGCCCAGGTCGGGTCCCGAGGCAGCGGACTTGTCGTCGCTGCCGCAGGCCGCGAGCGCGACGGCCAGGGTGACGGCCGTACCGAGAGCGGCGAACCGGCGGAAGGCGCTGATGGCGCGCACAGGTGTCTCCTTCAGAACAGGGGATGTCGGGGCGGTGGGGTTGACCCACCCGACGACGCTAACGCCGTCGCTCGGCGGCCCATTCCGCCTTCACGCGGGATGAGACGAGAACGCAATGTCCACTCTGGGCGTGGTATATAGGTGCCCGAATGCCCTTGTGTGCTTCAGGTCACGGCCGGATCAGTGCCGGATCAGTGCCGGATCAGGGGCCGGGTATGGCCTCGGTCACGCACCGGATCAGTGGTGGCGTTCGTAGTGTGCCACGGCGTCGTCGGTCCGTCCCGCACCGTAGGCGAGCAGCAGCTCGGCCAGACCGGGGGACTCGGCAACGATCAGGTCCGCGGCCCGCTGGATCTCGTCCGCCGACGCGACCGAGCGGAACAGATCCTGGATCTCCCGGACCACGGCCCGCGCGGCCGGCCGGGGAATGCTTGCCGTCGGCACCGACTTGGTGAAGGCGCCGGTGCTGCCGCGGATCTCGTCGAGCTCGGCGGCGATCTGGAGATCCTCCAGGCCCTCCTCGACCACCCGGGCGACCAGTTCGTCGAGCGAGTGCAGGCGCTGCACGACCGCGGGGTTGCCGATCTTCACCCGCTGCGCGCTCATCAACTGCGACAGCATCGGCGCGGACAGGCCGATCGCCTCCGCCAGCCGGGCCTGGGTCAGCCCGAGAGTGCCGCCGATCCGCCGCATCAGCACGCCCAGCGGCTCGCCGTACAGCTCGGTCTGCTGCTGCAGGTTGTGCTCGGTCTGATCCACGGTTGCCACCCTCCTGTGGCAGGCTCCCCCTCGGCGCCCGCTCGATCATCTTCGCAGGTGCGAACCGCAAATTCCAGTTCCGAACCTGCTTGACATTCGCGATAGCAAACTGCAAAGGTTGCGATAGCGAATCCACTGGAGGAAATGATGATCCGAACACAGGGGTACCGCCGCCCCGCGGCCCTGACGCTGCTTGCCGCCGTGCTGCTGGCCGGCCTGTCGATCGGGCCCGCGCAGGCCGATCCCGAGCCGGGGGACGACAGCAAGCTGGTGATGGTGCTGGACTCGTCCGGATCGATGAAGGAACCGGCCGGTGACGGCCAGACCAAGATCGTCGCCGCCCGCACTGCGCTCACCCGCGTGGTGAACAAGCTGCCGGAGAACGCCCAGGTCGGTCTCCGGGTCTACGGCGCGACCGTGTTCAAGCGGAGCCAACCGGGCGCCTGCACGGACACCCAGTTGACCGTGCCGATCGGCACCGGCAACCGCCCGCAGTTGCTGTCCGCGATCTCGAAGTACAAGCCGTTCGGCGAGACTCCGATCGGATATTCGTTGCAGCAGGCCGCCAAGGATCTCGGCCCGAGCGGCCAGCGCACGATTGTGCTGGTCTCCGACGGAGAGGCGACCTGTGCCCCCGAGCCGTGTGTGGTCGCCCGCGCGATCGCCAAGCAGGGCATCGACCTGAAGATCGACGTGGTCGGATTCCGCGTCGGTGCCAAGGCCCGCAGCCAGTTGCAGTGCGTTGCCCGGGAGGGCCGCGGCGACTACTACGACGCCGACTCCACGATCGACCTAGAGGCAGGCCTGGACCGGCTGTCCACCCGCGCCTTCCGCCCGTTCCGCCTCTCCGGTACTCCGGTCGAGGGCGGCCCGCAGCAGGAAGGTGCCCCGGTGCTTGCCCCGGGCCTCTACTCCGACAAGTTCGGCGCCGAAAAGGTCGCGAAGTACTACCTGATCAAGCGGACGATCGCCGGCTCGACCCTGCGGGCCGGTGTCAGCTTCCGGAATCCTGCCGGTGGTAGCGATGTGGTCGAGTCCAAGACCCAGCTCTCGACGATCGAGGGCGACGACTGTGGCTGGAGCTATCCGCACAACTACGGCAGTGACGAGGGGCTCGCGACCGGGGTGGCTTCGAGCTGGAAGGAGACGCAGGACGAATGCGCCACGGCGGACCAGCTCGTGCTGACCGTGTCCCATGGCGACAAGCAACTGGTGGCCACACCGTTCGAGCTGCGGATCGACGAAGAGCCGCCGGTCAGCACCACGACCGGTCTGCCCGACGAGGCCGAGGAGCCGATCTGGAAGTCGATGCCAGGGTCGACGCCTCGCGAGATCGTGCCTGGCTCGAGCTTCCCTGATGCGCCGCTGCTGAGCCCGGGCAGCTACAGGACGACGCTGATGCCTGGCGAGGTCCAGCTCTATAAGGTGAAGGTCGACTGGGGCCAGCGACTGCAGGCCCAGGTCAGCGTCCCGCAGCTGGGGGCGGCCCTGGACAAGGCCTTCGACGGCATTCGCTACCTCGACGTCAATCTGATCTCGCCGACCGGTGACGAGGTGTTCGCGACCTTCGCGAAGGGCACGCCCGGCGGCGCGTACAAGAAGGTCGCACTGACCAGCAGGGGCACGGTCCATGGCGTCGTCAGCAAGGAGATCCGCTACCTCAACCGCACCGGCGCCAACAGCTACAACACGGGGACGTCACAGCCTGGTGAGTACTACGTGCTGGTCACCCTCACCAAGAAGGCGGAGCAGCCGCAGCCCTTCGCCATGCCGATGACGCTGACCGTCGGACTGCAGGGAACCGCCGGCGAGGGCAAGCCGGAGTACGTCAACGGCGCGATGCCGGTCTCGGGTGACTCGGTGACCCCGAGTGCGACTCCTACCGACGAGCCGTCCGACGAGCCTTCGGCGGACAAGACCGAGGCGGGTGGCCCGGTCCAGGACAACGGCAGCAGTTCCTCTGATGGCGGCACCCCCCTCGGTCTGATCGCCGGTCTTGGCGGTGGAGGCATCCTCCTGGCCCTGCTCGGCGCCTGGGCGATCCTCCGCCTTCGGAACAAGCCGGCCATGGCCACAGCTCACCCCGCCTCATACCCTCAGGCGGGTCCGTACCCGCCGCAGCAGCAGCCCGGCTGGCAGCAGCACGGCAACCAGCCCAACCACCCGAACCAGGGGCCGCCCCAGAACCCGCACCAGGGTCCAGCCCCACGCTGAGTCCACCCGGTCCGCAGTACAGCTGACGGACTGAGTAAGAGCCCGGATCGCCTTGAGCGGTCCGGGCTCTGCTGTTGTCGGGTCAGCGCAGGAAGAGCCAGGTGGCGGCGGCGAGGAGGGCGACGGCGCCCGTGAGGCTGCCGACTGCGGTCCAGAGGAGGGGCTTGCTCCGGCTGGGGCTGTCGTTGGTTGCGGTCGCCAAGGCGGTGGATGAGGCGGCCAGTGGCTGTGGGGACAACGGCCGCGATGGAGGTGATGACGGCTGCGATGGGCGTGGTTGCGAGAGGGCGGAGGCTTTGGGAGCTGGACCGGTGGGCGTCCAGGTGGATGGGAGGGGCGGGAGTTGGTCGAAGACCTCGGGGGGATCGGGATGGTGCGCCCAGGGGGTCAAGCCCGCTGGTGGGAGGAGGGAGGTCTGGGCGAGCAGGCGTCCGGCTTCGGCGGCGGAGGCCGGGCGGGCTGTGGGAGAGGCGGCGGTGAGGGTGTGGATGAGCTCCCACAGCGCACCCTCGCCGGTGGAGAGGGTGCCGTTGAGGTCAGGGCGTACTCCGGTGAGGAGTTCCGCAGCCACGGCACCAACTGTGTAGAGGTCCTGGCGGGGGTCGGGGTCGGCGCCGGCGAGTTGTTCGGGGGCGATGTAACCGGGGGTGCCGAGGACCATGCTGTGACGCGTCATGCGTGGTTCGTCGAGCAGACCGGCGACGCCGAAGTCGGACAGGCGGAGGTGCGGACGCGCGGTACCAGTGGCGTCGAGCAACAGGTTGGCCGGCTTGAGGTCGCGGTGCACGATGCCGGCGGCGTGTACCGCGGACAGTCCATGCAGGACCTGGTCGAGCAGGACCGCGACGTACGACTCGGGCAGGGGACCGTGGTCGCCGAGCAGGGTGGCGACGGAGCCGCCGCGTACGAGGTCCATCGCGAACACGACCTTGTCGTCGTCCGCGGCCCACCCGTGCGGCGCGACCACGTGCGGATGGTCGATCCGCAGCGACTGCTCCCGCACGAACCGCAGCAGCGTGGCCGCGTCGTGCTGCCCGAGGACCTTGGCGGCGACGTACGCCTTCCGCCTCAGATCCCAGGCGCGCCAGACCGAGCCCATGCCACCGGTGCCGACCAGGTCGATCAGCTGGTACCGCCCCGCAAACGCCTCCACCGCCCAGAAACTACCGTCCCCCGGTCCCATCACGAGAAACCGCCTGTACCCCGTGCAGCGGAGTACAGGCGGTTCTCTGGGCCACTAGTGGCCCAGGGCGCGGGCGATGAGGATGTTGGTGGTGCGCTTCGGGCTGCCGTCCACGGGGGCCGGGTCTTCAGCGGTCGGGACGATGCCGGCGGCGGCCACGCGGTCGAGGACCTTGAGGCCGAGGCGGTCCACACTGCCGAAGACGGCGTAGTCGGGACGAAGACGGGAGTCGCCGAAGACCAGGAAGAACTGGCTGCCGTTGGTGTCCGGGCCGGCGTTGGCCATCGCCAGGGTGCCGCGCGCGTAGACCTTGCTCGTGCCGGTCGGGTCGGTCGGCCAGTTCGGCAGATCGGTCGGCAGTTCGTCCTTGTACGAGTAGCCCGGGCCGCGTTCGCCCGTACCGGTCGGGTCACCGCACTGCAGCACCTTCAGCGTCGGGTAGAGCGTCAGCCGGTGGCAGGTGGTGAAGTCGTAGAAGCGGCTCTTCGCCAGGTGCAGGAAGCTCTGCACCGTGCAGGGCGCCTTCGCCCGGTCCAGCGACAGCAGCATCGGTCCCTGGTTGGTGGCGACCATGACCTTCACGATGCCCTTGCTCGGCGTCGGGGTCGGGTCGGGCGGCAGCGAGACCGGGCGCGGCGACGGGTCGTCCGGCGTCGCGGTGTACCCGCACGGCCCGTTGGTGGTGGCCGACGACACCACCGTCGACGTCTCCACGGTCGGCTGGGCGAGCGCGGTACCGGTCGTCGCGAGCAGGCCTGCGACGGTCAGCGCCGCGCAGGCGATGACGCTAGTGGCTCTCATGGTTCTCCTTCTGGGGCGTTCGGGATCAGCCGGTGGCCAGCGTGAAGATCCGCAGGTCACGGTTCTTCGGCAGCGTCACGCTAACGGGTGTCTTGCCCGCCGGGAAGGTGAACGGCGCGGTCGCGAAGATATGCGTCGCCACCGCGTCCCTGCCGCCGCCTGCTTCGTTCCGGTACGGCGTGGTCGCCTTGACGAGGTTGCCGAAGCGGACGGTGTCGCCACCCCCGCCGAGCGTCCAGTCACTGAAGGACAGGTCGACCTCGCCAGTGGGCGACGGTTGAGGTCAGGGCGTCAGAGGTCGTACGCCGTCTGGTGCCGCGGCTGGTAGAGCCCGAGCTCGCCGCCGCCCGGGAGACGGATCGACGTGAGGATGCCCCACCCCTGATCCTCGGGCGAGCGGACGAACTCGACGCCACGCGAGGTCAGGTCGGCGACGGTCTGCTCGAGGTCGTCGCACATCAGGAACAGCTCGTGCGCCTCCCGCTCACCCACCGGATGCACCGCAACTTCAGCCGGTGGGAGCTTGAAGGTCAGCCAGCCGCGGCCGGCGTCGACGTGCGGATAGCCCAGCACGTCGCGGAAGAACGCCCGGTCCGCCTCGGCATCCCGGCTGTAGATGATGACGTGCGCTCCGTTGATCATCCACCGACTGTAACGGCGGTGGATCGATCACTTCCCCAGGCCGAGCGCGACACCGCCAAGGGCAGACAGGGCGGTGGCGACGGTGCGGGCGTTGGCTTGGAATTCTTCGGGCGGGACGGGTGGGAGGAGGTCGTCCCAGGCGGCGATCATGGCGCCGCGGAGTTGCATCATGCCGAGGGGGCGGGCGAGGAACCAGACGTGGAAGTGTTCGCTGCCGTCGCCCCAGCGGTTGAAGTGGGTGCGGCCGACGCCCTCGATCTGACGGATCGCGCCGGCGACGCGCTGGATCATCGGGCCCAGGGTGGCTGTCAGCTCGGGCGGGAGGTTGTCCAGCCGATAGTGCTCGCGGGGGACCAGCAGGGCGACCATCGGCAGGCCGTTCTGCTGGAAGCCGGACTTCAGCAGCCACTGATCGTCGCCCCAGATCGCGTCCACCTCGGGGTTGGTGCAGGTGAAGCACGGCTTGCCGTCGGGCTCACCGGCGCGCGGTGGTTCGGGGAGCACCGGCTCGTCCAGCGGGACCACCTGCAGATCGCCCTCGAAGGGGAAGAACGGTCCGCCCAGTACAGGTTCGGCTGACACGCGTTCGCCGTACGGGAGTCTGCGGTGGTACTCGGACGGCCTCTCGGGTTCGCTCATGCACGAACTCTGCCCAACGCGAGCGGCCGCTGTCACGGCCATTACCGTTTGTGGCATGAGCGACCCGGCAGGCGAGTTGGAACGACCGAAGCTGGCAGAGGCGCTGGTCCTCGCGCCGCATCCCGAGGGCGGCTGGTTCCGCGAGACCTGGCGGTCGCCAGTGAGCTTCCAGCCGGACGGGTACGACGGACCGCGGGCGAGCGCGACGGCGATCTACTTCCTGCTGGCGCCGGGGGAGGAGTCGCGCTGGCACCGGGTGCGCTCGGCCGAGATCTGGCTGTGGCACTCGGGTGGTCCGTTGACGCTGGACCTCGGCGGCACCGGCGACGACCCGGGCGAGGCCGAACCGATCACCCTCGGGCCGGACGTCGAAGCCGGTCAGCACCCGCAGGCCGTAGTACCGGCGGGTGCTTGGCAGGCCGCGCGACCGGCCGGTGATCAGCCGGTGCTGGTCTCCTGCATCGTCTCGCCCGGCTTCGACTTCGCCGACTTCACCCTGCGCTAGCCGTGGCGCTAGCCGAGGACGGCAGCGAGAGCTTCATAGCCGGGCAGCAGATCTGGCCCTTCCTTGCCGAGTTGCTGGATGACGACCTGGTCGGCGCCGGCCTCGAGGTGCGCGTTCAGCCCCTCGGCGATCTCGACCGCGGTCCCGTGCAGCACGAGCGCGTCGACCAGGTCGTCGCTGCCGCCGTCCGCGATGTCGCTGTCGCTGTACCCGAGCCGCTTCAGGTTGCTCGCGTAGTTGCTCAGCTGCAGGTACGACGCGAGGTAGTCGCGCGCCACCGATCGGGCGATCTCCTCGTCGGTCTCGAGCACCACCTTCTGCTCCGGCGCGAGCAGCACACCCGAACCCAGGATCTCCCGCGCCTGCCGCGTGTGCTCCGGGGTGGTCAGGTACGGCAGCGCGCCGGCCGTCCGCGCGGCCGACAACTTCAGCACCCGCGGTCCGAGCGCCGCCAGCATCCGCCGGTCGGTCGGGACCTTCGCCTCGTCGAGCACGTCCAGGTAGTCGACGATCGTCTCGTACGGCGACTTGTACTCGCGGGTGCGTTCGGGGTGCCCGATGCCGACGCCGAGCACGAACCGCCCGGGATGCTCCGACTCCAGCCGGTGGTACGACTCGGCCACGGCGGTCGCGTCGTCCTTCCACATGTTCACGATGCTCGTGCCGACCACGGCCGAGTTCGTCGACGCGAGCAGCACCTCGGCATCGCGCAGGTCAGCCGTCGGGGAGGCGCCCAGCCAGATCGCGCCGTACCCGGCCTGCTCGACCCCCGCGGCGAGCTCGGGACCCCATTTGTGCGCCTGGTGCCAGACGCCGAACCGTCCCAGATCGACCGCCACGTCGTACTCCTCTCCTCGATTCCACTCACCAATGGCAACTGCGGGCGGAGTGCCTCCCATTCCTGCCGGGGCGGCCGGGACGGGCGACAGGAGCAAGCATCCCTGACGCCCATGCTCACGCGTCAACGATCGTTGCGGAGACAAGTAGTAGTGAACCCGCCTCCCTGCCAGGGTGGACCAGTGCGCAAACTCCAGACCAATAGTTGAACCGGGCCAACAGTTGAACGGGGCCGTCACAGGTGGGCGGCGATCGCCGGGATGCGGTGTTGGAGGTCGGCTGAGCGGGTGATGCTGTTCTGCGGTTCGCCGACCTTGGCGAGGTTGAGCATGCCGGGATCGCCCGCCTCCTGGCCGGCGCGGATCACCCGGGCCGACCGCAGGGCCCGCAGCGGTGCCCCTTCGAGGATCTGCAGCGGCGTGATGCCGCCGGCGTACGCCTCGGCCATCAGCGTCACCCGTCGCGCCTGGTACGCCGGGTCGCCGGGCATCGCGAGCGGGGCTGTGTTCCACGCGGTGAAGGCGATGTCGTCGAGCGGTACTCCGGGCCCGGCCATGTCCCAGTCGATCACCCCGCTGAACCCCGCGTCGGTGCCGATCCAGTTGTAGTAGCCGAAGTCGTGCATGCAGACGATCTCGTCCGGCCCGAGCTCACCCTGGCTGGTCCGCCAGACCAGGTGACCGGCGGGCCGGTACGACGCGACCACCTCGTGGTACCGGCGTAGCCAGCGCATCGCGTCGGCAAGCACGTCGTCCGGTACCTGCGGTCCGTACACCTCGCCCGGCAGGTAGTCGAGGATCTCCCGGTCCCGGTCGTCGAACCCGAGCACCCGCGGTACGCCGGGCAGACCCGCGGCGGCCAGGTGGTTCAGCAGCCCGTGCACCGCCGGGGTCCACGGTCCGGTCGCCCGGCGCACCGTGTCGCCCACGCGGACAGCGCCGCCGACGTTGCCTCCGGGGAGGGCGATCTCGTTCATTGCTCAACCTTTCACGACGGGTTCTTGTGGGCTGCAGGCAAGCTGGGAGTAGGGCGCGAGCTGCGCAGAAGTGTGCCCGATCGCGCGAACGAAAAGATTGCGTGAAGGCGGAGGAAAAGATTGCGCTAAGAATGCGGAGAACGAGCCGGGCAAGCCTTCGCGGAGCCAACCTCACGGGGCGCCACGGCGTCGTACGAACAGTGTAACCGTACCGCAGGGAACGGTTCCGAGTGTCGGGACCGGACAAGACCATCCACTCGGGTGGTATGAACCTGGCGGGCTTACACTCGGCAGCGACCAGGCGTTCCCAACCCCTCGAAACGCCCGGGCCGCGGACCACAACGACGTGAGCCGCCGGCGACTCGGACGCAACCGGTCCGAGTCGTCACCTGGAAACGGAAGAAGGGCAAGTTGTGAAGGTCGGAGTTCCGAAGGAAGTCAAGAACCACGAGTACCGGGTGGCCATCACCCCGGCCGGCGTGCACGAGTTCGTGCGCAACGGGCACGAGGTTCTGATCGAGCAAGGGGCCGGCGCGGGCTCGCTGCTCCCTGATGACGAGTTCGTCGCCGCGGGTGCCCGCATTCTCCCCACGGCCGACGACGTCTGGGCCGACGCCGAGCTGGTGCTGAAGGTCAAGGAGCCGGTGGAAGAGGAGTACCACCGGATGCGCAAGGAGCAGGTGCTGTTCACCTACCTGCACCTCGCCGCCAGCCGCGACTGCACGGCCGCGCTGCTCAAGTCCGGCATCACCGCCATCGCCTACGAGACGGTGCAGCTGCCGGACGGTTCGCTGCCGCTGCTCGCCCCGATGAGCGAGGTCGCGGGCCGGCTGGCTCCGCAGGCCGGCTCCTACCACCTGATGGCCAACGGCGGCGGCCGCGGCGTCCTGATGGGCGGCGTCTCCGGCGTGCACGCGGCCCGGGTGGTCGTGCTCGGCGCCGGCGTGGCCGGCATGAACGCCGCGGCGATCGCGCTCGGCATGCAGGCCGAGGTGCAGCTGTTCGACCGCAACATCGCCCGCCTCCGCGACGCCGACCGGACCTACCAGGGACACCTGCGCACGGTCGCGTCGAACTCCTTCGAGATCGAGCGCGCGGTGCTCGAGGCCGATCTGGTGATCGGCGCGGTCCTGGTCACCGGAGCGAAGGCGCCGAAGCTGGTCAGCAACGAGCTGGTCTCGCGGATGAGGCCGGGCAGCGTGCTCGTCGACATCGCCATCGACCAGGGCGGCTGCTTCGAGGACTCGCGGCCGACCACCCACGCTGACCCGGTGTACCGGGTGCACAACTCACTGTTCTACTGCGTCGCGAACATGCCGGGCGCGGTGCCGAACACCTCGACGTACGCGCTCACCAACGTGACCCTGCCGTACGCCGTGGAGCTGGCGAACCTGGGCTGGCGTGAGGCGATGAAGCAGGACCACACTCTTGCGCTCGGCCTGAACACGCACGACGGTCACATCACCTACGGCCCGGTCGCGGACGCGCATGATCTGCAGCAGCTGAAGCTCGACGAGGTCCTGGTCTGAGCACCGACCGGTATATATGAGTGAGATTGGTCGGGCGGTCAGCTCGTACCTCGACCACCTCACGGTCGAGCGAGGGCTGGCCGCCAACACCTTGGCGTCGTACCGCCGCGACCTGCGCCGGTACGACGCCTTCCTGGCCGAGGCGGACATCCAGAGCCTCGGCCGGATCTCCGAGGCCGTGGTGAGCGACTTCCTCATGCGCTTGCGCGAAGGGGATACGGACCACCCGCCACTGACCGCGTCGAGCGCGGGACGCACGGTGGTCGCCGTACGTGGGTTCCACAAGTTCCTGCTGCGCGAAGGCCTGACCGCGGTCGATCCCGCGGCCGCGGTGAAACCACCCGCGCCGCCGCAACGCTTGCCGAAGGCCCTTTCCGTGGACGAGGTGACCAGGATCCTGTCGGCGGCGGCCGGTGCCGAGGCGGAGCCCGCAGTACTGGCAACACGGGATGCCGCGCTGCTGGAGTTCCTCTACGGCACGGGCGCGCGGATCTCCGAGGCTGTCGGGCTGGACGTGGACGAGGTCGACCTGGAGACGGGGACGGTCCTGCTCCGCGGTAAGGGCAGCAAGGAAAGAGTCGTGCCCGTCGGCTCCTACGCTCGCGACGCGCTCTCGGCGTACCAGGTCCGGGGCCGGCCCGACCTCGTCGGCCGCGGGCGCGGTACTCCGGCTCTCTTCCTCAACGCTCGCGGCGGACGTCTGTCGCGGCAGAGCGCCTGGACGGTACTGCGACGCGCCGCCGAGCGTGCGGGGGTCGCCAAGGAGATCTCGCCGCATACGTTGCGCCACTCGTTCGCCACTCACCTGCTGGACGGGGGAGCCGACGTCCGCGTGGTCCAGGAACTCCTCGGCCACGCCTCTGTCACCACCACCCAGGTCTACACATTGGTGACGGTCGACAAACTCCGCGAGGTCTACGCGACTTCTCACCCGCGAGCGCTGTCCAGCTAGTTACTGTGCTCCCGTGGCTGATGAAGCGGGGAGTGGTGCTCGCCTGGGTGATCCTGGGCTCGTTCTCCAGCTACGACCGGCTCGTCGCACGCACCCGGCGTACCGAGCCTGCGATGGTGTGAGGCATGCCCTTTCTCCAGGGCCTCTATTACGAGGACCACGGCCGAGGCGACGCCGTCCTGCTGCTGCCCGGGTGGGCGGGGAGCATCACCGACCTGGATCGTCTGCGCGGAGAGCTCGCCACCGGCTTCCGGGTGGTCGCCGCGGATCTGCCGGGCTGCGGTCGTTCGCAGCCTCAGCCCCGGTCCTACACGGCCGACTTCTATGCCGACGACGCTCGCACGTTCCTGGCCTTGCTCGACCACCTCGGCATCGGGTCGGCTCACCTCGTCGGCTTCAGTGATGGGGGTGAGACGGCTTTGCTGATGGCGGCTCTTGAGCCGGCCCGTGCGCTGTCGGTGGTCACTTGGGGAGCCGCGGGCCAGGTGATCGCGCCGGCCGACGGCTTCGGTCCGCTGGAGCGCCTGCTGGACGAGCCGACTCCGCTGCTGCTGCCGTTGGCTGCCTACCTCGCGGAGGCGTACGGGCCCGAGAACGCCCGGGCGATGGCCAAGAGCTGGGCTGGAGCATTGCGGACGATCGTCGAGTCCGGCGGCGACATCAGCCGCTCACAGGCTGCCGGGATCAGCTGTCCCTCGCTGCTGGTCGTCGGCGCCGACGACCAGCACTGCCCGGCGCCGGTGGTCCGCGAACTTGCCGAGGCGATCCCGCGGGGCCGGTTCGTCGAGGTGCCCGGGGTCGGTCATGACGTGCACCATGCGGCTCCCGGGATGTTCCTTCCGCTGGTGCTCGACTGGCTGGAGGATCACTGAGGCCGGTTCTACCGGTGACACGCCGGACCCCGGGGGCCGCGCTATGGGTGCTGTGTGCGATCATTCCATCACGGTCGGTCACTCCGGCGGGGTGATCGGCCCCGTCCGGAACGCCGACCACAAACCACCCGACCCCGCTGCGGAGTGGCTGGTTGAGAGTGCTTGAATGCACGCTTACAGTCGCTGGGATCGCCCGTATCGGTTGAAAGGTTTGACGAGTCATGAACGAGTCGACATTCCCGGGCACCCAGCACCTGTCGTCGTCGACGGAACCGATGTCGTCGACACCTGAAACGGCGCCCGCCACGCCCCCGACTGCCCCCGCACCAGCACGGGCCGTCACCCCACCCAGCAACTATGCGGAGATGCCGAGGCCGACGGCCAAGCTGACCGCGGAGGACATCGCGCCTGTGAATGACCCGCACGGCCCGAGGAACAAGATCGGGCCGACCGGACGGCCGCTTCCCGATCTGCCGGAGGTGAAGCCGCCCACGCGTCGTGGGCCGGCCCAGGTGATCGCCATGTGCAACCAGAAGGGTGGCGTCGGCAAGACCACGACGACCATCAACCTGGGCGCCGCGATCGCCGAGACCGGGCGCAAGGTGCTGCTGATCGACTTCGACCCGCAGGGCTCGGCCTCGATCGGCCTGGGCGTCCAGCCGCACGACCTCGAGCTGTCGGTCTACAACCTGCTGATGCAGCGCGACATCACGCCCGCCGAGGTGATCCAGGCGACCCGGGTGGAGAACCTCGACCTGCTGCCCGCCAACATCGACCTGTCCGCGGCCGAGGTCCAGCTGGTCCAGGAGGTCGCCCGCGAGTACACGCTGCAGCGGGTGCTGGAGCCGATCATCCCGCTGTACGACGTGATCCTGATCGACTGCGCGCCGTCGCTCGGCCTGCTGACCGTGAACGCCCTGACCGCGTCGAACGGCATCGTCGTACCGCTGGAGTGCGAGTTCTTCGCGCTGCGCGGCCTGGCGATGCTGACCGACACGATCGGCAAGGTGCAGGACCGGCTGAACCCGAAGCTGGAGATCGTCGGCATCCTCGGCACCATGTTCGACGGGCGCACCACGCACGCCCGGGAGGTGCTCGACCGGGTCGTCCAGGCCTTCGACGAGCGCGTCTTCCACACCGTCATCCGGCGTACCGTCAAGTTCCCCGAGACCACGGTCGTCGGCGAGCCGATCACGACGTACGCGCCATCGTCCCAAGCGGCTACCCAGTACCGCGACCTTGCCAAGGAGGTGCTGGCGCGTTGTCCCGCCGGGTGAGCCTGCCAGGTGCCAGCGAGCTGTTCGGGGGTGCGGCACCGAAGCAGACCAGACCCGAGAAGCACACAGCCACTGAAGGATCGGCGCTGAGCGCCGACCGGCCCGGTACCAACGGGCGGTCGCGCACGGCCGTCGTCGAGGACCGCAAGTCCAGTGGACGGATCCGCCACGACACGAAGATCACCGTGTACGTGACGGAGGAAGAGCTGCTCGGACTGGAACAGACGAGACTCGCGCTGCGGGCCGAGCACGGCCTGACCGCGGACCGCGGCCGGATCGTCCGCGAGGCGATCGACGTGCTGCTGGCCGACTTCGTCGACCACGGGCCGGACTCCGTCCTGGTGCAGCGGCTCCGGGCCGCGGAGTGAGCTCGCCATGAGCGATGCCCCGACCTCGGATCTGCCGATCGACCTGCCGGGCGCCGCTGACCCGCAGTCGCCGGTGGCGACCGAGAGCAAGGGCTTCAGCGTTCACCTGGTCAACTTCGAGGGCCCGTTCGACCTGCTGCTGCAACTGATCAGCAAGCACAAGTTGGACATCACCGAGATCGCGCTGTCCCAGGTCACCGACGACTTCATCGCGCACATCAAGGCGTTGGGGTCGGAGTGGGACCTGGACCAGACCTCCGAATTCCTGCTGATCGCGGCGACCCTGCTGGACCTCAAGGCGGCCCGGCTGCTGCCGCAGGGCGACGTCGAGGACGCCGAGGATCTGGCGCTGCTCGAGGCCCGGGACCTGCTGTTCGCGCGGCTGCTGCAGTACCGCGCGTTCAAGCAGATCGCGGCGTTGATGCAGCAGCGGATGGCAGAGGAGGCCAAGCGGTTCCCGCGCGCGGTCGGGATGGAGCCGCGGTTCGCGGATCTGCTGCCCGAGGTTCTGCTCGGGGTGGATCCGGCCGGACTCGCCGCGCTGGCCGCTCGCGCTCTGGCGCCGAAGGCGAACGTGCCGGAGGGGGTCTCGCTCGCCCACCTGCACGCCCCGACGGTCACCGTCCGCGAGCAGGCCCTGGTCGTCGTCGACCGCCTGCGCAGACAACGCAGTACGACGTTCCGCGCTCTGATCGCGGACTCGCCGGACACTGTGACGACGGTGTGCCGGTTCCTCGCTTTGCTGGAGTTGTTCCGGGAGGCGGCGGTCGCGTTCGACCAGGTGACGCCGCTGGGTGAGCTGACGATCCGCTGGACCGGGGCCGACGAAGGTGAAATCGAGGTCGGCGACGAGTTCGACGAGGTCCCTGAGCCCGACGGCGAGGAAGGCGAGGCGCCGGTCGTCTCGGACGAGACGGACTTCCTCGAGCCCGGCGAAGAACTCACCGAACCAATTCCGGAACCGGGCCCGGAGCCGGCCGCGGAAGGCGATGCGGCGCAGCAAGAGACAGGCCGGCCTGAGATGGCGGACAACGAGACGGTGGAGCAGTGACCGAGAACCAGACCCCGACCGATCTCCAGGACAACGAGCAGTCCCCGGCCGACTCCGCCACGGCCGACGCCCTGGACTCCGTCACCACCACCGAACACCCCGTAGACCCAAGCCCGGCAGCTGACGACGAACGGTCCGCCGAGGCACCCACCGACACAGACCAGCTTTCCGCCGAGGCGGAGGAACCAGATGCTGGCGCCGAGGAGCCGTACGGCGAGGAGCCTGCCGACGCGGGGGAGCCGTCCGCGGAGAGGCCCGCCGACGTGGAGTCGTCCGTGGAGGAGGGGGAGCCTGGGCAGGCGGAGTTGCCGGTGGGGGATGAGGTTGTCATTGATGACGACACCATGCGGCGTGCGCTCGAGGCGATTCTGATGGTGACGGATGAGCCGTTGCCGGTGTTGACGCTCGCTCGGAGCGTCGGGCGGCCGACGCCGGATGTGTCGGCGGCGCTGACCGGGCTTTCGGAGGAGTACACCGAGCAGGGGCGTGGGTTCGACCTGCGTGAGGTCGGCGGCGGCTGGCGGTACTACACGCGCGACGACGCCGCGCAGTACGTGGAAAGGTTCGTGCTGGACGGTCAGCAGGCGCGGCTCACGCAGGCGGCGCTGGAGACGCTGGCGGTGGTCGCGTACAAGCAGCCGGTCAGCCGGGCGCGGGTCTCCGCGATCCGTGGTGTCAACGTCGACGGCGTGATGCGGACGCTGATCAGCCGCGGTCTGGTCGAGGAGGCGGGCGCGGACACGGAGTCCCAGGCGATTCTGTACCGAACGACCTCGTACTTCCTGGAGCGCATGGGTATGCAGAGCCTGGACGACCTGCCGGAGCTCGCCCCGTACCTCCCGGAGATGGACGACATGGAAGAGGAACTAGCCGCCCAAGCAGCCGCCGACGCAGCCCCACCCGCCACCTCCGACGAGCCCGCCGAAACGCCGAGCCAGCAGCCGCTGATGCCCGAGCCCGCCGATGCTGCCGCGGACGACGCCGGCACCGCGGACAACGCTCGTCCTGTGGACGACGCCGATGCCGCGGATGACGCTGGTGCGGCGGACGATGCCGGTACTGCGGACGCGGTACCGGTGGCCGACGTACCGGAGGCCGAGGCGGACGCGACGCCGGACGACGGCGAGGCGGTGACCTCCGACATCGGCGCGGTGTCAGCCGATCCCGAGGTCCTGCTGACCACCGAGGACGCGGCCGGCGAGGAGAGCGACACGGGGATCGACGGCGATCTGAGCACCGACGAGCCCTCCGATCTGTACCTCGAACACACCCCCGAGCACCTCGACCCGTCCGACGAGGTCGAGTCCGGCAGCGACTCCGAGAACACGGAGGAATCCGAGCCCGTGGAGGAGGAGCTGGAGCCCGCCGAGGAACCTGAGTCCGCGGAGGAGGAGTTGGAGCCGGCGGAGGAGCTCGAGGCGGCCGGGGAGGTGGGGGTCGACGAGGAGGTTGATCTCGCCGAGATCCCCGAGGTTGTCGAGGGCGAGGACGGCACCGTTGGGGTGGCGGCGGATGATGAAGGTACGGGTACGGCGAGCGAGCGGGTAGAGAGAAGCGATGGCTGACGGTGAGGGCGGGATCCGGCTGCAGAAGGCGCTGGCGCAGGCGGGGATCGCCAGCCGGCGGTCGGCCGAGCTGCTGATCGAGCAGCGCCGGGTCGAGGTCGACGGCCAGGTCGTCACCGAGTTCGGTACCCGGGTCGACCCGGCGGTCTCGGTGATCCGCGTCGACGGCGAGCGGATCCCACCGATCACCGCGCTCGTCTACCTCGTCCTGAACAAGCCGCGCGGCGTCGTGACGACCATGTCCGATCCGCAGGGCCGGCCGTGTGTGGCCGACTACGTCCAGGACCGCCCCGAGCGGCTCTTCCACATCGGACGCCTCGACACCGACACCGAGGGTCTGCTCCTGCTCACGAACCACGGCGAGTTCGCGCATCGCCTGGCCCACCCGTCGTACGAGGTCTCCAAGACGTACGTCGCCGAGGTCGACGGCAACGTGAAGCCCTTCGTACTGCGGAAGCTGCTCGACGGGGTAGACCTCGAGGACGGAACGGCGCAGGCGGACACCGTCCGGGAGATCTCCAGCATCAAGGGCCGCACGCTGGTCCAGATCACCCTGCACGAGGGCCGCAACCGGATCGTCCGCCGGATGTTCGACGCGATCGGCCACCCGGTCAAGCGCCTCACTCGTACTGCGATCGGCCCGGTCCGCCGCGGCAACCTGCACACCGGCGAGGTCCGCGAGCTCGAAGGCAAGGAACTGGGTCAGCTCCTCGACCTGGTCGACCTCTGACAGCCCGGAGCTACAGCCCTCGCGAAGCCGGCGTAGCTCTGGCGGTTGAGCCAGGCGGTCGGGCTGACTGTCCACCGGCTGAGTTGGTCCGACTGCAGTGCGTAGGTGTTGTCCCGCGACAAGGTTCTGCCGGCGAAGTACCTGAACTCCTCGAAGTACCGGAAGCCGACCCAGCTACCGCCCACCTTGGTCTGCTGCACAGTGCCCGGTACTACGTCGCCCTTGCCGCGCCGAGCAAGCTTGACGTGCCCCAGATCGTCTTTCGACTGCTCGTCATGCTGCTCCCCTTCGTTGCCTGAGGAGGCCGGGTTCTCCGCCTCCTCCGACCTCGATGCGAACGGTTGAAGAAATGTTGCGGCGCGGGATCCGGGCAACGAAGCGATGACGGCGCGCCTGCCATCTGGCCCGGATGTCGGAAGCGCGCCGTAGGGTGGGTGATGTGAACCGGCGAATCTTCGGTCTGGAGAACGAGTACGGCGTCACCTGCACTTTTCGCGGTCAGCGCCGACTGACCCCCGATGAGGTGGCGCGATACCTGTTTCGGCGCGTCGTGTCCTGGGGGCGGAGCAGCAACGTCTTCCTCCGCAACGGGGCCCGGCTTTACCTCGACGTGGGCTCCCATCCGGAGTACGCGACCGGCGAGTGCGACTCGGTCACCGACCTGATCGCGCATGACAAGGCGGGCGAGCGGATCCTCGAAGGGCTGCTCGTCGACGCGCAGAAGCGGCTGCACGACGAAGGCATCTTCGGCGACGTCTACCTGTTCAAGAACAACACCGACTCGGCCGGCAACTCCTACGGTTGCCACGAGAACTACCTGGTCAGCCGACACGGCGACTTCGCCAAGCTTGCCGACGTGCTGATCCCGTTTCTGGTCACCCGGCAGCTGATCTGCGGCGCCGGCAAGGTGCTGCAGACGCCCCGCGGCGCCGTGTACTCCGTGAGCCAGCGCGCCGAGCACATCTGGGAAGGCGTCTCCAGCGCGACGACGCGGTCCCGGCCGATCATCAACACCCGCGACGAACCGCACGCGGACGCCGAGCGGTTCCGCCGGCTGCACGTGATCGTCGGCGACTCGAACATGTCCGAGACCACCATGCTGCTGAAGGTGGCCAGCACGGACCTGGTGCTGCGGATGATCGAGGCCGGCATCGTGATGCGCGACCTGACCCTGGACAATCCGATCCGGGCGATCCGCGAGATCAGCCACGACATGACCGGACGCCGCGAGGTGCGGCTGGCGAACGGCCGCGAGGCGAGCGCCCTGGACATCCAGGGTGAGTACCTGAACAAGGCCCGCGACTTCGTCGACCGCCGCGAGCTCGGGACGCCGGCCGTCGAACGTGCGCTGTCGCTGTGGGAGCGGACCCTGAAGGCGATCGAGTCCGGCGACCTGTCCGGGATCGAGCGCGAGATCGACTGGGTGATCAAGTACCGGCTGATCGAGCGCTACCGCCAGCAGAACAACCTCGGCCTGGCCAGCCCCCGGGTGGCCCAGCTCGACCTGGCGTACCACGACATCCACCGCCCGCGCGGGCTGTACTACCTGCTCGAGCGCAAGGGCGCCGTCACCCGGGTGGTCGACGACCTGCGGGTGTTCGAGGCGAAGTCGGTGCCGCCGCAGACGACCCGCGCCCGGCTGCGCGGCGAGTTCATAAAGCGTGCGCAGGAGCGCCGCCGCGACTTCACCGTCGACTGGGTGCACCTGAAGCTGAACGACCAGGCCCAGCGCACCGTGCTCTGCAAGGACCCGTTCAAGTCCCACGACGAGCGCGTCGAGAAGCTCATCGCCAGCATGTGAGGCTTCCCCGCTCCAGGTTTCGGTCCAGCCTGAAACCTGGTGCGGGGATCGCGCGCGACCGGTAGAACTGCGGCCATGGCGATCGAGTTCAGACCGGTGACCGAGAGCGAGATCCGCGACTACCTGCGCGTCCTGCCGTACGTGAACGGGTTGCCGCAGGAGGAACCCCGGCCCTCCGCCTGGTACGCCGGTCACGCGGCCTGGCCGCCGCAGCCCGCTCCCGCGTCCGACGAGGACCTCGATCGGTACGCCGAGGAGGTCCGCAGCGACTGGTTCCGCCCTCAGGCGGCTTTCGTCGACGGCAAGCTCGTGGGCGCGTCGGCCATCGTGTCCGTGGAAGTAACCATCCCCGGGTTGCGCCAGGTCCCGATGGGCGGCGTGACCTCGACCGCCGTGATGGCCACTCACCGCCGCAAGGGTCTGCTCCGCGGCATCATGACCGCGATGCTGACCGACTGCCGCGAGCACGGCGAGTTCGTTGTCGGGCTTAGCGCCAGTGAAGGAAGCATCTACGGCCGGTACGGATTCTCGCCCGCCACCTTCCAGGAACGCTGGGAACTCCAGCGCACCGAGGCAAAGTTCCGCGAGCCCGTCCAGGATTCCGGCGAGCTCGACCTGGTCGATGGCCCGACAGCAGCCGAGGTGTGGCCGGTCCTGCACGAGCAGGTCCGCGCTCGGCGGGTCGGTGAGATCAGCCCGCTGCCGGGCAAGTGGGACGGCCTCGAGGCGAACGCCCTGCCACGCGACGGCTCCGGCCCGGCCAGACACTTGGTGCATCGAGACGCCAACGGTGTTGTCGACGGCGCCGCGATCTTCCGCCTGCCGTGGTCCCCGGACCCGGCACTTGCGGGAGCCCTGCAGGTGGAGGCGTTCGAGGCCCTCAACCTGAACGCATACCGGGCCCTGTGGAGTCTGCTGACCGACTTCGACCTCACCAACCGGGTCGTGGCGGCGAGGCGCCCGGTCGTCGAGCCACTGCGTTGGATGCTCGCCAACCAGCGCGCGATGCGCGTCACTCGCACGAGGGACAACCTCTGGCTTCGCATCCTCGACGTAGTCGCCGCACTAGAGGCACGCGCGTACGCCGTACCGGGGTCGCTTGTGCTGGAGGTGACCGACGACCTGTGCGAGTGGAACGCGGGCCGCTGGCACCTGGAGGCCGGACCTGACGGAGCAACCTGTACTGCGGCGCCGGCCGCGCAGGTGGACGTCAGCCTGTCGACGACTGAGCTCGGATCGCTTTATCTGGGAGGCGTTTCGCCGGGGGATCTGCTCGCAGCTGGGCGAATCGGCGAGCACAGGCCTGGCGCTGTCTCGCGTCTGGGTGGCATGCTGCGACTGGACACCGCTCCACACAACGCCGTCGGTTTCTGAGTCTGCAGGGCCCGTGGAGTCCACAGTCGGGAGCCCCAACGACGCTGCGTGACGTGACCGAACGGTGACTGAGGTGGCTGGCGTCGTGCTTGTCCGCGCAGGCTAGGGTGGGCGCGTTCATCTGGCCGTATATCGAGGCGGGCCGCTGAGACCAGGTCGCGCCGTGAGATTTTGAGGTGCTCTTTTCGTGCGCAAGCTGTTGAGTCTGGTCGCGGTGGTGGCGCTGGGGGCAACCCTGGCCGCCTGCGGCTCCGAGGATTCCAACTCCGGAGGCGACTTCGGCAAGGCCGGGATCAAGGTGACCGAGGACTTCGGCAAGAAGCCCACCGTCACCCACCGCGACGGGGAGCCCGACAAGGCCCTGGTGACCGAGGTGCTCAAGGAGGGCGACGGTCCCGAGGTGAAGAAGGGCGAGCTGCTCACCGCGAACTACCTCGGCCAGATCTGGCGTGACGGCAAGGTGTTCGACAACTCCTACGACCGGGGCGCGCCGTCGTCGTTCCCGATCGGTGTCGGCGGCGTCATCGCCGGCTGGGACGAGGCGCTGGTCGGCAAGAAGATCGGCAGCCGCGTGGTGATGTCGATCCCGTCCGACAAGGGCTACAAGGAGCAGGGCAACGAGCAGGCCGGCATCAAGGGTGACGACACGCTGATCTTCGTCGTCGACCTGGTCGGCGCCGCCGCCAACGACACCAAGCTGGACGCTGAGCCGGTCGCCTCCGCGCCGACCAAGTTCAAGGTCACCGGCGAGCTGAACGCCGAGCCGAAGGTGACGGTTCCGGCCGGCACCAAGGCCCCCGCGAAGCCGGGTAAGCCCGTCATCATCGCGCTGGGCAAGGGCAAGCCGATCGAGAAGGGCAGCCAGCTCATCGGCCGCTACGTGGTCTACGACTACGCCGGCAAGAAGCAGGCCAGCACCTGGGACGGCCAGCCCGCGTCGGCGTCCGCTCCGGCCCAGCCGGGTGCGCCGACCGACCAGCTCCAGGTCGGCCCGGGCCCGAACGGCCAGGCAGGTGCCCTGGACGGCCTGGCCGGTATGCCGATCGGCAGCCGCGTCCTGGTCGAGCTGCCCCCCGCCAAGGACGACAAGGGCAAGGTCACTACGGCCTTCGCCGTCATCGACGTCCTGAACGCCTTCCCGGCGCCGAAGCAGCAGGGCCAGTAGTCAGATAGTAGTCATCACCGCGGCCCGGTCTCCCGAGTGGGGGGACCGGGCCGCGGTGCATTTCAGGGCCGGCGGAACCAGCGGTTGGACTCGGGCTGGTACATCAGCACGACAGCGGCGATCACGGCCATCACATGCACGCTCCGGATCACCGCGAACGCGAAGAACCCGGCATCGAGGTCCAGCGCGCCAAAGTCGCGGTCACCGGCGAGCCACCCGATCGGCCCGGCGACCAGCGTCGCCATCCCGACCACCCCAAGCGCCACGGTCAGCAGCGTGCGGGACCAGTTGCGCCCTTGCCGGAAGAACTTGTCGATCACGACGAACAGACCGCCGTACACGATGGTCCGGAGCGCGATCTGGGCGACTAGAGCGGCCCAGGGGATGTCGCCGGACGACAGCACTCCGATCACGCCGAGGACGGACTCGGCCACTCCGGCGCCCACGGCGAGGAACCACATGCCGGCCGAGGCCCGCGCGGTGACCGGCGGCCCCGGGGCGGCTGTGTCGTGGATGCTGAGGTTGGTTGCCATGCTCCAACTCTCGGCCGGAAACGCCGTCAGATCAGGAGTACTGGGACCCCGATCCCGGTGGTGGTACGTCCACCAGACCGGCCGCGTGGCGTCCCGCCGCGGCGGCTGCCTCGAAGTACGCGCGGTCGCTGTCGAGGTCGCGGCCCATCGTCGACAGCTTGACCGGGGCGTCCCGCAGGGCGTCGTACAGGCCGTCGATGCCGACGCGGACGACCCGGTGCCGGGCCTTGAGCGGCTCGGCCGCGTCGCGGACCGCGTCGCCGAAGTCACCGGCCAGATCCGGTACGACGACGTCCGCCGGCTGCAGGGCGACCCGCCCGTACGCCGTGAGGCTGTGGTGCGAGATGCCGCGGTGTCGTGGGCGCGGATCCGCCTCGGAGATCCGCAGGGACGCCACTGCTCGTCCGCCGAGGGTGCTGATGGCGTTCACGGCCTCACCCGACTGGACGCCGGAGAAGCCCCAGCGAGTGCCAGTGCCGAGGTTGCCCGGCCCCTGCGTCAGCACGACGAGTTCGGCGGCCAGTACGTGGACGGCCGTCAGCAGGCCGGTGTGGACCGTCACGGCCTCCCGGTCGCCGCCGTACGCCTGCCCGACCGTCACTGTGCCACCAAGCCAGCCGGCATCACGCAGTGCGGGCACAGTGCGGGAGAAAGCCAGCGGCAACGCCCCGCCGTCCGTCATCACATAGACGACCCGAGTGCCGGGCCGTGCCTCGAACACCCCAGCCAGTACTGCGGGCAGCGCCGAGTGCAGGTCAGCGACCACTACCGGAGTACCGAAGAGGTCGTCGGCGTCTCGCAGTACTGCGTGGTCCGGCGAGTCCTGCTCGTCCGCACCGAGCACCATCGACTGCAACGGCGTGTAGCGGGCCTTCACCAGGTGTCCGGTCTCAGGCGGGTCCTCCGGAAGCCGGTCGGGGATCGCCACGACCAGGGCATATCCACCGGTCCCGAGACCACGATCGAGTGCGCCCACGTTGAGCAGGACCCGATCACCCACGACCGGGGACCCCACCAGGTCCGGATAGGCCAGCGACCGCACAGCCCGGCCCCCGACGTCCACCGTCAACTCCTGAGCCCCGGCCCAAGCCCGGCCGAGCTCGCTCACAAACCCCTCACGCCACCGCATCACACCCGCGACCCTAGTGGTTTCCGCCGTTAGAACACCTGTTCGGCGCGGGGGTACGAAGTAGGACCGTGGACCCCGTAAGGTGGTCGGGTGTCGGCGCGGAAGAGTGAGCGGCTGCTCAATTTGGTGATCTGCCTGCTGGTCGCGCGCACGTACGTGACCAAGGAGCGGATCCGCGAGGTGGTCGAGGGCTACGCCGGGCAGACCGACGACGCCTTCGAGAAGATGTTCGAGCGCGACAAGGACGAGTTGCGCGACCTCGGCATCCCGATCGAGATGGGTACCATCGACAAGTTCTTCTCCGACGACGTCGGCTACCGGATCCGCCGGGACGTGTTCGAACTTCCCGAGGTGCACCTGGAGCCGGACGAGGCGGCGGTGCTCGGTGTCGCCGCGAGGGTCTGGCAGCACGCCAGCCTGGCCGAGGCGACCACGTCGGCCGTGCTGAAGCTGAAGGCCGCCGGCATCCAGACCGACCAGTCCGCGTTGAGCGCGATCGAGCCGCACGTCGGCGCCTCCGAGCCCGCCTTCGACCCGCTCTGGTCGGCCGTGGTGAGCCGGACCGCCGTCCGCTTCGAGCACACCCGCAGCGGTTACTCCGAGTCGACCACCCGCACGCTCGAGCCGTGGGGCATCGTCTCCTGGCACGGCCGCTGGTACGTCGTGGGCCGCGATCGCGACCGTGAGGCGACCCGGATGTTCCGGATGTCCCGGATCGGCGGGAACGTGAAGACCATCGGCGAGCCGGGCGCGTTCACCGTGCCCGAGGGGACCGACATCCGCTCGCTGGTGTCCGAGCTCGCGCCGCCGCGGCCGACCTCCGAGGCGAAGGTCCGGGCCCGGACCGGTTCGTGCGTCAGCCTGCGCCGCCGAGCGAACGCGATCGAGCCGTACGAGGACGGCTGGGACCTCCTGCACGTCCCGTACGCCGACTCCGGCGTGCTCGCGGAGGAGATCGCGTCGTACGGCCCGGATGCGGTGGTCGAAGGCCCGGGCGACGTACTCGACGGCGTACTGCGGCGGCTGCGGACGGTCGCAGGGGTGCCCGCATGAGCAACGCGCGGGATCAGGTCCAGCGGCTGCTCGCGCTGGTGCCTTACCTGCGGGAGAACGACGGTGCCCGGGTGGATGACGTCGCCGCGGAGTTCGGCGTGCGGCCGAAGCAGATCATCGCGGACCTGAAGGTGCTCTGGTTCTGCGGCCTGCCCGGCGCGCAGATGGGCGATCTGATCGAGATTGACATCGACGCCGCCGAGGGCGAGGGCGTCATCCACCTGAACAACGCCGACTACCTGGCCCGGCCGCTGCGGCTCGCGGCCGACGAGGCGCTCGCACTGCTCACCGCACTGCGAACCCTCCGCGAGGTCACTGCCGGCCACGACCGGGATGCCGTCGACCGCGCGATCGCCAAGCTCGAAGCGGCAGCGGGGGAGGGGGCCGCGGCCAGCGAGGGCACAGCGGCGCACGTCCACGTGGAGCCGGCCGCGCCGGAGATCGCGGACACGGTCAACCGCGCCCTGGCCGGGAAGCTCCGCCTGCACCTCACGTACGACGTACCGTCGCGGGACGAGACCACCGAGCGGGACGTGGACCCGATGCGGCTGGTGGTGTCGGAGGGGCGCACCTACCTCGAGGCGTGGTGCCGCCTGGCCGAGGACGTCCGGCTCTTCCGGCTGGATCGGATCGCCGCCGCGAAGCTCCTGGAGCTCCCGAGCGAGCCACCGCCGCAGGCGACCCCGCGCGACCTCTCGAACGGCATGTTCCAGCCGTCCGAGTGTGACCTACTGGCGACGGTTCAGCTGGCGCCGCCGGCCCGCTGGGTGGCCGAGTACTACCCCACGGAGTCTGTCGAAGAAGGTCCCGACAACTCGCTCATCGTGAAGCTTCGAGTCGCCGACACTGGTTGGCTCCAGCGCCTGGTACTGCGCCTCGGCGGTTCCGCCACGGTCTTGGATCCGCCAGACCTGGGCCGGCAGATCGCAGGCACGGCCCGCGAGGCCCTCGCCGCCTACGACGACCAGCTCTGATCCCGGCTCTCGACTGTCCCGCCTTCGACAGCGCGTGGCCAGCTTGAGTGGGGCTTTCACGGCTTCGAGAGGGACTTCTCGAGGGGTGCGCGGAAGCGTGGGGTGACGCGGACGCCGGCCAGCCAGGAGGTCCAGCGAGCGGCTTCGGCCTCGATCGCGGCGACTGTTTCGGAGCCGACATCCTCCAGCAGCTTGTAGCGGACCTCGCCGGTCTCGGGCTGCCCCCAGCCGCCGACGATCCGGCCGTCGCACCAGACACTCGGGCCCACGTTGCCGGTGTTGTCGAAGAGCTGGGACTTGTGCTCGCCGAGGTACCAGTCGCGGTCCTTCCACCCCATCGGCGTCGGGTCGAGCGCAGGCAGGAACGAGACCCACGGCTCCACCTCGACCTCAGGGGCCTCGTCGCCAGGGAGCACGTAGCCGACCACGCCCTCGAGGTCCACCTCGACCGCGGAGAGCGCGGCCAACGCCTTTCTCGTCTGGCCGAGGGTCCACCCGCTCCACCACTGCAGATCCGCCAAGGTCCCCGGCCCGAACGTGCCCAGCCAGGCCCGCGCCAGGGAGATCCGTGCCTCTTCGGCCGGAGGCTTGTCACCCGGTCCCTCCGGCAGCCAGTTCTCCACCGGGGACCACTGGTGCTGTCCGCTCAACCACGTCCCGAGCGGGCGTCCGCGGACGATCCGCCCCTCGGCCGACAACTGGAAGAGCACCCGACTGGTGACGTACGGCTGGGCGGCGTACGTCTTGCCCGGCGCCATCGCCAGCCGGCTCCGCAGCCGGGGCTCGTCCGCGGACAGCTCCTGGGCGGTGGCCGAGCCACGCAGCGTGAGTGCGGTCGCAGTCGATTCCTCGACGGCTCGCAACCACTTGCCGGAGGCGTCCGGGTCGGCCCCGATACCCGCCTCGGTGAGGTGCTTGACCAGCAGTTTGCGCTGCTTGACGGCGATGTCGTCGGTGCAGGCCGCCTGGACCACCGGCGCGAACGGAGTCGGTACGACGAACACCGTCCGCCGCATCCCGAGCATCCGGATCAGCGTGCGGTCGTCGTACAGGGCACGCTCCGTGATCGCGACCTCGCTCCCCGGCACCCGCGCGGCGACCGAGAGGTGCACGGTGGCCGGATCCGTCGCGTGCAGCGCGACCATCGAGGCGGCCGCCTGGACCGGGTCCGGCGCCTGGCAGGACGGCGCCAGCCGGTGCCGTCGACCGATCCTGGCCCTGCGTTCGTCGAGTGAGATCTGTTCCATCCCCCGGCGCCCCCTTCATGTCGTCAGCCCAGTGTCCCTGCAGTGTGTCCCGGCCGCGGATCGCGCGGCGGACACCAGTTCTTACCATCACGTTCCGACACCGTTGTCCCCACAGCGACCCGCGGAGGAAGGACCGCGACCGTGAACCGGATAGGCTCATCCGTATGTATTGGTTCCTGCTCTTCCTCGGTGTGGTGGCGGTGTGGCTCCTGGTCCTCGCCCTGCTCGGGCTGAAGCTGTGGGGCCAGACCAAGGCACTGACGCGTGAGTTGGTCGCCGCCCAGTCCAAGCTCGAACAGGCGCAGTCCCAGGCCGGGTCCGGACAGACCCGCGGGGACGAGCGGGTCCGGGCGTAGTATCGGCGCTCACGGTTGAGCCACGAGTAGAAGTTTGTGAAAGGGAGTTCGTCATGGTCACGCTCCTCGGTATGCCCCAGGGCGCGGAGTGGCTCGTCATCCTCGCGATCGTCGTGCTGCTCTTCGGGTCGGCAAAGCTGCCGGCACTGGTGAGGCAGCTCGGCAAGTCGAAGAAGATCTGGGAAGAAGAGGTCGGCCCCGGTCGCAAGAAGGGCGACGAGCTGACCCAGGGCGAGCAGGCGGAGGCGCAGACCCCGCCGCCGGCCCAGGCTCCGGTCCAGCAGCCGGCCCAGCAGCCCAACCAGGCTCCGGGCGACGGCTTGCCGCCGACCCACACGGCCAACTGAGACACCCGCGCCAGCTGTGACGATGGTGAGGCTCGGACGGCGGAGAGAGAAAGAGCGCCGGCCGAAGGACGAAGAGGGTCGGATGACCCTGCGCGAGCACATCACCGAGCTGCGCAACCGGTTGCTCAAGTGTGTGCTCGCGATCGTGCTGGGCGCGGTCGTCGGCTGGATCTTCTACAACTGGGCGCTCGACCTGTTGCAGAAGCCGTTCGACACCAGCGTCAAGGAGTTGGCCGCCGAGCAGAACCTGAAGCCGATCTTGACGTTCACCGGTGTCGGTGACGCGCTGACGTTCAAGATCAAGATCTCGGCGTTGTTCGGTCTGATTCTGGCCAGCCCGGTGTGGCTGTACCAGTTGTGGGCGTTCATCGCGCCGGGTCTGCACCGCAACGAGCGCCGGTGGGCGATGCTGTTCTCCGCGATCGCCACGCCGCTGTTCGTGGGTGGTATGGCGGTGGCGTACTGGACGCTGCCGAAGGGCTTGGAGATCCTGATCGGGTTCACCCCGATGGATATCCAGAACCTGATCACGCTGCCGCAGTATCTGGACTTCGTGATCCGGACGATGCTGGTGTTCGGGATCGCGTTCCTGATCCCGCTGGTCGTGGTGCTGCTGAACATGGTGGGCGTGGTGCCGGCCTCGGTGCTGGGTAAGTTCCGGCCGTACATCGTGCTGGTGATCTTCGTGTTCGCCGCGGTCGCGACACCGTCGGGTGACCCGTTCACGATGTGTCTGCTGGCGATCCCGATGTGTCTGCTGTTCTTCGCCGCCGAGGTGATCGCCAAGATCAACGACAAGCGGAAGGCCCGCAAGGCCGACGAACTCCTGGCCGGCTGAGATGAGCCGCCGGATCGCGCTGGTGGTGAATCCCACTTCCGGCCGGGGCCTCGGTGCCCGCGTCGCCCCGCGGGTCCGCGCCAGGCTGGAGTCCGCCGGGCTCACCGTCGACGAGTACGCGACCACCTGCGCCGAGGACGTCGGCCGGATCTCCGCCGAAGTCGTCGCCTCTGGCGCGGACGGGGTCGCTCTGGTCGGTGGTGACGGCACGGTCCACCTCGGTGCCCAGGTGCTGGCGAAGTCCGGGATGCCGTTCGGGGTGATCCCTGCCGGTACGGGGAACGACTTCGCCCGCGGCATCGGCGTACCGCTGAAGGATCCGCTGGCAGCGGCCGACCTGATCGTGAAGGGCGACACCCGCGCCGTCGACCTCGCGATGGCGAACGACCGGTACATCACCACCGTCGTGGCAGGTGGCTTCGACTCCCTGGTGAACAAGCGCGCCAACGAGATGAACTGGCCGAAGGGCAACTCGCGCTACACCGTCGCCACGCTGGCGGAACTGCGCACCTTCAACCCCCTGTCGTACGTCGTGACCGTCGACGGCAAGGTGATCGAGACCGATGCGATGCTCGTGGCGGTCGGCACCGGCCCGACGTACGGGGGTGGCCTGCAGATCTGCGCGGGGGCCGAGATCGACGACGGGCTGCTCGACATCACCATCATCAAGCCGGTCTCGCGGCTCACCCTGCTGCAGTTGTTCCCGAAACTGTCGAAGGGCACGCACGTCGGGCACCCGGCAGTGCACGCGCTGCGCGGCAGCGCGGTCCGCCTGGAGTCCGCCGGCGTCACCGCCTACGCGGACGGCGAGATCCTCGGCCCGCTCCCGGTCGACATCGGCATCTCCCCGGGCGCTCTGACCGTCTTCGCCTGAGGGAGATCCACCTTCGCCCGCGGCGGTCGGCTACGGAATGAAATCTCCTCATCTCTGGTCGTCACAAGGATTGTCTGATAGGAAAGCTTCCTAACAGATAACTCCCGACGCCCCTCGGAGGAGAACATCGTGACCCACCGCCCCCGTCAGAAGGTCACCAGACTGACCGGCATCCTGCTCGGACTCGGCCTCGCCGCCACCCCGGCGACCGCGTTCGCCCGGCCGCTCCAGCCGGACGCCGCAACCCCCGGCGCCGCGCAGTACGCGCAAGTCGCCACGGTCACGCCGTACCAGGACAAGCTCGCCGCGACCGGGCTGGACGACCCGGCCAAGAAAGACATCGCGATGCAGATCGTGTCCAGTGCGGAGAACTCCTCGCTGGACTGGAAGGCGCAGTACAAGTACATCGAGGACATCGACGACGGCCGCGGCTACACCGCCGGCATCATCGGCTTCTGCTCCGGGACCGGGGACATGCTCGACCTGGTCCAGCTCTACGCGAACCGCAAGCCGGGCAACGTGCTCGCGAAGTACCTGCCGGCCCTGCGCGACGTGGACGGCAGCGACTCGCACGCCGGCCTCGACCCGAACTACACCAGGGACTGGAGGACCGCGGCCAACGACACCGCCTTCAAGACCGCGCAGAACGACGAGCGCGACCGGGTCTACTTCAACCCTGCCGTTGCCCAGGGCAAGGCCGACGGCATCGGCACCCTCGGCCAGTTCATGTACTACGACGCGATCGTGATGCACGGCCCCGGCACCGACTCCGTCAGCTTCGGCGGCATCCGCAAGCGCGCCCTCCAGAAGGCCAAGCCGCCGTCGCAGGGCGGCAACGAGACCACCTACCTGAACGCGTTCCTCGACGCCCGGGTCTGGGCGATGAAGCAGGAGGAGGCCCACAGCGACACCAGCCGCGTGGACACCGCCCAACGCGTCTTCCTCCGCAACGGCAACCTCAACCTCAACACCCCCCTCGACTGGAAGGTCTACGGCGACCCCTTCCACATCAGCTAGCCGCACTCCTCCACCCCCGCGGCTCTTTCGCCGCCGGGGTGGGTTTGGGATGGCGGGTGCCGAGTCGTGGATTTGCGTGGGCGGCAACCGTTTGCCCGCAACGCTGATCCACGACTGGGTGCCTACTCACCACGGAACTCCGCCGTGCACGTTTGGTGCATGGGATAGCAGTTCGATCCGGTGACGGATCCGTCGAGGCCGATACCACTGGCTGAACAGAGCGAAGCCGAACACTGCGACCGGGAGTAGGTACCACGGCGAGGCGGTCACGCTGCCGACCACGCTCCAGATCAACGCGAGCGCCACTAAGACAGTGGCCATGCCCGGTCGACGGAAGCGAGCCAGGTCCTGAGTTGCAATCCGGAGCGCGGCCGCGCGGACTTCTGGACCCTCAGGTACCAGCCCGCGGGCCGACGCGCGATACGCGGCCGTCGCCTTGACGGCTAGGAGGTCCCCGCCAGCCGCCTGCGTCTCGCCTTGCTGCTTGAAAGCCCAGATCCCCATGGCGAGGCCGTAAAACACGCCCATGAAGAGCCCACCCACAACGGCCGAAGTCCAACTCTCCCCATCGGTCTTGACGAAGGCCCCCATCACGATTCCGAAAGGCACTCCGTGGAACAGGACCAGGACCCACCGCGGGAGGTTCGACCAGTTCAGGCGCATGCGGACATCATCACCCGGAACCCACGAGCACAAGCCGACGGCGCGACACAGTCGTTCCGGTCACCAGCCGGCTTGAATTCAAGTCGGCTTGAGGTTGGAGGGTTGGGGCATGACTTCAACTGGTACTTCGACTGTGGGCCTCTCCGTTGAGGATGAAGGGGCGATCCGGGAACTGGTGGCGGAGGCTGATCGGGCGCAGAGTGATGCGGCGGTGTTGCCTGGGCTTCATCTGGAGCAGATGGCGATCGTGAACATCGCGGGGCGGCGGCTGCTCGGGCGGGACGTGTTCGCGGAGGCTATGAGTACTGCGCTTGCCTCGCCGCTCAAGGACGTTCAGACCAGCGTCGAGATCGTGGACATCCGGGCCGTGGCAACCGATGTCGCCTTGGTCAGTTGCGTCAAGACGGTCCACGACAACAGGCAGGGCTCGGAGGGCGCCTTGCCCTTGGCGGGAGCGTTGACCTACGTCGTGGTCAGGACCGGTGACGGCTGGCGGATCGGGTTGGCCCAGACCACGCCGATCCACTAGCAGCCCTCAGCTCACGCAGTACGTCGACGAGGCGAGCGGTGTACGGAATGACAGGAAGTCCTGCATTCTGTCTGCGCTTCGATCGCCTCGGTAGGCGTGGAGGTTGACGTTGCGAGCGGCCTCTTCCTGTCCTTCGGTACAGCCAGGCCGGATCAGCAGCTCGGGGTTGTCTTTGAGAGCGGGCCGGCCGCCTGACCACCTCGCGGGCAGCTTGGTAACCACCCAGCAGCCCGTCCGGTGACCCACGTCACTCCACCGCGACCACCCGGCCGTCGCTGAGCGGCGACGGAGGAGCGGCGGCACCGGGAGCGGGTGGGAGTCGTGCGACTGAGGAGGTGCGTGGGGTGCCTCGAGGCAGGTGGGCGTGGGTCTGGGGGTGGCTTCGCATAGCCTGGGGCGTATGAGCACCCCGTCCGAGAAGTATGCCGTTTTCCGCTCGGACCAGGAGCATCCTGCGGTGAAGGAGTTCCGGGGGCTGTACGACTTCGAGCTGGACGAGTTCCAGTTGCGCGCTTGTGCGGCCCTGGAGGACGGTCACCAGGTGCTGGTGGCGGCGCCGACGGGGTCCGGGAAGACGCTGGTCGGGGAGTTCGCGGTGCACCTCGCGCTGCAGCGGGGGCAGAAGTGCTTCTACACCACCCCGATCAAGGCGCTGAGCAACCAGAAGTACGCCGATCTGGTCCGCCGCTACGGCAGCGACAACGTCGGGCTGCTGACCGGGGACAACTCGATCAACTCCGAGGCGCCCATCGTCGTGATGACGACCGAGGTACTGCGGAACATGCTGTACGCCGCGTCGCACACCCTGCTCGGGTTGTCGTACGTGGTGATGGACGAGGTGCACTACCTGGCCGACCGGGCCCGTGGGGCGGTCTGGGAAGAGGTGATCATCCACCTGCCGGACTCGGTGGCGGTGGTGTCGCTCTCGGCGACGGTGAGCAACGCCGAGGAGTTCGGCGACTGGCTGGAGACGGTCCGCGGGAACACCGTGGTCGTGCTGGAGGAGAAGCGGCCGGTGCCGCTGTTCCAGCACGTCATGGTCGGCAAGCGGCTGCACGACCTGTTCGCCGGCGAGGCCCCGACCGCCCGGACAGGCGCGCCCAGCCGCTCCGGCAACCCGGCGAAGTCCGGCAACCCGGCCAAGGCCGGAACCGGAGGCGGTAGCTCCGACATCAAGGATCTGGTCAACCCGCAGCTGGTCCGGATCGCCCGCGACGACAGCCGGATCTTCCGGGACGACTCGCGCAAGCCACGCCGCCGCCGGGACTTGCCCAAGAGCCGCCCGGCCCGGTCGCACTTCACGCCGTACCGGTCGGACGTGGTGGAGGAGCTGGACGCGGGCGCGCTGCTGCCGGCGATCTACTTCATCTTCTCCCGCAAGGGCTGCGAGGACGCGATGCTGCAGTGCCTGCGCTCAGGTCTGCGGCTGACCAAGCCGAGCGAGCGCGACGAGATCAAGCGGGTGCTCGCGGAGCGCACCTCGGACCTGCCGGACGAGGACCTCGGAGTACTGGGTTACCACGACTTCGCCGAGGCGCTCAGCCGTGGCATCGCGGCGCACCACGCGGGCATGCTCGCCGCGTTCAAGGAGGTCGTCGAGGAGCTGTTCGCGCGCGGCCTGATCAAGGTCGTCTTCGCCACCGAGACCCTTGCCCTCGGCATCAACATGCCGGCCCGCACGGTGGTGCTGGAGAAGCTGAGCAAGTGGAACGGCGAGGCGCACGTCGACATCACGCCGGGGGAGTACACCCAGCTGACCGGCCGGGCGGGCCGCCGCGGCATCGACGTCGAGGGTCACGCCGTGGTGCTCTGGCAGCCCGGGTTCGACCCGCGGGCGGTGGCCGGCCTGGCCTCGACCCGTACGTATCCGCTTCGCTCGTCGTTCTCCCCGTCGTACAACATGGCTGTGAACCTGGTCCGCCAGGTCGGGCGGAGCCGGGCGCGCGACATGCTGGAACTGTCGTTCGCGCAGTTCCAGTCCGACCAGGCGGTCGTCGGGCTGGCGCGGCAGGTGCAGCGCAACAACGAGGCGCTCGAGGGGTACAAGGAGTCCATCGACTGCCACCTCGGCGACTTCCTCGAGTACGCCGCCCTGCGCCGCCGGATCAGTGAGCGCGAATCGTCCGGGTCCAAGCGGCGCAAGCTGGATCGCCGCGTCGAGGCCCAGGAGTCCCTGGAGAAGCTACGAATCGGCGACATCATCCGGATCCCGGCGGGCCGTAGCGCAGGCTGGGCGCTGGTGCTCGACCCGGGGGTGCGGTCGGAGCGCGAGGGACCGCGGCCGACCGTGCTGACGCTGGACCGGCAGGTGCGCAAGCTGTCGATGATCGACTTCCCGACGCCGGTCGAGGCGATCGGCTCGCTCCGGGTGCCGAAGAAGTTCAACCCGCGCAACCCGCAGCAGCGCCGCGAGCTGGCCCATGTACTGCGGGGCCGCACCGACATGCTCGGCGAGGAAGGGCCGCCGTCCTCCCGCAGCCGCAACGGTGACGTGGTCACGCACGCGGACGACCCCGAGCTGCAGGAGATGCGGGCGGAACTGCGCGCGCACCCCTGCCACGGATGCTCGGACCGCGAGGACCACGCCCGCTGGGCCGAGCGGTACTTCCGGCTGGACCGGGAGAACCGCGAGGTACAGCGCAAGATCGAGCAGCGGACGAACACCATCGCCCGGCAGTTCGACCGAGTTTGCCAGGTGCTGGACGCGCTGCATTACCTCGACGGTGACAAGACCACCGAGGCCGGCGACCGGCTGTCGCGGATCTACACCGAGCTCGACCTGGTCGCGGCCGAATGCCTGCGGCAGGGCGTGTTCGACGACCTGGAGGTGCCGGACCTGGCCGCCTGCCTGGCGGCACTGGTCTACGAGTCACGCGCCAAGGACGAGCCGACGTCGCCGCGGCTGCCGCGGGGCGAAGTGCGGCACGCGATCGAGAAGATGGGCTCGATCTGGCGGGACCTGTCGGCGCTGGAACGCGACATGCGCGTCGACTTCCTCCGTCCGATGGATCTCGGCTTCAGCTGGGCCGCGTACCGCTGGGCGTCTGGGGCCTCGCTGGCCGAGGTGCTCTACGAGTCGGATCTCGCGGCCGGCGACTTCGTCCGCTGGGTCAAGCAGCTGATCGACCTCACCGAACAGGTCGCCGACGCCGCCGGCCCCACGCCGCTGCGCTCCACCGCCCGGGCCGTCACCGACCAGATCCGCCGCGGCGTGATCGCCTACGCCTCGGTCGTCGACGAGCCCTGAGCCGAATAGTCGACGAGCCGTCAGCCGAAGCGTCGACGAGCCCTGAGCTGAACCGGTCTAGCAGTAACGTTCCCCTTCGCGACGAACACCTGCCCCCTGCAGATCGAAGGAGTTCATGTCCGTGGAACTGACGCGCCGTAATTTGGGCAAGCTTGCCGTGGCGACCGGAGCGACCGCTGCCGTCGGTACCGGAGTCGGCACCGTGATGGGCCGGTCGGCCAGTGCTGAGGCCACCTGGCGCGCGACCGGGACCGCAGTACCGGCGTTGAGTGGTTTCGACAACCAGATGAAGGCCTTCATGCAGGCCCGGGGCATCTCGGCCGGGCAGCTCGCGGTCACCTACAAGGGCCGCCTGGTGCTTGCCCGCGGCTACAGTACGTCGACCGCGCTGACGGTTCAGCCGACCTCGCTGTTCCGCGTCGCGAGCCTGACGAAGTCGTTCACCGCGGCAGCGATCGTGAAGCTCGTGCAGGACGGCAAGCTGAGCCTGTCGACGCCGGTCGGCAACATCATCGACATCACGCCGGCGACCGGTCTGACCCGGGACTCGCGCTGGTCGACGATCACGCTGTGGAAGCTGCTGCAGCACCTCGGCGGCTGGGATCGCGATGTCTCCGGTGACCCGCTCGCTAAGGACGCCGTGATCTCCCGGACTCTCGGCGTACCGATGGAGCTGCAGCACGCCGACGTGATCAAGTACATGGCCGGACAGAAGCTGGACTTCAACCCGGGCACCAAGGTTGCGTACTCGAACTTCGGCTACCTGCTGGCCGGCCGCGTGATCGAGAAGGTCAGCGGCCTGAGCTATGCGACGTATGTGCAGCAGAAGCTGCTCACTCCCTTGAAGATCAAGCGGATGGCGCAGGGCTACACCATCGCGAAGCACACCGGCGAGACGTCGTACGAGTCGCAGTACACCGCGCGGACCGTGCTGGACATGTCCGGAAAGACCGTCGCCGCGCCGTACGGCTCGTTCAGCATGCGGCTCCACGACGCGAACGGCGGCTGGATCGCCAGCGCTCCGGACCTGGTCCGCTGGGCGAAGATGTTCGACGCGCCGTCGAGCGTGCTGAACAGCACCTCGCTGAGCCGCTTCTGGTCGAAGCCCTCGACCGGCGTGAACCCCGACGGCTGGTACTACGGCCTCGGCTGGCAGGTGCGTCCCGTCACGGGCGGCACCGGCCGCAACACCTGGCACACCGGCAGCCTGCCGGGGACCTTCACCATCGTGGTCCGGACCTACAACGGGATGAGCTGGGCCGCCCTGTTCAACCGCCGCGACGACGCCAGCGGTAAGTCGTACGGCGACATCGACGCCGCCCTCTGGACCGCGGCCAACAGTGTGAAGACCTGGCCCACGAACGACTTCTTCCCGACGTACTTCGCCTGATCCCTTGCGTCCGAAGAACTGTGGTCTATAACCCACAGTTCTTCGGACGCAAGCGTTAGAACATCAACGCCCGGAAGTGCGGCGTACTGATCTGAGCCTCGCCGGCCATCTCGGTCAGTACGCCGCGCACGGTGTCGATCGCGTCGTCGCCGAACCGCCTGCGGAGCTTGCGTTCGTAGGCCTGGTGGAACTTCCGGGCCGTCTGCAGTGCGGCATCACCCCTCGCGGTGAGGTGCAGTAGGCGGGCCCGAGCGTCGGAGGGGTCGGAACGGCGTTCGACGTACCCGCGGCGTTCCATGTCGTCGGCGATCTGGCTCGCACCCTGCTTGGTGATCTCCAGCCGCTCAGCCAATCCGCCGATCGTGGTCGGCCCGGCGCCCAGCGTGCGCAGGACGAATCCGTCCGACCGGCCTTGGTCGTCGTAACCCTGCTCGGCCGTCGCCGCGCGCAGTGAGCGGACGAACTCCTGGTCCGCCAGCAGTAACAAGATCCCGAAATCCGGCTTGCCCGATCGCGTCATGCAGGCCATGATAGTCAAGCTGACTTGGTCAAGTCAGCTGGACTATCTACCAGGGAGAGACATGCAGGTCATTCGCGCGATCGAGGCGCCGCGGTTCCAGCTGCACGGCGTCGAGTTCACCGGCCTGGCGGCGCCGAGTCGTGGATCCGCCGGGCTGTGCACGTGGAAGCTCACGGTCGATCCCGGGCACGGCGGCGGTGAGCCGCACACGCTCGACCGGGACGAGGTGTTCATGGTGCTCACCGGCAAGGTCCAGGTCACCCCGGACGGCGACAAGCTCGGTCCCGGCGACGCGGTCGTCGTACCAGCGGGCGAGCCGATCTCGCTCACCAACCTGGGCGAGGGCAAGGCCGAGCTGCACGTCGCCATCACCGCCGGCTTCACCGGCACCATGGCCGACGGCACCCAGATCCAGCCGCCCTGGGCCCAGTAGCAGCCACCAGCACCCCAGGAGATCAGCAGCACCCAGGAGATCAGCAGCGGCGGATGGGAGCGCTGTAGGTCGTGTTGCTCGGGTTGGCCACGTAGTAGTCGGTGACCCAACTGCCGTCCGTCAGCCGGTCCCACACCGCCGTAGTACCGACCTTGCCCCCGGCTCGCTGGCAAGTGACCCACGCCAGCGAGCCGATCGGCAGCAACCCTGGGTACCTCTCGTACGTTGTACTCGGCCCCTTCCGGCGGGCAAGGTTGTCGATGGTGATCTGGTACGGGTAGCTGCAGCCGGGGATCGGCGCGCTGTAGCCGGTGTTGGACGGAGTCCGGACGTAGTAGTCCGCGATGTACGTGCCGTTGGTCAGCTTGTCCCAGGCGATGCTTGTGCCGACCTTCGTGCCGTAGGTCTGGCAGACCACCCGTACGCCGGAGTTGGCCGGCAGCGTCGCCGTCGCCGGGTAGTTGGTCCCGGGCCCGGTCCGCGAGAACAGGGCGACCCGGATCGTGTAGGTGTACGAGACCGAGGCGACCGGCGCGTCGAACCGATCGTTGTCGATGTTCAGGGTGACACCGCCGTACGTCTCCAGGTGGTCACCGCGATATTGCTTGGCCCGCTGGCCGATCAGCCAGTAGCGGTTGGAGATCAGCGGCCAGTTGGTCAGGGTGGTCACTGCGGAGTTCAGGTCCCAGCGGGCGATCCACACCGCGTCGGGCCGGGCATAGGCGGTCGAGTTGTACACCTGGGCGAGATGCCGCGCGCCCGAATCCTGGTGCGCGTAGACGGCCGACACATACCCCTGCCGGTGCATCTCCTTCGTCCAGGAGGACAAGTACCGCAGTACGGTCGCCCGGCAGGTCGTGTCGGTCGCGTTGTAGTGCTCCATGTCGCCGTAGATCGCGCTACCGGGCAGGATGCCGAGGGCCCTGGCCTTGGCGATCGCGTCGGCGGCCTGGCTCGTCCCCTGCGTGGCGGCGGACGGCACCGTCATCTTCACCGCGTTCGGACGGAAGGTGCACGGTGCCTGGTAGCCCATGTAGATCGGGACCAGCCGCCAGCCCAGCTTGGTCACGCTGCTGACCCAACTGGCCGTCAGTTGCGGTTGCGCGCAGCCGCGGTTGACCCCGCCGATGTAGATCCCGATCGCCCGGTACGGCGAGGCCTTCCACGCCGTCATCTGCGCGACGGTCGGCGCAGTACAGGTGTCGAACGCCAAGCCGATGTACCGCGTCGCCGTGGCGCTGACGGGATAGGCGATCGAGGTCGCGGGCTCGGCCGCGGCAGGTAGTGCCGGACCCAGCAACAGCCCGGCCGTCAGCACTACGAAAGCAACTCTGATCCGCCTCATGGCGACCATCCCCCCGAAACCCCAATTGCAGTACACGCCTCAAATCACCGGACGGCAATGGGCAGTTTTCCGGGCCGGGTGAAGGCCCGCCTCTCCCGTGCTGAGTCCACCTCGGGCAGGATGGTTTTGGCATCCCCACAGATCAGGAGAGATCGCATGGAGCCCACCATCGTCGAGCGCGAGGACCAGCCGTACGTCGCGCTGCGCGGCAAGGTCGCGATGAACGAGATCGGCAAGTTCGCGAACCGCACGCCCGAGCTGTTCAGTTGGCTCGCCGCGCGCACGATCGACCCGATCGGCGACGTGTTCTTCAAGTACGACGTCGTCGACATGGAGAACGGACTCGTGATCGAGATCGGCGTCCCGGTCGAGGAGCGGCACCACGGCGAGGGAGAGATCGTCGCCGGTGTCCTGCCCGGCGGCCGCTACGCCAGCGTCACGCACTTCGGCCACCCCGACAAGCTGTACGACGCGACCCGCGACCTGCTCGCCTGGGCGGACGAGCAGGGCCTGCAGTGGGACGTCGACGGTGACAAGTGGGGCAGCCGGCTGGAGGTCTACAAGTCCGACCCGGTCGAGCAGCCCGACATGGACACCTGGGAGACAGAACTCCTGTTCCGCCTCCGCGGCTGAGCTGGGGCTCGCCGTCCCCGCAACCCGGCCGCGCCACGGCCGCGGTCGCGGGGCTAGGCGGCGACGGGTTGTAGCAGGTCTCGCAGCTCGCGGGCGGCGGTGAAGCCGGCTCGGTTGCCGCCGATGGTGCTGGCCGACGGGCCGTACCCGATCAGGTGGACGCGCGGCTCCAGCACGGTGTGCGTTCCGTCCATCCGGATCCCACCCGAGGGCTCGCGCAGGTGCAGCGGAGCGAGATGCCCGAGGTCGGCGCGGAAGCCCGTCGCCCACAGGATCGTGTCGACGCGTTCCTTCCGCCCGTCGGCCCACTCGACACCGGTCGGCGTGATCCGCTCGAACATCGGGTGCCTGGTGTATACGCCTCGACGCAGTGCCGCCTGCTCCTGCTCGCGCAACTGCAGCCCGGTCACGGCGACGACGCTCTTCGGCGGCAAGCCGGCGCGGACCCGTTCCTCGACCTTGGCGATGATCTGCCGCCCGATTTCCGGACCGAACTCCTCGCCTGTGCGCCATTCAGGCGGCCGGCGCGTGACCCACGTAGTACTGGCGACTTCGGAGATCTCGGCCAGCAGTTGGACCGCCGATGCGCCTCCTCCAACGACGAGTACGTGCTGCCCGGCGAACTCTTCAGCGCCGTTGTAATCCGACGTATGTAGCTGCCGGCCTTGGAAGGTCTCGATGCCCGGATACCAGGGGATGAAGGGCCGGTTCCAGGTCCCGGTGGCGTTGACGATCGCCTCGGCGCGGTAGCTGTCGTGATCCGTCGTCACCTCGAACAGCCCGTCCGGGGTCTCGCGCACGCTCTGCACGACCACCGGCCGGACCACCGGCAGGTCGAAGCGAGCCTCGTAGTCGGCGAAGTACTGCGGGACGAACACGTTCGCCCGCTCGTCACCCGCACTCTCCGGTACGGCGACACCGGGCAGGTTCGCGATCCCGTGCACGTCGTGCATGGTGAGGGAGTCCCAGCGGTGCTGCCACGCTCCACCTGGAGCCGGGTTGCGGTCCAGCACCACGACCCCGTCGTACCGGCTGAACCCCATCCTGACCAGGTGATACGCGGCCGACAGCCCGGCCTGGCCGGCGCCGATCACCACCACCTGGGTCGTCTTCACACTGGTGACAACAGCCGGAGCGGGGGTGTCTCTTCCCGGCTAGCCTGATCAGCTATGGACCTGACCGCGGCGTACGGCTACCGCCTGGACTGGATCGTCAGCTTCGTGGCGGTCGCCCGGCACGGCGGATTCTCGGCCGCGGCCAAGGCGACCTTCCGCTCCCAGTCGCGGATCAGCGAGCACGTCGCCGAGCTCGAGAAGGCCCTCGGCGTCCAACTCTTCGACCGTACTGCGCACCCGGCCGCGCTGACCCCGGAAGGGCGGGCGTTGCTGCCGCACGCCGAGGAGATCCTCAACCGGCTCGGCGACCTCTCAGCGGCTCGGGGTCACGTCCGGTTCGGCGCCTATCCGAGCGCGGCCGCGTGGCTGTTTCCGCAGGTCGCGCAGCGCCTTCCGGCCGAGGTACAGCTGCATCTGGTCGAGGGGCCGAGCATCGACCTCGAAGGTGCCCTCGGGCGGGGTGAGGTCGACCTCGCGATCCGGCCGGTGCATCCGCTAGTGGCGTCGGAGTCCCTGGAGCATGAGATCCTCTGGACCGAGCCGCTGGTCGCGGTGTTCCAGGACGGCGATCCACTGGCTTCCGCGTCGTCGGTCAGCCTGGGGGAGTTGGCCGAGCTGCCGCTGATCTCGATCGGAGAGACGTCGGGTGCACGTCAATTCGAGTCGCACCTGGCCTTCGCGTCCGTAGGGCTCAGCCCGGAGAGTGTCTACCGCACCAATCAGCCCCAAACCCTGCTCTCGTTGGTCCGCCACGGCCTGGGCACCGGCGTCACCAACGCGCTCGCCGTCACCACCGCCAACCTCACCGGAGTACGGCTGGTCCCGATCAGCGACTCAGGAGTGGAGCGGCAGGTCGCCCTCTTCGTCCACCGCGACCGCCCCCGCACCCCGGCGCTGGACCAGGTCGTCGCGTCGGTCAGAGCCGTACCCCCGCCGACCTGGCCCTGACGGGTTAGTCGGGGAGCGTGGTCCCGGCGAGGGCGAGGCAGTGGGTGAGGAGTTTGGCCTGGAGGTCGGGGTCGTAGGCCTGCGGGTTGACCTCGATGGCCTTGCGGTGCTGGAAGAACTTGCCGGTGACGAGCGCGTCCGGGTCATCCGACACCGCCAGCCAGGCGGGAGTATCGGCGCCCTGGGCAACGGTCAGCGGGGCCGCGTAGCCGCTCATCTTCGTGCTCACCCAGCCGGGGTGGACCGCGTTCGACAGCACCTCCGGCCGGCGTTGTGCACGACGACCTCCGGCGCCCCGATCCGCAGCACTTGAGCCGCCCTGCTGGCCTCCGGAGCTCTGGTGGAGCTTCGCCGGGCCGGTCGCTGGGTCCCGGAGGAAGTGGCCGTCGGCGGGTTCGACGACTCCCGGATCGCCCGGGAGTCGAACCCGCCGCTGACCACCATCCGCCAGCCACTCGAGCTGGTCGCCCGCGAGATGGTGGAGGTGCTGCTCCGCCGGATCGAGGGTGACGACGAAGGCCCTCGCATCCTCCCGACGGAACTCGTCGTCCGTGCCTCCGCTTGACGCCCTCCGCTACTCGTAGCGAATGGCGTCGGCGGTCGCGATCCGGGTAGCCGATCGGGCGGGCAGGATGGTCGCGAGGATGACCATGAGTACGCCTCCCGCTGGGACCAGAACGAGCCACCACCAAGGTGCGATCACCCGGTCTTCGCTGCTTCCACCGGCGATTCCGTAGACGATGACATAGAGCGCGATGCCCACCGGAATCGACAGGATCCCGGCGACTGCCGCAAGGACGGCGTGGGCGCTGACCAGGCTCGAGGTGATCTGACCGGGGGTGAGGCCGACTGCCTTCAGCACTCCGTAGTCACGGATTCGCTCGCGGACCGAGACGAGGGCGACGGCGACGAGCGTCGTCGCGGTGATCAGCAGGAGCACGGCGTCGAGAGAGTAGACGAGTGCCGGTAGTTCCTTCGGGACGTCGCTCGCTTCGCCTGGCGGTCGGGCGTCAAGGCTGGCTTGCATCGACAACGCGAAGACGACGGCGGCGCCGGTGACCGCTATCGCGCCGGCCAGGCGGAAGGCTCGATGGCGCCTGGCGAGGAGGTCCTTGAGGCCGAGTGAGAGCGAACCGGCAGACTCGCGCGACCGATCAAGCGGGCGAGGCGAGACCGCCCGGCCGGTGTGGGGGCACCAGCCCGGATCGCTTGCAGGGCGCTGAAGCGTGTGCTGCGCCGTCAAGCCAATGCGCTGAGCGGACGTGGGGGCTCAAAGGACGTGGGCCTCAGCGGATGAACTGGTCGACGTAGTCGGCGCCGAGACCGTTCGCCGCGTAGTGGTCGCGGCAGAGCTGGATCTTGGTGAAGGTGTCCTCGTAGCCGATCTGGTTGCCGTCGTCGTCGACGTAGATCATCGCGCCGGAGATGTTGAAGAAGGTGATCATCTCGGTGGTGTTCTCGGGCACGCGCAGGGTGTGGATCTCACCGGGCGGCTCGTAGACGAACGACCCGGTCTCCGCGACCCAGTCGTGCTCGTCGTACTGCCAGCGGCCCTTGATCACGTAGCCGAACACCGCGCTCGGGTGCCGGTGCCGGGACACGATCCCGGCCCGGGTCACCTTGAGCAGGTTGCACCACTGCCCGGTGATCGTGTTCAGCATCAGCGGCCGGAACCACACGTCCGGCGCCTGCGGCACCCACAACCGGTCGTCGTCCGGCACGGCCTGGACGGCGATCTCCGCCGGTACGCCGGCCGCGATCGGGATCTGGCTACTCATCCGGTTCTCCTCCTAGTTGCTCTGGTATCCACCGTCGACGGGCAGCACCGCGCCCGTGATGAAGGTGGCGTCGGGTCCGGTCAGGAACGCGATCGCGCCGGCGACTTCCGCGGCGCGGCCCCAGCGCGCCATCGGAGTACGGGAGAGGATCCGGTCGGCGGCGGCCGGGTCGGCCTGCAGCGCCGCCGTCAGGTCGGTGGCGATCCAGCCGGGTGCGACGGCGTTCACCCGGATCCCCTCGACGGCCCACGCAACCGCGAGGGACTTGGTCAGCTGCACGATCCCGCCCTTGCTCGCGCTGTACCCCGGCACCAGCGGGCCGCCGAAATAGCTCAGCATCGACGCCACGTTGACGATGCAGCCCTTGCTCTCGGCAAGGAGCTCGTGCGCGGCGGCAGCGGCTCGCATCGCGCCGGTGAGGTTGATCGCGACCACCTCGGCGAAGACCTCCGGCCGGTGCTCTTCGCCCCGGCGGATGATGCCGGCCGCGTTCACCAGTACGTCGAGCCGCGAGCGTGAGGTGATCAGCTCTTCCAGCGCGCCCGGTGTGCGGAGGTCGAGCTCGTGGAGTTCCACCGCCTGCTGGAGCTCGGGTGACGCCGCGGCCGTGTTCAGCCCGGCCGCGATGACGGTGGCGCCGTCGGCAGCCAGCCGGAGCGCGGTGGCCGCGCCGATACCACTGGTACCTCCGACGACGAGCGCAGTACGGGACATGCCGATCAGCCTGGCGGTTGCTGGTGGCGGCGACAAGAAACACCCGGAAGCCGGATCGTTGCGATCCGACTTCCGGGTGCTTGAGGCTGTCTGACCTTGCCTACGCCGGTGAGTCCAAGCTGTTGTCGATGCGGCGGTGGTACCGCTGGCCGGCCTTGCCGCCGATCACTGCCGCGAGCAGCGTGACGACCAGCACCGCGGCCGCGGCGATCACACCGCCCGCGGTGAGCGTGTCGTCCGCGATCGGCACCGTCGGCACGTCCACCCGGTCGAGCACGTTGTACTGCGAACCGGCGAGCGCGCCGATCCCGGCGACCACCAGCGTCACGATCAGGCCGATCGCCCAGACGCCGAGCCCCTGCCGCGCGCCGTCGAACCGCGCGAGCCGGCCGGCGACGTACCCGCCGCTGTAGTAGGCGATCGCCAGCATCACCACAAGCACGGTGCCGGACACGATGCCGATGGTGCCCGCGTTCTCCTCGGCCATCGACCGGTCGAGGGTGATCGCGTAGTCGACCGCGGCCGCGAGAGCGCCGATGACGCCGGTCAGCAGGACGGTCAAACCGACCGCGATCAGCCAGCCGAAGAACGCCGAACCGGACTTGAAGCCGCGGTAGGCCGGGTCGACCTCGGCGGCCGTCGACGTCTTCACGTTCGCCCGGTGCGTGGCGGTCTTGTCCACGACCACCGGCTGCTCCGTGGTCGAATCCACCGTGGGCCGCGTGAGTGTGGATCCACCGGTCCTGGTCAGGCCGGTCGCCTTGGGATCCACCGTCGGCCGCTTGGCCGGCGGATCCTCGCTGAACTGCCTGGGGTGGTTGAACTGCTGCGTGTCAGGGTCGTCCCGATATTGCTGAACCATGTCGCCGTCTCCTCATATCGACAGCCCCGTCTGCAATACCCGTACCCCACCCCTCGAATCCGTAAGCAGAGGGTCCCCGCGCTCAGTCGAGCATGTCGTCGATCTTGTCGTGGTACCGCTGGCCCGTCTTGCCGCCGAGCAGCGCGGCGAGGAGCGGGACGAACACCAGTGCGGCCACGGTGAAGAGTCCCCCGGTCAGCAGCATGTCGTTGGACAGCGGCACGTCCGGGCGGTCCACCCGGCCGACCAGGTCGTACTGGTTGTTCCAGTAGGCGCCGACGCCCGCCGCGACGGCCAGCAGCAGCAAGGTGATCATCCAGACGCCGAACCCCTGCCGGGCTCCGTCGAACCGCGCGAGCCGGCCGGCGACGTACCCGCCGATGTAGAAGGCCAGGGTCAAGGTCAGCACGAGCACGGCAGCGGCGGTGACGGCCACCGTACCGGCCTGTTGCTTCGCGTCCGCACGGGTGTAGTCGAGCACGTAACCGGCGCCGTAGCTTGCGCCTGCGATGACAGCGGTCAGCAGCACGGCCATCGACACCGTGATCAGCCAGCCGAATAATGCCGCTCCGAACTTGAAGCCTGTGTACGCCGGCCGCTCGACGTCCGCCGGTATCCTGGCCGCAGGTTGGTCTGGGACCTGGGTCGCAGTCGTCATGGCCCGACGGGCCGCCGCCCGTGCTTCCTCGTAGCGCTTGGTAGTCGTCGTATCGGTCCCCGGGTCCATCCCGGGCTCGGTCAAGGTACCGGTGTTGCCATAGCTCTGAGCCACTGCAGTTTCTCCTCACGTCCGCCCTGCGGCGGGTCCCTACCCCTCGACCCGCGTCCTCATGCAAGGTCTCGGCAGAATTAACGGTCCCCTGAGATCACGCCCCGGACGGGTAGCGGCGAGGGGTGAAGACCAGGCGGCCGGCCTCGCGGTCGACCGTACGCGTCTGCGACGAGCCGATCAGCAGCAGGCACCGCATGTCCACCTGGTCGGGGTTCAGGTCGGCGAGGGTGGTGACGGTGATCGATTCCGCCGTGCCGCCGACGTCGCGGCCGATCACCACCGGGGTCTCGGGCGAACGGTGCTCGAGCAGCAGGTCGCGGGTGGCGCCGACCTGCCAGGTGCGGGACTTCGAGGCCGGGTTGTAGATCGCGATCGCCAGGTCGGCGGCGGCTGCGGCGCTCAGCCGGGCAGCGATCACCTCCCACGGCTTCAGCCGGTCGGACAGGGACAGGACGCAGTAGTCGTGCCCGAGCGGCGCTCCGACCCGGCTGGCGACGGCCTGGGCCGCGGTCATCCCGGGCAGCACGTGCACCGCGATGTCGGCGTACTCCGGCTCCGAGGCGACCTCGGTGACCGCGCTCGCCATCGCGAAGACGCCCGGATCGCCGGAGGACACGACGACGACCCGGGACCCCTTGCGGGCGAGGTCGAGGGCGAAGGCGGCCCGCTCGGACTCGACCCGGTTGTCCGAACCGTGCTTGCGCTGGCGAGCACGGTCGGGTAGCCGGTCGACGTACGGGCCGTAGCCGATCAGGTCGTCGGCGGTGGCGATCGCGGACCGGACCTCCGGCGTCATCCACTCCGGCCCGGCCGGCCCGAGCCCGACGACGGTCACCGATCCCTTGTGGCTGAGAGCAACCTGTTCGGTGGTGGGTGACGTGGTGTTCAGCGGGCTGGGGAGCAGGGCGAGGGAGAAGTAGGGGACCGAGTCGGGGTCGACGTCGGCGAGTGGCGCGGTCCGCTGGGCGTCGGTGGTCGCGCGCTCGACGTACCAGGCCTCGTCCAGGCGGCCGGCCAGCTCGAAGGCCTCTCGGACGTTGCCGAAGGTCCGGCCGAGCTTCATCACCGCGGCGGCGTCAGTGTTCCGGAGCCGCTCGGCCAGTACTTCGGGCGGCAGCGTGCCGGGCAGCACGGTGAGAATCTCGTCGCGCTCACACAGCGGCCGACCCAGTACTGCGGCCGCCGCGCTGACCGAGGTCACTCCCGGTACGACCTCGCACTCGTACCGATCGGCGAGCCGCTTGTGCATGTGCATGTAGGAGCCGTAGAACAGCGGATCGCCCTCAGCCAGTACGACGACCTCACGCCCGGCGTCCAGGTGTGCGGCCAGCCGCTCGGCGCACTCGGCGTAGAAGTCGTCCATCGCGCCCTGGTAGCCACCGGGGTGATCGGTGGTCTCGACGGTCAGTGGGTAGACCAGGTGTTCCTCGAGCTGCCCGTCCCGCAGGTACGGCGCGGCCACCGAGCGGGCGATGCTGCGTCCGTGCCGCGCGCTGTGGAACGCGATCACGTCGGCTGCGCCGATCAGCCGGGCAGCCTTCACCGTCACCAGTTCCGGGTCACCCGGGCCGAGCCCCACACCCCACAGCCGTCCGGTCATTCTTCCTCGCTCGCGATCGCGTTGACGGCGGCAGCGGTGATCGCGCTCCCGCCCCGGCGGCCCCGAACCACGAGGTACTCGAGGCCCAGGTCGTTGGCGGCCAAAGCTTCCTTGGACTCCGCGGCGCCGATGAACCCGACCGGGATCCCCAGTACCGCGGCCGGCCGTGGCGCGCCGTTGCCGACCAGTTCGAGCAGCCGGAAGAGCGCGGTCGGCGCGTTGCCGATGGCGACCACCGAGCCCTCCAGTCGATCCAGCCAGAGGTCGAGTGCGGCGGCGCTCCTCGTCGTACCGAGCGACGCCGCCAGACCGGGGACGGACGGATCGCTCAGGGTGCAGATGACCTCGTTGTCCGCGGGGAGCCGGCGTCGGGTGACCCCGGCGGCGACCATCGCGGCGTCGCAGAGGATCGGCGCGCCCGAGCGCAGCGCGGCCCGCGCCGAGGAGACCACCTCGCTGGACCACGCCAGGTCCGCGACGAGATCGGTCATCCCGCAGGCATGGATCATCCGGACCGCGACCTGCGCCACGTCCGCGGGGAGTTCGCCGAGTGCAGCCTCCGCACGAATCGTCGCGAACGACTGACGGTAGATCTCGGCCCCGTCCGTCACGTACTCGTACTTGCTGCTCACGACCTCGCCTTTCGGACTGCGGTTCGTACTGGGGACAGAGAACTCGCCAGGTCATCCGCCGGGATCCCGTCGATCGAATAGCCGCCACCGGCCAGCGCCAGGACCTCGACGTGATCACCGGTCGGGCGTCCGCAGCGTCGTTCACACCCGGACCAGTGCACCGCTGGATGGCCCGGCGCCATCGTGGGTGTCATCCGCCACGCCTCAGCCCGCACGTCTGCCAACGCCTTCGCGCACCCGGGTCGGCCGGCACACGCGGTGACCCCGTTCCAGGGCGACTCCGACTCGACCACCAGCCCGACGGCCTGCAGCCGTCCGACGGCATCCTCTACGTCAGCCAAGCCGGCGACGACGACAGACCGCCAGGGGGTCACCCGGATTTGCCCGACACCCTGCGCGGCGACGAACGCCAGCGCCGACGCCTGCTCTTGCCGCAGGCTCCCGAGCGGCACGGTCGCCACCACGGCCCACTGCCCATCAGGCTGCTGGTAGTGCCCGGCCACTAGCGGAGCTGGACTCCGCAGTTCGCCGGTTGACTCCTGCACGTCCAGGCGCTTCAGAACCCGAGCCGGGCCGTCTTGCAGCTCGGCCAGACGCCAGGCCTCCGACCGCTGCTCGGCACGCTCCACCAGGAACGCCTCGGCAGCCGCGACCATTACGGCGGGCATCTCCGCCAATGTCGTCTGCGCGCACACGACCCCGCCCAGTGCCAGGAGCGCCTGCCCGCCGGGCACTACCCGTACGGCGACATCGGCCCGGGCTGAGGCGAGGTCGCCGCGGCCGTCGTCCAGCGCGAAGAGGAAGCGGCCTGGTAGCTCGGCGAGACCCGGGCGGTCGCAGAGGAGGCGATCCAGCTCAGCCGCCGCGGGCAGTACGTCGTACAGGCTGTGCTGGTCGAGGCCGGAGAGCGGCGACGCGAGGATGTTGCGGATGCGCTCGTGGGTGATCGAGGGGAGCAGGCCGACGGCGTACAGCTGGTCCGAGAGGGCTCGCGGGGCGCCGGGGCGGAGCGCACGGATCTGGAGGTTCGCCCGGGAGGTCAGCTCGAGGTTGCCATCACCCAGCTCAGCGGAGGCCGCGGCGAGGACTTCCAGCTGCCCGATGCTCAGGAGTCCGCCCGGTAGCCGGACGCGTGCCAACCCGCCGTCAGCCGCCTGGTGAACCGCGAGAACACCAGGGCAGCGGTCGGTGGAGAGCCTTTCGACAGGTGGCACGGCCGTGATGCTACTTGCCGGCCTCCCACTGTGTTCTCGCTCACGCAAGCTCAGCGGGGTCAGAGATGCCGGTGGGGGTAGGCGGGGGAGCGGTGCTGGAAGGAGAGGATGCCGGGGTTGCGGATGGTGCCGGCCTCGATCTCGATCGCGCGGCTGAGCGTCTCGTCGGCGTGCCAGGCGGCGGAGCCTTCGAGCACCGGGCGGAGGAAGGGCAGCACGGCCTCGCTGATCTCCCAGGTCGCCGAGTTCCACAGGTACGACGGGCTGTGGTCGACGCCGTAATACGTGATGTGGTCGCCGACGATGAACGTCGGGTCGGCGAAGCCGGTCGGCCGGGCCCAGCTGAACCCCATGCCCAGGTCGCAGGAGACGTCGATGATCAGGCTGCCCGGCGCGAACTGCGCGAGGTCCTCCTCGATCAGGAACGTCAGCGGGGCGTCCGGATCCTGCAGCACGCAGTTCACGATCACGTCGTGCTCGGCCAGGAACCCGGCCAGCGGCACCCTGCCGTCGTCGGTCAGCGCGTGACTGCGGCGCGGATCGTCGTCCTCGGGGTCGTCGTGGTCGAACTGGATGATCCGGGCCGAGTGGATCGGCGAACCGACCGCGGTCACGCCCCGCCCGGTCAGTACGTCGACGTCGTGCACGCCATGCGCGTTCAACGCGGTGACGGCTCCACGCGCGGTCGCGCCGAACCCGATCACCACCGCACGCAGCCGGCGTCCGTAATCGCCGGTCGAGCCGATCAGCTCGAGGGCGTGAAGTACGGAGCAGTACCCGGCGAGCTCGTTGTTCTTGTGGAACACGTGCAGGTTGAATCGGCCGTCGGGTGTCCAGTGGTTCATCGCCTCGAACGCGATCAGCGTGAGGCTGCGGTCGATCGCGAGCTGGGTGACCTTCTCGTCCTGGACGCAGTGCGGCCAGCCCCAGAGCACCTGCCCGGTGCGGAGCTCGGCGAGATCCTCGTGCTGCGGCTTGGGCAGCAGCACGACATCGGCCCGGGCGATCAACTCGTCCCGCCCGACGACCCCGGCGACGGACTTGGCCAACTGCTCGTCGGAGATCCCGAACTGCTCGCCGTACCCGGCCTCGAGGAAGATGCGCTGCCGCAGATCCTCATCGATCCGGTCGAAATGGTGCGGATGGATCGGCAGCCGATGCTCGTTCTCTTTGCGGGAACGGCCGACGACGCCGAGAGTTAACTGGTCCACGAGGGCCCCTTTGGTTACTGCCTGTTTAGCACAGCCCTGCTGTAATCCGCTCCCACGATGATCACGATTGTGGACGCGAGCACTCCGCCACAGACCATCGCTGTGGACACCGACGTGGCGTCGACGAGCACCCCGCCGAGCAGTGCGCCGGTGGACAGCGTCGCCTGGAACGACGAGGTGAAGAGCACCGTCGCCGCCTCCCGCGACCCCGGCGCCGCCTGGGCGAACCAGGTCATCGAGCACACCGGGACCGCGCCGTACGCAATGCCCCAGACGATCAGCAGCAGGACCGCACCGGCCGTCGTCCGCCCGAGTACCGGCAGCAGCAAAGTGGCCGCCGCCAGGAGACCCGCGCTGGTGGCGAACGTGGCCCGCAGATGCCGGGCGGCCGTCGTACCGGCGACGAGGTTGCCGACCAGACCGGCCACGCCGTACACGAGCAGTAGCGTGCTGATCTGGGCCGCGCCGACCCCGGTGACGTCGCGGAGGAATGGGGTCACATAGGTGTAGGTGCCGAAGTGAGCCGTGACGATCAGGCAGGTCACCAGCAACGCGATCCGCGTCTGCCGCCGCCCGAGCGCTTCCCGCAGTACTGCCAAACGCGTCACCTGCAACGGCGGCAGAGACGGCACCTGCGCGAGCAGTGCGACCAGTACTGCGAGCGACAACACCCCCAGTACTACGAACGGCACCCGCCAGCCGGCGTGCTCCCCGAGGAAGGTTCCGCCCGGTACGCCGAGCACTGAGCCGAGGGGGACCGCGGAGAAGATGACGGCGGTTGCGCGAGCCACCCACCGGTCCGGGACCAACCGCGCGGCCAGTCCGGCGCCGATCGACCAGAATCCGCCGATCGTCAGGCCCACCATCGCCCGCGCGACGAGTTGGAGCCAGTAGGCCGAGGCGGCCGCCGTGAGGAAGTCGGCCGCCGCCAGCACCACCATCAGCGCCACCAGCATCAGCCGCCGATCAAGTCGCGCCGTCCACACCGTGACCAGCGGCGCAGCCACCGCCGCCACCAGCCCGGGCACTGTCATCAACCACCCGGCCCGCCCGGCCGAAACCCCGAAGCTGTTCCCCATCGGCGTCAGCAACCCGACCGGCAGGATCTCGGCCGTGACGATCAGGAAGATCCCCGCCGTCACCGCCACCACCCCGCCCCACCGAACGAGAGGCCGTACCGTTTCCGTGAGCACCATGCGGACCACTCCACCGCCCGCAGCCAGTGCACACTCGCGGAAATACGCCACCTGGCTTCCCGTCGAGCACAACGTCGCATTTCCGCCACCCTGGCGGGGTGGAGGGCGATGTCGGTGGAGTGGTGCAGGATCCGGGATATGGCGCCGCGTGATCGTTCCTGGCCGGATCCGCTGTCGACGTTGGCGGAGTCGGTGGTGGGATTTCTTCAGTTCGTGCATACGACGGCGGTGAACAAGGTGGACGGGCTGGACGAGGTACAGGCCCGGGCGACACCGCTGGAGTCCTCGCCGGTGATGAGTCCGCTCGGGCTGATCAAACACCTGACCGCGGTGCAGCGGCAGCACCTCCAGCGAACCGTCGGCGGCCAGGACCTGCCGTCACTGTGGCGCTCGGACGACCACGACTACGAGTTCCGGATCGGGCCGCACGAGACGATCGCCTCGGTCATCGCGGCGTACGACGAGGAGTGGTCGCGGTCCCAGCAGACTCTGCGCGACGCCGATTGGAGCGCCGTCGTCCAGAGCTACCGCCCGGTCCGGGTGGAACGGCTCCTCACCGACGTCCTGCAGGAATCAGCCCGCCATCTCGGCCACCTGGACATCGTCCGCGAACTGATCGACGGCACCAAGGGCGAGTAGCAGCCGGGCAACTTCGAGGGGTTACCCACTCGCGTTGTGGGTTACCCGCCGAACCTCCAAGGGGCCAACCCCCAACAACAGCAGGTACCCCCGCACCGAACCGCCACCCTCGCACCGCTGGCCGCCCGCAGCAGGGAGGCGCGGGGAAGAGAGAACGACCAACCGGGGTATTGGGCAGACCACAGCCCGGGCGCCGCCCGGCGTACCGAAGGACAGGAAGTAGTCGCCGCACGGACCACCGCGGCGTACCGCCCGCGCCTGCAAGTCGGCGATTGATGCCGTACTGCCTAATGGGTGTTATCGGGTCGGTCGCTGGCAGACTCGGTGCCTGTAGCCGCTGGTAAGTGA
>NZ_JBHSKE010000011.1:0-81833 GCF_042657745.1 Kribbella qitaiheensis | reverse complement strand
AACCCCGGCGGCACGGCACCTCTCGGGGTCCATCGTCCACGACTTCGGCAGATACAAGGCCCGGTCGATGAACGCATGCCCACCCGTGGCGGCATACACCAGGTAGACCCCGACCTGCGCGTTCTCGATCCGGCCCGCGGTCCCGGTGTACTGGCGCTGCACCCCGACCGTGTGGACGCCCTTCTTCAGATCGCCGGTCTCATCGACCACCAGCACCGCGCCCGGGTCACCGAGATGATCCACCACGTAAGTCCGCAGGTCGTCACGCACCGCGTCGGCGTCCCACACCGCCCGAGCCAGCAGATGCTGCATGCCGTCCGGGGACGCCTCACCGGCGTGCTCGGCGATCGTCCAGCAGTTCACCCGCGGCAACCCGGCCAGCAACCCCAGCAGGAACAACCCGGCCCGCCGACGCGGCTCAACCCGGACGAACCGCGACCCGATCCGCCCCACCAACTCGTCGAAACCACGCCGCCACCGATCAGGGTCTACGCTATGGCACGCAGCCACCGCGCGACCGTCTTGAGTCCACACAACCCGAGATCATCAACCGGTGGCTGCGCTACGTCCGGGACCGCCACACCGCCAGATCACGAACTACGGCTGGAGTACTAGCCTGGAAGGCGCCAGCGTGGTCGCCATGTCAGGGAAGATGTGGACGGCGCAGTGTCGGACGGTTGGTTCAGCAGTCGCGCTGAGCGACTTTCTCAACGCTTCCCTAGCGCGAAGGGCTCTTGACGAGGCGTTGACGCAGACTCAGGCTGCTGATCGCGTAGGCGATCTGGCCGAACTCGCTTGCCGCAGTACCGACAACCACGAGCAGCACAGACCATCCAGGCTGAGCCATGGGTGAAAGCAGACCGACCGGTCCGGTCGTGGCTAGGGACAACCATACGATCCGAGCCGAACCGAACCGTCGAGCGAGTGCCGGCGTCAGCGCAGCGCCTGCCATCGCGGTGATCGATCCAGCGGCCAACAGCAAGCCGATCACCTGCGGCGACAGGGACAGTGTCCGGACGAGGAAGATGAAGTTGACCGCGGATGCCATTGCGAAGGCGAAGTTTCCCGCAGCGCTGGTGAAAGCGATCCCTCGGAGGATCGGGGTCGCCGCCACGAACAGCAGCCCTTCTTTGATCTGCGCCCGCAACCGGGGCTGGTCCGTACTGCGCTCCGGCCGGGGTTCCCGAGTCCTGATGGCCAGCAGAGATCCCGCGGACAGCACCGACGACACCGCCTGGACCAGCACGACGTTGACGGCACCGATCGCCGCCACCAGCCACCAGCCACCCGCCGATCCCCGGTCCCAGCACCTGACCCGACGCCCGGACCGTTTCCATCGCCGAGTTCCCGGTTAACAGCCTGTCGCCGCCGACGACCGAGGGCAGGTAGCTCTGATAGCCCACCTCGAAGAAGACTCGGCGGATGCCCACCAGCAAGGACACCGCGATCAGCTGGGTCATGGTCAGCACACCGAACAGCGCTGAGAGCGGGAGTGTCGCCAGCGCGATTGCTCAGACCAGCTCACTCCCGATGAGGACCGGGCGGCGACGCCACCGGTCGATCCACGCGCCGGCAGACAGACCGATGAGCGCGAAGGCGACGGTCCCCGCCGCCGTCACCAGGCCGAGCTCCGGCGGGGACGCGTGGAGGACGAATACTGCAAGGAGTGGGACTGCTACACCGCTGACCTGTGCGCCGAGCTGGCTGGTGGTCTGGCCGATGAGCAGGAGCCGAAAATCGTATTGCCGCCAAGCTGAACTGTGAGACACGGGAACCTCCGCCGAACCAGGTGGGTGAACAACCCACCCCGTCACTCCGAAGGCGTCGCTTGGGGTGGGGCACGTTACCCGCGTCGTCGTACCAGGTCAACGCGCAACCGCAGAAACCCCTTAGCCCCCAGGGTTTCAGCGCCACCGATCCACGACTGGCCAGTACGGAGCACCGCGCACGTCCTCTCGACGCGCCACGTGCGGATGGCCTGTGACGCCCTACCCGCGAGGGACGCAGCGAGGTCGGCGTCTTGAACCCGCATTCGCCTGGAATGTCCGCAGTCCCTTGCCGCCAGCAGATCATCGGGCAGGGTCGCAGGAACAGAGAGCGAATGTCTATGAGCAGTCGGGGGGTCGCTCTGAGCCGACGTCTGACGGCCAGGTCGTCGGCTGGTCCGCGCGGTCCGTACGGTCAGCGGGTTCGTCCACAGCTTGGAAGCGACGAACCCGGGCCGCGTTGACCCAGATCAGGCGTTGGTAGCAGTCGATCAGAACCTGCGCGCCGCGGGGGCCTTCGCGGAAGGCGTGGGCCCTTGCGCTCATCCATCGTCCACCGATCAACACTTGTATCGGCTCTGGGCGCCGGCGGTCGTCTGTCACTTTCGATCCCCTTTCCCGCCGCGATCTCGCCACGTGCAAGGCGCTTCCGGCCGCACCCAGATGGTCCGGATAGTTCTCAGCACGCGCCAAGGACGGCGGCATGAAATCGCTATTCACAACAGCTGTACCCCGTCACGCCGTTGGCCGACGTCGACCGCGCAAGTTGACCGCTTTCAGGACAGAGTCCGACCGCGTGGTCCTGGAGTCCATGCACGCGGCGCGCCAAGCACTTGCAGCGAACTGACGGTGCATGCCCCTCAGAAGACTTCGCTCATCGACCTCGTGCGAACAGCGAATCGTGTTCTACGGCGACGATCACAGCTGCTGGCGGTTCGCGCAGCAGTTCTCGAATCGTCGCCTCGCCGACCTGTTGGCTGCGGCTCGTGGACCGTCGACGATCTCCCGGTGGGTTATCGCTCGGTGGAGCGCGTAGAGCTAGGACGCGAGGCCCCCGCGCGTACATGTCAGCGGGCTGGTGGGGCGCCCCGCACTCACTTGCCCGCACGAGATCACCTGGGCAACTACCTGTACATGCCGGTGTCCGCGGCGTCGGCTGCCGCCGGCGAAGGCCGAACCGGCACCCACACGAAAGGGATCACGATGAAGATCGACAAGTCGCAGATCATCGACATGCTCAAGAACAAGGGCGACCACAACAGCGCCAGCCAGGCCGAATCCGATCTGCCAGACCAGATCGACACCGACCAGGACAAGGACAAGCTCGACAAGCTCGGCATCGACCCCAAAGATCTCCTGGGCAAGCTCCCCGGCGGCCTCGGCAGCTGACCCGCACCCGCGTGCGGGGTCCGCTGCCAGCGGCGGTAGGCCCCGGACCTATCAACTGATGAGGAGCAACCATGAGCACCGCAGGCCCCAGGGTGGACCTCGGAACGAATCAGACACCGACCGGTCCGTGCCCGACCAGATGGCGGGGACCCACCCCGACCAGCCGGAAGCGCGAGCCGATAGCGGTACTTCGGCACAGCCCGATCGCGGCGGGGACCGGGATCTCGACCGGGAGCACGCCATGGCGCGCGATCGGGTCAGCGTCGTGGACCGGGAGAAGACCGAGTACGGCGGGGTCAAGCCCGGATCGGCATTCTTCGGATGGCTGACTGCCACCGGCACTGCCGTGTTGCTGGCCGCGCTGGTTGCGGCCGCCGAGACCGCGGTCGGTGTCGCCACCAACACCAGTACCGACGAGGCCACCAGCCAAGCCGGCAACGACGCGACCATCGGCATCGTCGGCGGCTGGCGGACGGCGTAGCCGAGGATGAGGTCGATCGGTGGGTTCAGTCGGCTTGCGTGTTGTGTAGCAATGGGTGCGCGTGTGACATCGCGGTCAAGGACGGCCGGATGGTCGGCGTGCGGGGCAGAGCGGTGGACCGGATCAACCACGGGCGGCTCGGGCCGAAGGGCCTCTGTGGTTCCTGGCAGTGGAGTGACCAGGACCGGCTGACGACACCGCTGATCCGGCAGGACGGACGACAGGTCGAGACCGACTGGGACACGGCGATGTCCCGGATCGTGGCGGAGTCGAAGCGGCGTCAGCCGCTGGCGCAAGGGTTCTACACCAGCGGGCAGCTCTTCCTGGAGGAGTACTACACGCTAGCCGTGATCGGCAAGGCCGGGCTCGGGACACCGCACATGGACGGCAACACCAGGCTCTGTACTGCGACCGCTGCCGCCGCGCTGAAGGAGACCTTCGGGTCCGACGGGCAACCCGGCAGCTACAACGACATCGAGGCGTGCGACGCGATTTTCCTGTTCGGCCAGAACATGGCGGCGACGCAGACTGTGCTGTGGTCGCGCGTGCTCGACCGGGTCGAGCGCACCGACCCCCCGGTGATCGTTGCGGTGGACCCGCGCTCCACCCCAGTCGCCGAGACCGCGGAGCGCACCGGCGGAGTACATCTGGCTCCGCTGCCGGGGACGAACCAGGCGCTGATTAAGGGCCTCCTCCATGAGCTCATCGAGCACGACTGGGTGGCCCGCGGGTACGTCGAGGCGCACACCCTCGGGTACGACGAACTCGCGGCGACCGTGGCGGAGTACGAGCCCGAGCGGGTCGCCGAGATCTGCGCGGTGCCCGCGACGGAGATCCGCCGCGCGGCGGAGATCTTCGGGACCTCGGAGCGCGTGCTGTCGACGGTCCTGCAGGGGTTCTACCAATCCCATCAGGCGACCGCGGCGGCGTGCCAGGTGAACAACCTGCACCTGCTGCGCGGCCCGATCGGCAAACCGGGCTGCGGGATCCTGCAGATGAACGGTCAGCCGACCGCCGAGAACACCGCGAATGCGGCGCCGACGGAGACCTGCCCGGCTTCCGCAACTGGGCGAATCCGGCACACATCGACGAGCTCGTACAGGAGGACCTGCGGTCCAGCGGAGGGTGAGGTGTCCAGCGGTACTGGCGCATCCGTCAGCCACGCCGGAGGAGACAGAGCCGGGACCTCTCCTACGCGCAGTTGCTTGTCGTACAGATCGGAGGTCCGTGCGGCAAGTCCGATGCGCTTTCGATGAGGTACTGCCGCACCTCACGCCACGAGGCCGGCTGGCCGCAGGACATCGGATGCTCGGTTCTCCGCTGCCGCTAGCAGCAGCCCGAATCGGCGATGAATGCGTCCCCGGCGTCGGCCAGGGAAGTGTCGAGGATCTCCTGCATTGCCGGAGCATGCCCAGGTAGGTGTCTGGCTGGACCAGAAGCTTGCCTAGAGCAACACTGCGACGGTGGGCAAGCGCGCCCGATCTACTCGGGCCGGTCGGCTAGGAGGTGGCACGGGCTGTCGAACAGCTGCCGGACCCCCTGGCACGCCGGGTGGTTCGAGGTCGAGCTGAAGCGGGACGGCTACCTTCACTGAACGAGTCGAGGCTGAGTTCAGTAGCGATCCGGGATCGTCGCTGCTAGTGCTGTTCCTTCGTCTGTTCGTTGATCCGCAGGGCTTCGGCGAGTTGGTCTTCCAAGATGATGATCCGGCAGGCCGCGTCGAGGGCGGTGCCCTGGTCGACGAGTTCGCGGGCCCGGGCCGCGAGGCGCAGCTGGTAGCGGGAGTAGCGGCGGTGTCCCCCGTCGGAGCGTTGCGGGGTGATCAGTTTCGCCTCGTCCAGGCTCCGCAAGAACCCCGGCGTGGTGCCGAGCATCTCGGCGGCCCGGCCCATCGTGAAGGCGGGGTATTCGTCGTCGTCGAAGTTGGCCGGCCCGGTTGTCGGGGTTGAACTCATCGGGGTCTCCGTGTGCAGGTCTTGGGTCATCGCACCTCCATGCCGAAGGGCCCCGGTGCCGAAGCACCGGGGCCCAGGGGTTGTGGATTGTCACCATCTACCGGCCGTGAGGCCGGCCTTGCATGTCCGCAGCGCGCCACGTGAAGGCTGTCACTGCGGGGATCGCTGAATGCGTAACCGAAGACCACCTTCCCATCTGATGGAACCACGGCACCCGCCCGGCGAAGTACTGGCACTGGCGGGCGATCCGACGGTGTAATCCTGTCCCTTCTTGTCTCTCGAACAACAACTACCGACTGCTACTGCAACTACCAACTGCGAGTACGGAACTACGAACTACCTACTACGAACTACTGCCTACGACTTCAACTGCGAACTGCAACAGCTACTTCCATCCGTCAAGCCTGGAACCCTTCTCGACCACCGGCTCCAGTGACTCTGATCGGATCCTGGCGTGAAACCCGAGCCCCTTCACTGATCGGCCCGGCGGAGTCCGCCGTCGTACTTCCTTCACGAACACACTCTTGGACAGATCGTTAGCTGTCCACGTCAGCTTCGCTGTTCTCCTCTGTCGACACGAGGAACACTACACAATTCACCCGGCCATGTCTAACCCCGCCACCATAGATTTTGTGCAGGTTCGGTAGCAGCTGTGCGCTGCTGCCGAACCTGCACCAACGGGCCTGTGTCGTCTACGCCTGACTCGCACATCGGCTGACCCGTTGACCGGGCTGCTGTTGTCTGGTCACGCCGGAGCGGACCAGCTCCATGCGGTCAGGTGACACTGTGGCTACTGGCAACTTGCCGCCGAACCCACCGACCAGTTCAGCTCGAGCTTGCCGGGGCGGGCGAACGTCTGCCCGGCCAGCACGGTATGCCTGGTGGGTCCCGCTACGAATTGAGCGGGATACCTTGACTGAACCCCTCAAGATGTCGCCTGGAAGCAGGAGGCTACTGGGGGAGGTTTCCGGTCTCGATGACGTGGCGAGCGACCTCGCGCAGGCGCTGGTTGCGGGTCTGGGAGTAGCGCTGAAGCACGCCGAATGCCTGGACGGCGCTGAGCCCGTACCGCTGCATCAGCCGGCCGACCGCCTGACCGACTTCCTTGCGCGAGTCGACGGCTTGATGCAGATTGGCCTCCATCCGAGCCGAACAGATCGCGATTGAGGCGTGCAGCGCGAGCAAGTGGGCTGCTTCGCGGTCGCCCTCGTTGAAGACGAAAGGCTCCGAGGAGACCAGGTTCAAGGCGCCGCTGGTGGAGTGCGCTGTGAACAGCCGGATCGCCAGCGCGCTGCGGATCCCGTTGGCGGCGGCGGTTGGCGCCCACTTGGGCCAGCGGGTGTCGGTGGTGGTGTCCTCGACCAGCACGTCGTCATGATCGGTGATGGCCAGCAGACTTGGCCCTTCGCCGAGGTCGATCTGGAGCTGGTCCGCGCTGGTGATCACTTCGTCGGTCGCGGCAACGGTTTGAGCGTGTTTGCGTTGCATCAGTAGCACTGAGGCGTGGTCGTAGTGCAGTGCTTCGACCGCGAACTGCAGGACGCCATCCACTGTGGCCAGAACGTTGCTCTGGTTGTGCAGGTTCATGGCGAGCTCACCGAAGTCGCCGGGTTGGTCGGTCATCCGTCATCTCCTCGCGAGACAAGGGGTGCAGTCCTGACGCCGGCTTCTTGACGCTTGCAGTAGGACAAATCCTATTGCATCAGCGCAGGCGTGAACCACGCACCGAGGCCTGGTCGGGGCTGGGACCGGTGAAACGGGTCGGTCGCGCGCCGTGTACGCGTCGAACGATGTGGGCGCGGGACCTGTGAACCGATGGTAAAGAGAGCGGGGATATTCGTCGCACCGCAAGACGGGAGAACACCAACATGGATCAGCGCGGCGGCCGGCCGACACCCGTATCAACCGGAGTGTTCGGTGCTCCAGGTACACAAAGGCCCTCGCAAGACGGTCCCGCAGCCTGATGGAGGGTTTGGAGTGAAGCAACCGACAGACCTGACCGTTGCGGACTCGATCCCGAACCGCGTGGGCGGCGTCGCGTTGGATGTGGGGGTGGAGGAATGCCTTTCAAGGTGGAGTTGAAGGCGCTTAGGATTGGCGCCGAGGTTGTTGGCGTAATCACCATGCTGGTCACCGGCGTCCGTTGGATCGCCTCTGGATCCCTGCTCGATGCAATCGAGCCGCTGCTTCCCGTACTTGGCGGCATTGCTCTGGCTGTATGGCTGATCGGCGGGATAGCGGGTGTCGTTTTCGGCAAGGGCGCGGAACGGCTCGGGGGAGCAGCCTGGGCCCTCGCGCCCATTCTCTACTTGGTTCTTGACCTCTCCGTCGCACGTCTCGGCCTGCTTGCCTTCGGGATCTGCGTGCTGGGTCTGCTGGGGATGTTCGTCGATCTCGTTGGCGGCAGGGCCCATGGCTAGATACGAGCCGTTCGGCACCGCAACGATATAGCTGAGAGTCAGAATCCGGCGGGGCATGCCATCATCGAGGTCACCTCGACCGGCATTTGCGGCTCCGACCTCCATCTGTACGAGGTGATGGGTCCGTATCTCGAACCGGGGGACGTGCTGGGGCATGAGCCGATGGGCATCGTGGTCGAGACCGGTGCGGCGGTGACGAACCTGAGGGCGGGGGACCGGGTGGTCATCCCGTTCGGGATCGCGTGCGGGCGGTGTTTCATGTGCGACCGCGGTCTGCAGTCGCATTGTGAGACGACCGTTCTCGACCTCGGTGGCACCGATGGAGTGGGTGAAGTGAGCTGCTACCTGTCGAGGCTGGGCATCGTAGAGCTTGTAGGTGCCTGATTGCAGCGGGCCGCAGGCTGGTGATCGCCAGAGCCTGAGTCGGGCTGCTGTCACTCTTGGATCGGATCGATCGCAGGTTCGCAGAGGTACTGGACACCGCCACCGACCGACGTGACGTCGTCGACGCCGAGCCAAACGAAGGCATCTCCTTCAGTCCGAGCTCACTGCTACGGTCCCTCCTCCCGCGGGCGCTGACTCAGCGCACCGGTTGAGATTCGCGTTCCTCTTGCGGACTGCGACCGGCGATGCGGGCTAGCGGCATCAACAGATTTCCGAGTGTCTGTGCGACTGCCGCCTGATTCCAGGACTCCTTGAATCGAGATCCCGGTTCTGTCGCATGGGCTCGATCGGCACGGTTGGTGGTTGATACCCGACTGGTCGAAGGGCAGGAGGAAGCTATGCGCGCTGGCGAGGATGGTCGCGACAAGCAGTGCAGGTGGTTAGGCAGTGACTGAGCGCGCAAAGCTGATCGAGGCCCACCGCGAAGCTGCGGCGTTCTATCGTCGGGCGTTGGTGAAGAGACCAAGTTGGCCCGTCGAGTACCTCCGGACGCGGCGGCTCGATCATGTGCTGGCGTTCAACTCGAGTTGGCCGGTCGGGTACGCGCCCGATGCGTGGTCGGGTCTGATCGATCACCTTCGCCGGAAGGGCTTCGACGACAACGTCCTACTTGACGCCGGCTTGGCGAAGGTCACGCACAACGGCTACATGATCGATCAGTTCAAGGACCGACTGATGTTCGTCGCCCATGACAGAGCGTCCGATGGAGTTGGCTTTGTCGGCAGGGGACGTGGGCAGTTGGTCAAGTACTTGAACACGCCGACCACGCCGATCTACGAGAAGTCGAAGACACTCGTTGGCCTGGGGGAGCAGAGGAAACTCCTGGCGAGGGGTGGCATTCCCGTGCTGGTCGAGGGGCCGACCGATGCTTTGGCGATTGACTGGTTGAGCCGGCTTACCCGGTGCGGATGGGCTGGACTCGCTGTTGCCGGCACGCGGCTGTCGGTTGAACAGAGCAACTTGGTGAGACACGGCGCGACGTCGGACATTGTGATCGTGGCGACTGATGGGGACGCGGCCGGGAGGTCGGCTGCGATCCGATGGCTGGCCCCGTTGTCGGCCACGTTTCGCGAGGTCTTGTGCGCTGAGCTCCCGGCTGGCCATGATCCGTCGTCGTTGTTCGCCTCGGAGTACGGAGCCGATCGCCTCAGCCGCGCGTTGAGTTTCGCGCGTCCGTTGGTCGATGTTGCGATCGACACGGAGTTGTCGCGGTGGTCGCGGGTGCTGGATCACATCAATGGCCGGGTGAGTGCACTTCGCGCCGTCCTGCCGTTGGTCACCAAGATGCCCAAGGATCGGGTCGCAGGCGAGGTGATCCGGCTGTCGCGGCTGTTGCAGTTGGACGAGCAGACCGTTTCGAGGGAGCTGCTCACTGCGGTGAGCGCGGTGTCGCGTCACCGTGCACAGTCTGGCTCGGCGTCGCCGAGTGCTGTCGACCATCCGCCACCCAGCCCCGACCTCTGACGAGATGGTCGATGCCTGCGGCATCTAATTGCAGAGAGATTCCAGGATTCCTTGATCGCTGGATCCAGGTTCTGAAGGCGACTCAGGTTCACGAGATTGGTGGCAACCAATCACAACAGTGAGCTGGAGATGCCAATGACTGTCGAGCTACAGGAACTTCTGACTGACCTGGCCGATTCGAGCTGGGCGCCGGATCCGTCCAGGCGACTCGCGCGAGGTATCGAGGAGCGGATCGTTGCCCACATCCCGAGCCGCCTCCGTATGGCGCTGGGTGCGGACGAGGCTGCGCAAATCGCTCGTCTGGTCGCGTGGGAGCGCTGCAAGCAGTTGGCTGCCGATCCGCCCCAAGATGGCCCTTCGTGGGGCTACCTGGCGAACAAGGTGCGCTGGCGTCTGGCAGATGCCGTGCGTGCCAACACGCTGAGGAGTCGGCGTCACCCGTTGACCCAGCACCTTCCGGAGCAGCAAGACACCACCGGCCCGAGCGAGCTCGGCACGCTGCTGGACGAGATCGCGATAGAACTCAGCCGCCAGGGGCTACCGATGGCGCAGGCACGGCGGTACATCGTGATCGCCTCCGAGGGCCCGCGGTTCGAGCGCTCTTCGATAGTTGCCCGTCTCATTGCTGCTGGCGCTACCAGGGCACAGGGAGAAGGCTTTGCCTGGCTGCTACGAGGTGGAGCCGCGAAGCCTGCTGCTCTGGCCAGGCTCGCGGCCGGTCATGCGCCTAGCGAGATCTTTCGCGACCCGGTGGTGCGTCGCTGGTTCCTCGCGGCCGCCGGCCTGGACCCGCACTTCTCAGCTGGCAGGTCGGGACTCGGACGCAGCGCTGGTGTCGCGTGGCGGACGGAGCCGACAGGTCCCGGGCTGGCGAGGACGGCATGAGCTGCAAGTCGGTGATCGCCCGCGCGTTGAGTCGGCATGAATTCCTCTCAGACGGCTGTACGCCGACACAACTGGCTGCTTCGGTACTACGGACGCCAGGCACGGGTCTACCTGCGAATCCTGCGGGCGCTGCGGATCGTGCCGGCGGCAGTCGAGACCTCGCTGGTCTCGCGACTGCCGGGATCCGGGCGCGAGCGGGAGATCTGACATGCAACGACGATGGACACCTCCCGGCCGCCTCGGGAGACGTTCGCGACCTCCTCGATCTGACCCGCTCGCTGGAGCTCCAGGCGGGCCGTCGACTGGTGGTTGGGGTCGACGTGTGTCGGCAGGCCCGGCCAGGTCTGGTCAGCGATCTTGGCCTCGATTTCTCGCCATGCAGCGGCGTTCTCGTGGTCGAGCAGTTCCACGATGGCTCTGCGGCCGAGCGCGACGTACTCGGCGGGTTCGAGGCGAGCCATTCACCAAGGATGACGCCCGGGTCAACCCGCTGTCTGTGGTTTTCCGTTTCACGTCATCGGGCGGTCCATATGTAGGAGCCTTTGCGGGTGCCTCCGGCGGCCTAGGGCGAGGGTCGATGCGCGCCCATCGTCGAGGACGGTCGCGATGCCGCGGCCGGCCAGGTCAGAGCGGCAGCTCGGGTCTGCGGGCTCGATGCCCTGCAGACCCGACACCGCGCGGACGCGCCGGCGGGGGCGCGGCCTGGTTCGACCGCGCCCCCTCGGTTGCTCACATCGCGGCGGCCAGCTCCATGGCCTTGACGCCCTGGGCCTCGACGTCGGGCGGCGACGTCGGCGCTGGTGATGGTCTGCGCGGTAGGACGTGACTGCCTGGAGGACTCCGCCCGCGGTGCGCTGGCCACCCTGGATGAAGTGGTCGAGGATGCCGGAGATTGTGCTCCTCGGCGAAGGCGAGCTTCTTTCCGATGGTGCGCACGACCTTGTCGGCGCCGGTGATCGGCTTCCCGGCGGTCTCCTCCAGGCCCGCGATGGTGCGGGTGACGTAGTCGATGTCGAGGAAGGTCCGGACGGCGTCCTTGGTGCGCGACCGGATGAGGGCGATCTCCTTTTCGCGGGTGTCGTCGGACCACCGGATGAGGCCTTCGGCCATGCGGCTGCCGACGTGCACGGCGCGCTGTACGTCCTTGGTGATCGTCATGCCGTTGTCGCAGACCTGCACAACCAGTTGCGGGGTGATGGTGAACGCTCCGGCGCCGACCTCGCTGTTGGAGATGATGAACCCGGCGAAGACGGTGGGGTTGTCGTCGCCGGTGGCGCCGGTGGCGCCGGTGAACGGGGAGCGGGTAGCCATTCAGCAGCTGGGGTGCGAACGCTTCGATCCCTTCGGCCTGGATCCGGATGCACATGCGGGAGTCGGTCAGGTCGCAGCCTCGGATTTCGGTCGGACGCCGGCGGCGCGGACGCCGTCGAGAGTCGCGGTGAGGGCGTCCAGGTTGTCGATCAGCTTGAACTTGTCCCGACAGCGGTGCTGGGCCCAGTCCGCGGTCATCGCCGTCACGGAGGGTGCGGACGGGGGACGATCGGCCGTCGCCGGTTGCTCGAGGGCGTCTGGGCGCACACCGGGCCCGCAGAGCACTCACGTCTTAACTCACGTGATTCAGCGGCAGATGGTGAGAAATGTTGAGTGTCGGTGACATGCTCGGCTAGGCATAAGCCCAGGTCATGAGCGCTCTTGCGCGCCGATCGCAGATAATGACAGGTCTGGGCTCAGAAAGCGGTGGTTAGGGGTTCGAGTCCCCTCGTCGGCTCCCTGTTTGACCAGGCATTACTACTCTGTGTAGCCATGATTGCTGACAGTCTGTGAATGAGTAGCTGTTCTCGTGGCTGGGAAACGGAGTACCGGTGGGCGGGAGCGTGGGTATGTGCGCACTCGCGGCGGCTCTCACCAGGTCCTCGTCTATTCCGGTGTGGACTCCGTCACGTCCGAACTGACAGGCCCGGTCCAGCTGGAGCTCGCCAAGGCCGTCGAGCAGCTGCCTGGCCCGCACGGCATGCCGGGCGGATCCCGCTACGAATTGAAGTGGGACGGGTTCCTTCACTGAGCCTGTCAAGCGACTGTCTGGTGGCGCGGGCCCTTCGCGTCGCAATCGAGCGGATGTTGTTCGCGGCCGTGTCGAGTTGCACAGGGAGAGGACCCGTCGATGTCTGGGTTTGTTCGCCGGCGACACTCCGACGGTCTGCTGGTGTATCGGGTTCTGGATCAGATGGGACCGGTACCTCTCGCGGCACTGGATCTGCGGCGAGTATCGGGTGACTGCCCACGCCGAACCCGCAGGGTTCGTCGTGCTGGACGAGGCGCGTGGGTCGACCATCTGGAGTAACGACCGCCGTTCTCTGGGCCACTGCATTGCCGACTCGTCTGATCGCCGAACGGCCCGATCCTCACAAAGCTCCCGAATATTTGCCTGATCCTCTCGATCGGCCGGCCGACGTCGCCGGAGTGTGCTGCAATCGAGGCATGGCACTGGGCGAACTCCGGAAGTTGCTGGAGCGGCACGCCCGGGCGGATCTGACGACCTCGATCGAGGGAGTCCGGGTCTGCCGCTTCGAGCCCGGGGTGACGCCGGCGAGCTCGATGTCGGGGACGTCGCTGGCGTTGATAGCGCAGGGCAGCAAGCGACTGGTACTCGGGAGCCAGGTGTACGACTACGGCCCTGGGCAATACTTGGTCACGTCGGTCGATCTGCCGGTCACCGGTCAAGCCGTGGGAACTGGTACGACGCTCGGCTTCGGAATGACGCTCGACGGCGGTGAGATCGCCGACCTGGTGGCGAATGCCGAACCGGGCGAGCTCCCCCAGGCCTCGGGCAGCGGAGAGATGATCTCGGTCAGCGACGCCCCCGACGAACTGCTCGACGCCGTCGTACGGCTGCTGCGGCTGCTCGACCGTCCGACGGATCGGCGGATCCTGGCACCGATGATCAAGCGCGAAATCGTCTGGCGGCTGCTCACCGGACACAACGGCGACGCCATACGGCAGATCGGGCTGGCCGACAGCGGGCACATCCGGCGCGCGATCCGCTGGATCCGGGAGAACTACACCAAGCCGTTCAAGGTCGAGGAGGTTGCTCAGGTCGCCGGGCTGAGCGTTTCCGCGTTCTACCGGAACTTCCATGAGGCGACCTCGATGAGCCCGATCCAGTTCCAGAAGCAGATCCGGCTGCAGGAGGCCCGGCTGCTGCTGGCGAGCCGCCCGAACGACGTCTCCACGGTCGGCCACCGCGTCGGCTACGGCAGCGTCTCCCAGTTCAGCCGTGAGTACCGCCGGCAGTTCGGTACGTCGCCGAGCCTGGACACGGTACGGACAGGCAATCCGGAGCCTGCGGGGGCGGCAGCCCTCCCCTGATAGTCGAGAGAATCGTGCAAGGACTCGAGACCATCTTGCTGGCCCGGGGTCTGCGGACTTGATTACGTAGAAGACATGAACACCGCAGTCCTCCGCGCCCTCGCCATCGGACCGGAGTCGTCCAGAGCCGAACGCACCATCGACATCACCACCGTTGGTCGGACCACCGGCCTTCCGCGCCGGATCGAGATCTGGTTTCACCGCGTCGACGGGCACTGGTACCTCACCGGCATTCCCATCGCGCGCAACTGGTACGCCAACTTGCTCGCGAACCCGCGATTCGTTGTGCACCTCAAGTACGGCGTCGAGGCTGACCTGCCCGCGACCGCACGGGTGGCCGACGAGGAGACCCGGCGGCGCGTCATCCCGCAGGTGCTCGCCCTACAGAACCGGAGCGACCTGGGTACGAACGGCGGGCATGACCTCGACATGTGGCTCGCGCGCAGTCCGCTGGTGGAGATCGTCTTCGACGACGAGGCGCTGACGGCCACTCATATGACAAACGCTGAAGGAGAAGCATGAAGTACCGCACGCTGGGCCGGACCGGCATTCAGGTCAGCCCGTACGCCTTGGGCACCATGATGTTCGGTGCCATGGGCAACAAGGACCACGACGAGTCGGTCCGGATCATCCACCGGGCACTGGACGCCGGGATCAACTTCGTCGACACCGCCGACGTGTACTCGGGCGGTGAGTCCGAGGTCATTGTCGGCAAAGCCCTCGCGGGGCGCCGCGACGACGTCGTCCTGGCGAGCAAGGCGAACTTCCCGATGACGGACGACCCGAACCACCGGGGCAACTCGCGCCGCTGGCTGGTGAAGGCGGTCGAGGACTCGCTGCGCCGGCTCCAGACCGACCACCTGGATCTGTTCCAGATCCACCGGCCCGATCCGACCGTCGACATCGAGGAGACGCTGTCGGCGCTGAGTGACCTGATCCACAGCGGCAAGGTCCGAACGATCGGCACTTCGACGTTCCCCGCCTCGGAGATCGTGGAGGCGCAGTGGGTCGCCGAGCGCCGCGGGCTGGAGCGCTTCCGCACCGAGCAACCGCCGTACTCGATCGTCAACCGGATCATCGAGCGGGAGGTGCTACCCGTGACACAGCGATACGGCATGGGCACGCTGGTCTGGAGCCCCCTGGCGCAGGGCCTGCTCACCGGCCGGATCCGCCGGGGCCAGCAGAACGCGACCCACCGTTCGGCGAGCATGCCGGTCCACTTCGACCACGACGGCAAGCTGGACGTGGTCGAGCAGCTTGTCCCGCTCGCCAAGGAGGCCGGCCTCCCGATGACCCACCTGGCGATGGCCTTCGCCGTCGCACATCCCGGCGTCACCTCTGCGCTCATCGGGCCCCGCACCATGGACCAGCTCGACGACCTGCTCGCGGGCGCTGAGGTCACCTTGACCGACGAACTCCTCGATCGTATCGACCGGATCGCCCCACCCGGCACCGAAGCAGGACCTAACAACGTCGCCTACACCCCACCGGCCCTTCTAGACCCAACCCTGCGCCGCCGCCCCACTCCCGAACGGTCCGCAGCCTGACCCCCGGGTAGAAACTTCCTGGTTGTCGCCGGGGCCGCGCTTGCCATCGTGAGCGCGGCGCCCGTGCTCGCTCGGCGTACGGTGTCGCGGCGCCGCTGTTGCTGGTAGCACTCGGGATCGGTGCCAGCTTCCTGCCGAGTACCGGAGATCCACGTCGACCCTGTGCTCGTGCTGCCGCCGCAGCTTCTGTACGCCTCGGTGGTCCAGTTGGCCGTCCTCGACTCAGAGGGAAAGTCGACGCGAAGCCGAGCCGTGCGACCGACCTCAAGCGATTGAAGAGCGCTTCGTCGTACCAGCCTTCCGTCCGCTTCTGCGGCATCGGGGCGCGGTCGAGGGAACTCATGCTGCTCGCGGTGTGTTCCAGCCACCGACCAACGCGCAAACCGCCGCGCACAAGAGTTCAGTCAACTAGCCGCTGCGCGGTCGTCCGCCGCGGCGGCACGATCCGGCTGTGGTCGCGCAACGGAACGGATCTGACCGACAAGTTCGCCGATGTACACAAGGCGCTCGATGAGCAACTGGATCGAGACTGCGTTCTCGACGGGGAGCTGGTCGTGTGGACCGGTGAGCGCCTCGACTTCGGCGCTCGCCAGCAGCGGATGGTCAACAGTGCCGCGACGATCCGCCGCCGGCTCGCGCCGAAACAGCCAGCTTCCTTCGTGGCGTTCGACCTCTTGGCCGTCGACAGCGTTGATATCAGGATGATGCGCATCAGCGATCGGCAAAAGCGCCTGACCTCGCTCGCAAAGGGATGGCGGCCACCGCTGCAGCTGTCCCCGGTCACCGACGATCCGGACGAGGCCCGCGAGTGGCTCGACGCCTTCAGCTACTCCGGCGTTCGGGGTCGCGGTGTTCTAGGAGTTCACCGGTGGGACATACGACCAGGTCAGCAACCATTGGCCCCGAGCGAGGCGTCCTAACGCCTGTTCGCTGGACATGCACGAGCACGTCGTCGTGGCGATCCGGGCGTGGCTGAGCAGTTCATGGATCGCGAGCAGGTCCATCCCGGCCAGGTAGAGCTGACTGGCGCAGAAATGTCGCAGCACGTCAACGCACGTGCTGCGACACCTGACATCTGATGTGTAGTCCGCAGCGCGGAGCGGTGGCTGCGAGGTTGCCGATAACCGGCAAGGGGCGAGCCGTGACTTGGCCGGGCGTACACGTACTCGGTCCGCGCGCAAGGCGGCATGGTGGGCGCCATGCACACAGGAGGCGATGGTGTCGGACGACCTGGACGACCCCGCTGACGAGATTTGCATGAGGAGAACTCGATGAGTGATCTGGACCAGGCCGCTCCTCCCAGCGCAACGCGTGGCCACCGCATTGTTGACTCGCAGCGATTCCGCGTCGAGCTCGAGCAGCTCACACAGTTGGCATGCGATAACGCGACTGCCAGTAACGCTGGTTTGGCTCAGGTGACATCAACGCTGATGACGGCGGCCAGAACCTTCCTGGCGGAAATCGACGCCGCTCTGTTCCGGCTTTCCATCGGCTCCTTCGGCATCTGCCAACGGTGCAATCGCGCCATTCCCTCCGACCGGCTGGAGGCCATCCCGATGGCCAGTCTCTGCGTGCGGTGCCAGTACCGCGAGGAGTCCCAAGGCTCACAACCGGACCCCGTCGCAGGGGAGCCCACGAACACGGTGGTCCCGCCGCCGACGTCGCCGCCACCGCAGGACCGGAACCCGATGCCTAGGGCGGACATCGTGGACGTGTGGGGCATCGACTCCTTCCCGGCCAGCGACCCACCGGCGAACTGGTGAATCGGCGAAGGCGGATGGCTCCAGCCAATGACGGCGATCCGCTCCTGGAGCAGTTGACGCGGATAACCGCGCACCGGCAGCGGATCCGGTCGATGACGGCCCGGGGCGAGCCGCCGGTACCACCAGCGATGCCTCGTCGCCGCGTCGGCCGGTTGGTGGTGAAGTGGCTGACCACCACCGACCACAAGGTGATCGGCCGCCTGTACTTGATCACGTCGTTCGCGTTCTTCTTGATCGGCGGCGTGATGGCGCTGCTGATCCGCGCCGAGCTCGCCAGGCCGGGCCTGCAGATCGTGAACGAAGAGGTCTACAACCAGCTGTTCACGATGCACGGCACGATCATGCTGCTGCTGTTCGCGACGCCGCTGTTCGTCGGGTTCGCGAACGTGATCATGCCGATCCAGATCGGCGCGCCCGACGTCGCGTTCCCTAGACTCAACATGTTCAGCTATTGGCTGTTCCTGTTCGGCGGCCTCATCGCTTTCAGTGGATTCCTTACGCCTGGGGGAGCCGCGGACTTCGGCTGGACGGCATACGCCCCGCTGTCCAACGCGGTCCGCTCGCCGGGCGTCGGCGGCGACCTGTGGATCATGGGTCTGTGGATGGCCGGTCTGGGCACGATCCTGGGTGCGGTCAACTTCGTCACCACGATCATCACGATGCGCGCGCCGGGGATGACGATGTTCCGGATGCCCATCTTCGTGTGGAACATCCTGATCACGTCGCTGCTCGTACTGATCGCGTTCCCGATCCTGGCCGGCGCGCTGCTGATGCTGGAGGCGGATCGGGCCCTCGGGGCCCACGTCTTTGACGCGGCCAATGGCGGGCCGCTGCTGTGGCAACACCTGTTCTGGTTCTTCGGGCATCCCGAGGTCTACATCATCGCGCTGCCGTTCTTCGGCATCATCACCGAGATCCTGCCCGTGTTCAGCCGCAAGCCGGTCTTCGGCTACATCGGTCTGGTCGCCGCAACGCTGGCAATCGCCGCTTTGTCAGCCACGGTGTGGGCGCACCACATGTTCGCCACGGGAGCGGTCAGTCTGCCGTTCTTCTCCTTCATGTCGTTCCTGATCGCGGTGCCGACCGGGGTGAAGTTCTTCAACTGGATCGGCACCATGTGGGGCGGGTCGATCTCGTTCGATACGCCGATGTTGTGGTCGGTCGGTTTCATGACGACGTTCCTCTTCGGTGGCCTGACCGGCGTCATCCTGGCCTCGCCCGTCTTGGACTATCAGGTCACGGATACCTACTTCGTGGTGGCGCACTTCCACTACGTCGTGTTCGGCACGGTGGTGTTCGCGATGTTCGCGGGCTTCTACTTCTGGTGGCCGAAGATGACCGGCCGGATGCTCGACGAGAAGCTGGGCAAGCTGCATTTCTGGTTGCTGTTCATCGGCTTCCACACGACGTTCCTGGTGCAGCACTGGCTAGGTGTCGAGGGCATGCCGCGCCGCTACGCGTCGTACGGCGCGAACGAAGGCTTCACCACGCTGAACCAGGTGTCCAGCATCGGCGCTTTCATCCTCGGCGCCTCAACGCTGCCGTTCCTCTACAACGTTTACAAGTCCCGTAAGTCGCCGCTGGTCGGCGTCGACGACCCGTGGGGCTGGGGCCGGTCGCTGGAGTGGGCCACCTCGTCCCCGCCGCCGCGGCACAACTTCGTCAGCCTGCCGCGGATCCGGTCCGAGAGTCCCGCCTTCGACTTGATGCACCCCGAGTTGGCGATCAACGAGTACCGCGACAGCGGTGCACCCCGGGACAACCTGCTCGACGCGGGCGAGGACGGCGGCCGCACCAGCCATCCCGCGCGTCAACAGGTACTCGACACAACCAAGACCGCGGATGACCCAACGGACTAGGGCTGCAAGTCACCCCGCCACGAGGAGGCAGACTCCGAGCGCTGCCAACGCGACCACCTTGGCGGTCTCGAGCGCGACGTAGTACAGGTGAGTGGTCGAGCGGGGCAGGTTGTGACCGGCGAGGACGCGGTCGGTGCGCCGGTTGAGTTGTGGCCGAATGGCGATGAGTTGACCTGCCAGGATGACGAGGATGGCCACGGTGAGAGCCGCAACACCACTGCTCGGCCGTCCCACGACGACCGCTGCAAGCGTCACCAGCGCCATAGTGATCTCGGCGCGGTTGAGCGCCCGGAATACGATGCGGCCAATGCCGAGCCCGATGGGAATGTCGACCCCAGGGGCACGGAACTTGAGCGGCGTTTCCAGGAAGGAGATCGCCAGCACCATGCCGAGCCAGATGAAGACGACGGCGGTTGCTGCGGCGGCTGGTGCGGCGTTCAAACTGTTCCTCCTAGAGCCGTGCGTTGCCGATCACGCGAAGATGGCTGGGTGGGCAAACGTTGCCGATGGCCCCTAGGCGGCCGGCCAGCGGGCGATTCGGCCGACGAATTCGGGGGGTGAGGCGACGATCATCATGACGGCGGGTTCGGTGCCCGGGTTGTGCAGGCTGACTCGTTCCCCGGTGGCGAGATGCGCGACGGCGCCGGGAGCGAGCCTGTGCACCTGGTCGCCTTGTTGCAGGTCGATCGAGCCCGACAGGTGGACCAGGACGATCTCGGACGGTCCGTGGTCGTGTTCGGGCAGGCCACCGCCGGGCGGGATCCACACCTGGACCATGGCGATGTTGTCGGAGATCCCGCTGGCTAAGAGGACTTCCATCGTCGGGCCTCCGGGGATGGGGGCCTTACGTCGCGGTGTGGTGCCGATCCTGGTGAGGTACATCACGTGCTCCTTTGGCGACGCTGCTTCGGACGCTTGGCCGCCGCCTGGCGGTGAGTGGGGGAAAGGTGGACAAGGCAGGCATCGGGCTCGGCGAACGGCTCGAGGCGGGTCGCCGCGATCGGTGCGCGGATCTCGGTGAGAGCGCCTCGCATCAGACCCAGGTGCAAGGGACACAAGGTCGACGAGTACTCCTCGGCGAGTTCGAGGAAGGGGCAGTGGCGCAATCTGATGCGGTCGTCTTCGGCCGGCTCGGGCGCGAAGCCCAGATCGGTCATCATCGCGGTCAGTCGTTGGGTGGCCTCGGCGGTGCCGGTCTGATGGGACGGGGCGACCTGCTCGACGAGGTAGCCACCCCAGTTGCGGCCCGCAGCCTCGGCCGCGGCGCCCGCATCGGGACTCGTGGACAACTGTCCAAGGAGGATCTTGGCCAGCAGGTGGTACTGACGTCGCCCGCCGCGGTCCATCCCCGGATGTGGGGCGTGAACGGTTCGAGGCCGGCCCCGCCCGGACGGCGCCTCGAGTCTCCGGTCGACCAGCCCTTGCGTCACCAGTGCGTCGAGGTGGAAGCGGACCGTGTTGGGGTGGATGCCGAGCCGTTCGGCGAGTTCGGTGACACCCAGCGGATCGTCAGAGGCGCGCAGTGCCTCGAGCACCACCTCCCGGCGGGGCGTGTCTGCGTCGTGCTGGTCAGCTCTGGTCATGGCGTCAGCTTCCCTGATCCTGCGGCGGCAGCGCCGCGATGAGGGGATGGTCGTGGTGGATCACACCTACCTTGAAGGCCCCGCCGGGGGATCCGAGGTCGTCGAAGAATCCTGCGTTCGCACCCTGGTAGTCCTTCCACTGTTCGGGCAGGTCGTCCTCGTAGAAGATGGCCTCGACCGGGCACACCGGTTCACACGCGCCGCAGTCGATGCACTCGTCCGGGTGGATGTACAGGGAGCGCCCGCCCTCGTAGATGCAGTCGACCGGGCACTCCTCGACGCACGCCAGGTCCTTCAGGTCGACACAGGGCATGGCTATCACGTAGGTCACAGCTGACTCCTCACCAAGCGCTTGTAATTACTACAAATATCACATGTAATAATCATTCGAAATAGTGATGTGAGGAGAGTGGCACCATGTCTGCTGCGGAAATCTTCATCCAGGCGACCGGGACCGATCCGGACGTCATCGCTCGCGGTGTGGTCCGCGAGGCCCACGAGCGGTTGCGAACTGGGCTGGCGGAGCTGCAGGCGGTTGCCGGCGGCGATCAGTCGGCTTCTCCGGAGTTGGTCGACTTCTGCCTCCAGGAGCTGCGCCAGTATCTGGCCGCGGCCGACCGGGAGCTGTATGCACCTGCGGCCGGTGATGCTGAGACGCGGCTGCTGGTGGATGCTCTTCGCATCGGGGCCGCGGCGCTGAACGCCCAGATCGACGATCTGGCTGCGGCCGGCGCGGTCGAAGCGGCGCGGATCAGCGCGATGATCGCGGCGGCGCTGGATCTTCACCTACAGCTCGAGGAGTCCTTGCTGCTCCCGGTGCTGGCCGGGTTGCCTAGCGTGGACCCTTCAGTGCTGGCCACTCACCTGCGGGCCTACCTCGCGGGGGAGCAGGTCGAGGAGCCGGCGGTGATTGATGTCCGCAAGATCGCGCGGGGTGGTCGCCACCCGCGGGTCTTTGCCCGCTATGCCAGCCTGGCGCCTGGGGAGGCGTTCGTTCTGGTCAACAGTCACGATCCCAAGCCGCTGCGCAGGGAGTTCGAAGCAATCCATTCCGGCGCGTTCAGTTGGGACTATCTGCAGACCGGGCCTGAGGAATGGCGGGTCCGGATCGGGCGGGTCGCTCTTGATGCCTGAGGACCCTCGCGAACCGCCCGCGGTGGCGACCCCGGCGGATCAGCCGACAGTGCGGATCCTGGCCGACGTGCACGAGTTCGTCGACGACCCACGCGTATCGGGAGGTGCTCGGTGGACGCTGTCTGAACCGGGACGGCAACTCGATGCGAACCTCATCCATCTGCCGCCCGGGCGGCGCGTCGACACTCACACCGAACCGGACCTCGACGTGCTGCTCGTGGCCGTCGCGGGAACCGGCACCGTCGGCACCCCGGACGACCTGCAGCCGGTTGCCGAGGGCAACCTCGTCTGGCTGCCGCACGGTTCGACCCGCAACATCACCGCCGGCGCCGATGGATTGTCCTACCTGACAGTCCACCGGCGCCGTCCTGGCTTGCAGATCAAGACCCGCCCGCATCAGTAGCAGTGACGGCAACTACGTCAGCGAGCGGACGAATTCGCGGACGTCGCCGAGCAGCAGGTCGGGCGCCTCCATCGCCGCGAAGTGACCGCCACGCTCGAATTCGGTCCACCGTACGATCGTGTCGGTCTTCTCGGCGAATCGCCGGATCGCCACGTCGGTGGTGAAGACCGCCACTGCTGTCGGCACGGTCGAGCGCTCCTTTGGTGCCCAGGCGGAGGCGTCGTGGAACCGTTCGTAGTACGCGTTGGCCGATGACAGCGCCGTACCGGTGAACCAGTAGATGCTGACGTTTGTCAGGAGCCTGTCGCGATCGACCGCGTCGTCGGGGAGTTCGGCCTTCGGATCGGTCCAGTCCTTGAACTTCTCCGTGATCCAGGCCAACTGCGCGATCGGTGAGTCGATCAGGCCGTACGAAGCTGTCAACGGCCGGGTCCCCTGGATCTGCATGTACCCCGACTTGTCGTCCTGGAAGTCCTTGAACGCGGTGAGCCGCCCTCGTTCGGACTCGGTGAGTGCGGCCATGTCTTCCGGATCGCCGGTCGGGAAGGTGACGTGCGCGTTGACGTGGATCCCGATCACCTGGTCCGGAGCGAGCCGCCCGAGCGCCGGCAGGATGAACGCGCCTACGTCGCCACCCTGCGCGGCGTACCGTTCGTAGCCCAGCCGGTCCATCAGTACGGCGAAGGCAGCGGCGGTACGTCCGTCGGTCCAGCCGGTCTTGGAGATAGGGCCTGAGAAGCCATGCCCGGGGTGAGACGGGATCACCACGTGGAAGGCGTCGGCCTCGTCGCCGCCGTACTCGACCGGGGTGGTCAGTGGACCGATCAGGTCGAGGAACTCGACGACCGAGCCTGGCCAGCCGTGCACCAGCAGGAGGGGAGTCGCGCTCTCGACGGTCGATCGGACGTGCAGGAAGTGGACGTCCTCTCCGTCGATGGTGGTGACGAACTGCGGGTAGCCGTTCAGCTCGGCCTCGTGCTTGCGCCAGTCGTACGACGCGGCCCAGTAGTCCGCGAGCTCCTTCAGGTATGACGTGGGTACTCCGCGTTCCCAGCCGGACCCGGGGAGCTCGGCGGGCCAGCGGGTGCGGGCGAGCCGAGTGCGCAGATCGTCGATGTCACCCTGCGGGATCCCGATGCGGAAGGGGCGGATGTCCGTGTTGTTCTCCATGTCTCCACCCTAGAATCGAAGCAGGACAGCTTCGGTCCTCTTTCGGTGGCAGAATTCAGGTCATGATCGAGACCTCTGGGCGGCTGCTCAAGCTGCTGTCGTTGTTACAGTCGCAGCGAGACTGGACCGGTGCTCAGCTCGCCGAGCGGCTCGATGTGACGGTCCGGACGGTGCGTCGCGACGTCGACAAGCTCCGCAATCTGGGTTATCCGGTGAATGCGACGCTGGGTGTTGCCGGGGGCTACCAACTGGGAGCGGGTGCGCAACTGCCGCCGCTGCTGCTGGACGACGACGAGGCCGTCGCGGTGGCGGTCGGTTTGCGGACCGCGGCCGGCGGCACCGTCGCGGGGATCGCGGAGACCTCGCTGCGTGCCTTGGCCAAGCTCGAACAGGTGCTGCCATCGCGGCTCCGCCATCGGGTGAACTCCCTGCAGCAGATGACGATTCCGCTGGTCGGTGGTGCGCCGACAGTCGACCCGGAGGTGCTGACCGCGGTCGCGGCGGTCTGCCGAGACCATCAGCGGCTGCGGTTCGACTACCGGGACAAGGTCGGTGCGTCGACTGTCCGCACTACTGAGCCCCACCGGCTGGTTCACACCGGTCGTCGCTGGTACCTCGTTGCCTGGGACATCGATCGTGACGACTGGCGGACCTTCCGGGTGGACCGGATGTCGCCGCGCATCCCGACCGGTCCGCGTTTCAAGGCGCGCGAGCTGTCCGACGAGGACGTCGCGCGGCTCACTTCGACCAGCATCTCGACCTCGGTCTACCGCGTTCAGGGCCGCTTCGTCCTGCACTCACCGGCGGCGGAGGTGCATGAGATGGTTCCACCGACGGCGGGTGTGGTCGAGCCGATCGACGACCGCACCTGCCGGTTGATCGTAGGCTCGCCATCCCTTGAACAGCTAGCGGTCTGGATCGCGCTGCTCGGCTTCGATTTCGACATCGAGGAACCGGCGGAGCTGCACAACGTGATCGGGCCCATCGTCACCCGTCTCAACCGAGCCTCACCGCCGGCCCTGACGTGAACCTCGGTTCCTCAGTCTGCGTGCAGTAGACCCGCATTGCCGGTCTTCTGGTCGGGATGTCAACGCGGTTCCCGCAGTAGGGCGGCCAGTACCGCTGCCTGGCTGTGGTCGACGTCCCTGGTTGCGGTCAGCAGTGTGAGGGCATCGTCTTTGGCCAGTGTGCGCAGGTGGTCGAGCGCTGTTCGTGCGACGGGGGTGGCCAGCTCGTCGCGGTAGCGCGCCTCGAACTGCGCGAACTTCTCCGGGACGTGGCCATACCACTTTCGCAGTTCGGTCGAGGGAGCGACGTCCTTGACCCATTCATCGAGGGCGGCGACCTCCTTGCGTATCCCACGCGGCCACACGCGGTCCACGAGCACCCGGATGCCGTCGCCGGCCTCGGCCGGGTCGTAGATCCTGCGGACCCGGATGTCGCGGTGCGTCATGCCGCACCGTCCGGAGTCTCGCCCCAGTCCGGCACCGTCAGCGCGGTACCCATGCGCCGGAGCTCGTCACGGTGCAGCGCGCTCAGACGCCCAAGCGCGCTCTGCCCGGGCGGCGTCAGTTCCACCCGGACAGCACGTGCGTCGCTCGGGTGGGGAGCACGGTGCACCAGCCCTTGAGCCTGTGCCCGGTTCACCAGCTCGCCAACGCTGTGGTGGCGCAACTGAAGGCGGTCGGCCAGCTCGCTCATTGTTGCCCATTCGCGGCCGGGAAACCCCTTCAGTGCCAGCAGCAGTTGATAGTGCTGCGGGGTCAGGCCATGGCTGCGGACCGTCTGCTCACTGAAGCGCAGATAGCGACGGATGCCGAAACGAAAGCGCGCCAACGCTTCGAAATCCGCCTTCGTCAGCGGTTCTGCCACCTGCTCGTCGTCCATCGTCTTGGGCTGCATGTGATCCGTCCTCAGCGGTTGCCATGAACCGGCACTGATCCAAGTATATCGTGTTACGATATAAATGTGCAGATCGCTCCACGGAGTGCGTGAGGCACCAGGAGGTGCGCCGTGGTTCGTGAATCCGGGGCAGCGCGCAGGCCATGTCCGCGATCGCCACCATCAGCGTTTCTCGCCGAGCCGGCGCCACAGCTGGCCGTGGCGAAGCCCGCTGAACTGCCCGACCGGTGGCGTTGGACCGCCGGATCAGCAGGGTGAAAGCGGGAGAAACGAGATTCTCGGCAGCATGCCCGTCGGTCGTCGAGTTTGGTGTCGACGAGACCGCGGACGCCGTTCGTGTTGCGCGAAGCAACAGTCACCTTGGGACGCGTTGCGAATGCCAGACTCCAGCCACCGAAGGCCAACCTGCCGGGAGCTAGGGAAGATGCCGCCAGACCACGCTTGGAGCTGGCGAAGGTGCGCGTCCTCAAGCTCTTCGCTCGGCATCTGCCTGCCCACCAGCCAACCCGCGCGGGGCGTCGGCCAACTGGTCGGTGGGCAGATCCTTCAGCGTCAACGGGTGTCATGTGTTCTTCGTTGTTCTGGTCAGGAGCCGTGTCGTGCCGGCGCGTACTTGGTGGCGAGCCGGGCCAGCGCAAGAGCGGCGACCAGGAGGCCGAAGTCGCGCAGCGCGACGTCGTAGAAGTCCGGGATCGTCAGCAGGTTGAGGATGATGCCCGCGAGCCAGGCCGCGACGATCAATGCGCCGTAGCGTGGGATCAGGGCGACGGCCACACCGGCGACGATCTCGATGAGCCCGATGACGTACATCGCGTCCTGCCCGGAACCTGGGACGATGTCGTTGATCCACGGGGCCAGGTAGCCCGGCCAGTCGGTGAGCAGGTTCGCGAACTTGTCCAGACCGAACACGATCGGCGCCACCGTGAAGATTGTTCGCAGGGCGAGGAATGCCTGGTACGCCGGGTCGGACAGCGACTCCCGGCCAGTTGTGCGGGCGGTGCGCCCCTCAGTGCTCATAACTTGCTCCTTCTAGAGCGTCGATGTCCTTCTATGCTTGTCTGGCGGCCACGAACTGGCACCGCCCCTCATCGGCTGACTTCGTCTGCAGTTCGTTGCCGATGATCGGCAAGCCCTGGATACGCCGATTCGTCGGTCGAGTCAGCGTCGTCCTGGCTGCTCGGGTCGGGGCGACGAGGGCGGCTCTGGGGCCGAGATGATCGGTCTCGAGGCTGTTACTGGTTCGGTGCCGCTCGGCTCAGGGCCGGGCGGCGTGGGTCAACTCCGCGGGGAATCCCTGTCGCCATGAGCTGTACCGCGGAGCCCAGTCAAGGACGCGCCGGGCGAGAGTGTTGTCGGCGCCCCGCAGCTGGGTCATGAAGGCGACTCCCCAGCCTCCGGTGGCTAATCTGGCAAGGGCCACGGGCATGTGTTGCGGTGGGGGAGCGTTTAGCAGTTCGGCCAGGATGGGCAGCCACTCGCGGACCGGTGCCGGCTCGTCATCGACGATGTTGAGAGCGCCGCGCACATGGCTGTGCAGCGCTGCGGCGATGGCCGAGGCGGCGTCGTCGACGTGGGTGAAAGAGAAGGTGCCGTCACCGGAGCCGACGATCGGCACCTTGCCGGCCCGCACCTGGCGGACGAATGATCCGCCCGGCGCATAGATCGTGCCGGGGCCATACAGATGACCGAGGCGCACGACGAGTCCCCTTGCTTCCTCGGTGAGATCTTCCAGCTCCCGCAGGGCATCGAGCACCGGACCGAACTGCTTCGGCGGGTGCTGCCAGAAGGGGACGTCCTCGGTGGCCAGGCCCTGTGCATCCGGGTCGTAGGCGTAGGCGAGTCCCTGGGTGATGATGCGCTTGGCTCCGGCCTGTTGTGCTGCGTCCACCAGGTTGAGGGTGCCCTGGGTCCGCAACCGGTTGGTCTGGGCGAACTCGCGGGACATCCGCCTCGGATTGATCCTGGCCGGGATCGCCGTGAGCAGATGGACGACGGCGTCGGGCTCGGCTACCCGTACGGCACGGCGCATCGCAGCATGATCCAGTGCATCGGCTTGCACCACGTCGGCGCCCAGCGCCTCGATGGCGACGCCAGCGCCGTACGACCGTGCCAACCCGATGACCTCATGGCCGGTCGAGATGAGCAGTGGCACCAAGCGCCTACCGATGACGCCGGTTGTCCCGGCTATGAAGACACGCATAATTCCTCCTGAAGAGTCGAGCACCGGACGGACACCCTCGCGCGGCGCTCACTGTGCCGGTCCATCGCCGGTGCCAGGACGGTTGATGTGGGCGCCCAGGCCATAGGTCCTCTGTGCAGCGCCCGGCACGGAGGAGTCAAGTTCGCCGCAGCCGGCGAGTTGCTTCAGCACCCGTAGAGCGATGGACGGCGGGTCGACTCTGAAGTGGCGGCGGAGAGCGGCCCGGGTATCGGACCGACCGAATCCGTCGGTGCCCAGCGAGGCCCACGCTCCCGGGACGAAAGGTGCGATCTGATCGGGCACTGCCCGCATCCAGTCCGACACCGCGACGACCGGGCCGGGCGATTCGCTCAGGCGCCTAGTGACATAGGCGATCCGTGCTGGCTGGTCAGGGTGCGACTGGTTCCATTCGTCGACGGCGAGAGCGTCACGACGCAGCTCGGTCCAAGACGTCACCGACCACACGTCGGCCTGGACACCCCAGTCGGACTGCAAGAGGCGTTGGGCCTCCAGCGCCCACGGCATGGCGATGCCTGAGGCAAGGATTTGCGCTCTCGGGCCATTGCCGTCTGCGGCGGGGGAGTAGCGGTGCATCCCGGCCAGGATTCCGTCGACATCGACGTCGGTGGGCTCGGCCGGTTGCGGGATCGGCTCGTTGTAGAGAGTCAGGTAGTAGAAGACGTTCTGGTCCTCGCCGGGTCGCGGATCGCCGTACATTCGCCGCAGTGCGTCGGCGGTGATGTGGCCGAGTTCGAACGCGTAGGCGGCGTCGTAGGCCACGCAGGCCGGGTTGGTGGAGGCCAGCAGCAGCGAGTGGCCGTCCTGGTGCTGGAGGCCTTCGCCGTTGAGGGTGGTGCGGCCTGCGGTGGCGCCGAGCAGGAATCCTCGGGTCATCTGGTCTGCTGCGGCCCACAGCTGGTCGCCGGTGCGCTGGAACCCGAACATCGAGTAGAAGATGTAGAGCGGGATCATCGGCTCGCCGTGGGTGGCGTACGAGGTGCCGGCCGCGGTCCAGGACGCCGCTGAGCCCGCCTCGGTGATGCCCTCGTGCAGCAGAACTCCGTGGGTGTCTTCTTGGTAGCTCAGCATCTGTTCCCGGTCCACCGACAGGTAGTTCTGCCCGTGTGGGGAGTAGATCTTCTTTGATGGGAACAGCGAATCAAGCCCGAAGGTGCGGGCCTCGTCGGGGATGACAGGCACGAACCGGTGACCCATCTGTGAATCCTTCATCAGGTCCTTGAGCAGGCGGACGAACGCCATCGTGGTGGCGACCTCCTGCCGGCCAGAGCCGCGCCGAGCTACGTCGTACGCAGCCTCACCGGGTAGCCGAAGAGGCTTGCTGGGGACCCTGCGGGCCGGCAGGTAGCCGCCGAGGGTTTGACGCCGCTCATGCAGATACTGCAGCTCGAGTGAGTCCGCCGGTGGCCGGTAGTACGGCGGCCTCACCTCGTCGAGTGCGGAGTCGGGGATCTTCAGGAACAGCCGGTCCCGGAATCCCTTGAGGTCCTCAAAGGTCAATTTCTTCATCTGGTGTGTGGAGTTGCGGCCCTCGAAGTGGGACCCGAGGGACCATCCCTTGATGGTCTTGGCCAAGATCACCGTCGGCTGCCCGGTGTGTTCGGTGGCCGCCCGGTACGCGGCGTAGAGCTTTCGGTAGTCGTGGCCGCCGCGTTTGAGGTTCCAGATCTCGGTGTCTGACAGGTGCTCGACCATAGCCGCGGCGCGCGGGTCGCGGCCGAAGAAGTGCTCGCGGACGAACGCACCGGACTCGGCCTTGAAGGTCTGGAAATCTCCGTCCGGGGTGGTGTTCATCAGGTTCAGCAGTGCGCCGTCGGTGTCGGCGGCCAGCAGTGGATCCCACTCCCGTCCCCAGATCACCTTGATGACGTTCCAGCCGGCGCCGCGGAAGTACGACTCCAGTTCCTGGATGATCTTGCCGTTGCCGCGGACCGGGCCGTCGAGACGTTGCAGGTTGCAGTTGACGACGAAGGTGAGATTGTCCAGCTCCTCGCGCGCCGCGACACCGATCGCGCCGAGGGACTCCGGCTCGTCCATCTCGCCGTCACCGAGGAACGCCCACACCCGCTGGCCACTGGTGTCCTTGAGGCCGCGGTCGTGCAGGTAGCGGTTGAAGCGGGCCTGGTAGATCGCGTTGATTGCCCCCAGCCCCATCGAGACGGTCGGGAACTCCCAGAAGTCCGGCATCAGCCGCGGGTGCGGATACGACGACAACCCGCCGCCGAGTCCGGCGTGGGACAGCTCCTGGCGGAACCCGTCGAGCTGCTCGCCAGTGAGCCGCCCTTCCAGGAACGCCCGCGCGTAGATGCCGGGGGAGGCGTGGCCTTGGAAGTAGATCTGGTCGCCGCCGCCGGGCGCGTCATGGCCGCGGAAGAAGTGGTTGAACCCGACCTCGTACAGGGCTGCGGCAGAGGCGTAGGTGGAGATGTGGCCGCCGACGCCGATGCCGGGCCGTTGTGCCCGATGGACCATGACGGCCGCGTTCCAGCGGTTGTAGGCCCGGATCCGCCGCTCGACATGCTCGTCGCCGGGGAAGTCGGGCTCGGCGTCGGGGGCGATCGTGTTGAGGTAGTCGGTGCTGCGCAGGTTCGACACACCGACGCGCCGGTCGCGGGCTCGCTGCAGCACGCTGAGCATCAGGTACCGCGCCCGATTCCGTCCGGCGTGGTCGACCACCTGGTCGAGCGATTCCAGCCACTCCTGGGTCTCTGAGGGGTCCAGGTCGAGGAGCTGGCTGTTCAACCCAAGGCTCTCCGGCAGACCTTGCGACGCGGACGTCATGACCGCTCCTTCAGCTCTGCGAGGCGGCTCGGTGGTGTGATCTGGAGGCTGGGCCGGCGCGCAGGCAGCGGTTTGAAGGACTTGGTCCGGTGGGGGTGGACGACGGCCACGGGGCAGGCGGCGTGGTGCAGCACGGCCTGGCTGACTGAGCCCAGCAGCATGCCGGTGAAGCCACCGCGCCCATGCGAACCGACCACGACCAGTTCGGCGCCGTCGGATTCATCGATCAGCGCTTGGACCGGATGAGAGTGCACGAGCTTCACCTCCAGATCGATGCCGGGGAGGAGCACCCGCTTGCTCTCCATCGACTCGGCGAACAGCTGCTGTTCGACCTGCTCGACGATGTCCGAGGGGACGGTGAGCGATGGGCGCTGCCGGGTTGCCGTGGCGGCATGGACGGCGGTAACTCCGATGCGGCGACGGGCCGCCTCCTCAAAGGCGAACCGGACCGCCGCGGTCGAGACCTCCGACCCGTCGACGCCGACCACGACCCGGCCGGTCGGAACGGTCGGGAACGCCGTGCCGTCACGGTGCGGATGGACGACGATGACCGGGCACGGAGCATGCGCGGCCACGGCTGCGCTCACCGAACCCACCAGGAGACCGCGGAAGCCGCCGAGCCCCCGGCTGCCCACGACCACCAGCGCGGCCCTTTGACCTTGGCTCAGTAATGTCGGCGCAGCCCCAGCGACGAACAGCTCGCCGCTGACTCTGAGACCGGGGGCGACATGGCGCGCATGCGCCTCCGCTTCGGCCAGCACCGACTCAGCCGCTGACTGGAGCCCGTTGTTCTTCTCCCAGGTCAGGTCGAGTGCGTTGCAGATCGTCGGCCAACTGAAGGTGTGAATGATGCGGAGTGGGCAACGCCGAGACCACGCCTCTGCGGCGGCCCAGGTAAGGGCGGCCTGCGCAGAGACCGACCCGTCGACGCCGACCACGACCGGCGGTCGGCCGCAGTTGTCTAGCGCATAGGTTTTCGTCATGTGGACCGCTCCGCTCCAGCTCTGGATGCTCTGCGGTTTCGACTGTGCCGTTCCGGCGGCACAACAGGTACTGCCACGATCGGCGAACCTGTGACCGGCCTGATGGCCGACGCCCGGCAACGATGGTCTACTGGAATCCGCGCCGCACACCTGCATCGATCCCGCGCGAGGGGGAGTGAGATGAGCGAATCCGGTGGGTTGTCGCGGCCGGGTGCCGGTCCCGCGAACAGCGCGGATGAAGCCTGGCTGACGGCGATCGCGCAGGCGGCCGCAGGGGATACCCAGGCGCCACTGGAGTTGCTGGTCGAATACCTCACCCTGCTCGCCGACGCGGCGATTTCTGGGCGGCGACCCCGCGAGCATGAGTTGGCGATCGTACGTGAACTCGGGCGTCGGGCCGCCGAGCAGGGCATCCCGGCCGGACGGGTCGTCGACCTGTACCTGTCCGCGGCCTGGCGGATGTGGCGAGACCTGCCCGACGTCGTGCCATACCGCGACCGCGACACGGTCCGTGCCTCTGCGCAGGCGGTACTGCGCGCTGTCGGTGAAGCGATCGCAGTACTCGTCGACAGCTACCAGGCCGCCACCCAGCAACTGATCCGGCAAGAGGAATCGCTGCGCCGCGAGCTGGTCGACGACCTGCTCCGCGGCGACGCCGACGTGTCCCGGATGGTTGAGCGCGCCGAACCGTTCGGGCTCGACCTCGGCCGACCCCACCAGGTGGTTCTGGCCGCGCCTGCCGACGGTCTGTCTGACGGCGACACGACCGCAGGCATGCTGGAACGCTTCATTCTCGACCGCTTCGGCGACCGCGAGGTTCTCGTCGCCACCAAGGATGGCCTCCTGGTGGTCCTGATCCCGGCAACTGCCCCGTCCGCGGCACCGCGCACAAGCACCAAGGACATCGGGGAACTCATCCACGACGCGTTGGTCCGGCATCGGGCGGGCCGTACCTGGCGTGTCTCGACGGGCCGCGCCTACCCCGGCTCCTACGGCATCGCGCGCTCGTACGAGGAATCACGTGAAGCGCTGATGCTCGCCGACCGGTTGCAGCTCGACGCGGCCGTCGTCGATGCCCGCGACATGCTCGTCTACCGGGTCCTGGTCCGCGACCAGGCAGCCATCGTCGACCTCATCCAGGCCGTGCTCGTCCCGCTGACCCAGGCGCGTGGGGGTGCTGAGCCGTTGGTACAAACCCTCGAGGCATACTTCGCGACCGGCGAGGTCGCCACCGAGGCCGCGCGGCGCCTGCACATGTCGGTCCGCACCGTCACGTACCGGCTGGACAAGGTGAAGACTCTGACGGGCCATGACCCGGGCGATCCAGCGCAGCGGTTCACTCTCCACATCGCCGTCCTCGGCGCACGCCTCCTCGAATGGCCTGCGCGTGATCTTCCCTCGGGCGCGGAGGCCCACGCCTAGCCGACGCGACGCTGCGTCCCCCGCAAGGGGCCATCGTTGCCGAGCGCCGGACAACAGGCCCGCCTCAGGTTCGCCGATCGTTGCCGTACCTGTCACCGCCCCGCAGCGGCAAAGTAATAGCTGCACGAACGGGGACCCCGGAGTTCCGGCTCACCCAGCGCGAACCCAGGCGGACTGTCCCACGTGTGTATCGCCGAGTCACGGGCTGGTCTTTCGGGATTCGGCCGCCGCCGTAAGGAGGTTTGTCGTGGACCAAACACTCGCCGCCCGCCTCGACGCGCCCGACACTGCGGTGCAGGAGAAGACACCATGAGGGCCTATCGAGTCGGCTGGCTGTTCTTCTGTGGTGTGGTCAGCGCCCTGGGCACCGTCGCCGCCTTCACCTGGTCCCTGTCGATAGTCATTTTGCTGTTCATCTGCGCATCCTCGACAGGCGGCGTCGTCGCGATGGTCGCGTTGAACCCTGACGACGAAACCCGGCTCCCGCGCGACAGCCGACGAATAGTCGCCAGGAGCTCGATCCTGGCCGGGGCGGGGACAGTGGCGTTCATCGGCGTCGGGACGTTGGTCGGTGCTCCGACGGCGGTCCTGCTGCTGGCGATCACGGCCGCGGGGTCGCCCTACGCGATCGTCTACTGCCTTCGCTGGCTCAGGGAACACGGCCACCTGCCCAGTCCTTCACCGCAGCCAGGCCCGACGGACCCTGCCGAGCGCTCGTCAGGGTCCGCGTCGGCGCCGACCTCGTGGATCCAACCGGCCGAGGAAGCCAAGCCTCACGTCGCGCCGGCTTCACTGAGCGACGACGCCCTTTGCCTGGCGTGGCGAGCCAGCTTCTCAGCTCTGCAGAGGGCTGGCTCGCCGGCGCAACGGCTATGGATCGTCGATGAGCGCCGGGCGTATCTCGAAGAGCTCGAGAAACGCAACGCCCGGGGCGTCGCGGCGTGGCTCGCATCAGGAGCCAGAGCGGCAGGAGATCCCAGCAGGTTCGTCCTGGGAGACAGCGTTCCAGGACACCCCCCGATCGATTGGGACAGCCTCATCCACGGCACTGACAACTGAGGCCCGCCCCATGACCACCCAAAGCCGCAACTGGCAGATGCCAGGGAACTGAGACCGCGATGACCAAGATCGAACGCCTCTATGGCTACTGCGGGCAGAGCCCGTGGCTGGATAACCTCACCCGCGCCTCGCTGCGTGACGGGACCCTGGCGCGCATGGTCGCCGACGGGATCCGCGGTGTCACTGCGAACCCGACGATCTTCGCTAGAAGCATCACCGGCTCCCACGACTACGAGGAACAGTTCTCGGCGCTGATGGCGGCCGGCAAGTCGGTGGACGAGGCTTACTGGGAGATGGTCATCTCCGACGCCAGCGAGGCGCTTACTGTCCTTCGCCCGGTGTTCGACGGGGGTGACTGCATCGACGGATTCGTATCGGTGGAAGTGTCTCCCGAGCTGGCCCACGACACTCCGGCCACGATCGCCGCCGCACGGTGGCTGCGCCGGCGGATTGACCAGCCCAATCTGCTCGTGAAGATTCCGGCAACTGCCGAAGGCGTCACCGCCGTCGAAACGCTGACCGGGGAAGGCAGCAGCGTCAACGTCACGCTGCTGTTCTCCCTGTCCCGCTACGCCGAGATCATCGAAGCCTATCTGTCAGGACTTGAGAAGTTCACCGCGAACGGTGGCGATCCCTCGACGGTCAGCAGCGTCGCATCGTTCTTCGTCAGCCGGGTCGACACTGAGGTCGACCATCGACTCGAGGCGCTCGGGACCGACGAGGCGCTCGCACTGCGCGGCCAAGCCGCGATCGCGCAGGCCAAGCTGGCCTATCGGTTATTCACCGAACAGTTCGCTACCGGTCGCTGGCACCGCCTCGCCGGCCTGGGCGCGGATATCCAGCGTCCATTGTGGGCATCGATGTCCACCAAGAACCCCAAGGACCGCGACACCCGTTACGTCGAGGAACTCATCGGGCCCGACACCGTCGCGACCTTGCCCGAAGCAACCATCGCCGCCTTCGAGGATCACGGCACGATGGCTCGCACCGTCGACACCGGTGTGCCGCAGGCCGCCGAGCTAATGCTGCGCCTGGCGGCCGTCGGCATCGACATGACCGCCGTAGGTCGCGCCTTGGAGGACAACGGCATCGCCAGCTTCGACAAGGCATACCAAGACGTATTGGCGAACCTTACGAACCTGGCTGCTGCCCCGTAGGCACGCGGGCCCTCGGATCGAGTACCCGAGCGGGTGTCACGGTTCGATCAGACCGGCTCGGATGGCGTAGCGCGTGAGGTCCAGACGATCGCGCAGGCCGAGCTTGTGCAGCATGTTGGAACGGTGTCGCTCCACGGTCTTGGCGCTGATGACCAGCTTCTCTGCGATCTCCTTGGACGAGTGCCCCTCCGCTACCAGCTTGAGCACTTCTTCTTCGCGGACTGTGAGGATCTGCGCCGGTACACCTTCGCCCCGTCGAGCACGGTCCAGGTAGTCGCGTATGAGCGCGGTGGCCGCACCTGGGTAGAGGAAAGGCTCGCCACGCATGGCCGCGCGGCATGCGTCCAGCAGGTCGCGGTCAGCGACGGATTTGAGGACGTAGCCACAAGCTCCGGCTCTGAGGGCTTGAAAGAAGTACTGCACATCGTCGTACATCGACAGCATCAAGATCCGCAGGTCCGGTTGGTGGGCAGACAGCTCGCGGGCTGCCTGGAGGCCGGTCATCCGGGGCATCGCGACGTCGAGAATGGCCAGGTCGATGGGCTGTCGCGCGGCCAGGGCGACCGCCTCTGCGCCGTCGCCTGCTTCGGCTACGACGGTCAGATCCGGTTCGCCCTCGAGGATGAGACGTACTCCGCGACGGACCAGCGCGTGGTCGTCGGCGAGCAGGATGCGGGTAGGGGTCTGTTCAGACATGATCACTGGCATCCGCGTGGAGCGGCACGGACATGCCAATCTGTACGCCGCCTCCGGGAGTTGCCTCGAGGTCCAGAATGGCGCCGATCAGCAAGGCACGCTCACGCATGCCGCGTAGTCCCGCGCCCTCCTGGGCGAGCCCAAAACCGCGGCCGTCATCACAGATCAGCAGCCGGATGCGATCACCGTCGCGGTACAGCTGCACTCCGACCTGAGTGGCGTCGGCGTGACGGGCCACGTTCGTGAGGCTCTCCTGAGCCACCCTGTAGAGCACCAGTTCCGTCTGCTGATCCAACTTGGGCAGGTCGGGTTCGAACCGGCGATGGATCGCCAGCCCGGTGTGGGTGGACAGGTCGGTGGTCAGGGTGGTCAATGCGCTGACGAGACCGAGGTCCTCTAGAACACCGGGCCGGAGTCTTCGCGCGAGACGACGCACCTCATCGAGGCTTGCACGGGTGGTCTCCTGCGCATGTTGCAGGTCGGTTCGCAGACCTGGGTCGTGGGCATGGTCGGCTGCCCGCTTCAGTTCGAGCAGTACCGCGGTCATGCTCTGGCCGACTTCGTCGTGCAGTTCCTGAGCGATTCGGCGCCTCTCGGACTCTTGGGCGGACAATGCACGCGCGCTGCTGGTTGCGCGCTCGTGCTCCAGTCGGCCCAGCATGTCGTTGAAGGCGCGAACCAGGTCAGGGACGCCCCCGTGGCCGGCTACCGACACGCGTTGCCCAGGGCGGAGTAGATCGACGGTGGCCATTCGGCGGGTCACTCGCTCCAACGGTGCCAGACCGACGTGTAGCAGGACGGCGTTGGCCACCAGCATGACCACCAGGCCGCCGACCAGCACGACCGCTTCCGTGAGGAGCACCGGCACAGACACGGTCACCGGCGCCCAGAGCAGCAACGCCGTAGCCCCGCCCAGCACCACCGCGTTGAGTCCGAATATCCGCCAGAACAAGGCCATGGCAACGTCGCCTTCCTCGATCGCACGTACGCCCACTATCCACCCTCTGCTCGGCCTCGACGCAGACGCCGGTATGCCACCCGCTTGAAAGTGGGACCGGGTGGAGCGCAACTCGCGCGATTGTTGCCTGGACCTTGAGGTCAACTGCCGGCGTTGGGCAATGTGTAGCCCGTAGCAACTTCGGCCGCGAAGCTGGGGTGGCGGTGGGCGGCAACCAATGCGAGGCCGGCGCCGCGGACGCCTGCGAGGTGAGGGGCGGGAGCGGACCGCACCGGGGCGCAGAGTCGTTTTGCCAGTCGGTAGGTGATCTCGGGACGCAGCGCGCCGCCTCCGGTGAGCAGCGGCCCGCGCTCCAAGGCGTCGACAACCTGAGGACCGAGGTCATCACGCAGCAGATCCATGACCACGGTCCCGATCCAATGCACGAGATCCGCAACGGTCGTCGCAGCGCCAAGGTCGGAGGTTCCCGCGTTGAGACGATGAGGTTGCGTCACGGCTCCATCTACCAGCAGCCCGACTTCTGTCAGGTGGGCGCCCGATGTCCACGACCAATAGCGGCTGATTCAGGTCGGCGCCTGCTCCGAGAGCAGCGGCCTTCACGCTGTCGATGGTCAGCACGGTGCGGGCGTCGAGGACCTCCAGCGCGGCCAGAGTCGTGACGCGGTGCTCGTCGACGCACAGCACCGGAGTGGTCAAGACGACGATGGAGCACTTGCCGAGCCCTGCTCGCCGGCCGAGCAGGTGATCGAGCAGGCGCACGGCGCCTGGGAGGTCGACGATCTGGCCGCGCTGCACGGGACAACTGACACCCTGAGCGCCGGGCGACGTGATCGTGGGCGTGTCGATGACCAGACCATGGTCGGGCATCCATGCGCGGGTGCGGGCGCTGCCCAGGTCGATCGCTATCCCAGGGGACCGCTGGCTGGCTGACCAGATGCCGCGCCGTCGCAGCGATGCCAAGCCTGGAGACGCTTTCACGCGGCTGCCTCCGTCAGTTGATGGCACGGCTCGCAGTACCGAGCATGCGGCATGATCGTGAGGCGAAGCACCGGAATCGGCCAGTCGCACAGGTGGCAGCTTCCGTAGTGCCCCGCCTCCATCCGGCTGAGTGCCGCCTCGACATCGGCGAGGACCATGCGGGCGGCTGCGGCGAGCGCGTCCAACACCTGGTCTCGAGCCATTGTGTGCTGGTCGCCTCGCCGGCCGACGGCGAGTGGCCAGAGTTCGGAGATACCCTCCAGTTGTTCCAGTCGAAACGTCCGTTCGTCATGAAGCTGTGCGCGCAGCGCAGCCAGCGTCTTGGGGCCTATTTGGACTTCGCCGATAGCGGCAAACACGTAATTCAAGACTTCACACCTGTCTACAAAGGCGTAGGGAACGGTCTGGTTCGAACGCACATCAAAGTGCGGCCGGGGTTACCAGTCACGACCGTCTGATTCTTGTAGTCGTCGGTCCAGGTCACAGGGCGCGCTGCTGACAGCCCACGCAGTTGCGCACGTAGGGCAGGATCTCTAGACGCTCGACTGGAATACGGGTGTCGCACCCCTGGCACAAGCCGTAGGAGCCCGTGGTCAGACGTTCTTCAGCAGCACTGATCTCGGCCAGTACGCGGTGGATGGCGGCCGTCTGAGCCAACATGAGCTCCTCTGCGCCGTGCGCTGCGCGCTCACCGATGGCGCGCAGCTGGGTGAGTCGCGAGCCGCGTTCGTGTTCCAATCGCTGGCGGGCCTCATGCACGGTCATTTGCGCGGAACGGGCCGCTTGGGTGCTCACTTGACGCACGTCCTCTCACGAACGCGGGGGTGTAGGTCGAAGCGCTGATGCCGACGGGTTTCGCTCGCCGCACCGCTCGCCTCGAAAGTGTTTAACCTCCAACCATGGTCGACATCGACCGAGACGTCCATCCGGGCCAACACCCATCTATTGAGGTGGCTGACCTGTACGAAGGCTCGGGATATCGAGCAGAGAAGGCGTGCCCAGAAAAGGGAGATGGGTTGCGCGCACAGTGCTGCCTACCCTCTCACCGCGCAAGGACTGCTAGTTGTGCTATTTCACGAGCTGGCACCAGGTGGCCGTGCGTCCGGCAAGCGCAGGCGAGCAGCATCTGCTCGGTGGCCTGCACTCCGTGATCCAGGCCGACTACCTGCTGCGCCTTCGCTAGCAGGCCCCCCGTAGCCGCTCGGCGCCGTACGGGAGAGGGCTACGGCAAGGTCCACGTCGCGCTACACGAGGCGCTCGCGGCCTGCCGGTGTGCCCAGCCCAGCACCGACGCACGCACTCGGACGACCTGATCTCAATGGCCTGGTGCGGGGTAAGCAGGGGCATGACCATCCCTAGGAACGTTGCAGGTTCAAGACCAACCGATCGAACACTGGCGAGTCCGGGAACGGCTGCTTCTCACCGAGCTGTACCCAGCCCCAAGACCGGGTCACCCTAGCCCGGCGCTTTCACGGCCGTTGGGTGCTAAGGCTGTGTTGGTGAACTGAAAGGTGCTCCTGACCAGCGACGATGTGGTTTGTCTAGGACCATGTCGTGCGGAGCCGAGGAGCACCTTCCAGGTGATGAAGACTACCGGGTTGTATTCGTGCGTTCGGGTTGATGCTGCGGGTTCGGGGGTGGTGTCGCAGGCCAGTGGTCTGTTGCTCACTGAGGCGGTGCGGGTCAGTGGCCTGGGCGCGGAGCTGCCGCGAGCGCTGGCGCCGTGGCGTAAGCCGTTGGCCCGGCACGACCCGGCCAAGATCGTCACCGATCTGGCGATCGTGCTCGGGTTGGGTGGGGGACTGCCTGGCCGACATCGCGGTGCTGCGCGGCGAGCCGGGCGTGTTCGGCCCGGTCGCCTCAGATCCGACGGTGTCCCTGCACGCTCGAAGCGCTGGCCGGCGACGTCGAGCGGGTGCTGAATGCGATCAATGTCGCCCGGCGGCGGCCCGCGCGCGGGTGTGGGCGCTGGCCGCAGATACACCAGCGCACCGCCAACAGGATCACTTCAGGTGTGCAACGGAACCCGGTGAACTCCGACGGCACTGTCACGGGCGGCCGCGCACGAGGAGTGTGCTTCATCGACCCACACCCTGCACTGACCGCGGCGATCCGCCATCGCAACAGTGCCCCGGCCGACCAGTACACCGCCGTCGCGGAGACCACCGACCACGGCTGTCCGATCCGCGACCACCTGGCCCGGTTCTTGCACGACGGCGAGATCATCTGGGCGCCGGCTCTGGAAGGTGCCCTGCTGGTGTCGACCCGGGGCGGCGACTACGAGCTGCACCTCGGCAAGGACCTGTCGATCGGGTACCTGTCCCACGACGCCGAGCGGGTCGAGCTCTATCTGCAGGAGTCGCTGACATTCCTGGCCCTCACCGCGGAGTCCAGTGTCGTACTGATCTCCTGATCACAGCTCCAGCAGCGCACGTTCCTCCCGGCCCAGCTCGCGCCTGAGCCGGCGCAGGCTCGAGTCGGGCAGCCGGCCGCGTCACGCCAGCGCACGAGTTTGTCGCGCTGGCCATCGATGATGGTCCGCCGCGCTTCGATCGCTGCCCGGTGCTCCTGCGGCCGGTTGATCTCGCCGGCGTCGGACTCCGCCGCTTGGTCGGCTGATGTCAGGCGAGAAAGTCGATGCGGTGTTCTTGGCCGGCGAAGGTGAAGGTGTCGCCGAGTTGGAGTCCCTGAAGCGAGGAATAGATCAGTGAATCGGACGACAGACCTTCGTAGGTCGCGCCGTCGCACTCGAACGCGGCCGCCACGACGCCGACGACGTAGCGAGCGCCGTCAAAGCCGACGAACGCGCCGGGCGCTACGGCAGTCTTGACGCCGAAGTCGAGATTCTCGATCCGCGTCAGGGTTGCTTTCTGCCGGTCCTCGACATCGTTCAGCAGCCCACCCAGGTCAGCGGCCTCATCGGACTGGGACAGATCGCCGACCGAGTCCGCTACGTCAGGGGCCAACTGTGCCGCGGACTCGTGTTCCGCGACGCCCGCGCGCGACGACCGAAGCTCGGCCTCGGCGTGGGCGATCAGCGCGTCCTTGACCCGCCGTTTGGCGACACTATCCATCGCGGCCGGCTCAGTCATCGGCAGTCCTTCCAGGGAGACTCTTCCGCCACCGTCCCACAGCCGGGCCGTCTCGGCCACGGATCACAGTCTGCGGATCGCTCCGGCGACGGGGGTATCGCGTCAACGGGTGAGGAACTCTGCGGTCGGGTGTCATGGAGATCGCCAGCGGCTTCGGGGCTGGTCGGGTCGGATGTCCGCTGCGTGGAGGGTGTTGGTGAGCTGGACTCGGGACTGGACGTCGAGTTTGGCGAAGATGTCGCGGAGGTGGGTCCCGACGATGTTGCCGGAGATGCCGAAATCGAGGCGGCCGAACTGATCGCCGCCGGTAGGAGCGGACTGCTCGGGTCGCCGGGTCCATGACCAGATCACGGCACAGCCCGATTCCGCAGAGAGATCACAACGGCAACTGAGAATCGATGTTTCCGCAGGTCACGGGCATTTTTCGGCGAACGTTGCGTCACGTTAAGACACCTGGTTTGGCAAAGCGGTGGTTAGGGGTTCGAGTCCCCTCGTCGGCTCAGCGTTTGACCAGGCATTACTACTCTACGTACCCGTGATCGTAGACGGTCTGTCAATGAGTAACGCCTACGGCGTCCTCCATCTTCAGACCATCAGACTCCGACGGCGAGGCGGGCAGGCCACAATCGCTCGAACTTGAGGTTGGTCGGCTTGGGGTCAGTATCGCCACGCTTCGGACGCGGGCCGATCCTGGCGATGGCCAGTCTCTTCACCGCCTCCTGCTCGGCGCGGTCAAGCGGCACGGATGCCAGCCCTCGGAGGTCGACGACTTCGAACTGATCGTCCGCGCAGCCGGCGACCAAACGGTGCTTGTAACGTACGTCGCCGACGCGCCGTGAGTAGGCTAACGCCGGTAGATTGCGGAGGGTCGCACCCATGCTCTGACCTGCGCGGGAGCAGGCCACAGCCGCAGCTTCCGCACCAGTTCCATCCGCGCGGAGGTCGCATGTCCGGGGGCGCGGGTGTGGTTTCGCCGCCCGGCGAATTGAGCACTATTACTCAGTCCGCGCCGGGCTCTCCGCGCGCAGACTGAACTGAAACAGCGCTGCGTGCGCCCCTGGGACAGGTCTGGGGTGCACCACGGGATCACGGCCGGTCGCCTCCGCCGGTCCCTGGAGCATCACCAACAGGGGAGGAGCGCAGTCGGCATGACTGTGCTGGGGAAGCAAGCAGGGATGTTCATCGTCGCGGTCGTGCTCGCCGTCGCGGCAGCAGGTGGTTGTGGCGGGCAACAATCACGGAGCGGGTCCGCGTTGCCTTCGGCAACGGCAGCGGTGTCGGCTGATCTGGTCAGGGTTCGAGGCGCGTTCACGGACGACGACGATAGTTCGGACTCCTTCGAGCTGTTCGCGGACGGAAACAGGCGATACCGGATGACGATACTCACCGGCCCTGCAGCGGGGTTCTACCTGGTCTGGGACGGCAAGGTAGTGCTGATCTACAGCCCCGAGGAGGAACCGAAATACCAGCGGATCGAGAATCCAGGCAAAGACGAGTTCCCGGACAGCACCTTCTTCTACCGGCCGGGCACCGAGGAGTTCGAACAGCTGTGTCCAGCGGCGAAGCGGCTCGGCACGCAGACGTTGTTCGGGCGGACGGCGGTCCGCTACCACTGCGACAAGGTGGAATCCAGTGACCAGATGCCGGAGATGGACGCGAGAGAGATCGCGCTGGACGAGAAGACCGGCCTGGTAATGGTGTACGGCGGCGGGGAAGTCATCACCGAGGTGACCTTCGGCCCGGTGATCGCGGCCGACACTTTCTCAACCGAATTGCCGCCAGGCGCGAACTCGTCCGTGGCGACCCCGGAAGGCGAGTCGACCGACGTGCCGCCGGATGCCGAGTCGACTGAGGTGCCGCCGGATGGCGGTGACGTCGGGCCCAACGAGATCGGCAGCTTCCGGCTCAACGCGGTCGGTGGTGGGTTCGTCGACAGTACGTCGTACCGCGGAAAGCCGTTCGTGATCGTGGCAGGATCGGCGGATGGGATCCGGACTGCGCTCGGCCGTCTGCTGCCGATGACGCGAGCCGGTAAGCCTCCGGTCGTGGGCTTCTTGCTGGTCATGCCTCCGGAGGACTGGAAGGGCTCGTTGTTGAACCCCGAGGACGTGGACCGACTGGCGGCTTCGATCTCGAAGTCGGCGGGAACGTTCACCGTTCCGGTCGGCCTCGACTTCAAGGGCGCCGCCAGTTGGGTGTTCTCGGGTGACATCACGGTCCCGCCGGATCTCACGCAGGTGACGATCGCGCTGGTCGCCTCGGACGGAACGTTCGCACACGTGACGCCGGCCCGCGAAGTGACCGACGCGAACCTGCGCAACTGGATCGCCGCGCTCTCCTGAGAGCGCAAAGCCACACCTCCGTTTAGACCTTCAACTCGGTGTTGCCCAGGGCTCAGCGTGTTCGCTACACACCGGCAGCTTCAGGCGCAGTAGCGCGCCGCTATGACATGGCACGACTTCGGCTGTCCCGCCATGAGCCTCGGCGACCTGTCGGACGATGGCTAGGCCCAGTCCGGATCCGGGATGCGCGCGGGCAGCGGGTGAGCGGTAGAAGCGGTCGAAGACGAATTTGAGGTCGCTGTCGGGGATCCCAGGGCCGGTGTCCGCGACGTCGAGAATGCCCTCCTTGACGCTGATCAGGACGCGGCCGCCGGACGGGCTCCATTTCACGGCGTTGTCGACCAGGTTCGCAACGGCGCGTTCCAGGGCGTCGGGGTCTCCGTGGACGAGGGTGGGCGCGCAGGTCAGGTCGAATCCGATCTGTGCTGCCCGACGTGTCGCGCGGGCCGCGACGCGCTCGGCGACGAGGTCCAGGCGGACGTCTTCAGTGTGGAAAGCGGGGTGGCCGTAGCGGGCCAGGTCGACCAGGTCGTTGATCAGTGTTTTGAGTTCGCCGGCCTGGTCGAGCGCTTCGGCGGCGAGGTGTGGGGCCTGCGTGTCGGCCAGGTCTTCCGCCAGCAGTTCGAGGTTCACGGTCAGGCTCGTCAGTGGTGTGCGCAGTTCGTGCGAGGCGTCGGCCACCAGGCGGCGCTGGGCGCCGACAGACTCGTCCAGCGCGGCGGTCATCCCGGCGAACGCGGAGCCGAGCCGGCCAATCTCATCCTGGCCGTCGGCGGGGATCGGGATGGCCAGGTCGCCGGTCGTGCGGATCATTTCGACGGTCTCGGTGAGCTGACGTACGGGTCGCAGGACGCGGCGTGCGGCCAGGCGCGAGGCAAGTGCCGCCAGGAGTCCGGCGGCCACCGTCGATGCGGTGAGCAGCCAGGCGAGTTTCCAGAGGGTGGGTGCGGGATCGGATTGCGGGATCGCTGTCCGCACGAGGGTGCCGGGTGCTCCTGGGAATGGGGCGGTGTAGATGCGGTAGGCGACGCCGTTGTAAACCGCGTTACGGAAGTAGGCAGCGGCGGCTCCGTTCGCGACCTCGACGTCGCGGACGGTGAGGTCGACGAACTGCGGAGACGGCCCGGCCCGGACCGGGTCCGGCACGATTTGCAGCTGGGTGCTCCCTATCCCCAGTGGAACGGCTGGGAAGGCCCCCTCGTTGGACGTCCCCCTGAACTTCTCCTTGATGGCTTTCGCCACGTCCGGTGCCTGGCCGGCGGCCGCCACCAGGGACTTGTCGATCTGGCCGCGGAGGCTGGCTTCCACGGCCGGATACAGGACCACCGATACGAGCACCAATGCGCCGGCGGCTATGGACCCTCCGGCGATCGCCAGCCGGGTGCGCAGGTTCATGGCTCCTCGCGCAGGACATACCCCAGGCCGCGCACCGTCTGGATCAGTCTGCTGCCGCCGTCCGCTTCGAGCTTGCTTCGCAGGTAGCTGATGTAGACCCACAGCGCGTTCGACTCCGGGCCGAAGTCGTAGCCCCAGACCGACTCGAAGATCTGCGTCCGGCTCAGCACGCGGCGGGGATTGCGCAGGAACAGCTCCAGCAGGGACAGCTCGGTCTTGGTCAGCTCCAGGCGCCGGCCGGCGCGTTCGGCCCGGCGGCCGCTCAAGTCCAGTTCGACGTCGGTGAAGTGCAGCACCTCGGCTCTTGCGCCGCTGCGCCGCAGCAGGGCTCGAAGTCGGGCCCGCAGCTCCTCCAGAGCGAAGGGCTTGGCCAGGTAGTCGTCGGCCCCCGCGTCGAGCCCGGCGACCCGGTCGGTGACCAGGTCCCGGGCCGTTAGCATCAGGATCGGCGTGTCGTACCCGCCCGAACGCAGCGTCCGGCATACCTCAAGCCCGTTCGGTTCGGGCATGAGGACGTCGAGCACCACCGCGTCCGGGCGGAACACCCCGTGCTCCGCGAGGGCGGACGCCCCATCAGCGGCGGATGCCACGTCGTAGCCGTCGCGGCCCAACGCATGCTCCAAGGACCGCCGAACAGCCGGGTCATCGTCCACGACAAGTATTCGCATGGTCATCCATCCTCGCCGTCGATCATGAAGTTGTGATGATGTAAGACTCGGCGGCTGTCTAGCCGTTGGCCAGTGACTGCTTCAGATCCCCCAACGCGGTCTTGAACCGATCGGCGCTGACCCCGAGCGAGTGGGCGATGTCACCGAAGGCCTTGGACGTCGGAACGATTCCGCCGGGAGCCGATACGACAGCGATCAGGGCGGCCTTGGCCTTGGCTTGGCTGACGCCGAGCGCAGCGGCCAAACGTGCCGCTGCGGCGTTGGTCGTGAACGGCGAGTTCCGTGGGTCGTCCGCCCCCTTCTTGTCCTTACCGGCCTGCTTACCATCCTTCTCCGCCTTGCCGGCCCGCTTGCCGTCGTCGGCACGACTGCGCCCAGGCTTGAGGAACAACGGTTCCACGGCGGCCTTGACCCGCGAGGCCGGCAGCCCCAGCTTCGCCGCGACCGCCCTGATGAATGCCTCCGGCGTCACGTTGTTCGAGCCGGCCAGCGACATCTTGGCCGCGACCAGCGCGGCGTTGAGCCGGTCGGTCGTCACCCCGAGCTTCGCCGCGATCGCGGCGAAGTCGGCATCCGCAGCCGGCTTGGACGTTCCCTCCACCTTGACCGCGGCACCGGATTTTGCGGCGCCGGGATTCGGATCCGAACCGGACGTCGCCGCCGACGCAGTACCGGTCGTGGCGAGCGCGGCGAGCGTTACCGTGGCCGCGATCAGCCGTGTGCGTTTCATCATCGCGATTCCTTTCTTTCACTGAGCGCGCCGGACGAGAACCGGCGCCGTGGCGACAACACAAACAGCGCGGCCTCAGGTGCGGTTTCAGCCAGCTTTAGAGCTTCCTTAGAAGGGGCCGGCCGGCAAGATGTCTGAGAAGACTCACGCGACCAAGAAACGAGCTGAGTCGTTCCGGGCCAAGCCAACAACCGCAGCACGGGAGGGGATCCCGTTCGATGTCCGCTCGCCTGATCAGGAACTACGGCTGGAGTATTAGGCTCCGGTTTAGGGCGCCGCCCGCTGCGGTGGGTGAGTCCCAGGACTGTGGCTCGGTCGGGCCGGCGGAATGCGGCATGTCAGGGCGTTTGCCTGATCGACCTTCGCAGTCGGCGAGCTCGGATGCCGCAGGCCCAAACGGTTCTCCACGATGGATAGGACGAAGGCCCAAGTGAAGGGCAGGTTGGACACCTGCGGACGACGATCCATGCCTCGTTTTATCAACCAAGGGGCGGTGGGCGATCCAGCGCGCTGACATCGGCCATGAGCGCGCGGAATGCGAGATGAGTGAATTGCCCAAAGCACCCGCGAGGGAAGCGGACGGCCTCCTCAACGGGCAGCGGCAGGTCTAGAGTCACGAGAGTGACTGCGACATCGACCCCGCTGCCGATCCTGCCGACCTCGCTGGTGGGCAGCTACGCCCAGCCGGATTGGCTGATCGACCGGGCCAAGCTCGCTGGCCGCTTCCCCCCGAGGGTGCGGGCGAAAGAGCTGTGGCGGGTCAAGGCGGAGTACCTCGGGCAGGCGCAGGACGACGCCACGTTGCTGGCGATCCGCGCCCAGGAGGACGCGGGACTTGACATCATCACCGACGGAGAGATGCGCCGCGAGTCGTACAGCAACCACTTCGCCACCGCCCTCGAGGGCGTCGATATCGACAACCCTGGGACGGCCTTGGATCGCAGCGGGCATCCCAACCCGGTGCCGCGGATCGCCGGCCCGATCGTGCGACCGCACCCCGTCGGCGTCCGCGACATGGAGTTCCTGAAGGCGAACACCGATCACAAGGTCAAGATGACCGTGCCCGGCCCGTTCACGATGTCGCAGCAGGCACAGAACGACCACTACCCCGACCTCGCGTCGGCGGCTCTGGCGTACGCTGCCGCGGTCAACGCCGAGATCAAGGACCTGCACGCCGCCGGCGCCGACCTGGTCCAGATCGACGAGCCGTACATGCAGGCACGGCCCGACGCGGCCCGCGAGTACGGCCTCGCCGCCCTGAACGCCGCGCTCGACGGCGTCACCGGCACCACCGCCGTCCACATCTGCTTCGGGTACGCCGCGATCATCCACGAGCGGCCCGAGGGGTACTCCTTCCTGCCTGAGCTGGCCGGTTGCTCGGCCGACCAGATCTCGATCGAGACCGCTCAATCGGGTCTCGATCTCGGCGTCCTGAAGGACCTGAGCGACAAGACCATCATCCTGGGCGTCATCGACCTGTCCGACCACGAGGTCGAGTCCGCCGAACTGGTCGCCGATCGGGTACGCCGAGCCTTCGCCTACGCCTCACCGGACCGCATCACCATCGCCACCGACTGCGGGATGAAGTACCTGCCTCGCACGAGCGCAGAGGGAAAGATGCGTGCCATGGCCGGCGCGGCGTCGATCCTGCGCGCCGAGCTCTAACGGGAGCCGTGCAGCCCGCCGCCTAGGACCCAACCCCGACCTGTCCGCGGCAGAAGCGGACGTTGGACTGCCTGCTTCGACGCTGTCGCAGCCCTGCAGCTCCGGGCTTTCTGACCTGGGTGTGCGACAGTGCGGGCATGCCCACCGCGCGGATACCCGGGGCCGACGACGCCGATGTGCCATCGGTGCCGGGTGTTGCGCATCGTTTCGTGGAGGTTGCTGGGGCCGAGGGCACGGTCTCCATCCATGTCGCGGAGGCTGGCGCCGGGGACCCGGTCCTGATGCTGCATGGGTGGCCGGGGCACTGGTACTGCTGGCGGCACCTGGTACCCGAGCTGTCGCGGTCGTATCGGCTGCTGATGCCCGACCTGCGCGGGTTCGGCTGGAGCGGTGCGCCCGGGCACGGCTACGACCCGCGAACGTTCGCGGCGGACGCACTGGCGCTGCTCGACGCGCTCGAGCTGGATCGCGTGCGACTGGTCGGCCATGACTGGGGTGGCTTCACTGCCTTCTTGCTTGGCGTCGAACACCCTGAGCGATTCACGCACATCGTGGTGTTCAACGCGCCGCCGTTGTGGGCGCCACTCAGTTGGGGTGTGATCGCCTCGCTGTGGCGCACCTGGTACGTGGCCGCGATCGCGAGCCCGCTCGGACCTCATCTCGTCGCCAACCCTCGCTTTCTGCCGTGGTTCGTAGGACTCGGTGGGCGGCGCCACGTGTTCAGCGTCGAGGACTCCGAGATCTATGCGGACCGGCTGCGCCAGCCCGCGCGTGCCCGCGCCTCCTGCCTGCTGTATCGCAGCTATCTGCGCACCGCACATGACGTCTTCATCCGCCGGCGCTACAACCACGACGACCTGGCCGTGCCGACCCGGCTGGTCTTCGGCGCCGACGACTTCTACGTACCAAGCGCCTATGTTTCCGGTTTCGAGCAGCACGCTCCGAACATGGACGTCGAGTTCGTTACCGGCTGCGGCCACTTCCTGCCCGAAGAACGGCCGGACCTTGCCGCCGCTCGACTACAAGACTTCTTCCGCGTGACCGGCGGCGCCGACCGCTGATACAGGCAGTCCCGTCAGCGAGTGGCACTCGCCTTCCCGCCAACAGGTGTCCCGCGAGCTCGCTATCCGTGGCATGAGCGCCCTGCCCACTCGCGGTTGGCGTCGGCAGCTAGGAGGGAAAGTGCTTCCAGTGCCCTTCGGACACGACCTCGACGGTGCCATCGACTACCCTGATGGCCGTCTCGTCGTCCATCGCGTACGCCGGACCCGAGATGCCGGCCGCCCATTGTTCCGCCTCGGCCATGGAGTTGCCCGGCATGCCGTCCTGAGCCAGGTGTGGACAGATCGAGAAGTCGACGATGCCCAACGTGGTGTCGTCACCTGCCGGCGGTCTCCACTGGACGAAGTCCTCGCCGATCCTGGGGGTCATCACCATGCTCCCGGCGCTCAGTCCCACCCAGACCGTCTCGCTCAGGGACGGGAGCAGGTCTGCCAGTCCGGACTGCCGCATCCAGTGGCACAGGTAGAGGGCATCGCCGCCCGCCACCAGCAGGACGTCTGTTTCCCGGACCATGGGCACCCAGCGCTCTTCATCGATGCTGGGCAGCGCGGTGAGCTCCAGTACGCCGACGGACTTCCAGCCCAGGTCGACCATCGGATTTTCGGAATTCCCACTGATGAACTGCCAGGCCCCGACACCGGGGCCGACCATGGGGTGCCCGTACTGCGCGGTCGGGATGCACAGGGCGCTCGAGTCGGCGATCGGCTTGCCCAGGAGTTCGACCAACGCGCGGTGGATGCTGGCGTTCTTGACGCCCGCGGACGTGAGCAGAAGTCTCAAGATGCCTCCCGATTCGAAGGTGATGGAGCGGTCCGAGGTAGACACCTGGGACATCTCATCGCTGCTGAACCAGGCAGAATCTACCTGCACACGCCGGCGCTCCGCAGATCAGGATTGAGCGCACTCAGCACCCAACCCACCGGCATATCAGTGCGTTTCTTGGTTGCACCCAGAGGTGACGATGCCCCGGGACCGCAAGGCTGAGCCAGGGGTACGGCTACCGGCAGATCTGGTTGGGCCGGTCGACCTCGAGCTCGCCCGGGCCGTTGACGGCATCCCTGGCCCGACTGCGCTGCCCGGCGGCAGCAGGTACGAGCCGAAGTGGGACGGCTACCTTCACTGAACTCTGCGCCTGGTCCATCACCGCTCACGGCCTCGCCCAGCCCGGCGGCAGGGCCTTCAAGCAGGGCGGCAAATTGTTCAGGTCGAAGATGCATCTGGGGCAGCTGGATTCCGGCAGCGTCTGGAACCTGCAGCGCGCGCTGATGAACCACGGCGTCGGCATCCGCTCGCCCAAGCCGACCGGTGACTACCTGCCGGGCACCAAGCAGGCGGTGCAGAAGTTCCAGCTCGCCCAGGGCTGGCGCGGCAAGGACGCCGACGGCATCGCGGGCAAGCAGACGATCAAGCGCCTCGGCCTGATCTGGGTGGCCGAGTAGTTCGGCGAGTTGTTTGCCGAAGAGTTGCAGGAAGTTGCAATGGGCCGGAGCACTCACGGGCGGGGTCGGTCGATAGCATTCGCGGATCGGGGCGAGTGCTGGGGGCTATTCGACAGACCACCACAGGCTCGTCTTGGATTGACCGGGCTGGGGATGTGGGCGGGTGGCACATTCTGGGGCAGCCGTTCGTCTTCGTGAGGAGCTTTGGTGAGGTTAAAGGGACCTGCTGTGCTGGCTACTGTCGTCGCCGTGATCGGGGGCGTCGCGGCCGGGGCGGCAGCCGACGCGGCCGACGTCCAGACCGTGTCGTATCGCGGCTACGAGGTGACCGTGCCGGCGGGCTGGCCGGTGATCGACCTGGCCAAAGACCCGACGGCCTGTGTGCGGTTCGACCGCCCGGCGGTGTATCTGGGCCGCAGTACGGTGCAGGCAGATTGCCCGGCGCACCAGATCGGACGCAGTGACGGGCTCGTGCTCGAGCCCCTCACCTCGGCCGCCCGGTCGGCCGACGGCGAGATCCAGGTAGCGGTCAAGGACGCCGCGGTGATGGCGACCGCGTACTACGGTCCCGGCGGTGAGCAGGCCGCTCGGAAGGTGCTCGCCAGTGGCCAAGTGACCGCCAAGACCCAGGGCAGTCAGGGCACCGTACAGGCCCAGGCGGCCGCGGCGTCGATCGTTGCCACCGGCACCATCGCGTCTCCCGGCTTCGACGCCTGTGCCGCGCCGAGCCAGGCGGCCATGGATGCTTGGGTTTCCCCGGCATCGCCTTATCGTGCCGTCGGCATCTACATCAGCGGCGGGTTGCGCGCCTGCGGCCAGCCGAACCTGACCGCCGGCTGGGTCGCGGCCAACCATGCCAAGGGCTGGCAGTTCCTGCTGCTCGACGTCGGTATGCAGGCGCCGTGCACCAATTTCAGCAGCAAGATGTCGACCGTCCCGGCCACGGCCCTGGCGCAGGGCAAGGCAGCCGCCGCCAATTCGGTGGCCCAGGCGCAGGCACTCGGCTTCGCCCAGCGCAGCGCGATCTACAGTGACATCGAGGCCTACCCCACCACCGCTGCCTGCAAGGCCTCGGTGCTGTCCTATCTGAGCGGCTGGACCCAAGAGCTCAACACCCGCGGCTACGTCGGCGGCGCCTACGTCGCGGCAGGCACGGGTGGCGCCGACCTGTCCAGCGCCTATACCAGTACTGCGTACACGCGGCCGGACAACCTCTGGTTCGCTCACTGGGGCTCCACCCCGGCCGGCACCAGCCGGTTCATCCCGGCCACCTACTGGAACATGCACCAGCGAGTGCACCAAAACGTCGGCAACGTCACCGAGACCCACGGTGGCGTGACCATGAACATCGACGGCAACGCGCTGAACCTGACCGCGCCGCCCGCGGCCGTCACCGGCTTCGACGCCACCGGCAGCAACACCACCGCCACACTGCGGTGGACGGTCCCCACGGGTACGAAGGTCAGCCAGATCCTGGTCCGCCGCAACACCGGCACGACCCCGCCGGCGCTCCCGACATCCGGCACGACGGTCTACACCGGCACCGCCAGTACTGCCTACGTCACCGGCCTGGCCAACGGCGCCGGCTACACCTTCCGGACCTGGATCAAGGACAACTACGGCAAGTACGGCCCCGGGGCTGACACCTACCTGGCCGGCACGAAGGTCTCCATCGCGACCACCGCCTCGGTGCTGATCTACACCGGCTCTGCGACACTGTCGACCAAGGTCACTCGGACCGACACCGGTGCCGCGGTGGCCGGAGTACCGGTGACGCTGTATTCGAAGGCGAAGAACTCCACCCGCTGGACGACGGTCGGGACGACCACTTCGTCCGCGACGGGTGACGTGACCCGGGTGGTGAAGCCCCTGGTCTCCACCAGTTACATGTGGGGCTACAACGGCTCGGGGGACCTGCTCGGCTCCCGCAGTGCCGCGGTGATGGTCGAGGTGCGGCCGGCGATGTCGGCCTACCTCAGCCCGGCGGCGATCAAGCTGGGCGCGAGCACCTCGTTCTACGGATACCTGAACCCGCCGCACACGGGGATGAGCGCCTACCTCCAGCGCCGCTCCGGTACCAGCTGGCTCAACGTCGCCAACGTCAAGCTGTCCACCAACGGCAGATACGCCTTCGGGATCAAGCCCACCACCCGCGGCACCTTCACCTACCGAGTCGTCTGGTACGCCGACGCCGACCACCAGGGCACCCAGACCGTCTCGAAGGTCCTCACCGTCAGCTGACCCTCCTGCACCTCCGCGAGCCCCTCCAAGTCATTGGAGGGGCTCGACGGCGTTCTTGCGCGTGGAACGTCTGACTTCTCTCGCGGAGCGTTGGCGGCCGCCGCTCCGGTTGTCCCCGGTGACCGGCGGCCTGGGCGACTGAGGTCTCTCGCGGCGGTGTCAGGTGGGGGTGCGGGTGAGGTGCGACCGCACGTCGCGGACTCCGGCGATGCCGTCAACGGCCTTGACGATCTCGGCTTCCGCCTCGTTGTTGGGGACTTCGCCGTGCAGGATCACGGTGCCGTTCTCGACCGTGACGTGCACCCGTGGCACGTGGAGCCGCTTCTCCAACGGCCCGATGCTGGAGCGCACGCGGTCGGCCAGCGTCGCGTCGTCGACGTTGGCGTCCGGGTGGCGCCGCAGCGCGTGGTACGCCACGCCCTTCGCCTGGCCGGCCAGATGACGGCCTCGGCGGCGCACGTCCGCGATGGTGCTCTCGGCTCGGCCGGATCGTCGCAGCTTGTCGATGCCGATCTTCGCTCCGACGGCGGCACAGGCCGCCGCGGCTGTCACGAGCAGTTTGCGCATGATGATCATCGCCTTCAGCGCGTTCGTCACTATCTCGGATCCCATTCTGCGCCGCAATGGCCCCGCAAGGGAGGCCCTAGGCGATCGGACGAGGTTGCAGTCAAATCACCTCCGTGGCCCGGCTAGGAAGCTCATCACCTGACCCGCGCGGGTGAGGCATGCGGCCGCAGCCAGTGCCGGCAGCCAGCCTGCCGTCGCGGCAACGGCTCCCAAGCGTGCCGCGGCGAGGAAGGCATCGCCCGGAAGGTGGCCAAGCAGGCCGCCCAGCGGGCAACCACGAGCAAGACGACCAACCGTGCTACGCGCACAAAGGCCTGCGCGTTGATGTGCCCGGGCTCAGGTTGGTGACAGTCGGCTGGTCGCGTCCAGCTACGGCTAGGCGATCGCGGAACACCGAAAATGCGAAGCGCGACAATACATGCCGACCTTTGTGGACTTGACCGCCGAGCTAATGGACACTCGGTCTGTCTGTGGTGCCGCTCACGTTCCTGTTGAGGCTGCTATGACTTCTGTGAGGACGGATATCGGGGGCTTCGTCACCGCGCGGCTGGCCCACGGGGTGGTGGACGATCGGGCATCGATCGCGTCAATATTGGCCGCCATCGCCGTCTGCATCGGCGCGTTGTCGGGATGCACGAATACCCCTGCCCAAGGGGGTGGCCGCACAACGCCGTCATCATCGCCCCAGATTGCCCAGGCCCAACTGTTCGCGCTTGAAGGCACTGTGGGTTACCTACATCAATGGTCGCAGTATCATTTGGTTCAAGAACTTCGGGGCCTTACTGACCGCTCCGGCCCGATTCCGAGCGAGGCCAGGCTGCGGGCATTGCGGAAGGCGATTGCCGGCGCGGTTGCCGTTCATCTCGGCTGCGAGTCGGTCGATGCCAAGCTGATCGAGCCCGTGTCGACGACGATTGAGATACGGGCGAACAGTTGCGTCTATCCCGTCAGCGCCACCGGAACGGACACCTTGGCTGTGGCCCAGGGGTGCGTGATCCTTGCAGCACCAACGGGAACAGTTGACGCCTTCATCAAGCAGGACGCACAAGTTCCCTTCGGCCCTCCCCCGATCCTTGTCGACTCACGCGCCAAGGCCGGTCGTGGCACTTGGTATCTAGGACCTTGTCTCTAGCCCGGCCCTGCGGTAGCGATGTGGTCACTATTGTCGGGCACATGCCGTAGATGCACGGCCCCGCCGACCGAGAGCCCTGCCAGGTGGCCGCAGCAGGTCGTAGGCGTAGGTGTTGATCGCAGTCGCGGCGGACGGCTCGCCAGTTGGTCGCGGTGTTGTGCAGGGTGACCCGGGCGTTCTTGGCCAGCTACCGGGCCGCCAACATCCGCGACGACCAATGCGACTCCCCAAGTTCGGGCAGGGGTACCGCCTCCCGATCCCTCTGGATGCTGGTTGCCGCAGGCAACCAGCTTACCCGAGGTGGGTTCAGCTCGACTGCGTCGGGCCCGGCTGGGTCGGGCCGGCCGGATACGCCTGCGGCTGGGCCTGGTATGGCTGCGGCTGGACCGGGTACGGCTGCGTGGGGTCGCCCGCGTACGGCTGCGGCTCTGCGGGGTGGTTGGTGAACAGGGAGCGGACGAAGTTGACGACCAGCAGGGCCGGCAGGATGAACGCCTGGAAGAACATCAGGTAGCTGTCGCCCTGGAAGATGAAGCCCAGGTAGATCCCGTAGCCCAGGAAGCCGATGCCGGCCACCGCGCTGAGGGCACGCGAACCAAGCGACCGGTCGCCCGCCTTGATCGCGGCCAGCGCGACCATTACGACGCCACTGAGACACAGCAGCACGACGTACCAGGAGAAGAGCGGCTCGAGGCCGAAGTCAAGGTTCACGGGAATCCTCGCTCGAAGAAGAAGAAGAAGGCGGAGCAGAACCCGGCGCACGCTACCGGAGCCTGGGGTCCGGACCCGCGATCCAGGGCAGAAGGGCATCGGATTCGTCGTCATCGCTCGGGCGATCAGCCCGCCCAGTCCGTCCAGGACGATCGCGTTGGTCAGTCGGGTAGTCACAGGAGCGTTGTTTGGCGCCGGATGGCCTTTGCCCTGGATAGGCAGCGGCGAGTCCTGCGCGCCGCTGGGAATTTGCAACCGGCCCAGCTGGCGGCCGCGTACCGGGCGGCGGGGTGGGGAGGGATTCCTGCAGACCCGCAGGTATGGGCTGCTGCTGCCGGGGTGGCACAGAGCCAGATCGGCGCAATACACCGAATCCAGGTACTCCTCGTCTTTGCGCTGGCCGCTGTGGTGACGGCTCAGCCAGCGGCCTCGAGGAGCTCATGCTGGAGGTTCGAAATGGCGGCGGCCAGCCGGGTGTCGGGGCGGAGGCCGTCGATGGTCTCGCTGGACTCGGTCACCGTCACTTGGGCGAGGACGTTGCCGACGACAAAATTCACGTTCGCACCTGCCGTGAAGAGCGTGGGAGACGACTTCTTTTTCAGTCCTGAATCGGTCCAGGTGCGCGAGATGCCGCGGACCGTGAACGTGTCGCCGTGCTCGTACTGTCCCCAGAAACGGTTCTGGAGCGTCACCGCGCCCTCGTGAGAACGGAACCGGTACAGGTAGACAACCAGTCGTCGGTCGTCGGACGACATGCGGATGCTGACGTACCCGCGGACGAATCCGGTCCGGGCGAGCAGCCGCCGATCCTCCTCCGGGGTCCCAGACAACTTGCTGACGAACCGCTCCACGTCGAACGGACCGACCCGTTGCCGATCCCAGTCCCGGGACGACGTTCGAGTGAAGGTGGCGGATCGGACCAGCAGCCGCGCGAGATCGTCCTGCCGTGGCGTGACACTCGGCGCGGTCGGCCGCGGCGACACGTGTCGTGACGGTGTCGCCGCAGGAGCCGACGCCCGTGGTGCGGGAGTCACCGAAGTTGTCGCCGATACCGTCGGTGGCGGCGCACTCAGCTCGGCGGAGCCGCCGCAGCTGACCAGCAGTGGCACAGCAAGCAGGGCAAAACCGGCACGCATCATCTGGTGTTCCTTCCTCCCCGCCGGACTCGCTCGTCCGGCCGAAAGCAGACCCTACCCAGGGTCAGGGGGCTTGTGCGCACTCGCGCGACGCGATGAGGCGCTGAAGACGCCCTGCCCCGCCAGTTGCGGTCCGGCGCCTGGCGCTCGCCGGCCTCTACGAGTTCTGGCGGGACAAGCCACCGCGGCTGATGAGGTTGGCCGTACCCACCGGGTGCCGATGGCGATCGCCGAGGCGGACTGGGACGACTGGCTGGATCCCCGGAGTCAGGCCATGGACGACGTGCTGGCGCTGATGGCGCCACGCTCGAGGTCAGCTGAGCCTTCGCCGGTGCCGGGCCAGGCCTGTGCGGGAGAGCCAGACCCTGAACCAGGCAACGAGCACACCGTCGTCTCTCAGTACGCCGTACCGCGTCGATCCGCGCTCCACCGATGCGCAACAGCAGCACCAGTCACCCCGCAGCCTCACTCGCCCGGCTGGGTGGCAGGATCTTCGGTGTGCCGTCGAAGCCTGCCGGAGTCCATGACCCCAACTCCGGTGCCACCGTTGCGCCCGGCAACAGCCGGCTCGGCGGGCTGGGCGAGCTCCGAGGGAGCACCGAGCTCGGCGACGGCCAGCTCGCTGGACGCCGTCAACACCTACACCTACAACGACCGCAACCTAATGCTGCGCGCAGCCGGCCCATCCGGTACATCGGCGCAGGGCTACGACGGTCAACTGACGCCGAGGAATCGGCGCCGGCCGCCAGAATGAGAGCCACACGACCAGCGTGGGCAGCCGATGTGAGAGCGACAGCCCGGGCGCCTGGACCGAGCCTCGCCAGGCACCGGTACTAGGTCAATGGAACAAGCAGCAGATGTGCGGACTGCGAATCCCGCGTCAGGGACCCTTCAGCGGTTCCCCGGTCCGCACCGAAACGACCAGGTCGTGGATCGCCTTGGTGACCGAGGCGGCGTGATCCGGGTTCTCCACCAAGGAAGCGTGGGTTGCGCCTGGCACGACGCGATGAAGGCTGTTGGTGGACAGAGTGACTGTCTTGTTCTGGTCAGCCATCCATCCCTTGGAGTTTCCGCGTTCGGCGGTCAGGACGACCAGTGGCTTCGCATCGAGGCTGCGGAGTCTTCCCGCCTCGGCCGTGGACCGATTCGCGACGCCGTACTCATCGAGCGTCCCGCTCATTTCCTTCCCGGTGGCGGCGGTGGCGCGGGCATCGTCCCGGTACTCCGGCGGTAGATCCGAGAAACTGGTGTCGGCGAGAAGCCGGCCAATGCCCAGCCGAGAGGTCGTCGCGAACAACGAAGACACGTGCTTCAAGACGCTGTAAGAACCCGCCTCCGGCGGGGACACGGGCTCGTTTTTGGCGGCCGTGGAGTCAACGAGGACGAGTCCGGCGACCTCCCCGGGATACTTCGCCGCATACGTCCGCACGTACAGCCCGCCAAAGGAATGTCCGGCCAGGACATACGGACCCGGAACATGTGCACGCTCAAGGAGCGTGTGGAGATCTGTGGCGATCTGGGCACCATCGGGCGGACTCGCGGCAGGATCGCTCCAGCCGCGCCCCGCCCGGTCGTAGACGCACACTCGGCTGTCGCGGGCCACAGCGGGTGCGATCAACCCCATCGAGGCCGCGGAGCCGCCCGCACCGGGCTCTAGAATCACGGTCGGACCGCGTGAGCCAGTGCACTCCAGGTGGAGTCGGTACGGTCCCACGTCGACGAGCTGACCGCGCATCGCGACTGTGGGTGCGGTCGATTGGCGGATCGTCTCGTACCCTCCGCCGAGGGCGAAGACCACCAGGACGACCAACACTGGGTTCAGCAGCCACACCCTGGTCCGGCTGTGCAGCTCACGCCTGGCGCGGGCCCAGACCCAAACCACCAAGACCAACAGGGCCGGCGGCCAGACCCACCCCAGCGCATCCACCACAGCGTCCGAGGCCAAGAGCACCAGCGCTCCGGACAGCGCCATGAAGATCGCCGGCGCCACGGCCCAGCGCTGTGGTTGGTCGGTGAACAGAGTCGACAGAACTGCTATCAGCGCCCACCCGAGGGCAAAGCCGAACAGCACCATGGCGGTGGCGAAGTCCACGTCCACCCTGTCGACCGGGAGGAACGGGAGGATCACCGCCGCAGCCAAGCCCGCGGCCAGCGATCCGGCCACGACTCCGCCAACGTGCGAGCGCCGTGGCCCCGGGACGGCGGGCGCGGCCTGGTCACCGCTCGTGGGCGCAGTCTTGCTTCGCAACCTCATGACGGGCCACCTCGCCTTTCTTGGTGTACGCGCACCCCCGCCATCGAGCATGCGCTCGACGGCCGGGCAAGGGATAGCCCGAGATCGGCCATGCCCGACCTTGCTCGAACGCACGCGAATGCCGCAGATAGCGTCCGCTGACCCCATCCGGACATAGCTGCGATCCGGGCGTCGCGCACCCGGCTACTCCCGGCTCATCAACTCCCGTCCCTGCCAGTTGATCCGCTCAATTGCCCCGGACCGAGCCGGTGACCCTGGCGGACTGCGACCGCGCAGCGGCCGCAGTCCTCGCTGCCGCCTGGGCCGGGGTTCTTCGTTGCCTCGTCGAGTGCTGTACGATCCGCCGGATCCTGACTCGCGGTGGTCAGGCCCTGGGGAGGGCTCAATGAAGGTTCGTCGTGTCTCGGCGCTGGTGGGGTTCTTGCTGCTGATTCCTTCAGCTGTCACCGTCGCCGTTCTCGCGGGGCCGGCGGATGCGGCGCCTACCGCGTTGCCGACGGTGGAGGGAAAGGTGTTGGCGCTTGATCCGGATCCGGAACCGCACGGGTATCAGTTCGAGGCCGCTGACCACTACGTCCCGCTGCTGACCGGGCCGGCTTCACCCGGGCGGCCGAAGTGGCAGGTCCGGAGTACGGCCGACGGGGCTGTGGTGAGCGAGTTCGCGGCCGAGCCGGGCGTCGTGCCTGAGATCGTCGGGCGGTCGATCGTGACGCGGACGGTCAGCGGTGACAGCACGCGCTTCGCCTTCACCGGGCTCGGCGGCGCGCCGGCGGCCGGGGCGATCACGGTGCCGGCGACGGACCGGGTTCTGGCGGTGCACGAGAAGGGTGTGCTGGTCTCCAGACCCGATGGATCCGGAGGCGTAGTACCGGTTGTTCACGTTGCTGACGGGAGTGCACGGCCGGTGACGGGATTGCCCGAGCTGTCCCACGGGGCTGTCGTGTTCGATGGGGACGGCGACCTGTTGCTCGTGCGCAACGACTGGCAGCTCTACACCGTCGACGTTGTCAGTGCCGCCGCGACGCTGGTGGTGAACAGTCCTGATCTGCTGTCCTGGGTCGCGATCACGCCGGGCCGGATCTTCTGGACCACCAGCGCTCCCAACCGGCTCGCCTGGAAGCAGCGGGACGGGTCGCCAGGCGGGACGGTGGATCTGCCGTCCACCGATGACCTCACCACCTTGGGCGACGGCGTCGCCATGCTGCGGTACCCGGCGAGCGGCTCTCTCCTGCGGCGTGAGCTTCGTCCGCTGGATCTGGCGACCGGGCAGGCGGGAGATCCGGTGCTGGACGACATCGCCGCGGCGCGGACATTGAGCGACGGCAGGCTGCTGGTGGCCAGGACCGATGCGGTGCTGGCGGTGACGCCCGCGCTGGCTCGTACGACGATCGCCAAGGTCGACGCGCCGGTCAGGACGCCGAGCGAGGTCGTGATCTCCAACGGGCGAGTGCTGAGCGCCTACGAGGACGGCAGCGTGCGGGAGACGACGCTGACTGGCACCAGTTGGACGTCTCGCACGGACATCCCGGCCACCAAGGGCACGGGCAACGGCCTTCAGATGGGCGGCGACACGGTGTACAGGCAGCGTGACCTGGTGGTCCGCTGGCCAGGCGGGCAGCGGGCGCTGAACCCGTACGGCGCCGCGGATCTCGGCCGGGGTGGCGCGCTGCTCTCGTACATGTCGTTCAACGACCAGAGCACGTACTCGATCCAGAACCCGCGGACCGGAGCGGTGCTCGCCACTCGGCCGACCGCGCGCCCGATCGCCATGGACGGCAACTGGGTCTGGCAGGCGCCCGACCCGCAGACCGGTGTGATCACCGGCGCGGACGTGGTCAGCGGGCAGACGAAGAACGTCCCCTCGTCGGCACGCTGCGCGGCCGGGAGCTTCTCCGTCGCCGGTCGATGGGCACTGGTCAGCTGTGGGGTGCACCAGCAGTACGCCGTCGATCTCCTCGGCATCGTGCCTAACTACCGGCTGCCCGACAACGCCCCGGCCGAGCAGCTGTACCCCGCGGTCGGTGACGGCTTCGTGGTCCGAATGCGGTTCACGCCGGACGCGTCCGGCCATGACGTACCGGAACTGCTCGTCACCGATCTGAACTCACCGGCCCACACCGAGCGGGTGGTCGGTCCGATCCGCGGGACCGTCTGGCCGCCTGGTGCGTCGTTCGCCCTGGACGACAAGACCGCGCGGATCGTGTATATCGACCCCGAGTCGCGGGTGCGCGTCGCGACCGTCGACTGGCTGGCGGCGCCGCCGGCCACCCAGCTCGACACGACGGCACCGAAGCTCGCCTCGGCGACCGCCGGGCCGCGCGTGTCGGTGGCCAATCCGGTGCGGTTCAGCTACCGGTTCACCGACAATGTGGCGGTCGCGTCGTACGACGTCGTTTACAAGGCGGCGGCAGCCGGGAAGGTTTTCGGGAAGTGGACGTATCCGACGACCTGGCAGGCTATGCGGTCGACCGCTGTGTCGGTGTCACCGGCGGCGGGGACGGATGTGTGCTTCATGGTCCGGGCCAGGGATGCGCGGGGTAACCTCAGCGCGTGGTCCCTGGTGACGTGCGCGGTCACCCCGCAGGACGACCGGGCGTTCTCGGCCGCGGGCTCTTTCGCCCGGCTTTCCTACACGAGTGCCTACCGTGGCACCCTGACGCAGCTCCGTCGATCTGGCGCGGTGCTCTACAAGGACGGCGAGACCGGCAACCGCATCGCGGTGACCGCGCTGACCGCGCCGAGGCAGGGGATAGTCGATGTGACGTTCGCGGGACGCCGAATCAGCAGGATCAACCTGGCCGCCACCACCGTGACCCGCAGGACTTTCTACCTGCCGGTGCCGGCCATGTACACCGGCCGCGTCACCGTGACGTCGGTCTCGGCGCTTCCGTCCTCGATCGACGCGGTGGCGCTGCTGCGCTCGTGAACGTGTGGAGACCGCAGGTGACACCAGTCACGAGAGGGGGACTCACAAAGGCACTGGTCGGGCCTGTGGCGCTTGAGCTGGCCTGGGCGGTCGAGCAGCTGCCCACGCTGTTCAAACTTGGGCGCAGACCCTGGGACCAGTGTGCCGGATCGGCGAGCTAGTGGAAGTCGTTTGACCGTTGGCAGGGTGGGTGTGAAACTCCGTTGCCATGTCTAAGGTCGCCAAGCTGCACGATGACGAGGTGGACATTGACGGGTCGTTGGTGACGCGTCTGTTGGCCGAGCAGTTCCCCAAGTGGGCTGGTGCTCCGGTTCAGGTCGTCGCATCGTCGGGGACGGACAACGTGACGTTTCGGCTGGGTGCTGACCTGGCTGTCCGGCTGCCTCGTACCGAGCGGACGCAGGGTCAGGTGGAGAAGGACCTGACTTGGATGCCGCGTCTGTCCCCTCAGCTTCCGCTTGCCGTACCCGAGCCACTGGCTCTCGGGGCTCCTGGAGCGGGGTATCCCTTCAGTTGGGGCGTGTACCGGTGGCTGGAGGGCGAGCCCTTCCAGCGGGATCAGCTTGCCGACCCGATGGCCGCGGCGCGCGAGCTTGCCGAGTTCGTTCGCTGCCTGCAGACGGTCGACACGACCGGCGCGCCGGTTCCGCCGGACGACCCGTTCAGTCGGGGTACGCCGCTGGCGCCGCGTGACGCGCTCTTTCGCGAGGCGCTGGATGAGTTGCGCGACGAGTTCGATACCGGACTCGTGCTTGCCGCGTGGGAGGCGTCGCTGGCAGCGGACACATGGAACGGTCCGCCCAGGTGGATCCACGGCGACCTCATGCCAGGCAACGTATTGGTGGTTGACGGCAGGCTTGCTGCGGTCATCGACTTCGGTACTGCGTGGGCCGCCGACCCAGCAGGTGATCTCTTGGCCGCGTGGTACTTGTTCGAGGGTGACTCGCGACGGGCCTTTCGTGACGCGATGGACGTCAACCAGGACACCTGGACCCGCGCCCGCGGCTGGGTCCTGTCCCTGAAAATGATCGCGATCCCCTACTACCGGACCCGCAATCCCGCCGCGGTGCGCGATGCCCAGCCCTTCATCGCTGAGATCCTCGCCGACTTCGCTGCGGAGCAGTGACCTGAGGTAGCACCAGGTGCGTTCGGGCCGGGATGGACACCCGTTTCGGTGCGGCTCACCGTGCCGTCCAGGTTCAGGTGTCCGTGCCCTGCGGCCTCGGCCGCACTGATTGCCGCGTTTCGAGACGATGTCCGGTGACAGCGGCGACTGGTGGGGTCTCGGCTACTGGCTGATCTGCTGGCTCTGTGTGGCGGTTGGCTCGACGCGTGGTACTGGTGCATGCTGAGGGCAACAATCACTGTGGCTTGGAGGCTGAGGTTCATGGCGCAGCGGACGCAGGTCTATCTCACCGACGACCTCGACGGCACCAACATCCCCACCGGCAGAGGTGAGACCGTCACCTTTGCCCTGGACGGCAAGACCTATGAGATCGACCTGACCAGCAAGCACAGCGCCGCGTTACGCAAGGTCTTGTCCCCGTACATCGAAGCTGGGCGAGCGGTCAGGACACGTCGCGGCGTACGCGTCACACGCACCCATGTCGGAGCGGACGTCAGAACCATCAAGGAGTGGGCGCGCGCCAACGGCTACCAGGTCAACGATCGCGGCCGCGTCCCCAACGACATCCGCGAGGCCTTCGACGCCGCCAACTAGCCGGAAACCACCACGTTTCCCGAGTGACCTAGTCCACTCGGGCGCAGGGCCATGCATCGTCATCCGCTGTGGATGAGGACGAGGCGGCGCCCGGCGGACGACGATGGCGGTCTCAGCTATTTGAGGGGGTTCGTCATGTCGGAGACAGGCGTAGGTACGCCGGTGCCCAAGCACTCGCCGCCGCTTTCATCGTCGGAGGGCTGGGTAGAGCCGGGCGGGGTCGAGCCGACCCGCTGGGTTGGCTGGATCATCTTCGCGGGCGTGATGCTGATCGTTCTGGGGTGTTTCCACGCCTTCCAGGGGTTCATCGCACTGTTCCAGGACGACTACTACCAGGTGGGAAAGAACGATCTCACCATCCACCTCGATTACACCGCCTGGGGCTGGACGCACCTGATCCTCGGCCTTGTCGTCGCGGTTGTCGGGGTGTGTCTTCTGGCCGGCCAACTGTGGGCCCGGATCGTGGGTGTGATCATCGCTGTGCTGAGCATGCTGGTCAATGTGGCGTTCCTCGCCGCATTCCCGATCTGGTCGACGATCATGATCGCCCTTTGCATTCTCATCATCTGGGCCTTGACGGTGCACGGACGGGAGATGAAGGTCTACAACAAGCAGTCACTGTCCCAGTGAGATCCGTACTGCGGGCTCGTCTTGACACTCTTTGAGGTGGCGAGGACGGTTGAAGTGGCGCCACCTTGGCGATGGGCTGACCCGTCCACCCAGGCAGAGTGAGGTCAGCTCCGGGCTCTGGTCGAGGTTGATCGCGCCGTGGGGAGTCCCGATGAGGATCCGACGCATTCGCAGATTGCTGCTCGTGGCGGTTCTCGGTGCTGGAATGCTCGCGTCGACGGCCTTCGTGTCGGCCGCGGAGTCCACGTCCGCCAAGTCACCGGGGTACAGCATCGACTTCGGTCCCTGTCCGGGATCGACCGTGGCCCGCTGCGGCACCCTGCGCGTGCCGGCGGACTGGTCACATCCGAAGGGTCCGAACATCAATGTGGCCGTGGCCCGCCGTCCCGCCGACGACCCGGCGCACCGCATCGGCACCCTGTTCTTCAACCCCGGCGGCCCGGGAGATGGCGCCGTCAGCTATGTCATCGCGGCCGATACCTTCTTCTCCACCACGCTGCGAGCTCGCTTCGACATCGTCGGCGTCGATCCGAGAGGCGTCGGCGCAAGTACCCCCATCACGTGCGGCGTTCCGGCACTGACGCCCGATTACAGCTTCTTCCCGCGAACGCAGCAGGAGTTCGACGCGATGGTGGCCCACAACCGCGCGGTCGCGAAGAGCTGCCTGCAGCAGACCGGGCCACTGATGTTGCACGCGGACACCGTCAGCGTTGCCCGCGACCATGAGGCTCTGCGGATCGCACTGGGCGTCTCACAGGTGAACTGGTTGGGTCTGTCCTACGGCACGCAGCTCGGTGCGCAGTATGCCCAGCTGTACCCGAAGCGCACGCGAGCCATGGTCCTGGACGCGGCCCTCGAGCACAGCGGCTCGGAGGTGCAAATCACCGCCGACGGGATAAGCACCGTGGAAGAAGCATTCAATCGCTTCGTCGAGTGGTGTGGCACTGCTGCCGACTGCGCATTGCGAGGCCAGGATGTCGCTGCGGTCTACGACCAGCTCGTCAAGGACGCCGACCAGAACCCGATCCCGGTCGAAGGAGCCCTGCGTCTAGTGACCGGGGACGACATCCGGTTGAACACCCCGACCTGGCTCGTCGCGAAGACGCCTAACGTCATCGCGGGCGAGCTGTCCTGGCCCGTGTTCTCCGAGGTCATCAAGCGAGCTGTGGCCGGGGACGCCGCATACTTCGCCTTCCCACCGCCGCAGGGTCCCACCGACAACCTCTTCGCCCGCATCGCGAATCACTGCGGTGACTACGTGGCCGATATCCACACTTTCGCCGACATGGAGCAGCGCATCGAGATGGCCCGGCAACTGGCGCCTCACCTGCAGGGTGGGTCGGAGTTCTGGCTGGGCGGCTTGTGCATCGGCTATCCGTTCAAGGTTGCCAATCCGCAACGCACCCTGGATGTGAAGGGCGTGCCGACACTGATCGTCCATTCGACGCACGACCCGTCTGTCTCGTACCAGTGGGCCTTCGGCCTGGCGGCCCAGATCCGTGGGAGCAGCGTGCTGTCTCGTATCGGCGACGGACACACCTCGTACTACACCTCGGACTGTGCGCGGAATGCGACCGACCAGTTCCTGCTCACCAAGCAGTCCCCGCCGGCCCCTGTCTGCACCACCTAGCCTCCGCCAGGCGCAGTACTACGACCTCCACCGGGCGGGGGCGCGAGGGTCCGGGTGATAGCCGCAGTACGTGCCGGTGCGGATGGTGCGGCTGAGATGCTCGCCGAGCTGGGGATGGTGCTCAGTGATCCGGGTGATCGTCTGGCGGACCGCGCGGGTCACGCCGGATCGAGCACGCTCGGACGCGGATGCGGCTCGTCGATCACGACCACCCAAGCCAAACGCTCGCGCGAGCTCTCGAAGGAGGAAGTCGCGCTCGACTTCAGCCTGCGCGGCCTGCTCGGCGTTCCCGATGGCGCGCGCCTGCTCGATGTCGTCGTCGATCTCGGCGAGGCGACGGCGGTACGCGTCCCTTGCTCGTGCGTCCAGCATCTCGCCCGCATCGCCGAGTGCCGGGCGCGGCATACGAGCGCCTTTGCTGTCGTCGACCTGTATACCGCTTTCGGACTCGGCGCCGACCAGATCCAGTACGTGGTATTCCCGGCCGGGGTCGGCTAGGAGCCGCGCGAGGTAGTGCATGCCCTTGAGGTCGCGCATGCGGACGGTCTTCGCCTCGAATACCACCGTCCAGTAGTCACCTTCGCGACGAAAGACGTTGAAGCTCTGAGCCGGCTCGTCAGGTGCGTCGCGGTGCGTGAAGTCATCTGCTGGGAGCACCGTGGGGGCGGCTTCGATCCCTTCGAGGATCGTGCGCGCCGCTTGGTGCTCCAAGACGGCCCGGTGCTCGCTCCCGCTGGCGCGGTGGGCGTCGGCGAGGCCGATGCGTGCGACCGCGGCCTCGTAAGGGGCGCCGACTTCGTTCCAGAGCCGCACGGCTTCGGAGCAGGACTGCTTCGCGCCTGTCGCATCGCCGTCGGCGAGCCGAACTCTTCCTCGAGCGAGGGCGGCGCCGGCGACCAAGGCGTTGCTCTCGAATCGGCCGGCTATGAGTTCCAGCTCGTCGGCGGCCGATCGAGCCCGTTCGTGGTCTCCGGCTGCGATCTCGATCTCGACCTGTGCCTCGAGCAGCGGCGCGCGCTGCAGGTCGGTGTTCGGTGGTCGCTCCTTCGACGGCACGCGCAAGGGGTGTTCGAGAGCGTCTCGGATGGAGGCAGCCGCGGTGGCCACGTCGCCTTGGGCCAGACGCACCAGCGCGAGATCCGGTTGAGGGTCCCATCCGGCGCGATGAGAGGCCAGCAGGGCTTCCTCCGCGCCGACGAGGTCCCGCCGGTGAAGCCGGATCCGTCCGAGCTCGTTCAGTGGCCACCCCAGTTCGCGCCGCAGGTAGGGGCGAAGTTCCTCGCAGGCCACGAGCGCCTGACTCTCCGCCTCGTTGCACGACCCGCGCAACCTGAGGATCTCGGCGCGGTGGACCCGGCAGCGACCGTGCAGGCTCCCGATGGCATTCGTCTCGCACCACCGCTCCATCGCCTCGGTCCATTCCTCGGCCACGTCGTACTGCGCCGCGCCCTGCAGCGCGCAGACGAGTTCGCAGTACACGACGCCTGTCGAGAACGGGTCGAGGTCCCCGGAGACTGTCGCCACCCCGGCTTCGTCGAGCAGCGCCAGTCCTTGCTGGACATCGCCGTCCAAGATGAGCGCCCGTGCCTCTGCCACTCGTGCGATGGCGAGCGCCGCCAGGTCACACTTCGAACCGACCTCGATGGCGTCCCGCGCCCACTGCCGGGCGCCGGAGAGGTCGCCGGTCAGCATCCGCTCGTAGCTGCGGACGACCGCGTACCACGCGTGCGCCGGCGTCTCCTCGTGACCTTCGAGAAGCCGCTCCGCTCGCGCCAACCAGCCGCGCACCGGTGCCATCAGCGCCGTGTCGAAGAGCAGGTGCATCGCGACGCGAACCGCCGCAGCCGCGGCCGCGACCCGGTCATCCGCTTGCATGTACGCCGCATGGGCACGCTCCCACGCCTCGATGGTCACATCGAGATGGCCGGCCGCATAGGCGACCTCGCCAAGCACCGGAAGATCGCCGGGCGCTAGGAGGCCGTCGGCGTCCGCCTCCATGAGCAGGTCGAAGGCTTCCTGCCAATTGCCCCCGGCTTTGGCGTCACGCGCGCGTTCGATGAGACCAGGACCAGCGCCGTCGGTCATCGCACGTCTCCCGAATTCGTGGCCGGTCGGAGTTCGGGGTCAGCAGGCGCCGATCGTAACCGTCAGGGTTACCGCCGTAACAGTCTTGCTCACGCATCCAGGGTGGGACCAAGGGTCCCCGAGCCAACGAGGAGGACTCATGACCAACGCAACCGCTACTTCGAACCAGAAGCCGATGTCCGGGAACATCCAGGACGTCCCGCGATCGGGAACCGTCCGCACGAACGGGCAGGAGCTGTACTACGAGATTCATGGCGACGGCCCACCACTCGTCCTGCTGATGGGGATCGGATACGACTCGTCACTGTGGACGCTTCAACAGGTCCCCGCTCTCTCCACCCAGTTCCGTGTCGTCCTCGTCGACAACCGCGATGCCGGCCGCAGCGCCCGAGCCGATCACCCGTACACCGTCGCGGACATGGCTGACGACGTGGCCGGTGTGCTCGACGCTCTCGCTATCCAGCGCACTCATCTGGTGGGCTTGTCGATGGGAAGCATGATCGGGGTGGAGTTCGCGCTGCGGCATGCGGATCGTCTGGATCGGCTGGTGCTGGCAGGTCCCAATGCGGCGCCCGCAAGGAGCGCGGTCGACCCGATCTCGATCTGGAACTGGGTCAGGGCCAACGACTCCAGCGGAGAGGTGTTCGGAGGTCAGCAGTTCACCTGGCTCTTCTCCTCGGCCTTCCTTCGCAATCAGCAGGCGGTGCAGGAGACGATGGCGATGCTGGCGAGCAATCCGAACCCGGTCGAGCCTGAGGCCTACGGTCGCCAGGCTCAGGCCTACCTGCAGTTCGACGCCCTCGATCGGCTCGGCGGCATCAAGGCTCCCACTCTGGTGGTCGTCGGTGAGCAGGATCTGCTGACACCGCCGTGGATCGCGCGCGAGGTCGCCGACGGGATCCCGCGAGCCCGGTTCGAGATCATCACAGGCGACGGTTCATCACACGTCGTGCCGCTGGAGCGACCAGACGACTTCAATCAGCTGGTGATGAAGTTCCTCGCCTAATGACATCTCGCTTCGTCACCGGTCAGCATCGGGACCCAGCCGCCAGTTCGGTCGTGAACGGCGCGACAGTACACCTCTGCCTCGAAACGTCAGGCCTCCTCTTGGCGTGCGGGCAGCAGTCCGAGCTCCCACGCCCGGCGGACGGCCTCGTTGCGGCGTGATGCGTTCAGTTTGCGAAGGATGCTCCGCACGTGGCTGCGGACCGTGTTGACCGAGACGTACATGGTGGTGGCGATCTCCTCGGTGGTCAGCAGTTCGGCCAGGTACCCCAGGACCTCGTGCTCCTTACAGGTGAGGGGGACAGCCCGAGTCAAGTCGGCAGGCGCATGGCCCGGCTGATGACCTGAGCTTCCGATGGCCCGGTCGTGGCCGCGTGGGTGATTTGGTGCGCGGAGCCACGGGTGCCGCGTCAGTAGCTCACCAGTGGGCTGGAGCATCCGTTGCACCGACGGCGCCGCCTCTGTGAACGGACGGCGCAATTGCTCGGGGGCAGCCAGCCGTAGGGCACGCTCCAGGCAGAGCCCGCCGCGCCCGGAGTCGCCGGTCCTGAGCGATTCCGCGGCTTGGACCAGCCAACTGTCCACTTGCGTTTCGAGCGGGACAGTGCGGTGCGTGGCAGCTGGGGGTAGATGGGGCTTCCGCTCGCCGGCCTCGATCGCAGCTCGCCGCAGTACTAGGAGCGATCCGACCTGGTCGCGTCCTGGAGAGTGCTCGATCACGTTGATGGCTTCGCGGGGCAGATGCTGCGCGACCAGTGTCTTGGCTTCGTCGATGATCAGGGACTGGTTGAGCCAGCCGCCGTGCTGGGTGCCGTAGCTGTTGCTCGCGGCCCGCAGTTCAGCACCGGCGTACTCGGTTTCGCCTCCGCCCCGGAGCAGCCTGGCCCTGATCAGAGCCAGCGCGGCAGCGAGGACATGGGCGTCGTGGGTCGGCGCTGCCTCAGCGGCGCGGTGCACCAGATCCTTGGCCTCGGTCAGCTCACCCCGGTCGGTACTGATCCAGGCCCGCGCCACGATGGCCGACTGTGGCTCCTCGGGCTGGCCGCCTGATTCCGCCAGTGCGGTCGCATGCGCGGCGAGCTCGGCCGCTCGTCGAAGGTGTCCCCAGGCCGCCTCCGCCAGGGCGGACATCCCCAGGAAGTCGGCCAGGGCCTCGTGCACCCCCGCCTTTTCGGCAACAGCGATGCCTTCGGTGAAGGCCGCCAGCGCCGCCGGGAAGTCTCCGCGCTGGAGCAGGATGCGGCCTTTGCAGCCGGCCATGAGCAGCCTCAGTTCCGGGCGAGCGATGGCTGGTTCCCGGGATGCTGCCCGCAGCGCGGCCTCGGCGGCGAGTACGGCGTCCAGCCCCGTGTCGACGTCCGTTCCGAGGCTCGCGGACACCGCCTGCAGCACGGTGATCGCAAGCTCGGGTGCCCGGCTCGGGGTGGAGACGTCACCGTCCAGCCAGTCGCGTGCTCTGCGGAGCTCCGACGTCGAGCGGGCGACGTCGTACTCGGCGAGCGCGCAGGTCGCTCTCACGATCGCGGCGTCGGCGCCCTCCAGGTCATCGGGCAGGTCGGCGAACACCGTCGTCAGCCGCCGGCGGTGGCGCCCGACGAGGAGTCTCGCGAAGTCGAGATCTTCCACCAGATAGCCCGCTGCGTCGCGCCACCGGCGAGCCGTGATGGCGTGCTGGATCGCCTCGAGCCGCTGACCGTTCTGCGCGAACCAGGCGGCTGCGATGCGGTGCAGAGCCAGGGTGAGGGTGGGCCGCTCGAACATCACTTGAGTTCGGAGGAACTCGCGGAACAGCGACTGGTAGGTGTAGGACTCATCGCTCCCGGGAACGGGTTGGATGAAAGAGTTGCCGTGGGCGATGAATTCCAGCGACCGACGGTCGCACGGGCGCCCGGTCAGCGCTCTGGCCAGCGCCGGTTGGACCTCGTCCACGATGCAGGTCCGGAGCAGGAACTCCCGCAGCGCCGGCGGCTGCGCGTCGAGGACCTCGGACATCAGGTAGGCCGCGACGTTTCCGGTGTCGCCGCGGAATTCCCGGATGGCCTCGGCCGGATCGGCCTTCCCGGCCAGGCTCATGGCTGCGAACATCAGCCCTGCGGGCCAGCCGCCGGTCCGCTCCCTGAGCACCGCGAGATCCGCCGGTGCCAGGTCGAGGTTCTGCAGACGCATCAGCTCGGTGGCCTCTTCCGTCGTGAAGACCAGATCGGTAGCGCGAATCTCGGCAACCGTGCCCGCCAACCGGTAGAGGTGCAGGGGGACAGGCGGGTCCGATCTCGTCAGCAGCACGATGCGTACTCGCCCTGCGTTGCCGTGGATGAGGCGATGGAGGGTCTGCCCGAACTCAGCGGTGACCGTGAGATCGCCGCAGTCGACCACGAGGACCCCGTCGAGGACGGACTCCAGCAGGGCCGAAGGCTCTTCGCTGGTGGCGTCCAGCGCGATCCAGCTGATCATGTCCGTTCCCGCGGACAGATTCTCCCACGACTCCAGCAGCATCGTCTTGCCGAAGCCGGCCGGCGCGCTGACCACTGTGAGCGGCCGCTGAACCCCCTGGCTGACAAGGTCGAGAAGACGTTGCCGCAACACTGTTCCTGGTCGGATCGGCGAGATCCGGGTCGCGGATCTCAGCTGACCTTCTTCGACCGGTACCGATGGTGTACTACGTTCTGCTGCCACTCCTCTTGCTTGCGGGTCACCTGGCACGTCCCCTCCTAGCGATGCGGCGACACCGATCGCTTCGGGGAGGGGCCACGGTGAAGCCGCACTAAGACGACACCACGGATTCGCCCCCAAGACCAGCGTTTGAGTCCGAATGTCGGGCATTACGAGACGGCGCGATCCCCGGAATGCCCAGCCAGGCCCAGATCGAGCCCACCATGCGATGAGAGCCAGTGAGCCTCGTAGAAGGTCTGAGGCAGGATTTATCGGCGGGGACCTGTCACCAGTTGCCCAGCGCTACGAAATGCCGCGGGAGCTGCGAACCTCGTCGGCCGGATGGGGCCTTGGACCGGTCAGCTCGGCTAGCTCGGCGGCTCGGTACGGCGTAGGCTCGCCTGCGGACCACGCCGGGCTGCCGCTTGAGATCGTTTGCTGCCGCCATTCACGGCGTGGTTCGCCACATCCCGGCCCGACCGACCTGTGATCCGATCTACACCGAGCCGGTCGGTCAGATCCTAGCCTTGCATTACCTTCTGTGGAGGAGGCGAGCATGAGCGAGCAGGGCTGGCGGGAGTTCCTCGCTGCGGACGGTGTTGACGACTGGGTGGTGTTACACGGCGGAACGACCGCCGTGTTCAGGGTCCCGTCGCTCGGCGAAGCGGCGCAGCTCGCCGCCGCGGTCGCGCACATCCCCGGCATCGAAGGCTCGGGGGCTCGCATGACGATCGCCGACGACCGTCTCAGTGTGCGGTTGAGCCGTGGGGTCTGGCAGCTGGAGGAACGGCATATCCACTTCGCGCGGGTAATCTCGGCGACTGCGCGGGCGCATGGTGCCGTCGCCGACCGCACCAGCGCGCAAGAGGTTCAGGTGGCGATAGCTGCCAAGCCCGACTCGGTCGAGGTCGGCTTCTGGCGCGCCGCCCTCGGGTACGCGCCGGTAGATGACGACAATGCCGTCGATCCGCTCGGCCACGGCTCGACGGTCTGGATGCAGGAGCTCGACGCGGACAAGCCGCTCCGGCACGCGATGCACTTCGACGTGTCCGTCGCTCGCGAGCAGGTCGAGGCGCGTGTGGCGGCGGCCCTTGCCGCAGGAGGCCGCATCGTCGACGACGCCGACGCCCCTGGCAGCTGGATCCTCGCGGACCCGCGCCGGAAACCGCTTGTGCATCTGCGCTTGGCCAGACGGGTCCACTCTGTCCGCTCCCGTTGATCCGCAATAGCCGGAGGAACATCAGGACGACTGGCGTCGAGCTTCTCGTCGGTGAGTCTGAGCGCTTCGCTGCCTGGCCGTCCAGTCGATCACCGCCAGCTCGAGACCGTGAGTGCGAAACTCCCTGTGCAGGAGGTGACTTCGGCAGCCGGGCTATTCTCTCCCTCTATGGGTGACGACGGCATGCACGAGTTGCATGTGACCGGGTTCGACGTCGAGGCTGGAGTCCGCCACGCCGGGCTTGGCGGCAACGCCGGCCCCGGTGTGCCGTTGGTGGCACTGGAGATCGAGGGGCGACCAAGCCCGGATGCCCGCGACGAGTCGCTGTGGCTCCGCCTCACCGTTGACGTAGCCCGCGCACTTGCCGCGGAGCTCATCCAGGAGGCAGACCACGCTGAACAGCTGGCCCGCAGACAAGGTGACGCCCCGCAGAACTAGTCCCGTGGGGACGTTGGTCGGCAGATGCAGTGGCCGCGAGGCCCCAGCCGCCCTCGCCTGACGCAAGCCCAACCATTCTCGTGGTTCCGCAACTTCCGCGGTCCTGACTGCATCGAGCCTGGTAGCCGTGTACTCAGCGGAGTCGGCGAAGGGGGATTGTCATGCGTGGTTCTCGCAAACTGTTCATTGCGGCGGTGGCCGTGGTTCTGGTGGTGGTGCCGGGCACCTCGGCGTACGCCGCTCCACCGGCGCCCGGCGGACGCATCTTGTATGTCGGGGATGAGTCGCTGGGGAGCCTCCTCAAGAGCGTGCTGCCGACAGGGCAGGGTGTGCAGGACACCGGGAGGAGTGTGGCCTGGTTTGCCTCGCCGGACTACTCGCCTGACGGCACCCGGATCGCCTATATCGACGGAAACAGCTTCCGCACGATGGCCGCCGACGGCACCGACGACCGGTGGCTCGTCGAAGCGGGCTTCGGGCCCGCGTTCCCGCGCTGGTCGCCAGACGGTCAGTGGATCATCGGCGAGTCCGGGGGCGACATCTGGGCGGTCAGCAAGGATGGCTACGCCTCCGGCTGGACGAACCTCACCGGTGCGCGTGACAGCAGCGACCTGGTTCCGTCCTGGGCGCCGAAGGGACACTGGTTCGCGACCTCGACCTACAACGACGTCCGGATCTACAGCGCGGACGGCGCACACATTCGCAAGGTCATCCCGTTGGCAGGCGCCTATCGCCTCGATTGGAACCCGAAGGAGAATCAGCTCGCGGTCGAGGCACTAGGAGACCTGTGGCTGGTCGACGTCGCGTCCGGGGCGATCCGGCGGTTGACGACCACTCCGGACCTCCAGGAACTGAGCCCGGTCTGGTCGCCGGACGGACGCTGGCTGACCTACGGTCGCGGACCTGGCGTCTACGACCCGGATTTCCCGGGCCGGTACGTCAATCCGGTGATCTGGATGATGGACAGCACCGGCGGCCACCGCCACTCGCTCGGAATCAGCGGTACGCCGTCCAGCTGGCGTGCCGCCAGCTGACCCTTGCAGCCCGCCACTGCAGATCCTGTTCGTCCCGCACGACCAGGCCCAGGCCCGAATCGACGCGGCCGTCTCCGCCGGCGGACGGATCGTGACCGACGAGCTCCGTGGCCGCTGCACCCTCGCCGACCCGGAAGGCAACGAGTTAGGCATAGTTACTCACTCATCACCTGGGCGACATCCTCGCCATCGATGATGAAGACCAGTTCGAACTAACAGTCGTGTGTGCTTGGTTCGACCGGTCGCCAGTCGGGTTGCTTGACAGAGTGGACGTGCGTTGTAAAGTTTCGCTATGGAGTCGATGGTGTCTGCGCCGGACAGTGCGCGGCAGGAGCGGGTTCTTGCGGTGGCTCTGGAGGTGTTCGGGCGGTACGGGTTTCGCAAGGCCTCGATGGATGAGATCGCACGGTCTGCGGACATCTCCCGGCAGGGTCTTTACCTGTACTTCGCCAACAAGGACGCGTTGTTCCGGGCCGCGGTCCGCAAGGAACTCGATACTGCGCTCGGCGATGCTTCTCGTTGCTTGAACGAGGAAGGTGTCGGGCTGGAGCGGCGGGTCGTCGCCGCCTTGGACGCTTGGCTGGGGCGTTACGTCGGGTCGATGCTGGCGTCCGATATCGGGGATCTGCTCCAGAACCCTGCGATGCGGCTCGCCGACATGGTCGACCCGGCCAAGGCCGCGTTCGACGCCGAGCTCGCGGCGGCGATCGCAGCTTCGATGTCCGAAAGCGACCGCAGGCGGTTGAGTGTCGCCCCGGAGCAGATTGCTGGGGCACTGCACACGGTGGCCCAGGGCGCGAAGTATCTGTCCAACGCCCGGTCGGAGTCCCGGGAGGGTTTCGTAGCCCGGCTGACCGCCGCTGTCCGCGTGGTCTTCGTCGGCTTTGGCGCCATGGCGAGAAGAACGCCATGACTACCAGTCAGACAAATGATCGGTTCGATGCCGACCCCCGATGAACAGTTGTTGTCAGGCAGACGAACGGCCCTCGGGTGCGGGTTGCGATGGAGATGTGAGGAGATGACTGATGCCACCGACACGCCAGAGGAGCTGCCCCGTCGCTGGATGGTGAGCTCCGCTTCGACGAGGATGCGTGCGACAGGCGCGCTGACGACTTCGGCCACATCGTGCACAAGACGCCGGAGGCCGTGCTGCTGCCGGGGTCAGCCGACGACGTGGCCAAGACGATCCAGTGGACCGCGTCGCGGGGTGGCAAGTTCGCCCCACAGGGCCAGCGCCACTCGACGTTCGGCCGCTCGCTGGTCCCGCGCGGCATCGTGGCCGATATGTCGACACTCCGATCCGTCGGACCCGCCGAAGGCGATCGAGTGGTCGTCGAGGCCGGCGCGGTCTGGAGCGACGTGCTGCGCGCGACCTTGGCGCAGGGCAAGACGCCGCCCGTGCTCACTGAGTACCTCGAACTGTCGGTCGGCGGCACCCTGATCGTCGGCGGAGTCGGTGGCACCACCTCGACGTACGGCGTGCAGAGCGACAACGTGATCGACCTGGAGATCGTGACCGGCGAGGGGAAGAAGGTCACCTGCTCGGCGAGCAACAACGCCGACCTGTTCAACGCGGTGCGCGCCGGGCTCGGCCAGGTGGGTGTCATCACCAAGGCAACGCTCAAGCTGCTCGCCGCTCCTGAGTCGGTGCGTCGATTCCTGCTGTTCTACGCGGACCTGGCGACGATGCTGAGGGACGTACGGGTGCTGGCCACTGACAACAGGTTCGACGTGGTGCAGGGTGCGATCGTGGCGGCGCCGAGCGGCGGCCTCGCCTTCCGGCTGGACGCGGTGAAGAACTTCGACGGCGACCAGCCGGACGACGACGTCCTACTCGCCGGCCTGTCCGACGACCCGGCCCAACGGCAGCCCACGACGATCGAGTACTTCGAGTACCTCAACCGGTTCGCCGCGTTCGAGGCGGCGCTGCGCGCGAACGGGCAGTGGTTCTTCCCGCACCCGTGGCTCATGACGTTCATCGGTGACTCCCAGGTCGAGTCCGTCGTCAACGCCGAACTGGATGCGCTCAATCCCGCAACGGACTTGGGCCCGTTCGGCCAGGTCGTGCTCGCTCCCATCCGCAGGTCCGCGATCTCGAGCCCGTTGCTGCGGATGCCGGCGGATGACCTGTGCTACGCGTTCAACTTCGTCCGTATGCCGACGACCAACGACGCCAGCGAAGCGGCTCGGCTCGTGGCCGCCAACAAGGCAGCCTATGAACGGGTGAACGCTGCCGGCGGCACCCTGTACCCGGTCAGCGCGTTCCCGATGTCGAAGGCCGAGTGGCGCGACCACTTCGGCTCGTCCTTCGATCAACTGGACGTCGCGAAGCAGCAATACGACCCGGACAAGATCCTCACCCCCGGCTACGAGATCTTCTAGCCCGTGCAGTTGGGGACAGTGTCGTTGTCCACGCTGGTCAGCAGTTCAAGCTCCTTGGTGCCTTCCCGTGGTTCAAAATGGCGGCGGCTGCCTGACGAGCCACGACTGCCGCCGAGGGGTCGCGGTCCGCATTCGCTGCGACGCTCGCGGCGTCGTACAGCAGGTGCAGTTCGCGTCCGACCGCCTCGTGATCCGGTACGCCTGCCTCGGCGGCCAGTTCGGTGAACAGAGCACGAACCCACGCGCGGTAGTCCGCGTGGGCGCGCTCGACGAGACTGCCGGGTGCGGCCTCCGCGCTGGCGGCAAGGAAAGGACAGCCGTTGTAGTCCGGTGCGGCGAAGAACTCGCCCTGGATGTCGAAGACGCCGAGCAGTCGCTCCCACGGGGTGTCGAAGCTGGCCAGTCCCTGGGTGATGCCCTCCTCGATGGCGGTCCGGCGCCCCTCGAGGTAGGCGCCGACGAGCGCCTCCTTGCTCCCGAAGGCCATGTAGAGGGACTTCTTGGAGGCGCCGGCTTGCTTGGCGATGCGGTCGACGCCGACTGTCTGAACGCCCTCGTTGTAGAACAGTTCATCGGCAGCCGCCAGTAGGCGCTCACGCACCCGGGTTCCGGTCGTGCTGTGCATTTCGGGTGCTCCTTGATGCGGTGAAGCCCGGTTTCAGCGCGAAACGTTGAGCTCGCCGACCGGGCCGGAGAGGGCGGCCTTGAAGTGGCGGCTGGAGTCGTCCGCGATCAGTTCGGACTCGCCCTTCTGCAGAGCCGCGACGATGTCCGCGGCCACTGCGCGCGGATCGTTTTTTGCGCCGTCGATCTGCGTGACCAGCTCCGTGTCGGTCAGCGAGAGTTGGACGCCGAGGACCTGGGTGCCCTGCGTAGCCAGTTCCGCCCGCAGGTTGTTGGTGATCGAGATCAGGGCGGCCTTCGCGGCGCCGTGGGTGCCAGAGCCGGGGAATCCGGCGATCCACGCTGTGAGTGAGTGCAGGTTGACCAGCGCGCCACCGCCGTTGGCCGCCAGTACGGGCGCGAAGGCCTTCGCGACGCGCAACGGTCCGAACGCCACGATCCCGAAGACGCGCTCGACCTCCTGCTGGTCGTCCTGCAGGAGCGGGCCGAACGTCATGATGCCGGCGTTGTTGACGACGATGCTGACGTCACCGGCGGCACGCGCGAGCTCGGCGGCTGCGTTCGGGTCCGCCAGTTCGAACGCGAGCGGGACGATCCTCGGGTCGGTCTCCGGCACCGGCCTGCGCGAGGTGACGTACACCTTCGCGGCCCCCGCCCGCAGCAACTCGTGCACGATCTGCTTGCCCAGCCCTCGCTGTCCGCCCGTGACCAGGACGGTGGATCCGCTGACGGTAGTCATTTCCTACTCCGTTCGATGGTGGCACACGCCCAGCCTTCGGATGACTGAGGTGTAAAGCATTTCGCCTCTGTCAAGAGTGCTGGTCTCGGCGACCGAAGTCAAGTAGGCTTTGTCTATGTCATGGATGGCTACTGCGAGATTCGAGGCCCGTACCGCCCCGGACGGGCTCGCGCTGGTACAGGAACTGGTCAACACCCACGCCGTCGAACGCGACGGAGCGGACCTGCTGGCGGGCCATGCGACTGCTCAGCAGTGGCTGCAGGACGCCAGCCGCCAGTGGGCCGAGGACCGCGGGCTGGAACCTGCCGACCCGACCCTGCCTGAGACGGACCTGCAGGTACTGCGCGACCTTCGGGCGAGCGTGCAGGAGATGCTCGCGATCCCGCCTGACCAGCGGCCCGCCGACTCGGTCGGCGCACCGTCAGCCGTCACTCAGCGCGCCGAGGTCTACCTGGCTACCGACGAATCGGGGCGGGTGGCCATGATCCCGGCCGGTACAGGCGCCGGCTGGCTCGCCTCAGCCATCTGGTCGGAGATCCTGCTGGCCCAGCGAACCGGCACCTGGTCCCGGCTCAAGCTGTGCCGCGAGCCCGGCTGCCTCTCCGCTTTCTACGATGCCTCCCGCAACGGCAGCGGCGTCTGGCACAACGTCCGCAGTTGCGGCAACATCGCGAACCTGCGCGCCTCCCGCTCCCGCAAGAAGACGCATGCCACAGCCGACAACAACCCGCAGGCAGAGTCGTAGAGGGTCTGGTCACCTGCAGCTCTAGAGGAGAGGGAGCGATCGGGGTAGGCCGAAGGCTGGGAGGACGGTGTTTTCGAAGCGGGTCATGGCGCTGATCCGGTTGCCTGTGAGGGTGAGGACGTACAGGCCGGTGCCGTGGCGGATGCCGGTGGGAGCGCGCAGGTAGGCGCCGAACGCCGGCTGGCCGTTGGCTCGGGTCGGCACGAGGTCGAATCTGCGGCCCGCGCCGAAGAGGGTGGCGCAGAAGTCGGCCACGACGTCTCGGCCCTCGTATTCGAAGGGCAGCGGTGGCATGGACATGAAAACGTCATCGGTCAGAAGTGCGACCAGCGCGTCGATGTCGGCGGACTCCCACGCGCTGACGAACCTCGCCAGGATCGCATCCTCGGCGGACGAGTCGGCGGCGGGAGGCGGTTCGTGGTCGGCGACCGCCGACCGCCGGCGCTGCAGCCCCGCGCGGGCCCGCTTGAGGGCGCTCTTGACCGACTCGACGGTCGTGTCCAACATGTCGGCCACCTCGTTCGCGTGGAATCCGAGGACGTCGCGCAAGATGAGTACGGCGAGCTGGCGAGGCGGCAGGACCTGCAGGGCGGTCACGAAGGCCAGGGAGATGGATTCGGTCTGCTCATAGCGGGCCTCCGGTCCGAGCGGCAGATTGATCGCACCTTCGAGCAGAGCGTCGGGGTACGGCTCGAGCCAGACGACTTCGCCGAGCCGGCTCGGTTCGGGTGGTTCGACGCCGGGGATGTCCCACTCCTTGGCCGGGCGTCGGCTGGCTGAGCGCAGCGCGGTGAGGCAACGGTTGGTGGCGATCCGGTAGAGCCAGGTGCGGAGCGACGCGCGACCGTCGAATCCTGCGAGCCCCCGCCAGGCGCCCAGCAGGGTGTCCTGGAGGGCATCCTCGGCATCCTGGAACGATCCGAGCATCCGGTAGCAGTGCACTTGCAGCTCGCGGCGGTGCGGCTCGGTCAGCGCCCGGAACGCCTCGCCGTCCCCGGCCCGCGCCCGGCTGATCAGGTCGGCTCTCACCAACTCCACTCTCGCCACCTCTCTCTTTCGACTTATCGCTTCCATCCTGTATGGACGCCGGCCGAGCGCCGAAGGGGGCGGTTGGCAGGCGCCCCCTTTCCCGATGTCGCGGTGTCTAGATCAGTGGTAGCCGACAACGCCAACAAAGGAGATCGAGATGGGAAAGATCGTGGTCAGCGTGAACGTCACGCTCGATGGGGTCGTCCAGGACCCGTCCGGTGACGAGGGCTTCAAGCAAGGCGGCTGGTTCGACTTCGAACGGGCCGGGGAGGAGTGGGCCAAGACCGAGTACGCCGAGGCGCTGGGCGCCGAGGCCCTGCTGCTGGGTCGGCGGAGCTACGAGTGGTTCGCGGGCCGGTGGGCAACTCGCACTGGCGAGTGGGCGGACAGATTGAGGAGCCTGCCCAAGTACGTCGTGTCGTCGACGCTCGTAGATCCCGACTGGAACAACTCGACGGTCCTCAAGGGCGAGACGTTGGACGAGGTCTCGAAGCTGAAGCGGGAACTGGACGGGGAAATCGTCGTCTACGCCAGCGGGCAGCTCGCAAGCACGCTGATGGAGCATGACCTGGTAGACGAGCTGCGGCTGATGGTCTACCCGGTTGTGCTCGGGGCCGGCGAGCGCCTCTTCGGCGAGATCAGTGACACGAAATCCACGCGGCTCGTCGACACCCAGGCCGTCGGCGACGCCCTCGTCCTGCTCACCTACGAGGTCGTCCGGAACGCCTGACGACCGCGCTCTCCATCCTTCGCGCACCACCACGCGCGAAGGGTGGGGACTCGTCGCGCTGGTCCCGAGCGCACCGAGTGAGCTCACGATCAGCCGGGGAGCGATCGGGGGAGGCCGAACCAGGGGAGGGCGCTGTTGTCGAAGCGGGTAACAGCGCTGACCTGGTCGCCGGTGAGCGTGAGGACGAGGAGGCCCGTCCCGCGGCGGACGCCATCGGTGGGGGTTTGCAGGTACGTACCGAACGCCGGCTGGCCGTTCGCCCGCGTCGGCACGAGGTCGTACAGGCGATCCGGACGCATGACGCTGGTGTAGAAGCCGTGCACGGCTTCGCGGCCGTAGTACTCGAGGGGAACGGGGGGCATCGAGACGCGGACGTCCTCGGTGAGCAAGGCGACCAGCTCGTCGACGTTGGAGGACTGGTACGCGCGGACGAACTTCTCCACGAGCGCCTGCTCGGCGGGTGAGTCGGGAGCGGGAGGCTGCTCGCCCGTCAGCGGCAGGCGGCGCTGCAGACCCACGCGGGCCCGTTTGAGCGCACTGTTGACCGACTCGACCGACGAGTCGAGCATGTCTGCCACCTCGCTCGCGTGGTACCCGAGAACCTCGCGCAGGATGAGCACGGCACGCTGTCGAGCAGGTAGGACCTGCAGTGCGGTCACGAAGGCCAGGGAGATCGCTTCAGTCTGTTCGTAGCGTGTCTCCGGTCCGGGCGGTCCGTCGATCGCACCCTCGAGCAGGGCGTCGGGATAGGGCTCGAGCCAGACGACCTCCGAGAGTCCGGTCGGCTCAGGTGGCTCAATTTCGGGCGCGTCCCACTCCTTGGCCTGGCGTCGCTTGGCGGAGCGAAGCGCGTTGATGCAGCGGTTGGTGGCGATCCGGTACAGCCAGGTGCGGATCGAGGCGCGTCCCTCGAATCCTGCGAGACCCTGCCAGGCAGCTAGCAGGGTGTCCTGGAGGGCGTCCTCCGCGTCCTGGAAGGACCCGAGCATCCGGTAGCAGTGCACCTGGAGCTCCCGGTGATACGGCTCGGTCAACTCTCGGAATGCGCTGCCGTCTCCGGCCCGCGCCCTCGTGATCAGGTCTGTTGTCACCACTCCACCCTCGCGTCATGTCTCTCGCCCCTGGCCGGTTTCCAGTATTGACACCGGCCGAGCCCAGAACTGGGCGGAAGCTGCGCGCCCAGTTTCCCGAGGCCGCGATGTCTGCATCTTCGACAGGTCGGAATCACTAGCTAGGGGTAGGTATGACAATCGCAGACAGCTCAGTTCTGGTGACCGGAGCCAATCGCGGGATCGGACAAGCGCTGGTCGAGGAAGCCTTGAGGAGAGGTGCGAAACGGGTCTATGCCGGCACGCGCCGGCCATTGGCCCATCCGGATGAGCGGGTGACGCCGCTGACCTTGGACGTGACCGATGCCGCGCAGATCCAGGCAGCTGTGGAGAGCGTTGCCTCTCTCGATGTCCTCGTGAACAACGCCGGGGTGGGCCTCTACGCTGACCTCAGCGATCGCGCCGCCCTCGAGCAGCACCTCGCCGTCAACCTCTTCGGCACCTATGACACAACCCAGGCATTCCTGCCGCTGCTCACTCGTTCCCGGGGGACCATCGTCAACGTGCTGTCGCTGGCGGCCCTGGCCGCCGTGCCGCTCGACCCGACGTACGCGATCTCCAAGGCCGCCGCCTTCTCTCTCACGCAGTCGCTGCGCGCGGCCTTGGCCGGACGAGGAATGGCGGTCCATGCCGTCCTGGCCGGCCCCGTGGACACCGACATGGGTCCGAGGATCGACATCCCGAAAGCCTCGGTGGAGTCCGTCGCGCGAGCCATCCTCGACGGCGTGGAGAACGGAGACGAGGAGATCTTCCCCGACCCCCTGTCGGAGGCCGTTGCGGAGGGCTGGCGCAACAGCGCGTCCAAGGCGCTCGAACGCCAGATGGCGGCATTCGTGCAAGCACAGCCGGTCAACTCATGAGAAGCCCTGTGTCAACCCGCCTGTTGCTCGTTGGGGTTGAGGTGGCGTTGGAGGGCGTTGTG
>NZ_JBHSKE010000010.1:0-132871 GCF_042657745.1 Kribbella qitaiheensis | reverse complement strand
ACCGCCTCTATGCGCCTACGCCACGCCCGTCACCGGGCCCGCCGTACACCACTCTGCTGGACGCCACTCGGATCAGTTGTCGGATCAAAGGTGGGTGGGGGCCGCCGCGGCATGTTGCGCCTGCCATGGTTCGTGCCATGAAACTGTGTCTAGCAGAGGGGGAGAAGGCGGCCAGATTGGGGCGCACCCATTAGCCCCAGTCTGACGTGGGTCAGTGTTGGCGTTGCCATGGCTCTCATAATCCCTGGGTCGAGGGTTCGAGTCGCACCCGCCCGCTGCCAGTGTCTCGACCTTGTGCTGCAGGGGGCTCGCGCCCATCTCGACGGCGAGGCGGTACGCCGATCGCAGCGGCAATGCCAGTGCTGCGCGGCTCGCACCCTCCCTGAGCAGTGCCTGGGCCCACCGGTGGTTCGCCATCGCTTCCTCCCACCGGAGCCCGCAAGTTGCACGGTATCCAGTCTCAGCCCAAACCAGCCGAATGTCTGCACACCAAGGACGACGCGACGCCCCAGGCGCCGGAGAGTTCTAAGGGGGTGGGCGCCAATTCTAAGGGCCTACTCCTGATGTGGTCACGTGGCCATCGAGCCGACTGTGGAGGAAAGCGGCGGTCCCGTCGCAAGCGCCATTGGGGAGAATCATGTTTCACCAATTTCGACCTCATTTCGGCTGATTATGACTGCGGTAAGGGATCGTGCCGCGATCAGTGGCTTCTGGACCCGCCACGAGATCCGGGATATCGCAATCAAGTCGAATTGGCGGCATGACGAGCTCCTCCCAGCCACGTCACACTCGCTCGGATAACTCACGGAGGAGCCATGGGCCACAACTCGACACAACAGCGGCGGATCGCGTCCATCTTCGCCGTGAGTCTCCTGATCGCGGCGACGGTCGTCGCTGGGTGCAGCGAGAGGCACGCCGAACCTGACACCTTCAGCGTGCCAGAAAGCTCCACGACCGTCGGTGACGACTCGGCGGATGGGTACAACAGCACCACCACAACTCCCCCTCGCATCCCACCTAGCTCGGTCCCGAGCCCAAACGTAGTGACGACAACCCGGCCTGCACCCCAGCCCGACGACCAGGCCGCGAGCGACTCCACCTTCAGCGGTCTGACGATCTTTGCTGACGGCGAGCCAGCCGGCCACGTCACGGTCGAGTTCAAGATCGTGCCGTCCTGTCCCGGAATCTGCCACCAACCCCATGTCGACTCCGACGCCCAGGGCCGTTACTCCATCCAGCTCTCGCCCGGGGTGTACAACGCGATGTGCGTCGTCGATGTCGAAAGCGACTATGAGTGCGGCCCACGCGGCGGCGATGGTGGCCCGTTCCCGGTAGACGTCCCGCCGTACGGTCAGCATCTCGACTTCGTTGTCTGTGAGTTCGCCGACTACCCGAGCTGCCTGAGCGACTGAGTCGGCCCACTAGAAGCGAGGGGGTGAACGCGGATGAGTGCAAGATGCAGTGAGTGCGGTACGAGGATTGCTGGCAGTCACGTCAGTTTCTGCCCAAGCTGCGGCTCATTCTTGGACTGGCAGGACGGCAATGAACAAGAGGCGCAGGATGCGCGGGCTCGGGGCAGCGCGTCATCGGGGGATGGGGCGGCGTTGGCTCTGCGGGTAGACGTCGCGCCGGCCACGCTGCCGGTCGATCCGGGTTCGGTCGCCGACGCCGAGATCACCGTGCACAACGACGGCACCCGGGTTGAGGACGTCGTCGTAGAGGCGACCGTGGAGGGTGCATCAGTGCCTTGGCTCAGGGTGCAGCCGACAACCGTGTCCATCTACCCGGAGACCGACGCGAGGATCTCTCTGGAGGCCGCCCCGCCACGCAGGTCCGACCGCGTGGCGGGGACTACGCCCTTTCAGATCCACGTTCAGTCGTCCCTGGACCCGCGAGTGCGGGCCGGCACCGGAGGCAGTCTCGTTGTCGGTGCGTTCCACGAACTTGCGACGATCCTGTCTCCTGATCGCGTCAACGCCAGACGTCATGCGCGCAGCTGGATCACCATCACCAACGACGGGAATGTCACCGAGAATGTCGAATTATCGGGCGCGGGACAGGGCGATGTGCGCGTCTCAGTACCGAGCGCCGTCACTGTCGCCCCTGGCACCCGCCTCGACGTACCGGTGCGAGTCACAGCGCCGCTGCGCTGGCTCGGCGGCGCCATGGATCGACCCTTCGCCATCGAGGTCAGCTCCGATGGACTGACGACGCCCTCGCTGCTGCGCGGCACCATCACCCACCTTGCCCTGTTCCCGCGCTGGCTAGCGACAGCTGCGCTTGCGCTCGTGGGCGTCATCGTGGTCGGCCTCGGCGTGGCCATGGCTATCGGACCGCCGGGCCCGGAAGGGACCTCGGGAGGGACCATGGGAGTGACCCCGACACCTGCGCCGACGCCCATGCCGACACCGACTCCAACGCCGACACCGACACCAACGCCGACACCAACCCCGACGCCGACACCAACGCCGACACCAACGCCGACACCAACGCCGACACCAACGCCGACACCAACGCCGACACCAACCCCGACACCAACCCCGACGCCGACACCGACCCCGACACCAACGCCGACCCCGACACCCGACGGGCCGGAAGTCGAGGTGCCGGCACCGCCGCCCGAGCTGGTCGGAAAGTGGAACGGAGGGGCCGGTGACAGCAGCCACTGGTGGCTGACGATTGGGCCCGACGGCAGCTACACGCTCATGAACAATGAGCTGGGTCTGAGTGACTCCGGCCTGGTCGACACCAGCAACCACGGCTTCATCACCTACAACGCGACAGGCGACGCGACAGTTCTTGATGCAGCCGGCATCAGCGGCTGCAAATGGAGTATCGAGAGCAGCCAAGACCAAGTCGGAGACCTGTACGGCTATACGTTCGCGTTCCTCCGGTTCTGCCAGAACACGACCAGCATGTGGACTCGCTGACCCACACCAACACTCGTGCTGAACGCCCCCGCACGCCAGTGGCCATAGGCCGGCAAGCTGAGCTCGCGTGCTCAGCTATCCAAGAACCGAGTCGTCGAGGGCCGCTGGCTCGGGGTCGAGCCGATCTCGATGCCCCGCCAGTTTGGAGTTTCAGCTGATGAGGCGACTGCTGCAGCCGTCGCCGCGATCCGCCGGTACCCCGGGCCCGGGGTACAAACCGGGGACTCGACCCGGGTCTGCACCGGGGACGACACGCGCCGATCCGCGCGACGATGACTGCATGAACGAGACCTGTGACAGGTGCGGACCAGCGGTCCGCGCGGCGGTCCGCGCGGTGTGCCGCGCCGAGCGCACCGGCGAGCTTTACCTGTGCCGACACTGCGGCAGCCGGCTATGGCCGGCGCTGAACGCGCGAGGCTGGACCACCTGGCCCGTCAGCGAGCATGCGTTCGCCCCTCAGGTGACCTAGCCGACACCGAGCCCGAATGCCCGGTCCCGCCGGGCCACGCTGTCATGGTTCTGATGGTGTTTGAGGGCGTCAGATCTCCGTGAAAGCTGTCGTCACAAGTACGGCGTCAGCTGGAGCACCGTCAACAAGGCGCTGACGTCCGCGTGGCCGCAACCGCGGGCTCCGTATGCGCCGCGGGCCTCGAAGCTGGATCCGTTCAAGGCCGCGGTCGACGAGATGCTGCTAGTGGATCTGGACGCGCCGAGAAAGCAGCGTACCGGCTCACACATACCCCAACCTGACCGCTTCGGGCGGGTCTACCCCAGCGTGCCTCCCGCGAATCCGCAGCTCTCGTGAACTCGCGGCTTGACCTGGAGCGCGCTCCAGCAACGAGGCTGGAGCCATGAACACACCCACGATGGCCCTCGGGACGATGTACTTCGGCACCACGGTGGACGAACGGACCGCTTTCTCGATCCTCGACCGGTACGCCGAACTGGGCGGAGCCTTCATCGACACCTCCGACAACTACAGCTTCTGGACCTCCGAGACGGGCTTCGGCGGCCAGAGCGAGGCGCTGCTGGGCCGCTGGCTGGCGTCCAACTCCGGGGTCCGCGTCCGCCTCAGTACCAAGGCAGGCGCTCAGCCCACGCGGGTCGGCGGGTTCCCCGACCACCTCGAAGGACTGCGCGAGGACGTCGTGCGCGGAGCCATGGCAAAGAGCTTGGAGCGGCTGGGCGTGGACGGTGTGGACCTGTACTGGGCGCACGTCGAAGACCCGACCGTTCCGGTGGAGGACCTGGTCGAGACGTTCGGCGGCCTGGTCCGTGACGGCCTGACCGCTCGCTGGGGCGTGTCAAACCACCCGTCCTGGCTGCTCGAGCGGATCCGGGCCACCGCCGAACGCGCCGGCCACCCGCAACCAGTCGCATACCAGGAGCGCTACTCCTACCTTCAGCCCGCCGGCGGCATGGCCGTGGAGGGCCAGCCGGTCCCGCTGGGAATGCTGTCACCGGACGGGCTCGACTTCCTGCGACGCAACCCGTCGTTCGACGGCTGGGTCTACACCGCCACCCTCCAGGGCCGATACGACCGCAACGACCGCCCACTCGAGACCGAGTACCGCCACCCCGGCACCGAACGACGGCTGGCGGCGCTGACACGTGTCGCCACTGCGCGCGGACTCCGACCGGGCCAGGTGGTGCTCGCGTGGCTGGCCTCCGGGAGCCCGGCGCTGACCCCGATCGTCGGAGCCAGCAGCGTCGAACAGGTCGAGCAGGCCGTGGTAGGCGCGTCCACCATCCTCACCGAGGATGAACTGGCGGCGCTGGACGGCGCATAGGCGACGACGCGCGGACAGCCCCAATGCCGGGAGTGGGTCAGGACGTCGCATCCCCCGTCCGGCGGAGTTCCCCGCGGTACCAGTCCGCCTTCTCCTCAACTCGCGCGAGGATCGCGTCGAGCTCGGCGATCCTCGCCCGGATCGAGGCGGCGTGCTCCTCGAGCAAACGACTCGCTCCGGCATCGTGGTGTCGTCACGGCTCAACTCGCCGTACCGACGCAACTGCGCTCGTAATAGCGCAGCGTATCGATGCTGAACCCGGATTGTGCGGCTGCCTCGGCCGGCGAGTACGTCGTCATCACGAGAAACTAACAGCTTGCCTGGAGCCGGCTCCAGATCCGACCGTACAAGCTCGCTGGTCAACCACCGCACCGTGGCTCGGAGCCATCGTCGATCTACCGGCCACAGGCAGGGCCCTACTTCACAGCTGCCGTCCGACACTCAGGCTTGGACAGTGCACAGCATCGCCAAGGCAACCTCCGTGCGCAGGTTGTCGCGCGTGCCGGGAGCGAAACTGTCGGCACAGCCGCGAGCTCCGGAGCCGGAGACGACATCAGATTCACGGAGATCCAGCCACTGACCAAAGCCCTGATGACACCGAGATTCACTAACAAACGACACTCGATTTCACAGTCAGAGCCACTGTCACCTCGTGCAGCGTGCCCTTCAGGCTCGATGTGTCGGGTCATCGTCATTGCATGGCGCGCCGGGCATCGCGCCGCTCTGGAAAGCGCGTGCGGTCCGCTCCAGCTTGGCGAGGGTTCCTCCCGTGCGCGCTCGCCCGCCCGGGACGGCCTGAAATTCGAGCACGCCGAGCGTTCGACTACTGGGTGAGGAGACGCTGGAGGCGATCAGCGAGTTTGAGTGTGCGCTACACGACCTTGGGCTTGTCGACCAAGGTGCCGGCGTTGTGGTAGAACAGCCGATTCTCGACGATCTTGCCGTCCTTGATGGTGAATTGTTCGATGAAACGGGTCAGCTCTCCGGTCGCGACGTCCGTGATGCCGACGCACGCCGCGACACGGTCGCCGTCGGCGATGGTGTAATGCACCGTGATCGAGGAGACGTCGAGGTAGTTCGGCAAGACCTGGGCGAGGCCGAGGAATTCGTCCTTGCCGTGGTAGGCCTTCCCGAAGGGCAGGAACAGCGGCTCGATGACCGTGACGTCGTCGGACAGATAGGAGAAGACTCCCTCGACGTCGCCGTTGTTCGCCGCTTCGAACATGGCTTCGACGATCGCGCGGTTCTGCTCGGTGAGTGATGTGGCTGTGGACATGGCGTTTTTCCTCTGAGGCGAAGGCTCTCGTGCGTCGAGAATCCCGGTAGGGTCCGGTGTTCGGGCTGGTTGTGGCAAACTCGCCGATGCTGGGTTCAGCGGTCGATCGAGGCCATGTTGATCTCGTCGTGTCGGGCGCCGGCGGCCGGCGTGATGTGGTCGAGCCGCTGCAACTGGTCGGCGGTCAGGATGACGCCGTCGGCGGCGGTGTTCTCCTCGACGCGAGCGACTCGCCGGCTGCCGGGGATGGGGGCGATGTCCTCGCCCTGGGCCAGCAGCCAGGCCAGCGCGATCTGTGCCGGGGTGGCACCAGCCTCGGCCGCGATGTTCCGTACCTCCTCCACGAGCTGCAGGTTCTGGTAGAAGGCCTCGCCTATGAAGCGCGGATTGGTCTTGCGCCAGTCGTCGTCGGGGATGTCGTCCGGCGTGCGGAGCTGACCGGTCAGGAACCCGTGCCCGAGCGGCGCGTAGGGGACGAGGCCGATGCCCCGCTCGCGTAGCAGGGGCAGCAGCTCGGTCTCGGGGTCGCGGGTCCACAGGGAGTATTCGGTCTGCAACGCGGCAATCGGGTGCACGGCGTGCGCGCGGCGGATCGTGTCCGGCGATGCTTCGGACAGACCGATGTGCAGGACCTTGCCTTCGGCGATCAGCTCGGTCACGGCACCGACGGTGTCCTCGATGGGGGTGTTCTGGTCGACCCGGTGCTGGTAGTAGAGATCGATCCGATCAGTGCGAAGGCGCCGCAGGGAGCCCTCGACGGCGGTGCGGATGTTGCCCGGACTGCTGTCGAACGGGCCGGGTCCACGACCGGAATGGGACAGGATGCCGAACTTCGTGGCGACGACGACCTGGTCGCGCCGGCCCTGCAGCGCCTGACCAACGATCTCCTCGCTGTGGAACGGGCCGTAGCTTTCAGCGGTGTCGATGTGGGTGACGCCGAGGTCAAGCGCGCGATGAATGGCGCGGATGGATTCGGCGTCGTCCAGGCCGCCACCGGAGGTGTAGGTGCCGGCCATGGTCATGGCACCCAGGCCGATCCGGGAAACCCGCAGGCTCCCAAGCATGGCGTGCTGCATCACAAACTCGTTTCTCGTCGGGAGTGTCGAAGGAGGCTCCAGCCAACATCGGTTCACCACATCCCGACAGGCACTGCGAAAAGGGGTACTCACAGGGACCCCTTCCGGGATGTGACTCGGGCCTATCCTCGAACTCATGGACGAGAAGGAGGCCGCGCGGGCGGCGGTCCGCGAGTTCCTCACCACCCGCCGCGCCCGAGTCACTCCAACGGACGCAGGCCTTCCTGCCCAGGGCACCCGCCGTCGGGTGAAAGGCCTGCGCAGGGAGGAGGTCGCGTTGCTCGCCGGGGTCAGCCCGGAGTACTACGTGCGGCTCGAACGCGGCCAGGCAACCGGGCCCTCCGCCGGAGTCGTCGACGCCGTCGCCCAGGTCCTGCATCTGGACGATGACGAATGCGCTCACCTCGACCGGCTGCTGGCCGCTCTGGCCCCGGTGGCTCGCAAACGGCGCAGCGGCGCAGCGAAGGACCTGGTCACCCCCGGAATCCGGGTGTTGCTGGACTCTATGGACCACCTACCCGCAGTGGTCTTCAACGGCCGATTCGACATCCTCGCGGCCAACACACTCGGGCGCGCACTCGTCGCACCGATGTACGACCTGCCCGGACGGACGAACAGCGCCCGCTTCCTGTTCCTCGACGAGCCCAGGGCCCGGGACCTGTTCCCCGAGTGGGACCGGATCACAGCCGACACCGTGGCGATGCTGCGCATCGAGGCCGGCCGCCACCCCCACGACCCCGACCTGACCGAACTGATCGGACAACTCGCGACCCGCAGCACAGAATTCCGGACGCGCTGGGCGACCAACGACGTACGAACCCACCGAGCCGGCACGAAGACCTTCCGGCACCCACTCATCGGCGAGGTCACGCTGCCCTACGAGACCCTCCGCATCGACGCCGTCTCCAGCCAGATACTCACCGTCTACACCCCCCAACCCGGTACCCCCGAAGCCGACGCGATCCGCCTCCTGGCCAGCTGGAACGCCGACAACCAACGGAACAACAACCCGACAGCAGGAACACGCGGCCGGAACCTCGAGGACTAACTTGATCCTTAACCTGCGGCCGGTCGGTAACGACCCCGGCTGATCATGGGGACAGCCCTTGAATGATCATTCCTCTTGTCGAGGGAAGTAGATCAAGAGCCGGGCCAGCCAGCTCCAAGATCCCTCAGGGCCTGGCCTGCTGGCAGGTGCTGAAGGGTGCGGCCGCCTCTATAGAAGGTCGGGGTTTTCGAAGGCTTGTTGGAGAGCGTCGGTGGCGAAGGGCGTTGGGGGCTTGCGGTCTAGGTAGTTGTCTTGGGTCATCGAGACGGGGGAGTGGCCTTAACCACGCGCATCGAGTACGAACGCTAGCTCGTGGGCGAGGCGCTGCTGGCGGGCATGGCTCCCACCGAATACGGCTACTGCCCCTCCGATGCGGTCCGGATGCTCACCCGGCGCGGCTATCACGCGATGGAGACCGGCTGGACGACCCGTGACGACGGCACGATCGCGGTCTCGATCCTGACCGACATGCCCGGCGTGACCGGTGAGATGTGGGACTGGTGGATGGGCTGGCACAGCAGCGAGTCCGCCCGGTACAAACTCTGGCATCCGGACGCGCACCAATTCAGCGCGGTCGGACAGCCGCGCAGCCGCGACCGCGACCTCACCGACCGGCAGCGCTACATCGGCAACGTCTCGTACGTCGACGAATACGTCGGTGGTCACCTGGCCCCGCTGGCCATCCGGTTCATGGATCCCGCACGGATGGGCTTCGACCAGATCCCGGTCGGGGAGACGGTCATCGTCGGCCGGGTCGGCCCGAGCATTGCGCCTGCCGCCTTCGGATGGATCGTCCACCAGGTACGCGCGACCGAGTCGGGCTCGGAGATGCGCAGCCGGTTCTTCCTGAACTACCCCCAGCACCTCGACCTGCCGCCCACGTCGGTGGCCCAGCCGCCGGCCGGCCGCGCGCCCGCTGGTGAGCCGAACCTCGAATTGCTCGGGGTCGGACTGCTGCACCACTGCGCGGCCGAGATGAACCACCTCGCCTCGTTCCTGCCCGCACTCCGCGACGCGTTCGACGGAACGCCGTGACCATCCGCGTCGGACTCGGGCCTCGGCCTGAGTGAACCGTGGCCGCAGTGGACCTGGTTAGGCGGCGTGGTTCAGGAGGGTCCAGCGGGGGTCGTCGTTGGGCCAGTGGTTGATGAGGGCGTCGACGGCGAGTTGGTGGGTTGCCGGGTCGAGGATGCCGTGGTCGGTGGCTGCTGTGAGTACCTCGAGGTAGGTCGCGATGGACTCGATCGGGAGTGTCTTGGCGATCGGAGCGACCGTGGTGGCAACGTCGCGCATGTCGACGAGGGCGAAGGCGCCGGCGAGGTTCGCGCCTTCGTTTTGGAGTTCGTCTGCGAAGGCTTCGAGTGCCTTGCCCGAGGAGATCGCGTCGTCGACGAGCAGTACTCGCCGGCCGGCGACTGCGGCTCCGCGGACGCGTGGTTCGTGGTCCTCGTGCCCGATGTAGCCGGGTTTGCGGACGAACGCGAACGGAAGGTCGCCGGCCAGCGCGACGGCGGTGGCCAGCGGGATGCCGCCAGTCTCGGCGCCGACGATGACGTCCACGTCGAGGCGGTGGGCGAAGGCTGCCCCGGGTAGGGCGAGGTCGTGCAGCAACTGCGGGTCGCCGTAGGCGTTCTCGTTGGACAGTGGGTGAAGGGGCAGACGCGTCTTCAGGTCCCAGTGCGCGATGCCGGGCCGGACGAGGCCCGGCACGGTGGCCAGCCGAGCGACGAGGTTCGTCGGCGGATTGTGAACGGCGGTGAGGCGAGCAACGTCGGCGTGGTCGGCGAGCCTTACCCGGTTGGGGTTGGCCAAGGTCAGCTGGTTCGTGGTCATACCATCGACGGTCGCGCTGGCCCGCGTTCATCGCATCTGTGGCGGCCACTGGTGATCACCCTGGACGCGAGCACAGTGGGGCGACCGTTGGCCCGAGGCGCCACTCTGGACCCAATTCCTCAGGTCGGTGAATCGGCTCCGAGCGCCAGGCGGGCCTGGCCGTGCTCGAGGGCAGATCGCAGCACCAGGCGGGTTATCGCGTCGGGTGCCGGCCGGCCGGTGGAGTTGTTCTGCATGGCTGAGACGAGTGCATCGAGGTCTTGGGTCTCGGCAGTGTCGATCGCGTCGCTGAGGCTGTCGAACATGGCGTGGATGGCCTTGGCTAGTCGTGCGGAGGGTTCGGGAAGGTTGAGTTCGGCCCGCCACGGTGCGCTGGCCTGGGCATCGGCAACCACGTCGTCGATTCGCTCGGGTGCGAAGGCCAGAGCGTTGGCGCTGGCCTCGGCCCAGCTGGTGAGGACGCTCAGTTCGCCGGTATCGATCCGGGGCCTGGGTGTCGCACCGGCAGCGGGTGCGGTGGGCTGAGAGCCGACGCTCGCCGCTCGGACCTGGAAGACGCTCATGTTGAACAGTTCACTGCCGCTGGCGATGGGCCGCCGGCCGTCGACTGTACGTCGGGTCGCTCGGTCGGCGCTGGCCGTCAGCAGCACGGCCTGCGCGTCGGCCTCGAGGGTGATCTCGCGGACGCCTCGGGTGGAATCCTTCCACAGGGCGATGACGGCCGACGGGCTTTCGCCGGGTGGCCTGGAGCGTTGTGCCATGCCGAGCGAGGTCAGGGTGAGGACCGCGGAGCCGGGGTCGTCGGCCAGGACACTGGCGTAGCGGGCGGCCCAGCGGGAGCTGAGCTGAGGTCCGTCGAGCAGGGGTGTGACGACGATCGTCGGGCCGACCGAGCGGATCACCTCGGCGACGTCGTCGATCTGGGCGAGGTCCTCGCAGATGAGTGCGACCAGGGTGGCGCCTTCGCCGGTGTCCAGGAAGTGCACCGCGCGTCGGGGGATCTCGGCTGCTTCCCACCAGCGGACGTGGGGGTGGAGGGTTCCGCCGAGGTGGTACTGGAAGATCTGTTCCTCGTCGAGGAGCCAGCGGTTGTGCTTGTTCTGCCTGATGTGGATCCAGTGCTCGCCGGTCGTCACGCCCAGATGTACCCAGTTGGTGGGGAAGCCGGTGGGCCGGTCCGATGGATCCCGGACGCCGGTGATCAGTCCTTTGACACCGTGGCAGGCAAGGACTGCCTCGAGCCCCTCTATCTCGTCGACGTCGATCGCGTTCTCCGGTAGCGCCACGACGTGGACGTCGCGTACCTCGTCGAGGGCGGCGACGAGCAGGCGGTCGACCAGATCCAGGTCGAGTCGTTCGCTGGGTTCGAACGCGAAGAAGCCGAAGATGTCGTCGCCGTGCCGTCGTACCGATCCGGGGATCGGGTGGAAGTCCGACTCACGGACCCGCAGTGGCCAGGGCAGAAGGAGATAGTTGACACCTCGGTCGTGCGGCTGTTGCATGCCTGGGCGTCGGTTGGGCACCTTGTGCCACTCGACGTTGACACCGGCACGCTGCACGCAGGCGTAGCGGGACAGCGATCGTACGGACGAGCCGTTGGCGGGCGTGCGGACCTTCGGCAGGACTCTGAGCAGATGAGGTGGGACGCGGGCCACCGATCCGGTCCTGACCAGGAGTTCGCGGCAACGGGCGCGATAGAGCAGGCCACCTGCCTCCGGTACTTCGAGAGCGATGCCGACACCGGCGCAGGCCTCGTCGGCGATGGCGTGCAGGGTCAGCAGGGCCGTGCACAGTCGCCAATCGCGACCCTCGGTGAGCTGGCTCAGCGGTACGTCGAGCCCGTCGCAGAGCGCCTTCCACTGGTCCGCTACCAACTCGGGAACAGGCCCTACCCGAGTCTCGGCCCACGTGCTCCACTGGTGGCCGGCCTCGACGACCGCGTCCGGCCAGTCCGGCATGTCAGGTGGCGGCCAGTCCTGGTCAGCCTTCGGCGACAATGCGAAGCGATACGCCTCCGATCGGGCCAGGACCACGTCGGTGAGTGCGAACACATCGGGCGGCCACTCGAGCAGGTGATCACCGATGGCCGCCCCGGACACCGACTCCCACACGGATGCCGTCGACTCGGGTACGACGTACCGGTCGCCGGACATGTCAGTACTCCGCCGGGGTCAACGGGTGCCTGGAGATCATCGTCTGGTCCGGGTCGTAGCGGGCCACGATCTGACGCAGGCGTCGGACAGAGGCGGGCGCGAGCACGTCCTCGGCCGGCGCCGGTATCTCGACGAAGTTGAAGTAGTCGTAGTCCGCGCGCCACCTCGCCAGGCCATCCAGCATGGCCTGTGCATCGGCGCGTACGACGGCACCCACCTCGGGGGTTGCGCTGAACCCGATGCCCAGGACCAGGTACTTGCCGTCGAGCCTGGGTTGCGCGCCGCCACCGGGTGCCTCGCGCGCCAGGGCACCGCCGAGATGCCGGATCTCGACGCTGAGCAGGCTGGTATCGGCCCTGGGACCTGCCATTGCGACGATCTGGTCGATCGCCGCGCCCGGGAGATCCCTGAGGAGCGCCCCGTCGCCCTCGGCCGGTACTGATTGCTGTGGATCCATGTGGAGTCCGCCGAGTGCCCCCGGCGGAATTATCGCGAACGTGTCCGTGCCGGGCCGCAGTTCGCGCAGGGGGCGGAGCAGGTCGGCGCCGCTTCGGGCATCTCCGAGGTAGGCCGCTTCGACGAGTGCGAAGTCCTGGCCTCGCAGGTGCTCGGGTATGTCGGGAAGCGGCGGCAGCCGCAGAATCCGAGCGATCGACGTCATCTCGTCGGGCACCGTGTCGGTCCATGCGCGCCAGGTCTGCAGGACCTCAGCGCTGCGTGCGATCGGGAAGAACAGGGCGCCGGCGTACACCTCGCGTACCGGGTAGAGGTCCATCTCCATCGCGGTGACGACGCCGACGGTGCCGCCGCCTCTGACCGCCCAGAACAGCTCGGGCTCGTGATCGGCGTCAATCCGCGCCAGGCGGCCGTCGGCCGTGACGAGTTCGACCGCAGTGACACTGTTCGCGGCGAGGCCATAGCGGCGGGCGAGCCAACCCAGCCCACCGCCGAGGGTGTAGCCGATCACGCCGACGTTCGGCGAGCTCCCCGCGAGAGCGGCAAGGCCGTGTTCGTCGGCTGGGACGGTGACGTCCTGCCATTGGGCGCCGGCCTCGACACGCAGTTTTCGCCTCGCCGGGTCGACATCGACCCGGCGCATGCGCGACGTCTTCAGCAACAGTTGGCCGTCAAGCGGCTCGAGCGCCATTGCGCCGTGGCCTGTGCTCTGCGGCGCGATGCGCATCCCGTGGGAGCGGGCGAAGCGCACCGCGTCCCCGACATCGGCAGCCGACTCCGCGAACACGACGATCGCTGGGCGCTGATCCGCGGCGAGATTCCAGGCGCGCCGCGCGTCTTCGTAGCCGGGGCTGCCTTGCGCGACGACGTCCCCGGTGATGCGTGAGTCAAGAGCTTCGGAGAATTGCAGATCAGTCATAGGGCGAGAGTGCGATCGCGGGCCGGCGGCAACCAGAACCCGGACTTTCCTAGGATCCGCAGGGACAGTCTCAGTGAGCTGTGTCGCGACGGGTGAGCAGCTGGGCCAGCCGGCGCAACGCGTGTTCCGTCGCGCTGTCAGGGTCGGCGTGCCAGATCACGAGGGTCTGCGACTCGGTGCCGCTGACCGGGAACCGCTCGATGTTGAGGGCGAGTGGGCCGACGAGCGGATGGTCGAAGCGGAAGACGAGCGGGGACGCCACTGCCACGTCGTGCCGGGCCCAGCTCCGACGGAATTCCTCGCTGCGAGCGCACAGCTCATCCACGAGCTCGACCAGCCGCGGATCGTCCACATCAGGCCCGACACGCACACGCAACCGGCCGGTGGCAGCCTCGGCCAGGTCCTCCCAGTCGGGGACGGAGCTGCGCAGCTCGGGATCGCAGAAGACCGCACGGACGAGGTTGATCCCGGGCTGGAACACAGGGGACACCGCCGTGGCGAGCTCGTTGGCCGCGATCACGTCCAGGTAGTGCCCCTGGACGTAAGCGGGTGTGTTCGGCCATCGTCCGATGATCCGCTCGATCGAGGCCGGCGCACGCTCATGTCCAACCACCCGGGCCGTGCTCGCCTTCGGCCGGGACAAGGCGTGCAGGTACGCCGTTGCCTCGGCGTCCAGGTGCAACGCCCGAGCGAGCGCGTCGAGCACCTGCGCGGACGGATGATGGTCGCGGCCCTGCTCCAGTCGCAGGTAGTAGTCCGAGCTGATCCCGGCCAGCAGCGCCAGCTCTTCACGCCGCAGCCCGGGAACGCGTCGGCGGCCGCTCACCCGGAGGCCGACATCCTCTGGACGGACCAGCTCACGCCGCGCACGCAGATAGTCACCCAGCGCCGTACCAAGCGCCATCCATCAACCCTACGCCGATCCTCGCCCGCAGCCGGCGATGGAGGAGACGTGGTGCCGCCGATGAGGGCTTGTTGCCGGCCAGCGCTTCATGGCGGCTTGGCGATGAGGCTGCGTGGTGAACAGCGGATGCGGAGTCCCATGATCGAGGCCGCGCCGCTGGTGGCTTAGGCGATCAGGAGTACGCCGAGGTGGGAGTGGGGAGGCTGGTCAGGAAGTCGAGCAGCAGGGTGTTCACCTGGTCGGGTGCGTCGAGTTGTGGCCAGTGGCCGATGCCGTTGATCCGCTCGTACCGCCAGGGGGCGTCGACGAACGCTGCGGTGCCGGTCAGTGCCTGTTCGGTGATGGCGAGATCTTCGCTGCACCAGAGCCCCATGGTCGGAACCCGAATGAGCGGGAGCTCCGTCGGAGGGCGGATCAGCGATTCCGGCGGCAGGATCGCCCGGTACACGGCGAGACTCGCGGTGAGGGCCGCCGGGTCGCGGAGGTAGGTGATGACGGAGTCGATGTCAGGGTGCCGGCTCCAGTTGCGGAGGTTGGCGAAGTCGTCGGCGGCGAGCCAACGTTCGGCGATGCCGGGGAACTGGAACAACAGCATGTACCACGACTTCTCGCGTTGTTCCCAGCCTGCGGCGGCGAACGCCCCGGGGTGGCCGACTGACAGGCAGGTGAGGCTGGTGACTCGTTCGGGCGACAGGGCGGCGAGTACTGCGCCGATCGCGCCGCCCCAGTCGTGGCCCACGACATGGGCCCGGGGTGTCCCGAGGACGTCGAGGAGTCCGATGAGGTCGCTGACCATCTGGATCATGCCGTAGCTCGCGACGGTGTCGGGCTTGTCGGAGTGACCGAAGCCGCGAAGGTCGGGCGCGATGGTTCGGTACCCGGCCTCGCCGAGCGGGGTGATCTGGTGGCGCCAGACGTCGTGGCAGTCGGGCCAGCCGTGGAGTAGGAGGACGGGCTCGCCGTCGCCAAGGTCCTCGACCTCGAGGACTGTTCCGTTGATGTCCAAGCGCATGGTGGGCTCCTTGCTGGTTTCGGCTGGCTGCAGTGACGTCAGCGTGGGCCGGCGATCGTGGAGAGGAGTTCCGCGCGGGTGGGGCCAGGCGTCGGGTATTGGGGGGCGTTGGCGCCGAGAGTGAGGACCTTGCTGACCATGCCGGGGGCTGCCAGTGCCTCCGGGGGAGTGGAGAGCATCGACGCGACGGACGCGTAGGCACGCAGTACGTCGGGGTCTTGTTGTGCGGCTGCGTACAGCGCTTTGGTCATCGCCCAGTTGGCGTCTGAGGTTTGGTAGGTCTCGCCGGCCACGTCGGCGGCGATCTCGTTGAGGCGGTGCCGGTCGAAGGCGAGGGTCATTCGATACAGCGGGGTGACTGTGCTCTCGGTGAGCTCGTCGAACCGCCGGACGAGCTTCTCCGGCTGGTCCGGGCTGACGTCGCGGAGCAGGTCACGGAGCGCGCAGGCGTGCAGCATCCCGATCGACGCGCCGCGCCCGAGCGAGGGGTTGGTGCAAGCCCACGCGTCGCCGATCGCGACGAGCCCGGTGACCACCGGTTCGCCGTCGACGACGTACCGGTGGTAGCGGTCCTCGATACCGGCGATCACCTGTACGTCGGTGATCGGGTCGGCCTCGCCCCAGTGGGCGGCGGTCGGGTAGAGCTTCAACGCGGACTGCCAGGCGGAGGGGTCGCGCAGCTCGCGCAACTGCTTGTCCCGCGCGGACGTGGTGAACCCGACGCCCCAGGTGCCGTTGTCCCCGGGAAGGGTCAGGACCGACACGCTGTCGAAGTGCTGGAGCAGTGTGCCGAGGGCGGTGGGGCGAGATCCGTCCACCGAACGGAAATGGCGGGCGTAGTACACGAATCCTGAGTCCTCGAGCTCCTCGTCGGGGCGGCGGCCTCCGGCGGACTCGATCATCGCGCCGACGGGCGATCGTCGGCCTGCCGCGTCGACGACGAGATCGGCACGGAGTACTGCGCCGCCGTCGATCACGACACCGGGTGACATGTGGCGCTGCTGAGATCACGCGAGGCCCGGTGAGCAATCCGGTGACCTTGACGCCGCGGCGGATCGAGACGCCGTGGCTTCTCTGGCCGACGGTTGCGGCTGCTGCCTCGAGGACCGGACGCCGGGCCGTCACCGTCTCGAACCGCTCGTCGCCGTCGCGCCGGCCGCCAGTCAGGTCGGGGGGAAGTTCAGCGAACACGTTCAAGCGGGAGCCGCCGAAGGCGATCACCTGCTCGAGCACGGCCGGCAGTTCCTGCTGCATCAGCGCCCGCCACCGGGGCAGCATGAAATGCAACTGGCGGAACTGGTTGACTCCTGGCCGTTGCCACGTCTGCCAAACGTTCTCGGCATCGTCGCCCGGCGTGGCGTCGTCGCGTTCCACGATCGTCACGCTGTGGCCGTCGCGGGCCAGCAGCATCGCGGTGACCAGGCCGTTCAGACCGGCACCCAGCACGAGGATTTCCGCCATGTCACACCTCCGGAGCTGTCTTTGTGCCGGAACAGTGCGGCATCGGACTGCTCACCTTCCAGACCAATCACTGTCCAATCACTGTCCGGAGGCCGTCAGGGATGGCCAGCCGTCTTGACCGCCCGCCGGGCGAGGGGCAGGTTGGACTGAGGCGCGGCGCACGAGGATGCTTCGGAGCGTCGAAGGGGGTAGCGCATGGCGAGCCGTGACAAGTCGGCACAGCTCGGTGCGATTACGGTTGCGGATCGGCTTCGGCAGGCGCGGCGCCGGCGGTTCGTCGGGCGGACCGGTGAGCTCGAGTTGTTCCGGACTGCGTTGACGTCGGGCGAGTCCGGCTTCACTGTGCTGTTCGTTCACGGGCCGGGAGGGATCGGGAAGACCGCTCTACTCGGCGCTCTCGCCGAGGCCGCCGAGGATGCGGGTGCTACGGCGGTGCGGCTGGACGCCCGGACGATCGAGCCGTCGCCGCCCGCGTTCTACACCGCGCTCGGCGCGGCCCTCGGCCTGCCGGAACGAGCAGCACCACTGGAGAGCCTCGCCGCGCACCGTCGCCCGATTCTCTTCATCGATACCTACGAGCAGTTGGTGCCGCTGGACAACTGGCTGCGTGAGGAGTTCCTGCCGGAGTTTCCCGCGGGCGCGCTGGTCGTGGTGGCCGGGCGTACGCCGCCTTCGCCCCAGTGGGCGAGCGATCCCGGCTGGGGCGAGCTGTTGCGAGTAGTTGCCCTGCGCAACCTGCAACCCGACGACGCACGGTCCTACCTCGACGCCGCGGGTGTGCCCGAGGACTTGCATCGACGGGTGCTCGAGATGACTCACGGGCATCCGCTCGCCTTGTCCCTGCTGGCTGACGTCGTCGAGCAGCACCGAGGTGCCCTGGCGCCGGGTTTGTCCCTGCAGGAAACGCCGGATGTGGTTCGGGTACTGCTCGAACACTTCGTCGAGTGGGTCCCCAGCCCGCGGCACCGGGAAGCGTTGGAGGCCTGCGCGCACGCCCGGTTCACCACGGAGGACCTGCTGCGTACGGCGCTCGGCGGCGACGACACGCATGAGCTGTTCGGCTGGCTGCGCGGGTTGTCGTTCATCGAGGAGGACCCGTACGGCGTGTTCCCGCACGACGTGGCGCGGGATGTCCTCGACGCGGATCTGCGCTGGCGGGACCGCGCCTCGTACGCCGATCTGCACCGGCGGGTACGTCGGCACCTGGTGGAGCAGGCAGGCCGTACCAGGGGACTGGAACAGCACCGGTGGGCTGCCGACATCATCTTCCTGCACCGCAACAACCCGGCGATGCGGAGCTTCTGGGACTGGGAATCCTTCGGTCACGCGTTCCCCGACGAGCTCCGCGACGAGGACCGTATTCCGATCCTCGCGATGACCAGGCGGCACCAGGGTGCGGAGCAGGCCGCGCTGGTGGGGCACTGGATGGAGCATCCTGTTGCGACGTTCACTGCCATCCGGGCCGGAACAGGCGAACCGATCGGGTACGGCGGGGCGATCACCCTCGATCAGGCCGGCGAGTCAGATCTCGCCGCCGATCCCGGCGCCGCGGCGATCTGGGAGTACGCGCAGCGACACGGCCCGCCGCGGCCAGGCGAGAGTGTTCATGCGGCCAGGTTCTTGATGGATCGCGATGCCTACCAAAGTCCGTCCGCGTCGAACAACGTGATCACCGCGTGGCACATCCAACACGTCCTCACCACTCCGCGCCTGTCGTGGGACTTCATCGCGTGTTACGAGGACGCGGCCTTCTGGGAACCCTTCTTCGCCTACATCGACTACCACCGGGCCCACGAGGCGGAGTACGACATCGGCAACCATCACTACGCCGTGTTCGCCCACGACTTCCGGCGGCTGGGGCCTTTGGAGTGGCTGGAGCTGATGTCGGACCGGGAGATCGGCGCCCCTGCCGGACCGCCTACCGGCGCCGACCCGGAACTGGTGCTTTCCCAGCCCGAATTCGCCCAGGCGGTCCGTGCCGCCCTGCGGTTCCTGCACCGGCCGGACCAGCTCGCCGACAATCCGCTGCTGCGATCCAGGCTGGTCCGCGACCACGGTGACTCATCCGCCGACACGCTTCGTGCCCTCGTTCTCCAGGCCGCTGATTCACTCCGGGCCGACCCCCGTGACGACAGACCCTTCCGGGTCATAGACCGCACCTTCCTACGACCCGCCGCCACCCAGGAACGCGCCGCCGAGGTGCTCGGCCTACCCTTCACCACCTACCGCCGCCAACTCGCCCGGGGCGTCGACCGCATCGTCGACTGGCTGTGGGCCCGAGAAGTGCACGGCCCACAGGGCGTGCCGCCCTGAGGTCGGTGAGATGACTTTCGGCGAGACGGCCCATCGGAGCCCATTTGACAGACAGGAGATCCGAGCCGCACAGGAATGTCGCACCGTCGACGCCTGAGGCTTGGCGGTCACCCAAACACGAAAGGAGAGAGCCCGATGTCCCCTTCTCAGGTTCCCAGTCACCGACGACAATTGGGCTGTCACCGGCTTGGTGCCTAGGACTCGCCGCAGAGGAGTCCGAGCGCCGCAGCTGCTAACCACCAGTTGTGCCGCGCTCGAGTCCATCTGCGGATCGGCGCTGAGGCGCCGGTCGCGGCCGCACCTGGCCTGGCTGGCGCCCTGATCATGAGGGGAGACCGACATGCGCGTCCGGAAGAACCCGATGACGCCGCTCGCGGCGGTGGTGGTCGGACTGCTGGCCGGTGCGGTTGGGACCACTTGCCTAGACGCTGTCCACTACAAGAAATACCGCCGGTCCGGCGGCACCAAAACCCCGGTGGCCTGGGAGTTCGCGCCGGTCGAGAACTGGGAGGCGGCCCCTGACCCAGGCCAGGTAGTCAGGCGTGTGATCGAGGGCTTCACCCAGCGCAAACTCCCTGACCGTTCCGCCTGGCTCATCAGCACCATCGCTCACTGGGGCTATGGATCGGCAGCGGGCGCGGCCTACGGAATCCTCGCTGGATCGCTGCGCGCGCCACATCCCCTGTACGGCGTGCCCTTCGGCGCTGTGGTGTTCGCCGGCGACTATGTCGCCCTGCCGGCCGCAGGGCTCTACAAGCCGATCTGGGAGTACGACGCCAAGACCTTGGCCTGGGACCTCAGCGCCCACCTCGCCTACGGCGCGGGCACGGGAACCACATTCTGGGTGCTGACGAAGATCAGATAGGCGGCACCGCGACCGGTTCGGCGTCTACCTATCTGCGCGGCGGCGGCGCGATGCGGAAGCGTCCGCCCTGCTCACGATCGAGCAGCGACGCGAACACGCTCGGCGTGTCGAGTCGCGGGGTGCAGAACCGGTCGATCTCGCCGTCGGTCGTCACCAGCGCCGCAGTCTGCAGGTCGCAGATCAACCCATGGTCCGCGATCAGGGGATAGGCGTACATGCGTTCCTCCCTCCACTATGGCGCTCCTCCCGAGCCAAAGTACGCCGCAAGTACGCCGCTCCGCCCGAACTGGTGGTCCACCAGGGGCAGGGCACTGGACCAGGCACGTGGCCAGGGTCGCTTCCTGGCTCATCCGGGCGCTCGGGCTGGGAGGCCGTCGACCCTGACGACGGCCTCCACGGCTGGGCTCACCGGTCATCGTGTAGCGACTTCCGGGCGAAGTCGACGGCCTCGGTGAGGAGGGTGCGCCAGAGGTCCGGAGCGATCGTGGGGATCGAGATCCACTCGCGGAAGACCTTGCCGGCGGGCGCGAACGGGTCACCGTGGCCATTGTCGACCAGCTCGGCGACCCGCTCGCGAGGCAGCTTCACGACCAGAGAGCCAGTCTTGTCGTCGTAGGACGCGAGGAATCGCCCGGCCAGCCGCACGCACGGGTACCCCATCATCGTTGCCCGGCCGATTGCGGGGTCATAGAGCAGGTCGTCGGTGAGCTCCTCGTAAAGGTCGCGGGCATCGTCCCCGTCGGATGGCTCCGACGGGGACGTGCCCTTCCCGTTTCCTGCCATCAGGCCGCCGGTGGACTGAAGACGCCGAACTTGTTGCCCGCCGGGTCGCGCAGGTAGGCGAACGTCGGCGCGCCTGGGCCGGGGTCGAGGTGCTTGCTCACCACCGAGCCGCCGAGTTGCTCGGCGTCGGCGCAAGTGGCCTCGACGTCGGCGACCAGGATGTAGAACACGGCGTGGCCGGGCGCCTCGCCGCGGGTGCCGAAGATGCCGCCCATCGGGCCGTCCGCACCGGAGGCCTTGATGTTGCGGTAGTCCATGCCGCCTGACGCAGCGGGGCCGTCGGCCTCGAAGCTCCAGTCGAAGAGGCTGCCGTAGAACTTCTCAGCGCCGCCGGGGTCGCTGGTCGCGACCTCGAACCAGGCCAGCGTTCCGGGAATGGGGTTGCTCATGGGTATCTCCTTCTGCTTCGGATCACCCGCCGGCGCGGCGGGTTACACCCACCGTCTCGGCCTTCCGCGACACCCCTATGTCGGTGTTCGGCAGAAGATCTTCAGGATGCAACGCCGACGCCGGCAGCTTCGTCTCGTGGCCGTCGACGAGCAGCTCCGGTGCTGCGCGCTGCGGGCGCGGCAGCGAGGGTGCTCTCTCGGCACGGGTGATGCGGTCCATGCGGAAAACCCGGTCGTCGCGCCGCAGATGGCACCAGGCCGTCAGATACGAGCCGTTGGGTCCGACCACGACGTGCTGAGGCTCGACCTCGCGCTCCGTCTCGACCCCGCCGACGTCGATGTACCGGATGTGCAGCACGTTGTTGTCGCGAACGGCGCGCCAGATCGTCTCGGCGACCTCGGCGTCGGGGTCGGGCACCGGGTGAACCAGCAGCCGCACCTTCTCGGCGGTACTGCGCGCCTCCGCGAGCGCCCGCTCCGGCATCGCCGCCACGATCTTCTGCAGCGCCCTGCGGGCGTCCTCCTTGAAGAGCACGTGCTCGCTGCGGCTCAGCGCCACGGCGACGGCCGCCGCCTCGCGGGGAGTGAAGTTCAGCGGCGGCAGGCTCATCGAGCGATCCAGCGTGTACCCGCCCGCTCTTCCGGTCTTGGTCGCGAGCGGAACGCCGGCCTGCCCGAGTGCACTCAGGTCGCGCTCGATGGTGCGGAGACTTGCCTCGAAGTGCCCGGCCAGCTGCCGCGCCGTACGACCGCGCGGCCCTGCCGCCCGCAGCTCCTCCACCAGGGCGTACAAGCGGTCGATGCGGTTCATCCTCGCAGCGTAGATGCGAGCGGGGACATTCCTGGCCCGGGAGCTTCTACCTGGAGCCGTCTCTCGTGGCGGTTGCGTCACGCCGCTGTCAGGCGGGGAGGGTGAGGTTCCGGTGGCGGAGTGACAGGAGGCCGGTCAGGGTGAGGGCGGCGACGACTGCGAGCAAGGTGAGGACCGGGGCGGTCGTGACCGCGACGGCCGGGGCCTTGGGGACGTGCGTGAACGGCGAGAGGTCCTGAACCCACAGTGGCAGTTTGAATGTGGGGCCGAACAGTGGACCAACCAGAATGAACGCCATGAGCAGCGCCCACGACAAGGCAGCAGCGAAGCGGGGGATGAGACCAGCTGCGGCGATCACTGCGGCAGCGACCACGAGAATGCCTGGCATTTGTACCAGGGCTGCACCTTGAAGAATGCGCACCTGTCCGGCCCGATCGCCGAGCACTCCTCCTGCGGCCAGTCCCGAACCAGTGGCGAAGAGCAATAGCAGTGTGGTGGCGCCGAGCAGCGCTGTGACCGCGTGGCCGGCCACCCAGCGGAACCGGCTGACCGCGGTCGAGAGGACTTGCTCCACGGGCCCGTCGACCTCTTCGGCGCGTATGCGCAGCAGCACCTGCACTGTGTAGATCGCCGCCGCCATGCCTGCCATCTGCATGACCGAGGCGCGGTAGGCATCGAGGATCAGCTCGCTGCCGCCCATCTCCGTGTACCAGTCGCGGGCTGCGCCCGTTGAGTCCTTCACTTGGCCGATCAGGCCACCCATCACAAGGCCGAAGCCCAGCATGCCGATCGCCCAGCCGATGAATGCGCTGCGCTGCAAATGCCAGGCCAGGCCGACCGGGCTGCGCAGGACGCGGCCGGCCTGCGCGCGGCCGCGTCGCTGAGGCAGGATTCCCTGCCCGAAGTCGCGCCGCGCGGCCAACAGGACGGCTGTGCCGGTGCAGGCAAGGAACAGCGCGACCGCCAGCCCCAGCGGCCACCAGTGGTCACCGCCGAATGGCCGCATCTGCTGACCCCAGCCGATCGGGGACAGCCAAGCAGGCCAAGCGCTGTTCACGCGCAGGCCGCTGGGATCGACGCGGCCGGCCATGTTGCCGATCCCACTGGTCAGGAACGCAACTCCGAGGACGGCGGCGGCGAGGCCGCTGGCGCCACGCGTGCTGGAGGCGAGTTGAGCCGTGACCGCAGCGACTCCGGCGAACGCGACGCCTACAGCGGCGACCGCGGCGCCGGCGGCGAAGGCCCCGCCGGGCGGCTGCCCGGCAACGATCAGGCCCAGGCCCAGCAGGGCCGCCAGGACGATGTTGCTGACGATGGTCACGATCAGGGCGGCTGCCAGGTTCGCGTAGCGTCCCACGGATGCGGCGCCGATCAGCTCGGCCCGGCCTGATTCCTCGCTCTGCCGGGTGTGTCGCACGACGGCGAACGTGCTCATCAGCGCGGCGAGGACGGCGAGCAGGAGGTAGTCGCGAACCATGGCGTACCCACCGACGCTGGGTCCCGAGGCCAACCCCAGCATGCGAATTCCAGGATTGGTCGCCGTGACACGTGTTTCCTGGACCAGGTCTGCTGCCGGATTCCGGAACTCGTTGGCCCAGAGCGCGGTGGTGGCGGTGGTGAAGATGGTCAGACCGAGAATCCAGGCAGGGAGAGTGATCCGGTCCCGGCGCAGTGCGAGGCGAGTGAGTGTGGCGGTGCCGGTGAGGGTGATCATCGAACACCCGCCAGGTCGGCGCCTGTGCGTTGGGCGGCGATGTCGTCGCCGTAGTGGCGCAGGAACAGCTCCTCCAAGGTGGGCGGGGAGCTGACGAGGCTGTGCACGTCAAAAGTGACCAGCCGCGTCAGCACCGCGTTGAGGTCACCCTGGTCCACGCTGAACCGGGTCAGCGGACCGTCGCGTTTCACGTCCTGCACCCCGGGCAGGCCGTCGAGCCCGTCGATCGGCTGCGAGGTCTCCACGACAACGCTGGTACGCGTCAGGTGCCGCAACTGGTCGAAGGTGCCCGACTCGGCCGTCCGGCCGGCGCGCACGATGGTCACGCGGTCGCACAGCGCCTCGACCTCGGACAGGATGTGACTGGACAGCAGGATGGTGCTACCTGCCTCACGCCGCTCGCTCACGATGTCCTGGAACACCGTCTCCATCAACGGGTCAAGGCCGGACGTCGGCTCGTCGAGAAGGTAGAGCTCGACGTCGGACGCGAACGCCGCAACCAGGGCCACCTTCTGCCGGTTGCCCTTGGAATAGGCGCGACAGCGCTTCGTCGGATCCAGCGCGAACCGCTCGAGGAGATCAGCTCGACGCGAACGGTCCAGGCCGCCGCGCAGCGAACCCAGGAGATCGATGACCTCCCCACCGGTCAGGTTGGGCCAGAGATTCACCTCTCCCGGCACGTAGGCCAGGCGATGGTGCAGGCTGACGGTGTCCCGCCAGGGGTCTGCACCCAGTACGGCGACTTGTCCGGCATCGCGCCGCAACAGCCCCAACAGGATCCGGATCGTGGTGGTCTTACCCGCACCGTTGGGCCCGAGGAAGCCGTGGACCTCCCCGGTCGAGACGGCCAGGTCGAGCTGATCGAGTGCCCGGGTCGAGCCGAAGTTCTTCACCAGCCCGGCCGCCGAAATTGCCACCGTCATGTTCCTCACCTCGTCAAGCTCCCGCTCGAACCACCGCGGCTGTTCTCTTCGGCCTTCCACTTCGACTGTCTCCACCGGTAAGTCGGTCCGGCAGGGGAGAAGGTCCCTGTTTCCAAGGCACCCCGGGCGAAAGTCCGACCCGGGGGCAGGACTTCCGGCCGTGTACCGAACCCCGGTCGTCGCAGGCTGGAGGTACAAGGAGCTCACAGGCTCGGCGGGGTCGAAACGACCGCTGGTCAGGCGTGGCTGGAGGGGGTGTGACGCTCGGCAGCGTTGGCTGGCGGGGGAGGGGGACTCCAGTGCACGGTGAGGGAGTCGCGGTGGCCGATCTGCTCGATGCGGCTGGCGAGTCGGCGTTGAAGTTGCGCTAACTGGTCCTCGGCCGAGGATTCCGCGTGGAGGCGGAGCCCGGCCGGAGTTGCGGACAGGACGCAGGTCGCGTCGCCCAGGTCGAGGAACAAGCTGCCGTCGGTCCGCGTGTCGGCCTGGATCCCACCTGGTCCGTGGCCCAGATGCCTGCTGAGCTGACTGAGATAGCGATCGGCCCGATCGGTGCTGACGAATCCCTCGGCGGTGGGCATCTGCTGACTCCTTCGCTAGGATTCGGGATTTGCGATACATAGTGTCGCATATAAGGACGTAGTGTCGAGGAAGACGACGTTCTGTATGGTTGTCACCATGCCGAAGCTGTGGGACGACACCATCGAGGCACACCGCCAGGCTGTTCGCGACGCGACCCTGGATGCGACGGCAGCGCTGGTCGCCGAGCGTGGGGTGACCGGCGTGACGATGTCGGAGATCGCGAAGCGCACTGGGCTCGGGCGGGCGACGCTGTACAAGTACTTCCCCGACGTCGAGACGATCCTGCTTGCCTGGCATGAGCGCCAGGTCGGCAACCATCTGCACCGACTGTCGTCGATCAGAGATCAGACGGGCCGCCTCGACGCCGTGCTCGAGGCGTACGCCGTCATCTGCAGCGAGCACCCGAAGATTGACCTCGACGCCTCGTTGCACCGGGCGGACGATGTCGCGAAAGCCCGCCGACACCTGACCGACTACCTGGCGCAGTTGCTGGCCGAGGAAGTCGCTGCCGGACGGGTGCGGAACGACGCACCGCCGAAGGAGTTGGCGACGTACTGCGTCCATGCGCTGGCCGCGGCCGGCGTCGCACCGTCGAAGGCGGCGGTGCGGCGTCTGGTCGCCGTCACGCTGGCCGGGTTGCGAAGCCCAGTCCCCGAGCAGGGAGAGTCGGAGGCTGGCACCGGCTCAGCCACAGCTCGGAGGATGACGCCAGGTCCGCTGGCGTCTGGCTGATGCCGTTCGTGCCACCACGCTGTGGAGTCGGCGCTGTCACCGTCAAGGTTCGGGCGCTGCTGGCACCGCCGTCGGCCTCTGGCGGCGCCGCCGGAGTGCCATGGCCGCCAGGCCTACAACGGGTCCGGCAGCGAGCACGACCGCGAGGGCGGCGTAGCCGTAGGTGAGGGTTGCCGCGGTGGCGACGCCGGCGACCAGGAGCGGTCCGCCAGCGTCGCCAAGTTCCCGCCCGAGCTCGGCGGTACCCATGGTCTGACCGAGGCGCGCCGGCGGCGTTGAGGCGGCCAGGGCCGCGAACCCCAACGGCGTGATCAGCCCCGTGCCGGCCCCGATCAACAACGCAGCAAGCAGGACGCCGACGATCCCCGGCAGGGTGGCACAGCCCAGACCGGCCGCGGCTGTGAGCAGGCCTACTGTCAGGCCGCCGCGCGCGGTGATGCGGCCGGCGTCCAGGGCGCGACCGGCGCGAGGCTGTACCAACGCGGCGGTAGCGGCGAGCACGGATACGGCTGCTCCGGTGGCGACCGTGCCCAGCCCAGCCGCCGCGCCGGTCACCGGCAAGAACCCAACACCGACGGACAGGGCCGCGGTGGCCCCGGCCAGCGCGGCGGTCGGCCGCAGAAACACCGGATCGGTGACCCGGCGGGTGAGGTCGATCACGGTCTGACGGGTCCGGGGGAGCGGGGGCACTGCCGGTACTGCGAGCAGCGCCCAGGCGGCCACTGCCAACGCGAGGACGGTCATCACGGCGAACAGCAACCTGAATCCACCCAGCCACACCAGCCCACCGCCGAGCAGCGGTCCGAGGGTGTAGCCGATGCTCTTGTAGAACCCGTAGCTGCCGAACGCCCGGCCGTGCTTGGCCGCCGGGTTGAGTCGCGCCACCAATGCGGAGGCTGACGGCGAGAACGCCGACGCCGCGGCACCTTGCCCCAGCCGCGCGACCCACAGCCACCCAGGGCTGTCGGCCACCACATACAGCCCGGAGGCGACAGCGAAGCCGACCAGCCCGGCCAGCAGTACCGGCCGGGCGCCGATCCGGTCGGCGATGGTGCCGAACACCGGCTTCAGCAGCACCTCGGCACCGTCGTACAGCGCGAGCAGGAATCCAAGCCTCAGCAGCGACTTCACCGCGTCGTCGGAGAAGGCGCCCAGGTTGGCCGCCACCGCGTGCGCACCGAACGCTGTTGTGAACCCGGCCGCGTACAGGGGCCACATCCGCCGGTCGCGGGCGGTCGTGGGCGGTGCAGTGGGGTTGGTCATCGTTCGCCGCTCGGGATGTCGTGCAGGACCCCGAAGACCCGCTCGGCGTAGTCCTCGCACGCCGCCACGCACTCTTTCAGTCGAGCGGTCGCCTGGATGGCTTCCGGAGTACCGAAGACGTCCCGGGCGGTCAGGTCACAATGCCAGCGCCGCAGCCTCTCCAGGCTCTGCTCTTCTTCTTCGAGCTCAGCCAAAGTGAACTTCTCGATCCGGATCTCCTTGGCCACCTCGGCTTGGTACTTGGCGCAGTCGGCGAGGAACTCTGCCCAGTCCGCCTGGCGGGCGGCGTTGAACATCGCCTCGAAACGCTCAGCATCGGCTGGGCTGCGACCGCCGGCCTCCAGGACCGTCGCCTCACCATCAGCGCGCGCTGCCAGCGCGACAGCACGCTCCACACCGCCGGCGAACACAGGCAGGTCTGGCACCGCCCAGACACCCTGACCAAGCGACAACGCACCCGCCTTGCGCAGTTCACGCCACACGCCGACTCGATGCCGGGAAGGCTCGGCAGTCAACCGGATCACCAGCATCAGCCACCGACTTCCGCGCTGCTCGTCTGTCACACAACCGAATGTATCGCGCGTTACATCGACGATCTCCACGGCGGTGGCAACGGTGCTGACGCTCTTCAAACCGCCAGGGGGTGCGAGGTCTACTATCTGCATATGCGTGCAGATAGTAGAGGTTGTCAGCGGCGGCTCCCCGACGATCAGGTGGATCTAGCGGTCGAGGTGTTCCGGATGCTGGCCGATGCCACGCGGATCCAGGTGTTGTGGGCGTTGACGGGCGAGGAGTTGCCGGTCAACGAGTTGGCGACCCGGGTGGGGAAACCGGCGCCATCGGTGTCGCAGCATCTGGCCAAGTTGCGGATGGCACGACTGGTACGGACCCGGCGCGAAGGAACCCAGGTTTTCTACCGGCTGGAGAACGATCACGTCGGCCGGCTGGTCGCGGACGCTGTCTACAACGCCGAACACGCAGGGCCCGGAGTCCCCGCTCACCACCTCGGCGACGAGGAACTGGCCCAGCTCCACCCGGGCCGCGACATCACCGATCCCAGCGGGCAGACTGCTCAATGACCCATCAACGAGCTCGAGAACACCGGCACGATGCCGGCCACGGGCACGGACACGGACACGGCCATGAAGCTACCGGCGGCTGGTGGCAGCTGATCCGCGATGCGGTGCGGCCGCATTCTCATGACGCCGCGGACTCGATCGACAGCGCGATCGAGTCCAGCGCGGCCGGGATCCGGGCCGTGAAGGTCAGCTTGCTAGTGCTCGCGCTCACCGCCGGCCTGCAGTTGATGGTCGTCGCGGTGTCGGGGTCGGTTGCTCTCCTGGCCGACACGGTGCACAACTTGTCCGACGCGTTCACGGCGCTGCCGTTGTGGATCGCGTTCGTCCTCGGCCGGCGCGCCGCGACCCGCCGCTACACCTACGGGTACGGGCGGGCCGAGGACCTGGCCGGGCTGTTCGTGGTCGCGATGATCGGGCTGTCCGCCCTGCTCGCGGGGTGGGAATCGATCCGTCGGCTCATCGACCCGGTTCCGGTCCACAACCTCGGCTGGGTTGCCGCCGCCGGCGTGATCGGCTTCGCCGGCAACGAAGCGGTCGCGGTCTACCGGATCCGGATCGGCCGCAAGATCGGCTCGGCGGCACTCGTCGCGGACGGGCTCCACGCTCGCACCGACGGCATGACATCGCTCGCCGTCGTGCTCGGCGCGGCAGGAGTCGCCGCCGGCTTCCCGCTCGCCGACCCACTGATCGGCCTCGTCATCACCATCGCCATCCTCGCCGTGTTGCGCACGGCAGGCCGCGACGTGTTCCGCAGGCTGATGGACGGCGTCGACCCGGCCATCGTGGATACCGCCGAAACTGCCCTCGCCGCCATGCCCGGAGTCCGCTCGGTACGGCGGGTCCGGATGCGCTGGATCGGCCACGAACTCCACGCCGACGTCGACCTGGTCGTCGACGCTCACGACAGTACCGAGGCTCACCGTCTGGCCCACGACGCCGAACACGAACTGACCCATGCGGTGCCGCGCTTGCGTACGGCCGTGGTACATGCCTATCCGGCAACCCATGATCACCACAGTCACGATGCACACGGGCTCTGATCACGGGGTACCGCGATGCCCTTGCCAAGGGCAACCGCCCTCCATCGGCGGATCGGGGCATACAAGGCCTTGCGAGCATCGCGAGGACGATCCAGCAGGGAGCCATGATGTCCAGCCCTGACCTGGTGTTCGGTCCAGGCCGTCAGTCCCTTGGCGGCTAGAACCTGGGAGGATACCGAAATCCGTCCGCCTCGGCGATCATGGAGGGAAGGGTTGCGACCAGGACCGGCGTTCGACAAGCCGATGCCGCCGGAATGGAGGAATGATGACGGACCCCGCGGACCGGATCGACTTCGCCAATCTCCCCGCGCCCGACGACGACGGCATTGTGGTGACGTTGTTCATCACCGTCCGCAAGGTCGCGCGGTCCCGGGACTTCTACTCGCGTGTCCTCGGCGGCACCGTCGTCCTGGACGAGAATCCGTGCATGGTCAAGCTGGCCAATTCGTGGATCATCATGAACCCCGGCGGGCCGCCCACTCCGGACAAGCCAGGGATCTCGGTGGTCGACTACCAGCCCGGCGACACGACCTCGATCTTCCTTAACCTGCGGGTCGCTGATATCCAGGCCCGCTACGAGGAGTGGAAGGCCAAGGGCGCAGAGTTTGTGACGCCACCGATCGACCGCGGAGCAGAGATCCGCTGCTACATGCGGGACCCGGACGGATATCTCATCGAGGTCGGCCAGTCCACCGGACTGCTGCACGGCAAGCTCGCCGCGAAGCGCGCGGAGGACCTCCCGGGCTGAACTTGTCGCCGGTCGTTCCAGGCATGGGCGTGGCTGCCGGCGAACATCGCCGCTTCGAGGCATCCAGGTAGGTCGCGCGCGCGAAAGGTCGATCGGCTCCGCGCCGCGGGGAGCAGCAGTGGTGACGCTTCGCTGCCCCGGTTCGAGCGAACGCCAACTGGTCCGGCACTAGGTCGATCCGGGCCTGCCTCAGCTCGTCGAGAGGCCCGGACTCGGCTAGCGCCGGCAACTTCAGGTGCGCGTAACCCGGTCCTGTCGGATCGATGCGTAGGCCCTGTTGATGATCCGACGACGGCGAGGAATTCTTCGTGATTTCCGCAGCGGATCAGCTGTGACGCGGATTCCGCCGCGAGGTCGGCAGCACGAGGATCGAGGGGACAGATTTCACCGACGAAGGAGAGCTCCGATGCGCTCGGACACTGATCTGGTCGACAACGTCTGCAACGAACTGTTCTGGGATCGCAAGGTCGACAACGATGCGATCGCGGTGTCGGCGGAAGCCCGCACGGTCCCGCTGGGCGGCATCGTGGGGAGCCTGCGCAAGATGCAGCCGGCGAAGAAGTCGTGATGGGAGGAGGATCAGCCATGCCTACTGACGCCCCATCGGCGAAGCGAATCGCCCGGTTCATCGAGCCGTTCCGAGTGAAGCCGGGCTCGCACGTGACACTCGCTGAGGACTTCGATCCCGCGTTCAAGGCGGGGATCGAGAAGAAGAAGGACGGCGCCGAGCTGTTGACCGAGGGGATCGAGCTGCTTGCGGACTACCAGGCCCGGCTTGCGGCTCAGGACACCGTCGGCGTCGTCGTGGTCCTTCAGGCGCTCGACGCGGCCGGCAAGGACGGGACGATCCGCCACGTGATGAGCGGCGTGAATCCCCAGGGCGTGAGAGTCGAGAGCTTCAAGGTTCCTTCGGCGACCGACCTGAACCACGACTTCCTTCGCCGGTACCAGGAGCGCCTGCCGTCCAGGGGCGAGATCGGCATCTTCAACCGCTCCCACTATGAGGAGGTGCTCGTCGTCCGGGTGCACCAGGAGAATCTCGTCCGCCAGAAGCTGCCGCTCGAGACGCGCGAGGACCACGTCTGGAAGCACAGGTACGAAGCGATCAACAACTGGGAGCGCTACCTCGTCGAGAACGGCTTCCGGGTCGTGAAGCTGTTCCTCAACCTCTCGAAGGAGGAGCAGCGCGTCCGCTTCCTGAGGCGCATCGACCTGCCGGAGCACAACTGGAAGTTCTCGGCGCACGATGTGCAGGAGCGCCGGTCCTGGGACGACTACCAGGAGGCGTTCTCGCAGATGCTGAGCCACACGAGCACCGAGTGGGCTCCCTGGCATGTGATCCCGGCGGACCGCAAGTGGTTCGCCCGAATCGCAGCCGCGGGGGTGATCGCCAACGCACTGATCGAGCTCGACCCGCAGTACCCGACGCTCGACGACGATGCGCTGCGAGACCTTCAGGCGACGAAGGTCGAGCTGGAATCGGAGGCACCCAAGGGGGCTGCCCCGGATCCGTTCGAACCGGCTCTCGCTGAGCAGGAGGCATGAGCGATGGCTGGCAGATTCGTCGCGGCGATCGACCACGGCACCACCAGCACGCGATGCTTGCTGTTCGGCGAGGATGGCACTGCCGTCGCAACCGCGCAGCGCGGACAGACCATGCACTACCCCGGACCGGGCCTGGTCGAGCTCGACATGGCCGAGGTCTGGCAGCGAACCCAGGAGTGCATCCATGAGGCGCTCGCCGCGGCGGATGCCCAGCCGGCGGATCTCGCCGGGATCGGGATCACGAACGAGCGCGAGTCCGTCGTACTGTGGGATCGCCGCACGGGACGCCCGGTAGCGAACTCGATCACTTGGCAGGACACCCGGACGGCCGCGGCCGCCGACGCACTGGCTGCCGACGAAGGCATCAATCGGTTCCAGCAGCGCACCGGCCTGCCGATCTCGACATATTCCTCGGCTCTCAAGCTCCGCTGGCTGCTCGACCAGGACCCGGCCAGGCGGGAGGCGGCCGGCCGGGGCGACCTGTTGTTCGGCACCCCCGACACCTGGCTGCTGTGGAATCTCACCGGCGGTCCCGATGGCGGCGTGCACGTGACCGAGCCGAGCAACGCCAGCCGGACGCTTCTGATGAACCTGCACACGATCGAGTGGGATCAGGAACTGCTGGACATCATGGACATCCCGCGCGCACTGCTCCCGGAGATCCGCTCCTCGAGCGAGGTCTACGGCACCGCGACGGGCGATCTGGCCGGCGTCCCCGTTGCCGGCCTTCTCGGCGACCAGCAGGCCTCGTTGCTGGGGCACACGTGTTTCGACCACGGTGACATGAAGAGCACCTACGGCACCGGAGCCTTCCTGCTCGCCAACCTCGGAACGGAACCGGTGATGTCCAAGCATGGCTTGATCACTACGGTCGCCTGGAAGCTGGGCGACGCCGACGCCGTCTACGCCCTCGAGGGTTCGGTCTCGATGGCCGGCGCCCTCGTCCAGTGGCTCAGCGAGAACGTCGGAATCATCACCGACGCTTCCGAGGTCGAGACCCTCGCGCGCTCCGTCGAGAACTCGGGCGGCGTGGTCTTCGTCCCCGCGTTCTCCGGCCTGTTGGCGCCGTACTGGCACGACGATGCGCGTGGGGTGATCGTAGGCCTGACACGGTTCGCCAACAAAGGACACATCGCACGTGCGGCGCTGGAAGCCACGGCGTACCAGACCTACGACCTGGTTGAAGCGATGCTCGCCGACACCGGCCTGGCGGAGCTCGGCGAACTCCGAGTGGATGGAGGCATGACCAAGAACGAGCTCCTGATGCAGTTTCAGGCCGACATCCTCGGCTCCCACGTCGTCGCTCCGGCCGCGGCTGAGATCACCGCCACCGGCGCCGCCTACGCCGCGGGGCTTGCGACCGGGTTCTGGTCGGGGCTAGACGATCTGCGTGCGAACTACACCATCACGCACGGCTGGGAGCCGCACATGAGTGCGGACGAACGGGCGCGCGGCGTCGCCGGCTGGCGCATCGGTGTGGAACGGACGCTGGGCCTGGCCGGAAAAACAGGCTGACGAGTGCAAAGAGACCGGAACTCTCACACCGGTGACTCTGCGTGGGCCTACGCAGCCGTCTTCACGGTCCCGGACGGTCACTTGTGGATGATCGAGACGGCTCCTTGAGTTCGAGGAGGTAGTCGCCGGAGGCGGCGGTGCGGAGGGCGATCCGCTCGTTCTCGATCCGGACGTTCGTGATCGGATCGTCGAGGGCCAGTCCGGCGACGCGGGTACCTGCGGCTGGGTCCCAGACGGTGAGGTTTCCGCCGGTGGATCCGGTCACGAGCACGGTCCGCCGGTTGACCGGGCCGAGGGCCACGCATTCGACGGCGGCGGCCCCGTCAGCGGGATTCTCGATCCGCTCGCCGGCCGCGATCGCGTACAGCCTCACCTTCCCACTACAGGCCACCGCGACGATCGGACCGCGATCAGCAAGGTTGCCCAGGGCCACAGACGTTGCGAGTTCGAGGCCCGGCTTCATTCCCAGCCGGTCCCAGCCAAACGCGAGGACGTGCTCCGGGAGCTCTACGAACGGTCCCGCGACAATCTGTGGGCGCTCATCGGCGATCGTCTGCTGATCCCAGATCCACACCGCACCTTCGGCCGATCCCGTGGCGAGGATTGGCCGGCCATCCAGTTCGCCGGTCACCGCGACCGACAGCGGCCAGTCCTCGGGTCGGTTCACAGGAATCGGCCGCTGGCCGGACTGGTTCCGCGGCGGCGCCTTGCCGAGCCCGAGCGGAATCGGCATTGGCGCGAACCCCTCGCCCTGAGCAGGGGCGTCCGCGGTGCTACGGCGACGGAAGAGCTTCACGCCGTGCCTGTCCGCCTCGTAGTCGATCTGCTGCAACTGCACCAGGGCGGTGTCGTCGTAGTCGGGTGAGGACACCACGATCCCGCGCCCGTCTACAGTCCCGATCGCGATGGCGCGAGTCAGCGGACCGTACGGCGACCGCTCGACGTGCGCGTTGCCTTCGGTGAGCCACAACAGGCGATCGCCGATGCCGGCGGCGACGACGAACGTCGTCCCGCCCGCGACCCGGCCGCCGGCCATGACGTCCTGCGAGCTGCCGTTCTCGGACGTGATGAGAGCAGTCCGCCAGATCGTGCGGTTGTCCGAGGGATCGATCAGCACCACACGGTGCATGCGTCTGGGCCCGCGCTCGTCCTCCACGCCGAGAACCATCAACGCGCCGTCGTCCTCGACTCCGAACCCACGAACCTGACGCTCCTCCAGACCGGCTACGACGTCCACGGGCTCCAACGAGACCGCATCGACGACGTTCAGCCCGCCGTGGAACGAGGCACCCGCGATGACGAGCCGGCCGTTCACCCGGCCGACTCCGAGGGCGAAACCAAGCCCGATCTCCGCCGCGACCAACCTCTCACCACTACGGGCGTCCCACACCGCGAGCACGCCGTCGTACTCCGCGGCGGTCACCACGACGGACCGTCCGCCGATAGTGGCCACAGCCACCGCGGTCGGTCGGTAACCGACTTCGATGGTGGCCGCGACGTCCGGGACGCCGGCGCGCGGGTCCCAGAGTTCGACTCGTTCGTCGACCGCGATGGCGACCACCGGGCGGTCGCCGACGTGACCGAATCCCAGCCCGCGCACCTTGCCCGCGGTTCCGTACGTCGACTCGAGATCCGCGCTCCAGTCGAGGCTGCCCTCCACCATCCGGAGCCAGGGTGCCGTGGCGGTCCGGCCGATCGCGTTTCCGAGTTCGGCCATCGAGGAGCCGGCGTAGTCCTTCAGCCGGGCGTGGAGTTGGCCGGGAAGCTGATCGGGATCGCGGCTGAGGGCGATCCGGCTCCGGCGCAGCGTCCGCTCGATGACGTCGATGGGCTGGAACGTGCTCGCCCACATCACCAGAGCGTCGGTGTCGTCACGACTCACGTCCTGCTCGGTGACGACCCTGGCCGCGCCGATCAGTGCGACGGTCTGGTCGACGCCCAGCAATTCGATGGCCCGGGGCAACCAACCGGTGTCGGTCACGAGGTCCGCGAGACCGTAGGCATCAGGTGTGGTCCGGTCCGCGTCGGCGACGTAGTGCTCGGCGAGATAGCGAACGGCGTAGAAGTTGGCGGTGGTCCATCCACCCGGGTCGGTACGATAGTGCTCGGCCAGAGCCTTCGCGATCCGGCGGTGCCCCTCGCCGTACCCGGGCTGAGCGTAGAAGTGCTCACCGAAGGTCTGGTGCGCGAGCCGGTAGGTGCTCTGACCGTTCTCGCCGTCGAGCATGATGTACGGCGCCGCGTCGATGATGAGCTTGTCCAGGTCAGCCTCGCCGGGGCGCCGGCCGAACGCACCGGCGACTGTCGCCCAGATGTTGTCGGCACGGGGCAGACCTCGACCGCACTTGTGAGCGAGTGCCTCGAGCAGTGGGCCGAAGGTGCGGTCGGCAACCGACAGGCGTCGTACGGCGGTGGCGAACAGACCGCGGTGATCCTGGGCGAGTAGGTCGGTGAGCTCCCCTCGGTTGGCCGGAGCGAGCAGCTCGGGCCGGGCGAGGATCTCGTGCACCGCCAGGCGGGCGTACAGGAAGTGCCTGTTGTGCGCGCCGACGCTGCGGGCGGCCTCGGCCACGGTGTCCTCGTCGATCTGAAGCGTGCTCAGCTGGCGCTGTACATACCTGGTGACTGCCGCCGTATCGAGGTCGACAGTGACCCGTGTGATGTTGCCGAGGGCATCGAGCAGGTTGGTGTCGTCCGGTTCCGGTAGGTCGGGGCCTTCCCTCGTCGATCGGCGGGTGCCCACGACGACCCGGCATCCTTCGATGTCCGCCAACTGCCGCAGTACGGCGGCTACGTCCAGTGGCTCCTGGGCTTCGTCCAGCGCATCGACCAGCACGGTGAGCGGCGCGGCGCGGCCTTCGACCGCGCGGCGCAGTCCCTCGACCTTCGCGGCGGGATCCCGCCCAGGATCTGGTGCCTCCATCCCGAGGTCGGTGGCCAACCGGTCGACGACGTCGGAGGTCGACAGACCGGTGAGCAGAACGGACGCGTCGAACAAGTTGTCCGGAGGTTGTTCCGCTGCGGGCAGCCGCTCGACCTGGCCGGTGCGGACCAGCAGGTCGCGCAGCGAGGGGTTGGTGTGAACGACGATGTTGCCCAGTACGGCGGATTTGCCCGAGCCGGCCGGGCCGGTGACGGCGAGCAGGCCGGACGAGTTCGTGCTCAGCCAGTCGGTGATCTCGCGGCGTTCCCGGCCGCGGCCTTCGAAGTACCAGGTCAGCTCGCTGAGCTCGGCGCCCTGCGCCTTCGGCACGAAGAAGCCGCGCTGATCCGGAGGCAGGCCGGCGAGGAAGTCCTTGAGTTCGGTGTAGACATCGTGCGGTGCGGTGATGCCCTGGCTGAACACCCGGGGCCGGGCCAACGGACGCGCCCGGCCGAGACTGCTCCGGATCGCGCTTCCGGGCTCGAGCCGGTTCTCCAGGCGGCCGATGAGGTCGTCGATCCGGATCACCTCGTCGTTGTCCTCGTAGGAATCCAGGACCGCTCGCAGCGCAGCCGGAACCGCCGTGAGGAACGACGACCCCCGCCCGCCGCCGCCCAGCAGCGCGAACCGCTGCGGCGGGTTCGGCTTGGCCAGGATGGCCGCCGCCAGCAGCTCGACGAACCGCTCCGCCCCGCATGCCTCGATGACGACGAGCGTCCACGCCTCGGCGTCGCCGCGTCTGGCCGACCACTCGTCATCCAGATGGTCCGCCAGTTCGGTCGCGTTGTGCCCGGTGCCCTTCTTGTGCTGCGCCGTACCGAACGAGGCGAGCCAGGCGTCGTTGCCGTCCGACTCGCCATGCCCCACCCACAGCAGGATCGAACTCCGCGGGCCGTCGCGGTCGGCCCACCGACCCAACTGCTGCTTCACCCATGCCGCGTCGCGTTCACCGCCGGTCCAGTGCTGGACGACGCCGCCGTACGGCGCGAGCAGCTCGGCGATCGCCTCGGCGTCGTCGTCCGCGGCGACAGGCGGGAACGGATTCTGGACCTGGGTGCTGTAGTCGGCGATCGGGACGGCGTGGATGGTGAAGGTCGGCTCGCTCATTCGTCGGCTCCTTCGAGGACATAGTCCTCGGGGGCGACCGCCATCACCTGCTCGGTCACAGCCGACGCCCCACCGCCCTTGACCTCGACCCTGTACACCCCTGGCCCCGGCAGGTCGACGGATGCGGTCACAACGCCGCCCAGCTCCTGCAACGGAGGCCAGGCCACCTGGCGTTGGGTGAACGCGTCGAAGACCCGGCACGACGTACCGCTCGCTTCCGTACCCGTCACCGTGATTCTGAGCGGCTCGGCGACCGACATGACATCGGGTACGTCGATGCCGATCTCACCGAGCCCGAGCGGCGGACCGGCGGTGTCGTTGGTCAGTACGTCGCGGACGTAGGAGACGGCCTCCTCCGTCGCCGCGATGGCACCGTGGGACTGCGGCAAGGTGCCGACCGGGAGATCGAACGCGGCGGCGGCACGGCGGAACACGGTCCCGTCGCCGGCGAGATCCTCACGACGTTGAATCCGACCGGTCTGATCGGTGATGCAGGTGTGCCGGAAGGGAGTCGCCACCCCGCCGTCCACGGACAGACTCTGCATCGTCGGCTGTTCGACGCCGACGAGCAGCCGCAGACCCCGGGCCGGCCCATCCATCAGCTGGTCGTGCCGGTGATGGGACGCGGCGGCGAGGTCCGCGTCACCGCCGAGGTCCGCGACGTCTTCGGGCAGCAACCATCGAGCGGTCTCGCCGTCGTCCACGCAACGGTAGAAGGGCAGCAGGTCGTGCAGTCCTGGCATGTTCCGGACGAGGTGCCGCAGCCGCCGGTGGGGGAGCGGTACGGGTGTGCCGCGCCCCGAGGTCAGGATGTACGCAGCCTTCACCGCGCCGTAGTACGGCGTACCTAGCGTCACTGTCATGCGTACGTCGGACTCGCCGCCGAGCACCTGGGTGAAGTACCGGGCGACGAGTCCGCCCATCGAGTGGGCGACCAGCACCACCTTCGCGTCCGCGCTGCCCGCGGGATGGGCACGCCACCGATCCAGGTGCCACTTGACCCGCCGGCCGAGTTCGCCCGCGTTGTGCTGCACGGACAACCGCCAGTCGTACGGGAACTCGCACAACGCGTCCGGGTGGGCAAGCACCCGTCCGATCCCCGTGAGCAACGCGGTGTAAGGCTCGAACCCCTTCAGCACCGGCGCGAACGCGGGGAACCTCAGCAGGCCGACGGCCCGGATCCGCCCGGTCCGGCCGGTCCGTTCGTCATCCGTCACGGCCAGCCGTCGCAACGCCGTACCGGTCGTCCAGGCGTTGATCAACCACCCGGCATCGTCGAGCCCCCACAACACATCGCCCGACTCTGCCTCGACCAGCGAACTTCCCATGATCCCCGGAAGCACGACTACCGCGTCCCGAGACACAGCCCCACCCGGCCCGTCCATTCGAACCCACCCCCGGGTTCAGTTTCGGCTCGTTCCCGGCGAAATACCAGGCGCCGTGAATCAGATCAGTGCGCGGCTCGCTTGGTGCCGGATTGCCTGCCTCCGCTACCTGCTTGTGCCGCGCAGCTCGTGCAGCGACGTGGTGGTCAGGCTGTCACCTGGAATGGCGCTTTGCCGGGTTCGACCAGTACGACTGTGCGGGCTGCGGCGTGGGTCAACGCGCTGGTGAAGCTGCCGTCGGCGAACTGGGCCACCGGTCCGCGCGGGGACCGGCCGACCGCGATGGTGCGCGCGTCGATGTCGTCGGCGTGCTGAGCGAGGGTCCGACCTGCAGCGGCGTGGTCACCGACGCTCGAGAGCACCAGACCGGTGGCGGCGATGCCCTGCGTGAACAGCCGGTCGAGGTGGCTCAGGACCGAGGCGTGTGCCTGCTCAGCGTCCTCGGCGTCGATGGCCAGCTCCTCGACAACGGCGGTCTCGCGGACGTGGACAACCTCCAACGGGCTGCCGGTGTCGCGGGCGATCATGGCGGCCGCGTCGACGATCTCGGCGGCGTCTTCGGTGGCGCCGACCGCGACCACGACAGGTTGGTACCCCGCCGCCGGCGCGGGCCCGACGCGCTGGAGGCTCGGGCGCACCGGCTCGCCCTCGACCATGCCCTTCTCGGCCGCGGCGACCAGCTTGTGACCGGAGGCGAGCACGACGATGGCCAGGATGAAGGCGACGCCACCGAGGTAGAAGGGGACGCTGAGGTTGGTGGCGTCGGCGAGCTTGCCCGCGACGAATGGTGCGAGGCCGCCGCCGATGAACCGGACGAAGCCGTACGCCGAGGACGCGACCGGCCGCTCCACCGGCGAGACGAGCATGACTGCCTGTGTGGTCAAGGTGTTGTTGATGCCGATGAACGCGCCACTGACGATGACCGCGGTGATGACCGCCGCCGGAGTGTTCACGCCGATCGCGATGACGGCCATGACGATGCCGAGGCCGAGCAGGTTGACGTAGAGCACCGGCGCGGTGCCGAACCGCGCCTGCAGCCGCGGTGCGAAGAACACGCTGAAGGCGGCGACCAGCAGGCCCCAGCCGGTGAAGACCAGGCCGAGCTTGTGGGCGTTGAGTTCCATCGGGTACGGCGCGTAGCCGAGCATCGTGAAGAATCCCCAGTTGTAGAGCAGCGCCATGATGCCCATCGTCAGCAGGCCGCGGTGCCGCAACGCCTTGAGCGGCGCGGCCAACGATGTCTTGTGCTCCGGCTTCGGAAGGTCCGGAACGAACGCGACGGTCGCGACGAGGGCGATGAACATCAGCACTGCGACGCCGAAGAACGGCCAGCGCCAACTGATGCTGCCGAGTTCGCCGCCGAGCAGCGGCCCGACCGCGATGCCGAGACCCAGCGCGGTCTCGTACAGGATGATCGCCCCGGCGAAGCCGCCGCTGGCCGAGGCCACGATGACGGCGAGGCTGGTCGCGATGAACAAGGCGTTGCCCAGGCCCCAGCCGGCGCGGAAACCGACAATGCCGCCGATCGTGTTCGACGTGCCGGCGAGTGCGGCGAACACGACGATCAGGATCAGGCCGACGACCAGCGTGCGCTTGGCGCCGATGCGGCTGGATACCCAGCCGACTACCAGCATTGCGACCGCGGTCACGACCAGATAGCTGGTGAACAGCAGTGACACCTGGCTCGGCGTGGCGTGCAGGCTGCCGGCCAGTGCGGGCAGGATCGGATCGACGAGCCCGATGCCCATGAACGAGACGACACAAGCGAATGCCACGGCCCAGACGGCACGTGGCTGCTTGAACGGGCTCGGGGCCGTCCCATGTGATGCGGTCATATGGAGGTTCTCCTGATGGTGGTGTTTGGCGATTCGCGTATTCAGTCGGACGGCCGGGCCGAGACGAGCCGGTCGAGTGCGGGGAGTGCGGCGGCGATAGCGGCCTGATCCTGCGGATCGAGGCGGTCGAGCAGGCGCTGCAGGGCGGCGGCCCGCTCCGCACGCCGGCGCCTGACGAGGTCGAGGCCGGCGTCGGTCGCCTCCACCAGCACGGCGCGGCGGTCGTCGCTGTTCGCGGTACGGCGCACGAGGCCCTCGCGTTCCATCCGGGTGACCAGCTGCGTCATCCCTGGCTGGGAGGCGCGCTGGGCATGAGCCAGCTCCGTCAGCCCGAGGGGTCCGTCACGTCCGAGGCGATTCAGGGCGGACGAGGCTGCCGCGCTGAGATCGCCGGCGGTGGAGACCTGGCGGATGAACGTCACGAGGTGCTCGAGCACCACAACCAGCTCAGCGCCGGAGGCATTCGATTGCATAACCCTATTATGCATAACCTCCTTATGGATACCGAGTGCCGACCTGCAAGAGTGACGGAGCTCACTCCCGTGTCGAACGCCTGGGCAGAGGCTGCGAAGGTTGACAGCGCATCAATTGCTCAGTAGATATTGAGGCAATGAACATTGAGCGAGTACCCCTGGCGGAGCGGGCGCGGATTCACGCGGCGCTCGGTGATCCAGCGCGGTTGGCGATTGTTGACACGCTGGTCGCCGGGGATGCCGCGCCCGGTGAGTTGGGCGTGGTGCTGGACATGCCGACCAATCTCATCGCCCATCACTTGAAGGTGCTGGAGGACGCCGGCCTGGTCGTGCGGTCCCGGTCCGAGGGGGATCGCCGCCGCACGTACGTGCGGCTGGTGGCCGAGGTACTGGAGTCCGTGGTCACGCCGTCTCTGACCGTGGTGCCGCGGGTGGTCTTCGTGTGTACGCAGAATTCGGCTCGCTCGCAGTTGGCCGCTTCGATCTGGTCGCGGCGCAGTCACATCCCTGCTCTGTCGGCCGGAACTCAGCCTGCGGCCAAGCCACACCCGCGGGCTGTGCGGGTGGCCCGCAAACGCGGATTGGACCCCGCCGCCTGGCGCACCGCTCACGTCGGAGATGTGGTGGAACGCGATGACCTGGTCATCGCGGTGTGCGACATCGCCTATGAGCACCTCCCGGCCGGCGCCCGGCCGCGGCTGCACTGGTCGGTGCCGGATCCGGCGGCTGTCGATACCGACGCGGCGTTCGAAGCCGCTTACGACGAGATCGCCGACCGGATCGACCGGCTGGCGCCCGTGCTTTCGCCCACCAAGACGACCGAAACTCCCAGGAGCCGACCATGACCGAAGTCGCCGGGCAGCACCGAGACGACCTGTCCATCGACCAGCAACTCGCCTTGCGTACCGCGTCCCGAAGGCTCGGCGAGGAGTTCGCCGGCATCTTCGGCACCGAGACGATCGAACGGTTCCTGCATTCGAGCTATGACCAGTTCGCCACCGGCAGCACCGTGCCCAACTTCCTGCCCCTGCTGGCCGAACGGTTCGCCCGCCAGCGCCTGACCGCGCTCGCCCGGGTCGAAGGCCACGGCGACGGCCGACCGGTCGTACTGTTCCTGTGCGTGCACAACGCCGGCCGCAGCCAGATGGCGCTCGGGTTCTTCGAACACCTCGCCGGCGACGCCGCGATCGCCTGGTCCGGCGGCTCCGAGCCGGGTGTCGAGGTCAACCCGTCCGCGGTCGCCGCGATGGCCGAACGCGGCATCGACATCTCGACCGAGTACCCGAAGCCATGGACCGACGAGGTGGTCCGAGCCGCGGATGTTGTCGTGACGATGGGCTGCGGCGACGCCTGCCCGATCTTCCCCGGCAAGCGGTACGAGGACTGGATTCTCGACGACCCGGCCGGCCAGGACGTCGAGCAGGTCCGGCCGGTGCGCGACGAGATCGAGCGCCGTGTCCGCCAGCTCCTCGAGGAACTGTCCGTCCCCGCCGCCCACCTGGGCCGCCAGTGAGCAGCGCCGCGCCGCTGTGGCGACGAGTGGTCGCCGAGGCCGTCGGAACAGGCCTGCTGGTCACCGTCGTGGTCGGCTCAGGGATTGCGGCCGCGTCCTTGTCACCCAATGACATCGGTCTGCAGCTGCTGGAGAACGCGTTCGCGACAGCACTCGGGCTCGCGGTACTGATCCTCATGCTCGGACCTGTGTCGGGTGCACACTTCAACCCGGTCGTCTCAGCTGTCGACTGGTGGCTAGGGCAACGGACCGGTACTGGGCTGACGCTGCGCGACCTGGCGGCGTACATTCCGGCCCAGATCGTCGGTGCCGTTGCGGGAGCCGTACTCGCCAACCTGATGTATGCCAAGGCTGCCGTGTCGTGGTCGACCACCGACCGCAGCTCCGGCCATCTGTGGCTGGGTGAGGTGGTCGCGACCGCGGGTCTCGTCGTACTGATCTTTGCGCTGGCCTGGTCCGGTCGAGCCGCGCTCGCACCTGTTGCCGTCGGCGCCTACATCGGATCGGCGTACTGGTTCACGTCGTCGACCTCGTTCGCCAACCCGGCTGTGAGCATCGGGCGCGCCTTCAGCGACACCTTCGCCGGCATCGCGCCCGGATCCCTTCCGGGGTTCGTCGTTGCGCAACTTTTCGGTGCCGTCGTCGGCGTCGGACTGCTCGCCGTCCTGTACCCCGAAGCCGGGCAAGCCGCCGACGAGATCGTCACCCCACAGGCCGACACCACAAGATCTGGAGTAGCCCAGTGACGCGGCTGGTGATCATCGGCGGCAGCGACGCCGGCATCACGGCGGGTCTGCGGGCCCGCCAGCTCGATCCCACTACCGAGGTCCACCTCGTGGTGGCCGACGACTACCCGAACTTCTCGATCTGCGGCATCCCGTACTACGTTTCTGGCGAAGTACCCGACTGGCACTCGATGGCTCACCGAAGCAAGAACGACCTGGAAAGAGCGGGTCTGCGGCTGCACCTGGAAGAACGTGCCATCGGCATCGATGTCGACGCCCGTACCGTGTCCACAGTGTCTGCTGCGGGGGAGGCTCGAGCGATCGGCTACGACCGGCTGATCATCGCAACTGGGCAGTGCCCAACAAGCCGCAGATCGCCGGGCTCGACCAACTCGGTGCAGGCGACGGGGTGCATCTGCTCCACACCATGGCGACACGTTTGCAGTGACCCGGACGCTTGAAGAGGGCGCCCGCTCCGCGGTAATAGTCGGCGCCGGCTACATCGGCCTTGAGATGGCCGAAGCGCTACGCAGTCGCGGCCTCGACGTCACCGTTGTCGAACAACTCGGGCAGGTCCTGCCGCGCACACTGGACCCACAACTCGCGACCCTCATCGAAACAGAACTCGTACGAAACGGCGTCTCCGTCTACTGCGACACCTCGGTCACCAGCATCGAGAGATCCGATGCAGGACTGGAGGTCCACGTCAGCGGCGCCGGCCAACCGGGCTCACTCGCGTCCGACCTGATCCTGGTCGTCACCGGCGTGCGTCCGGACACCCAGCTGGCTGTCGACGCCGGCGCCAAGACCGGCTTCGGCGGAGCGCTCGCCGTCGATCCGGGCATGCGTACCAACCTTCCTGACGTGTACGCCGCCGGCGACTGCGTCCACACCCACCACAGACTCCTCGACGACCCCACCTACGTCCCTCTCGGCACCACCGCCCACAAACAGGGCCGCGTCGCGGGGGAGAACGCGGTCGGAGGCCGTACGACGTACGCCGGGTCGCTGGGAACCCAGGTCGTGCGGATCTTCGACCTGGTCGCTGCGGCGACCGGACTCCGCGACCGCGAAGCCGCAGCCGCCGGCTACCACCCGGCCACGGTCGTGTCAGCGCCCTACGACCACAAGGTCTACTACCCGGGCGCCACGCCGATCGCACTTCATCTCACCGGTGACACAGCCACCGGCAGATTGCTCGGAGCTCAGCTCGTCGGCCACGCATCAGCACAGATTGCCAAGCGCGTCGACATCCTCGCCACAGCGATCCACTACGGCGGCTCAGTCGACGACATCGGCATCCTCGACCTGTCCTACACCCCACCGCTCGGCTCGCCCTACGACGCCGTCCAGATCGCTGCCCACGCATGGCAGGACAACCAGCTCAGGTGACGGCGGCGGTCAGTCGGACGGTGTGGTCAAGGTGAGCTGGCGCCGATGGAACTCGAAATGCTGGGTCGGGAAGCGATAGACGTCAGCCAACGTCATGTAGTCCTTGAAGAACGGATCCCACCGAGTCGGGTAGTGCATGCCACGCGCGAGATCAGCCTCGGTCTCGGCATCCAACCTCTGATGCAGTTTGGCGATGACGTGGTCGAACATCGCTTCCATGCGGTCCGGACCCAGCGTGTTCCCGCCGAGGTAGGAGCCAAGGAAGTTCACTGCGTCGAACAGCCCGGTGCCGGCATTCAGCAGTCGGGCGTAGGCGAGACTGAACCCTTGAGGAAGCCGGCCGAAGACACGAACCAGTCTCAGCAGCGACCGGATGATCAAGTAGCCCAGCAGCATGTGGAAGAGCAGTTGACGATTGTTCCAGCGGGTGCCGTTGGACGGCCGGCGCAGATCCGCTTCGTCAGCCCCTGCCACCAACCGGTGGAAGTCATCCCTGGCTTGCTCGAGCTCGTCGTGCGTCCGTGCCCTGTCCATAACTCATGATCCACGGCATCCAGAGAGCATCCAACGGTCGGATGGCCACCTGATGCCTGCGTGGGTGTGGCGCCTGATCCTCGGGAACGGCGGTCCGAGGGTCAGGAGGGTTCGACGTACCAGGGTGGGAGTTGTTCTGGGCGGAGGTCTGTGGTGTCGCCGGGGCGGGTGAGGGTTAGGACGGCTCGTTCGATTTCTGGGCGGGCGTTCAGGGCGTCTTCTACTGTGTTGAGGCGCACGGCGAGGTCGGATTCTGGCGCGTCGCCGACCATGTCTACGGCGGCGACCAGGAAGATTTTGTCGGTGCCTACCCACTCCATGTGGAGGAAGCTGACTCGTTCGATGTCGGCGTGGTCGAGGAGGGCTCGTAGGGCTCGGTTGCGGGCGAGTGGGGTCACGGCCTCGCCGGTGAGGAAGTCCATGTTGCGGCTGATCAGGAACAGCGCGACGAAGGCGAGCAGCAGGCCGACCACGATCGAGCCGATCGCGTCCCAGGCGGCGTTGCCGGTCACCTGGTGCAGGGTGATGGCAACGGTCGCGATGATGATGCCGATCAGCGCCGACAGGTCTTCGGCGAACACCGCGCGCAGCATGGGGTTCGAGGTGACCTTCAAGTAGCGCAGCGGGCGTAGCCGGCGTTGTGTCGCGCCGGCTCTCGTCTGCCGCAGCGCCTGGAGGAAGGAGATGCCTTCGAGTACGAAGGAGATCGCGAGGACGGCGTACGCCCACACGTACGACGAGTCGTCCCCCTCCGGGCTGCGCAGCGACTGGATCCCGTGCCAGATCGAGACCGCCGCACCCACGGTGAACAACCCGAACGCCGCGAACATCGACCAGATATAGCCGACCCGGCCGTAGCCCAGCGGATGAGCCCGGTCGGCGGGCCTCCCGGCCTGCCGCTCACCGATCAGGAGGAAGACCTCGTTACCGGTGTCCGCCCAGGAGTGCGCGGCCTCCGCCATCATCGAAGCGGAGCCGGTGATGACGGCGGCGATCGTCTTCGCGACCGCGATCAGCAGGTTGGCGCTCAACGCGACGACGACGGTCAGGAGGCTATCGCTTCCGGTCGTTGCGGCCGTGCCTTGCGAGGTGCTCACGGAACGACCCTAAACCTCGATCCACCGCGAGTTCCGCGGGCGTATCACCGCGGTGGCCGTGGCGTCGAGGAACGCCAGCACTGCGAGGAGGCCGCGGTAACGATCAAGTCGCCGTTGGCTTTTGCCGGCCGTAGACGAAGTAGGTGATCGGCACCACGCCGAGTGAGTTGGTCAGCGTGATGGCGATCGCCCAGGGGACCTTGGAACCTCGGACTTCGGCGGCCGGTCGGCGGGCGAGGTCAACCAGGGCGACGACCTTCAGTGCGCCCTCGAGAACACCGCTCACGATGATGAGGAGCCGCTTGCGATCACTCAGGTCGTCCCACTTCGTCTTGGCCACCACTACACGATGCGCCCACCCGACTCGCCCTGCAAGCAGCGGGGTCATCGGTCGGCTTGCGGACCATGAACACGTCGACCGGATCCTCGCTCTCGAGGGTGAATCCGCACCGCTCGTACAAGCGTCGTGCTGGACTGCCCTGAAGCACGTTCAACCTGACAGGGACGCCGGCCGAAGACCCCAGTCCACCACGATCCGCCACGCTACAACGCGGTGCTGCGGTGGGCGTCAAGGGATAGGTTCGGGCCATGGCAGCAGTTCGTCGGCCGGCCGGGGAGACGCTTTCGATCGACGTGGCGCGGCGGATCGCGCTTGCCGCGCAGGGGTTTGCTGATCCGCGGCCGTCGGGCCGAGTCGACGTACGGCATGTCCGGCGGGTGATTGATCGTGTCGGCGTGCTGCAGATCGATTCGGTGAACGTGTTGTGCCGGTCGCACTACCTGCCGATGTTCGCTCGGCTGGGAGCCTATTCGCGGGCGGCCTTGGATCAGCTGGCGTGGGGTGGGGAGCGGGAGCTGGTCGAGTACTTCTGGGGGCACAAGGCGAGCTTGCTTCCGATGGCGACTTATCCGTTGCTGCGGTGGCGGATGCGGGTGGCTGAGCGGCAGATGTGGGATGCGGCGCTTGATCCGGAACTGGCGGTGCCGTGGTCGGTTGTGGCTGGGATGCAGCGGCTGAGCGTGGAGCGGCCGGGACTGGTCGACGAAGTGCTTGCCGTGGTCACCGAACGTGGACCGATCACGGCCGGCGAGGCCAACCCCGATGGGGTGCGCCGCAAGCGGACCGATCCGGATCCGGATCCCAGCACGGGGCGGATGTGGAACTGGCAGGACGCCAAGATCGCTGTGGAGTACCTGTTCTGCACGGGCCGCGTTGCGATCGCGGGCCGGCGCAACTTCGAGCGTCTGTATGACCTCACCGAGCGGGTGGTGCCAGCCGGAGTGCTCGCCAGGCCCGAGCTCGATTCCGACGAGGCGCGGCGAGAGTTGATCAGGATTTCGGCCCGGGCGCTCGGCGTCGCCACCGCGCGTGAGCTGTGCGGAGCCAGTGGCGGGTATTTTCCGTTGCCGATTGCAACCGCCAAGCGGGTGATCAGTGAGTTGGTGGAGGCTGGCGACCTGGTTCCGGTACGCGTTGAAGGGGTGTCCCAGCCGAGCTACCGGTGGTCGGAGGCCGAGGATCGTCCGGTTCCGGCTCGTGCCTTGCTGTCACCGTTCGACACGCTGATCTGGAACCGCGACCGGACCCATCGGCTGTTCGACTGCTTCTACCGGATCAGCATCTACACGCCGGCGGCGCAGCGGGTGCACGGGTACTACGTGCTGCCGTTCCTGCTCGGTGATCGGTTGGTTGCCAGAGTCGACCTGAAGGCCGATCGCCGGAACTCCGCACTGGTTGTCCCGACTGTCACCGCCGAACCCGGCGTACCCGATGGCGAGATCGTCGAGCCGCTGGCCGCCGAGCTCAGCCTGATGGCCCGATGGCTGGAACTCGACCGGGTACTGGTCAGTGCTCCCGGCGATCTGGGGCGAGCCCTGTCCCAGGCCGTCTGACCCGTCTAGGAGGAGCCGAGCTGGTGGCCAGACGGCGCGACCTGGCCACGCCAACTCGACACTGATCGTTGCGGTGCCGAAGAGCGGTCGTGCTTGTACACCCTTGCGTCCCTGTCGACTTCGAATTTGACGGTGGGATAGCGGAAGGCTCCGGCTATGGCGACGTGCAGATTGAAATCTGCACGGGAGAGGCGTTTGAGGTCCGCTATCAGGCTGGTGATGAGCAGCTCGATCTGACACTTGAGTGAAGCATCTCGAATCCTGAGGGGTGAACGTCCATCATCCCGACATAGACACTTGCTCGGCTGGCCGCACAGAGAATCTCGATGGCGAGTTGTGGTTCGAGAGATTTTGGTGAGTGTCCGATACTGTCTCACCAGCGTGGAAGAAGGCTGCCGGTGATCGGCCCGGCGAGGCGGCCTTTCGGCTGCAGTCACGAGCGGTCATCTGGCTGATTGTCAGTGGCTGAGGCAGCCGACGCGATGCCGAGTCCGGTCGAAGCGTCAGGTGTTGGACGTCATTGGTGACGATGGCTAATCCGCGCTGCCAAAGCCGCCGCCTCCAATCGGGTCGAGGTTCCGGTCTTTCGCAGGATGTTTGAAACGTGAACGCTGACCGTCTTGTCGCTGATGACTAGCTCGTTTGCGATCTCAGTGTTCGACCGCCCGGCAACGAGGTAGGTGAGAATCTGCTTCTCACGGTCTGTCAGGTTCGCCAGCGCCGGCGGCGCGCCGGGCGCCACCTCAAGCGGCACAGGCTCACGAAGGTTCACACGGGCGCTCCTGGCGAGTGACTCGACATCATTAACAAGAGGGCGCGCGCCGAGCTTTAATGCGACGCGGTGCGCATCTCTCAGGAGCTCGCCGATGGCTGATCGTGACGATCTGATGTCAAACATCGCTTCTGCGCATCTCAGACGCGAAACCGCCTCGTGCCACGGCCAGCCTGCAGCCTGACAATGTTCGATGGCCTCGCGCCATCGAGCAGACTGGCCCGAGTCCCCCCGGCATCGCGCCGCCTCGGCGGCGTACAGGGCTCGGGATGCCGCCTGATTGATGGCATCCCACCTATGTCCGGAGAACGGTTCTCCCGGCCACTTCTTGACGACCTCGTCAAGCGCGGCCACCGCCCTGAGCGCGCTGTCATGGTCGCCTTCGTCGCGGGCAGCTACGGCCGCTTCGGCGGCGACGTGAGCCAGAATCACTAGGAATTCTTCCTGGTTGAGGACCGCCTCGGTGTGGCGCATCAGCATCCGACCGTGGAGCCATGCCAGCGCCCGCGCCGGCTCGCAACACCCGACTAGGACCTCGGCGCCGACCTCACTGAGCTGTCGGCTCAGAATTGGGTAATGCGGAGAGACCAGTTCCAGGGCCCTATCCAAGTGATCTCTGGCTGCTGTGATATCGCCGGTACGTGCCGCGAGCCGAGCCGCGCGAAGGCGGACAGCTGCGTCCGGAACTCCGCCACACCGCGCGGCTAGTGCCGTACGAAGGAGATCACGACATTCTTGCCAACGCCCTAGCTGCAGCAACCCGTCAGCGGCCTGGGCTGCGAGATAGTAGCCCCATTGCAATGATCCCGCGGCTAGTACGTCGTGGAAGGCGTTCAGTGCTACCTCGATGGATTCGTCGACTCGACCAAGCAGGACGAGGCTGCTCACCCGCCACATCGCAGCGTCCTCGATCAAGAGACTGTCGTCGCAGAGCCGAGCGAGCTGCTCAGCCTCCTCCGCATCGGCCAGAGCCTTCAATGGGCTGTTCGTTGCCGTGCGGGTCCGAGCGATCAAGGCGTCCGCCAGCGCTGCGTGGGAGCCTGATCGACGCCCGACCTGCACAGCGTGTTCTGCATGAGTTACTGCAGCATCTTGCAGGCCGTCCCAGTGCTCGGCCATGGAAAGGCTTGCTAGCGCCCGAGCATGCTCGGGGCTGTCAGGCACGGACCGCGTCAGTTCAACGCCCTCTATGTGTGCAGAGTGAAGGATCGTATCTGGTGCCAGGTTCCGCAGATAGGTAAGACTCCACTCGCGGAGCAGCGTGCTGAACAAGAGTGGTTCGCGATTGCGGTCGACGTGGTCCATCGCTTGTTCGGCCAGTGCGATTGCCGACCTGAGTTGGCCGGCTCTGTCCGCGGCGGCGCTTGCCCGGCGGAGTAGGCCGACCCGTGACGCCGAGTCGCGACGCAAATCTGGCGAGACCTTGTCCCAGAGCGAGCATGCGCGCTCGAGATGGATGGCCAATTCAGCTGATGCATGGAGCCTGTCGGCATCGTCCGCCGCGACGAGCGACCACCGGTATGCGTTGTCGATTCGTCCGGCCTGCTGGTTGTGGATCGCTAGGTCTGCGGCCAGGCGGACAGGTCGGTTATCGGGCAGCAATTCGAGAACACGCGCGTACTCTGAGTGAATGTGCGCGGCCCCGCCAGGCGGCAGATCGTAGTACAACACCTCGGCGAGTAGCGGATGGCGGAACCACGGACGGCCAGCGACATCGAGGCGCACGACGCCGTGATCCCGCGCCTCGACTAGACATCCAACGAGCGATGCTCGCGGCACGCCGTGCTCGGCGGCGACGTCGGCCAGTACCCCTATATCGGTGGGGCGTCCGCCGACTGACAGCACCTGCGTTGCCTGGCGCGCCTCGGGGGATAGGCCATGCCAGCTGGCCAGCAGTGCTTCGCGAAGCGCGGCGGGTGCCGTTACCGGCAGTTCCAGTTCATCGCCAGCTAGGCCACGGACCAGGAGTTCGGTGAGATATGGGTTCCCATCGGAACGTTCCTGTACCTGGGTTGCGAGGGCGATGTCGACAGCGCGCCCGAGCAGGCCTTGGATCTGGTCCTCAGTCGCCGCTAGGTCGAGTCGGTCGAGGTGAATCTCGGTGAAGTGTGGAAGGCGGCGCATGTCCGCCAACCAGGTGTGCAACGGATGACCGTCGCCGCGGTGCTCATCGCGACAGGTGGCGAGCAGCGCCAGACGTTGCTCGCGGAATCCGGTGATCAGATATGCGAGGACGTCTAACGATGAGCGGTCCGCCCAATGCAGATCATCGACCACCACGACAGTCGGCGCTCGGTCGGCGAGGCGATTGAACACCAGGTCGAGCAAAGGCAAAAGGCGCCCCGGCTCAACTGGTCCGCCTTCGGCCAAGGCGGGCATTACGGCACCAAGTTCGCCGGCCCCGGACATGATCTCTGCACGAGTCGCGGCGTCGGCCCGCGCTAGCCATGCCTGAAGGGCGCCAGTCACCGGGGCAAACGGTACAGACGCTTCGCCGAAGTGCACGGACGTTCCCCACAACACCTGGGTCTCGGGCGACAATGCATGGCACACGTGGCGCACAAGTCGCGTCTTGCCGACCCCGGCTTCGCCGTGCAATACCACTGCAGCAGGCCGTCCACTCGCGGCACTGTGCAGCGTCCTTGCGAGCAGTTGCTCTTCGACCCTTCGTCCGGCAAGCCAGGGACCGGGCGATTCCTCGGCGGCACTCACGTCTTCAGTCTCCACCCGGTCCGAGTGTCGCTGCCATGCCTCGTCAGGCAGTCGCCACAGACGATCCTGGCGTGTCACCTCTCAAGTCGGCCAGGCCCCTCGCCGAGTTGTCATCTAGAGGTTCGCTCGCCCTCAGCGATGTGGAGTAGCTATGCACCCCTACCTGGGACGGACAAGCGGGTCATCGCACCAGCGCTGCTGTTGATAAGCCATGAGCACCAAATCCGCCGGCCAGAACTGTGTGCCATGGGAACGCCAAACAGCGAATGCGGGCCATGGCAATCATTCAGGGTGTGGTCGTGGTCAGCACGGGCGGATGTATTCGATCTGGGGGAGGGGAGCGCCGTCGCCGAAGTCTCGGGGGCGGGTGGCGCCGGTTTCGGTGAAGCCGGACTTTGTGTAGAACCGGCGGGACTGGGGCGTGTCCCGGAGGGTCCAGAGGTGGACGTGGGCGAAGCCGGTACTGCGGAGCGCGTGGAGGGTTTCGGTCATCAGGCGGGGTGCCACGCCGGTACCCCAGCCGTCGGGGTGGGCGTAGAAGCTGAGGATCTCGGCTTGGCCCGAGCGTTCAGTGGAGGCGGTGCTCCAGGAGAAGCCGAGAGGGCGGTTGTCGAGGGTGGCGAGCAGGATCAGTGCAGTCTCGTCGGTGACACGGTCGTGCCACCGGGTCCGCCGGGAGGCGATCTCGCAGCCGGCGAACCCCGGGTCGAAGAACGGGGCGTAGGCGGCTTCCCACGAAGCGGCGTGAACGATGCCGATGGCCTCACCGTCCGTGAGGGTCGCGCGGCGGACCGCGATCACCGGGGAGCCGCTAGAGGGTTGAGCGGAGGTAGTCAGTTCTGAGCCCACATCCGGCACTATATGCGAATCAATCGCATTTAGGTACAGCGGCAAGGTCACCCGTCAAGGGTGAAGCGCGGGCGTCGAGGCCGGGCCTAGTGTCGAGAGCAACCGGGTTGGCCGGACGATAGCGGAGGTGTGGGCGGCGATGATCCAGGACGAGACAGGCGAGCTGGAGACCGGCTCGAGTTGGATGGTGGGCGGTCTTGCGTTCGCCGCCTCCGTGATGGTCATGGTCGGGTCCTTCTCGACCGTTGCCGGCTTCGCCGCGATCTTCGACGACGGCTACGTCGTGGTCAGCAGGCGTTATGCGTTCGATCTCAGCACGACGGCGTGGGGGTGGATCCACCTGGTGCTGGGCATCGCCGCCGTGGTGGCCGGCTTCTCCCTGTTCGCCAATGCGGCGTGGGCCAGGATCGTCGCGCTCATTCTGTCCGTGGTGATAGCCATCGACCACTTCTTCTTCATTCCCTACGCGCCGTTCTGGTCGATCCTCATCATCGCGCTCTGCGTTTGGGTCATCTGGGCGCTGACCCAGGCCCGAAAGGTCGACACCTGACCACAGGGCCGCGGCAGGAGGGGCCGCCTCGATGGATGGTGGAAGCCTTGCTGACTGGGTCGCCGCGGGTGGGGCCGTGGTGGCCGCTGTCGGGACTGTCGGAGCGTTGGGTGTAGCTCTCAGCCTGCTGCGCGAGGACCGCCGGCTGAGGGCGGTCGCGCAGGCGACTCATGTCTCCGTGTGGGCTGAATGGCGGCGGTCATCGGACCGGTACGACCTGTCCGAGCGACAGTTCTTCGCCTACATCAGCAACGCCGGCGATGCGCCGATCTATGTGGAGGACCTGCGGGCCGGCTTCGAAGGGAGCGGCCCGATCGGCCCTGTCATCCAGGTGGGCACGGTGCCGGCGGGTGGTACCAGCGACTACGGCCTCAGCGAGGTGCACTTCCCTCCGGGTGGCGAGGTCCCGTATCTCCAGATCAGGTTTCTCGACACGAACCGGGTCTGGTGGTTGCTCGACTCTCGGGCGAGGCTGACGAGAGTCGGGCGACGTGACGAGCTGAGCAGTGGGTAGCTTTCGCGGGATTCAGGTCGCGGTGGGGCGGGGATGAAGCCGAAGCGTTGGCGGCTGCAGTCGTAGGTGAACATGGGGGCGATGGTGGGCAGTGCCTGGTCGGTGCCCACCATCGCTCGTTCTCACGGCTGGGCTCATCCGGCGCGGGGGATGACTTGATCGGCCGGGCTCGGCAGGGTTGGTGACTTCACCGGTCGGTCGAGGGGCGCTCGCATGACGGTTCAACCTACGCAGGGTGGGGCACACGTGGTTGCCGGTGGTCGGTTGTGGGCCGGCGGGCTGGCTACAGCGGTGATCGCCGGGCTGATCGCGGTTGCCGGGATTCTGATCGCCCGCGGGGTGTTCGACGTACCTGTGCTCGCGCCGGAGGGTGAGGGCACCTGGGGAGACGCGGACACGTGGACGTACGCCTTGTACTGCGGGTTGGCGGCGCTGGTGGCTACCGGGCTGCTGCATCTGCTGCTGGTGTCCACGCCTCGGCCGTGGCAGTTCTTCGGGTGGATCATCGCGCTGGCCACGGCCGTGGCGGCGCTCGCCCCGTTCGTCACCACCGGCTCGACGTCATCGAAAGTCGCGACCGGGCTGATCAACCTCGCCGTCGGGATCGCGATCGGCACCCTGCTACCCGGAGCAGCGCGCTCCGCGATGCGGCCACGCGCAGTCGGCCCCGCGGCCTAGTCTGTGAGCGCGTCCAGCGCGACGACGGTGGCTAGCAACAGCGCCTCGTCCTCGTCCGGCGCGATCTCTATTCCGTAGGTGTCGCGAACCCGGAACCATCGCTTCGAGATGTGGGCGATCGTGTCGCCGTCGCGCTTGATCTCGTACTCGTGGTCGACGATGTTGCCGTGTGCCTTGAGGTCCGGCCCGTCCTCCACGTCGATGGCGAAGCGGTCGCGGATACCCACCAGCGCCTTGTGCACCGTCGCGACCTTGTGGCCGTCGCGCTCGATGGCGAGCTTGTCGCGGACGGTGAGCTTCCGTTCCTGGATCTTCGCCACCTCGTGACCGGCCGCGTCCTCAAGCACGAACGTGTCGCGTAGCCGCAACGCCTTGCCGTTCACCTTGTACGCGCGGTTGCCCTCTTCGTCCTCGATCCAGAAGTCGTCACCGATCGACGCCAGCTTCGTCCTCATCCGGTACCGGCGTGGTTCCACGTCGTTGTTCCGCCCTCTTCGCAGGATTCCCATCGCCGAGCGCTCCTCACCCCCAGGACTGATTGTCGAGCCTACAGCCGAGCGCCCGGCAAGACCTCACCCCACAGGGACGATCCTGCACCTCACTCTGGCTCAGGGGTGGTCTCGCGGGAGCGCCTGGAGACCTGGGCGATACGGGTCGGGCCGGTGACCAGTGCGCGTCGCCACGGGAGGGTTCCCTCGATCTCGACTTCCAGGGAGAAGCTGAGGACGGTGCGGATCAGCACGATCAGCGCCAGGACGGTGACATTTTCCAGCGTCGGGGCAACCGCCACCGTGCGGATCAGATCGGCGGCCACCAGGACCTCGAGAGCCAGCAGAAGCGCCGCGCCGAACGACTGCCGCAGCGTCACGAACGCCTTGGTCCCGTCGGACGTACGCCGCCACTCCGCCACGGCCAGCCCGACCGACCAAACGAACCCGAGCGCGAGAATCAGCGCGCCCAGTCCCTCGAACACCTGCGCCGCCCGGTCCATCACCTCGGAGAACGTCACCGCAGCCACACACTCCCTGGTCTGGCGGAGTCGGCGCGACCCGCAGTCACCGCAAACTACCGCAACCGTCGACAGCGTCCGCTCAACGCCGTCAGGACCGCTTCATCCTTGGCGGGTGAGGCTGCGCCCATCCCCGCGGATTAGGTTGAAATCGCCGGTGCGCTCCCGAGGAGAACCCGGCCCTGTCCGGCGGCGGAAGTGACCGTGCACAAGAGGAGCGTGTCGTGACTGAGACCAGCGTGACGAAAGACGATATTGATGAGCTGGGGCCGGTCGACTGGATCGTGGTCGAGTTCCCGGGAAGCAGATTCAAGGGTGAGATCGCGCCGGAACTGGCGTCGCTCGTGGAGCGCAACATCGTGCGCGTCCTGGATCTTCTGATCATGAGGAAGGACGAGGACGGCACCCTCGAGGCCTTCGAGCTCTCCGACCTCGACGACCCTGAACTGGGCGAGTTGCGTACCTACGAGACGGAACTGGCCATGCTGCTCAGCGAGGACGACGTGGCCGCGATCGCGGCCGCCGTGGAGCCTGGCAGCACCGCTGCTGTGCTCGTCTGGGAGAACACCTGGGCAGCGCCGTTCGGGTCCGCCGTACGTCGGGCCGGCGGTCAACTGGTGGCCAGTGGGCGGATCCCGATCCAGGCCCTGCTGGCAGTCATCCAGGAAGACGAAGAAGAACTCGCCAAGGAAGGCAGCTGAGATGGGTATCGCAAGGCGACGGGCGCGCCGCGCTGGTGTGGTCGGCGCTCCGGTGGCGCGAGTAGCAACCACGGCGGCGACAGCGGCCGTGGTCGTCCACGGAGTCAACCGCAGACAGGACCGCCGAGGAGACCGGCGAGACGACCGCGAGGATCGCCGGGACTGATCCTCGGGTGGATGTCGGTCACGCGCCCAGTTGCCGTCGGCAACGACGGTCGGCGTGCGCAGGCTTGGCACGGCAGTAGCCGTCCGAACGGCCAGCGCACGGATCACCCACCTACGAGATCCGAGGGGCAACCGATGGCGACCGACAAGCCGGACGTTCTGCTGAACGTGTCACGCGATCCGAGTGCCACGGCCGCTGAAGTCTCGCCGCGCGGACCGGACAGCCCACCGGCTTCGGACATGGTGTGGATCCCGCGCGGGACGTTCCTGATGGGGTCTGATCACCACTATCCCGAAGAGGCACCTGCCCATCGAGTCACTGTCGAGGGCTTCTGGATGGACAGTCACACCGTCACGAACCGCCAGTTCGGCCGCTTCGTGGCCAAGACCGGCTACGTGACGCTGGCCGAGCGGCCCGCCGACGCCGCTGACTACCCCGGCGCCAAGCCGGAGATGCTGTTGCCGTCATCGACCGTCTTCGAGTCGCCCGACCACCCCGTCGACCTTGGGAACCACTACAACTGGTGGATCTACGTGCAGGGCGCGAACTGGCGCCATCCCCAGGGACCGGGCAGCTCCATCAAGAAGCGGCCCGATCATCCAGTGGTGCACGTGGCCTGGGAGGACGTCGCCGCGTACGCGCAGTGGATCGGCAAAGAGTTGCCGACCGAGGCCGAGTGGGAACGCGCGGCCCGCGGGGGCCTCGATGGCGCCGAGTACGCGTGGGGCGACGAGTTCACCCCCGGGGACAGCTGGATGGCGAACACTTGGCAGGGCGACTTCCCGATCGAGAACCTCAAGCTGGACGGGTACGTCGGCACAGCTCCGGTCGGATCTTTCCCGCCCAACGGGTACGGCTTGATGGACATGATCGGCAACGTCTGGGAGTGGACCAGCGACTGGTACCAGGCTCATGCCGAGACCTCGCACGCCTGCTGCACCGTCGAGAGCCCACGCGGCGGCGATCGAGAGCGAAGCTACGATCCTCAGCTGACTGACGTCCGCATCCCCCGCAAGGTGATGAAAGGCGGCTCGCACCTGTGCGCGCCGAACTACTGCCGCCGCTACCGTCCGGCGGCCCGGATGCCACAGGCGATCGACACCGCGACGTCACACCTGGGTTTCCGCTGCATCGTGCGCGCCTGACCCCCGGCTGGATCAGCTTCGCGGATCACGGCTGGTCGGTGCTGGGCGGCGCCGGGGGAGTTGGAGGTCGATGCACGGAGAGTCGCGATCGGGGGCCGGCGGTCGAGTCGTCGTCGCTTTGCTCGAAACGGACGTACCGACGTCCGAGCGGGCCCGCCGAGACGCCATGGAGCGCCACACTCAGCAAGACCGTGAGCGCGACGACGGCGACAGCCTGCTCGACCACCGGGATGTCGCCGAGCTGCTCGATCGCCAGCAGTGCGAACACGATCGACGCCAAGCCGCGGGGCCCGAACCAACCCACGAACAAGACGGTCTGGCGGTCCAGCCCCGTGCCTAGCAGGGACAGGGCGACCGGAACGATGCGGACCACGGTCAGACTCAGTACGGCGTACGCGAGCAGCGGCAGGTCGAAGTTGTGAATGGCGATCGGCACCAGGGCGGCTCCGAAGAGGAACCAGACGGTGAGTGCGAGGACCTCACCGAGAAGCTCCGGCAGCTCGATGGCGTTGTCCGCGTCGACAACCTCCTCGTCGAGTACTGCTCTGAAGACGATGCCGGCCACGAATGCCGCGATGAATCCGTTGCCGCTGAACGCGCCGGCGAGGGCGAAGCTGCTGAGGGCGGCTGCCAGAGTTCCAAGCCGCCGTGCGCCGGTGGCGATCCAGCGCCGTCGGGAGCCGAGCGTCATGAGTCTGGCGCCTACTGTCCCGATCACCAGGCCGACGATGATGCCGACGGCGAGTTCGAGCAGTGCACCGCCGCCGTGGTCGGAGCCGCCGTCGTGACTTTCCACCCCGAGTTGGCCGGCGGCGACAGCCAGCGTGAACGTCACGACCGGTGTGACGATGCCGTCGTTGAGTCCACTTTCCACATTGAGCGTGCGACGCAGGCGCATGGGGATCCGGCGGTCGTTGATCACCTGGGCGCTGAGTGCGGCGTCAGTGGGAGCCAGCGTGGCGCCCACGAAGCCTGCGAGCGCCCAGGTGAAGTCGTCGAAGATCCAGGCGGCCAGCAGGGAGCCCACGATCACGGACAGCGGAAGCCCGATAGTCAGCAGCCGGCCGGGCAGGCGAATGTCTCGTTTGAGCCTCGAGAGGTTGACTCTGGCAGCGTCCGAGAACAACAGGAGCGCCAGCGTCAGCTCCGCGATCAGATGGACCGACGGGGCCTCCACGTCGACCGGGAGAGGGCCCCAGTCAGGGTTGCCCAGCGCATAGCCGGCGACGGCGAAGACGAGTGGACCGGTGATGTTGAAGCGGGCCAGGAGATCAGAGACGACCGCCCACCCGAGGATGAGGAGCGCGAGCACCGCGAACGTGGCCTCGGTCACTGCCCCGCCTCCGTCTGAGATCAACGCCCGCCCGGACTGGTCCATCCCTACCTTGACAGTCGCCGCCCAGGGCCCACCTCATCCGCCGTCAGCTGGTCTGTTCGGCGGGGACCTCGGTCGGCGGAAGATCCTTGGGTTCGGCGACCGGGGCGTGCTCCGGGGGCTGGCCACTCGAGATGAGCCCGCTGAGCCAACGGGTGGACGGGTCGGCATCGACGAGCAGCGCCTTCACCAGCAGGGACGCCGGGATGGCGAGTACGGCGCCCACCGGGCCGAGGATCCAGGCCCAGACGATCAGGGACAGGAAGCTGAGTGTGGTGGACAGACCGACCGCGTCGCCGACGACCTTCGGTTGGATGATCGACTGGATGATGAAATTGATGACGCAGTAGGCAGCGATCACCCACAGCATCGTCGCCACCCCCTGGTCGAGCAGCCCCAGCAGCGCGGGCGGGACGACGCCGATGAAGAATCCGACGTTCGGGATGTAGTTGGTGATGAAGGCGAGCAGACCCCACAGCCAGGGGAGCGGGATGTCCAGCAGGTAGAGGACCCCGACGTCGATCGCGGCGACGACGAACCCGAAGACGGTGCAGACGATCAGGTAGCGCGTTGTTCCCCGGGCGAAGCCGGACAGGGCGTTGACGATGTCCGGTCGGTCTTGCCCGGCCTCGCGGAGACGGTCCGGGAACTGCGTGGCGTCCAGGGCCATGAAGAACAGCACGATGACGACGAAGCTGAGATCGGACAGCGTCCCCACGAGTCCGGAGAGCAGGCTCTGGAGCAGGTCGAAGAACTTGCCCAGATCGAGCTTCTCCAAGGCCGCCTGGAGTTGCTGCTGTCCCACACCGCGGTCCGCCAGCCAACCGCGCGCGTCGTCGACGAGCTCGGCGAACTTGTCCTGGTAGGTCGGCAGCAGGGTGGCCAGTTTGGCGACCGAGTAGGCTACGGCGGCTGCCATGCCGAGGAGGAAGGCGATCACGACCACCAGCGCGATCAGCCCGGCGAGCCAGGTTCGAACGCCTCGCCGGACCAGCAGGCGGCGCAGTGGACTGACGGCGATCGTCAGGACCAGCGCGAGAAAGACGGGGCCGACGATGTCGGAGGTACTTCGGATACCGGCGACCGCCAGAACGGAGCCTCCCGCCCCGAGGAGAACGACGACTCCCCGGGGAAGCGCCCAGGAGCCATCTGTCGGCGCCGGCGCCGGGCTCGCCGCCGGCAGCTGACCGTTAGGTGGTTCCGAGGCGCCTGCAGTCATGCTCGAAACCCCTTTTCCGACCGGTCCCGGGCTTCGAAGATCGCTCACATCGCGACCGGCAGCATCACCCGCCCCGGATGATCCTGGCGGTGGCGGACTCCTCGAGAGCGGTTCGGCACCGCCATCCGGGTCATCCGGTTGGGGTGAGGTGTTCGGCGGACGGCTGCGGGAGGCTGCCGGTGATCCCGTGTCATCGACCTGTCTGCCACAACGGCGACGACAGAGAGAGCGGCGCCGTGGAGGAGGCCGGATGCAGGACGGGCCGAGTGCTCGCGCGCCGAAGTCGGACCAGGGAAGGCAGCCGTCCGACTATGCCGGGGCGATCTACGGATCGCTGCTGGCCGCATCGGTCGTCGCCGGCACCAGCCCGGGCCATGAGCCCGCACCCACAGGCCAACTGATCGTCCTGCTGCTCGCGACCGGCGTGGTGTTCTGGCTCGCCCATGTCTACGCGGCGGTGGTCGGCGAGCGGTCGGCCGATGGATTGCTGTCCCTGGACAAGTACCGCGCCTCCGCGAGGCGGGAATGGCCGATCGTGCAGGCCTCCGTACCGCCCGCCGCGGCGGCGGGTGTCGGCGCGCTTCTCGGTCTGTCGGACGCGGGAGCCGCGTGGCTGGCACTCGCGGTGGCGGTGGGATCCCAGCTGGGCTGGGCCCTGTACGTCGCGGCCAAGGCGGGGGCCACCCGGGGGGGCATGGCCGTCTCAGGTCTCGTCTACCTCGTGCTGGGTCTCCTCATCGTCGCGCTGAAGGCTCTCTTGTCGCACTAGTCGTCCGCCAAGGGTGACGCGCGACCGCCCGATGCGGTCCTAGTGTCGGTGGGCGCTCGACGTTCGTCGAGGGACGAGCAGGAGGGGTGGGCTCACAGATGACCCAAAGCAGTGGGATCGAGCCGCAGGCCGAGTCGGGCTGGGCCATGACCGGTGTCGCGTTCGCCGCCGCGATGATGTTGATGATCGGCCTGTTCCAGGTGATCATCGGCCTCGCCGGGATCATCAACGACGAGTTCTTCGTGCCCGTCAGGGGTTACGCGTTCCATCTGGACATCACCGGCTGGGGCTGGCTGCACCTGGTCCTGGGCCTGGCCATGATCGCGGTGGGCATCGGTCTGTTCTCCCGGGCGGTCTGGGCGGGCGTGATCGCCGTGTTCCTGACGGTGCTGAGTGCGATCGACAACTTCTTCTTCATTCCCTATGCACCGTTCTGGTCCCTGCTCCTGATCGCTCTCGACGTCTGGGTGATCTGGGCCCTGACACGTCCGCGCGCGCTTCGCACCTGACGGCGGGGTCACCATGTCCGTGCCCGCGCCCCGCCTCGGTGATCTCGGCCGGATCCTCGCCACCTGGATCACCTCGGTCCTGGCTCTCGCCTTCGCGGCGGCCGTGCTCCCCGGCCTCAAGTTCACTTCGTTCCCGCAGTTGCTCCTCGCGGCGGCGGCGACGCTGGTGGTCGGTGCGCTGGTGCGCCCACTGCTGGTCGTCGCCAGCGCGGCAGTGGGCTGGCTTGCGGTGCTCCTGCTCGCGGTGCTCGGACAGGCAGTGATCCTGGCGGTGACTCTCAGCCTGATCCCAGGGGTTGAAGCCGACTCGTTCTGGGTTGTTCTGGCGGCTGCCTGGATCGCGGCGGCTGCGGCGACGGTCGTGGCGTGGTTGTGCACCTCGGGCACGCCCGAGGCGTTCACCGCCGCGCTGGTACGCCGTACCAGACGGCGGGGTGTGACGGTCGAGGATCCGGAGATTCCCGGTGTCATCTTCGTCCAGCTGGACGGAGTGCCCTTCCCGGTCATGCAGTGGCAGCTTCTCGCCGCCACGCTGCCCACCGTGGGTCGCTGGATCCGCAAGAACGGGTACCGCCTGGTCGAGTGGACCCCGGTGCTCCCGCCGACCACACCGGCCAGCCAACTGGGGATCCTGCACGGCCGCATCGACGGAGTACCGGCGTTCAGGTGGTACGACCGGGCGCTGGGGCGGGTGCTGGTGGCCAACCGGGCCGCCGATGCCACCGAGATCGAACGCCGCGCCTCCGACGGCCGCGGCCTGCTGGCCGACGGCGGCGTCAGTATCTCGAACCTCTTCAGCGGTGACGCCGAGCGAGCCTTGCTGACGATGAGCAAGATGCAGCTGGCCCGTGGCACGGCAGACACCCGGCGCCGCGTCGCCTGGTATCTGGCCAGGCCCGACGGTTTCGCGGGCAGCTTCTTCGGGGCGCTCGCCGAGATCGCCCGGGAGCGGTACGAGGCACGCCGTCAACGTCGTCGCGACGTTCAACCGCGCCAGCACCGCGATTGGCTCTTCGCCGGCATGCGTGCCGTCACGAATGTCCTGCTTCGGGACCTCAACACGGCTCTGGTGGCGGAGGAGATGATCCGCGGTACCCGCGCCGTCTACGTGGACTACGTCGACTACGACGAGGTGGCTCACCACGCCGGCGCCCTCCGGCCCGAGTCGTTGGCCGCCCTGGACCGGCTCGATCACGTCCTCGCCTGTCTGGAGGCCGTCGCCGCGGCAGCACCCCGGCCGTACCGGCTGGTCGTCCTGTCCGACCACGGCCAGTCCCAGGGAGCGATCTTTGCCGACAAGTACGGCGTCGACCTCTCCGCTGTCTGCTCGCAGCTGACGGCGGCAAAGGTCGAAGCCGTCGAGCAGTCGGTCGAGGGCTGGGGGCGTGTCAACGGTCTTCTGGCCGATCTCGCCGGAGCTGACTCCAGCACCGGACGGATGGCCAACGACGCCTCGGAACGTGTGCAGCGCCGCTCTGCGCCACCGGAGGTGACAGCCGGGTCGGAGCTGGTCGTGCTCGGGTCGGGCAACCTCGGTCTGGTGTACGCCGCTTCGGAGCGCCGGCTGACGATGGAGGACATCACCGATCGCTGGCCTGCTCTGATCCCCGGACTGGTGAACCACGAGGGAATCAGCTTCATCGCAGTGCTGAGTTCGGAGTACGGTCCCTTGGCCGTCGGGCCGGACGGCGTGAACCAGCTCTCCGACGGGAAGGTGACAGGCGAAGATCCGCTGGCGGCGTTCGGGCCACTGGCCCGAACGGACCTGCTGAGGGCGGCTTCGATGCCGGAGGCCCCTGATCTGTACGTCAACAGCTCCGTCGACATCGACACCGGGGAAGTCGCCGCGTTCGAGGGTCTGGTCGGCAGCCACGGCGGCATGGGCGGGTGGCAGGGACGGGGGTTGCTCCTCGCCCCGTCCGATCTGCAGATCCCGGATCAGCCGATCCGCGGCGCGGACGAGCTCCACCGCGTGCTGGTCGGCTATCTCGAACAGCTCGGGCAGCGCGCCGGGATCAAGCGTGATACGGCGATCAAGCGTGACACCGCGGAGGTCTGAGATGCCTCCGGCCGAACAGGTTTCGCCCCTAGCGGAAGGCCGCCCAGGACGCGGGTACGTCCGCGCCGCCCTCTTCGGCGGTCCGGGTGCCGAAGCGCACGTAGCCGGCGTGCGGCATGACCTTGCCCGCGACCAGTGCGTGGCCCTGCTCGAAGGTCGGCGACCGATCGAGCAGACCGGTGGGCACGAACGAGAACACCGAGCGCAGGAACTCGAGGTCGGCGGTGGAGTTCATCCTCATCAGCAGGAGGTTGTCGCACTGGGACAGGACGTTCTCCTGGACCTTCTGCGGACGCTGGGTGGACAGCAGCAGGTACAGCCCGAACTTCCGCCCCTCGGCGGCGATCCGTACGGCGTACTCCGCGGCCAGGGCCGTGATCGCGTCCCGGGGTTCGGCCGGGCAGACGTTGTGCGCCTCGTCGATCACCACGAGGACCGGCTCCCGGCGGGACCGGCGGTTCCACAGGGTGGCGAGCACGGACTCCGCGACGACGCTCTGTTCCTCGGGCGTGTCCAGCGAACCGAGGTCGACGACCAGGCAGCGCAGGTCTCCCTCCTGCAGGTCCTCGAGCAGCGACCCCGCTTGGCCGCGGGCCCAGATCGACCAGTCCAGCACGCCGAGGTTGGATGCCCGCAGGCCCAGTTCGCGGGCGCCGGGCTGGTCGACGGTGAGGAAGTCGTCGAGACCCTCGATGAGAGCCGCGCCCTGTTCGTTGGCGTCGAGGAAGGAGGACAACGCGGCGTACTCCTCCCGGTCGCTGATCGGATCCAGTTGCAGCAGCGCACCCCGGCCGGCCCGGTCGATATCGGCGAAGCGAAGCCGGAGCCGATCATCACCCGCACCGCCGGATCGGCGTACGGCGATGCCGCGAGCGGCCTCCGCGTAGCGATCCGTGAGTGTGGGGTGGAGCCCGGCGCGGGTCTCGGCCAGCCGGACGAAGTCGGAGTTCGGGTCGAGGATGACCATCCGCAGGCCGGTCTCGACCAGCAACTGTTCGAGAACGAGCCCGAGCGAGTAGGTCTTCCCGGAGCCGGACTGGCCACACAGGAAGGTGTGCCGGTTGAATCCGCCGGCGTCGAGAGCGGCCGGTACGCCGGGCGCGAGCAACTGCTCGCCGATCTCGAGCATCGCGCGCTGCGGCCGGTTCTTCATCACCCAGTCGTGCACCTCGTCCGTCCGCGCGGGACGGATCGCGGCGTCGTGGAACGGCACACCCTCACCGTCGAGAACGATCCCGTCGCCCTGCGCGGTCCGGATGTGGAACGCTCCGGGCGAAGCCGGCTCCACCTCCGCGGCATCCACCCGAGCGATCTGAAGTGTCAGGACTTGTCCCAGCCGACCGGCCCCGCCGGTCTCCAGTACGACGTAACCGCCCGCCTGGAGCGCGAGGTCGACCAAGGAGGCCTGGAACTCGAAGCGGCTGCCGTCGACCGAACTCGCGAGCGGAAGAACTCCGCGCTCGATCACACGGCGCGCGGCACGGAAGTCGGTGATGCGGTCCGCAGGAACGGCGACCGGCGAAGGATCTGGCTCGTACTGCGCTGGCTGCATGCGCCACGTTTATCACCGTCGGTAAGACGAAGACTCACCCATAGCGGATGAGCAACCAGAGCGGCCAGGAAGCAACACTCGACCCGGAGGCGTGACGATGATCGACCAGAGCGCCGGGCAGTGGTTCCTCCGTCCTGACGAGCGGGGCAATCCCGGCACGGACATCGACCGGATGGGGGACGTGGACGGCTCCTGGGTCGAGGGCAACCTGGTCCGGCCGCTGATTCACGGGGCGACCTACTTCCGCCGGCTGCACGAGGAGCTCTGTGCGCTGCGCCCCGGGGACCACGTCTACTTCACCGACTGGCGTGGCGACTCCGACGAGAAGTTGTTGCCCGACGGTCCCTCGGTCGGCACCGTGCTGGCCGATCTGGCCCGGTCGGGGGTCGAGGTCAGAGCGCTGCTCTGGAGATCGCACTCGGACCACCTGCAGTTCAACTCCCGCGAGAACCAGCGGCTGGGGACGAAGCTCAATCGGGCGGGCGCCGAGGTGCTGCTCGACCAACGCGTCCGGCGGATGGCCTCGCACCACCAGAAGCTGTTCGTCATCCGGCACAAGGGCCGACGGGAACTCGACGTCGCGTACGTCGGGGGCATCGACCTGTCGCACCAGCGCCGCGACGACCATGAGCACCGCGGGGATCCGCAGCAGGCCCCGATGGACCGCCGGTACGGCGACCAGACACCGTGGCACGATGCGGCGCTGGAGTTGCGGGGACCGGTGGTCGGCGACCTGTTCCGCACCTTCGTCGAACGGTGGGACGACGGTCACCCGCTCGATCGGCGGACGCCCTACCGGATGATCGTGCAGCGGCTGGCCCGGATGCCGCGCCACCCCCGGTCGCTGACCGAGGAGTTCCCCGATCCGCCGCCGGCCGGACCCCACGCCGTACAGGTGCTGCGAACCTATGCCTACAAGCGCCCTGGCTATCCGTTCGCGCCCGAGGGGGAGCGGAGCATCGCCCGCGCTTATGGCAAGGCGTTCGGCAATGCACGCAAGCTGATCTATTTGGAGGACCAGTACCTGTGGTCCGAGCTGATCGCGCAGGACATCGCCGAGGCTCTGCAGCGTTCGCCCGAGCTCCGCGTGATCGTCGTCGTTCCGCGGTACCCGGCGTCGGACGGTGCGGTGAGTGGGCCACCGGCCCGCTTCGGTCAACTGCGAGCGGTGCGGATGCTGCATGGCGCGGCGCCCGGACGCGTCGGGATCTACGACCTGGAGAACACCGCCGGGGCGCCCATCTACGTGCACTCCAAGATCTGCATCGTCGACGACGTCTGGTTCACCTGCGGCTCGGACAACTTCAACCGCCGTTCCTGGACCTGTGACAGCGAGCTCACCTGCGCGGTGCTGGATGCGACTCCCGACGACCGGCACTCAGTTGCCAAGGGCACCCGTCGGTTGGCTCGGGACCTGCGGCTGGAGGTGTGGTCCGAGCACCTCGGCCTGCCGCGCGAGGAGCTGGCCGGGCTCGAGCTGGACGCGGGATTCGAGCTCTGGCGGCAGACCGCGGCCAGGCTTGAAGGCTGGTGCGCCGGTGGACGGAAGGGCCCGCGGCCGCCTGGGCACATCCGCCCGCACGAGTCGGGCCACCTGACCCGGCTGCAAGCGCTCTGGGCGGAACCGCTCTACCGGCTGATCTACGACCCGGATGGCAGACCGCGCCGGATGCGTCGCCGAAGGGAGTTCTGAGATGAGTGTCGAGGTCGTGTTCTGGACCGTGGTGCTGGCGCGCTTCGCCCTGCCGCTCCTGATCCCGCTGTTCCCGTTGCCTGCGATCATCGGCTGTCTACTGCTCGACGGTGTCGACCAGACGATCTTCCAGACGTTCGGGTTCGACCCGCCGTTCTACCAGAGCTACGACAAGGCGATGGACGTCTTCTACCTGTCGGTTGCCTTCCTGGCGAGTCTGCGGAACTGGACCAACCCTGCCGCGGTCCGGGTCAGTCGTTTCCTGTTCTTCTACCGCCAGATCGGCGTGGTCGCCTTCGAGCTCACCGGCCTGCGGTGGCTGCTGCTGGTGTTCCCCAACACCTTCGAGTACTTCTTCATCGCCTACGAGGGGATCCGCACCCGCTGGAACCCCGCGCGGTACGGGCTCAAGTTCTGGGTGGTCGTCGCCGGTGCCATCTGGATCTTCGTCAAGCTGCCGCAGGAGTACTGGATCCACATCGCCCAACTGGACCTGACCGACACGATCAGAGACGTCTCCTGGTTCCTTCCCGCGCTGATCGCCGCCCTGCTCGTCCTGGCCGCGATCCTGTACTTCGTCGTCCGTCCGCGACTGCCGGCGGTTGACTGGTCCTGGCGGTTCCGCGCGGACCCGCTGCCGGTCGAGATCGACGACGCACAGGAGCGGGCGGCGTACCAGGCGGCGCACCGGAAGGTGTTCGACGGGACGGCGCTGGAGAAGACCTTCCTGATCGGCCTGATCAGCGTGATCTTCGGGCAGGTCCTGCCCGGGGTGGACGCGAGCCCCTTCCAAATGTTCCTCGCGATCGCGTTCTTCGTCGTGATCAACTCGGCGATCGGTCTGTGGGCGGCCAAGCGAGGCTATTCGTGGGACTCGGTCGCGGTGTCCTTCGCGGCTGTCTTCGGGACGAATGTGGTGCTGGTGGTGGTCGCCGATCTGCTGACCTCGCGCCGGGAGGACCACTTGTCGCTGGTCGACACGCTCTTCTTCGTCCTGCTGTTCAGCGTCCTGACCACGCTCTACGACCGCTACCGCCCGATCAGCGACTTCCGCGCCGCCGCCGCTGAGCGGAAGGAGGCGGAGCACTGACGGCGCCGGACCTCAAAGTGTTCGCGCAGCGGCTGGAGGAGACGTTCCCCGGCCGCTGTGCCAGATCCTTCCTGACCCTGCGAGGGATAGACCGGGCGATGGTGATCTCCTCGCAGGCCCTGACCGCGCTCATTCCTTTGCTGCTCCTGGTGTCGACGCTCGCGCCGGCGAGCCGCCGAGACGTGGTCTCACGAGCGCTCATCCGGAGATTCGAGCTCAAAGGCGAGGCCGCCGACGCCGTCCGGGAGGTGTTCGCCCAGCCTGTCGGTGCGTCGAGCGTCGGTGTCCTGAGCGTCGTGATCCTGGTCTTCTCCGGGGTCTCCCTCGCCCGCCGGATGCAGCGGATGTACCAGGACGCCTGGCGGCTCAAGCCTCTCCCGGGTGTCCGCGGCTCGTTCAACACGTTCCTCGGCCTGGGCGCCCTGCTGCTGGACATCGCGTTGCTCTACCTTGCGCGCTCACTCGTGCGGGCGCTCCCGCTGGACTGGCTGCTCGGCGTCCCGGTCTCGATCGTGAGCGGTCTGTTGTTGTGGACCTTCATCCCGTGGCTGCTGCTCGACGGCCGGGTTCGCTGGCGGAGGCTGATCCCCACCGGAGCCGTGGCGACCTTGTGCAGCGGTGTCTACGGCGTCGCGTCCACCATCTACATGCCGCGGATGATGGAGAGCTACAGCGAGCGGTACGGTCTCTTCGGTGTCACGTTGGCACTGGTGGGGTGGCTGTTGTCCATCGCGCTCATCGTGGTCGGTGCGACCGTGGTGGGCGCGGAGTTCGATCGCAGCCAGGGGTGGTTCGCCCGCCGCGTGCGCTCCTGGCTCGGCGTGGAGACGCAACCCGAGGACAGCGCGATCCAGGCGTGAAGCCCGCGGAACTTCCCCCGCCAGGGGTGATGCCGCGCGAGGGTGCTGCGCTGATCATGGTGGCGTGGGTACAACTGAGCAATCCGTGAACCCGCCTGACGCGCCGCCGACGAGCCGAGACGCGATCCTCGTGCTCGACGCGGCAGTCGGGGCTACCATGCTGGCTGCGGCCACCGCGCGGATGGTCGGGCGCCGAGCCCGGGGAGTCGTCAAACCGGTCGCCGTGGTGTTCCTGCGGCCGCCGATGCTGACGGAGCGGTACCAAGCGGGCACCTACCTGGACGCCCTCGCACGACAGGGTGTCCGAGGGCGCGGCGAAGTGGAGCGCCAGGTGTCCGTGATGCTCGACAAGCTGGTCCCACCGGTCGTCGCCGCCGTACTCCAGCGGATCGACATGGCGCAGCTCGCCGAGGGAGTCATCGCTGAGGTCGACCTCGCCGAGATCATCCGGCAGTCCACCGGCACCGTTGCCTCCGACACCGTCCGCGGCGTACGCATGCAGAGCATCTCCGGTGACGAGGCCGTCGGCCGGGCAGTGGGCCGGCTGAGGGTCCGGTTCAGCCGGAAGGCAGCTCCCGCGCCTCCACCGGTCGACCAGCCTCCACCGGCCGACCGGCCTCCGGCGGAACCCGCGCCGGCACCTGAACCCGAGATGACCACCTCCACCTAGCGATGACGATGGACGAAGTCATCCCGATCGTCCCGCGGGAGGCCCGCCCGTACCAGGGACGGCAAGCAGGTCTGGTCACCCGGCTGATCGCCGGCGTGATCGATGGGGTGCTGGTGGTGGCCGCGCTGGTGGTCGGTTACGTGGGCGTCAACGGTGCGATGTTCCTGTTCGATCCCCGCGGCTTCCAGTTCAGTGAAGCCTCGCCGATCCTGAGCGTCACGACGGGCCTGGTCGTGCTCGTCCTCTACCTCACCGTCGCCTGGTCCACCATCGGACGGACCTACGGCTGCCGCGTGATGGCACTTCGAGTCGTGAACCATCGCGGAGGACGGCTGCGGGCGCCCGTCGCCCTGCTGAGGGCCGTCCTCTACGTCATGTTCCCGATCGGGCTCTTTTTCTGTGCTGGTGGCGCCGGGCGCCGCTCCCTGCAGGACTTGGTACTGCGTACGTCGGTGATCTACGACTGGCGCCCCGGCATCCTTGACCGGGATCACCCCATCTCGCGGTGACGACTAGGACTCGGGGCGTGACGGCAACAGGCCCAGCTCCCAAGCTCGCCGTACCGCCTCGTTGCGCCGTGAAGCACTCAGCTTGCGCAGGATGCTCCGCACGTGGCTGCGGACCGTGTTGACCGAGACATACATGGTGCTGGCGATCTCTTCGGTGGTCAGCAGTTCCGCGAGGTACTGCAGCACCTCGTGCTCCTTGCTGGTCAACGTGGAGGTGACGACCAGCCCGGTTCGCGTCTGGCTGACGTGAGCCGCGGTCTGCTCGTGACCTCGCGGCAGTCCCGGCGCGCGGAGCCAGGGGTGACGCCTCATGAGGTCGCCGGTTGGCTGGAGCAACCCTTGCAGCGCGGGCGGCGCCTCTGAGAACGGCCGGCGCAGATGCTCCGGGGCAGCCAGTCTCAGCGCACGCTCCACGCACAGGCCGCTGCGGCCGGGATCTCCGGTCCTGATCGACTCCGCAGCCTGGACCAGCCAGCCTTCGACCTGAGTTTCCAGTGCCACCGCACGGTGCGTGGTCAGCGGCGGCAGCCCGGGTCCGCGCTCGCCGGCCTCGGTAGCAGCTCGCTGCAGAACCAGGAGCGAACCGACCTGGTCGCGTCCCCGGGAGTGCTCGATCACACTGATGGCCTCGCGTAGCCGGTTCTGCGCCACCAGCGTCTTCGCCTCGTCCACGACGAGGGATTGACTGAGCCACCCGTCGTGGTGGACGCCGTAGCTGTTCCTCGCGGCCCGCAACTCCGCACCGGCGAGATCAGCATCGCCGCCGGCCCGGAGCAGTCGCGCCCTGACCAGAGCCAGTGCGGCTTCGAGGACGCGAGCGTCGTGGGTGGGTGCGGCGTCGGCGGCACGATGCACGAACTCCTGGGCTCCCACCAGATCACCTTGGTCGGCTCTCACCCAGGCTTGGGCCACGATGGCTGACTGAGGCTCCTGTGGCTGTGCCCCGGACTCCGCCAGAGCACTCGCATGCGAGGCGGTCTCGGTGGCCTGGCGTAGGTGTCCCCAGACGGCCTCGACCAGTGCTGCCATTCCCAGAAGATCCGCCAAGGCGTCGAGCACGCCGGTGGCCTCGGCGACCTCGATGCCTTCGGTAAAGGTGGCCAGGGCGGCCTGGAAGTCTCCGCGCTGAAGCAGGACGCGCCCCTTGCAGCCGGCGACCAGCAGCTTCAGCTCCGGGTGTGTGACCGCAGGGTTCGGTGATGCTGCGCGCAGTGCCGACTCGGCCGCCAGTGCGGCGTCCAACCCTTCCTCGACGTCCGCCCCGAGGCTCGCCGAGACCGCCCCCAGGATGATGATCGCCAGCTCGGCTGCGCGGGTATGGGGCGAGGCCGGGTCAGCGAGTGTCTTGCGCGCAGTGTCGAGTTCTGCAGTACAGCGAGCGACATCGAAGTCGGCGAGCGCCCTCGCCGCCCTCACGATCGCGGCCTCGGCGCCGGTCAGGTCGTCCGGCAGGTCGGCGAACAGCTCTGCCAACAGCCGACGCTGGCGCCCGACGAGCAGACCGGCGACGTCGAGATCCTCCACCAGATACCTGGCGGCGTCCCCCCACCGACGACCTCTGATGGCATGCCGGACGGCCTCCAGTCGCTGACCGTTCTGCGAGAACCAGACGGCGGCAGCCCGATGCAGGGAAGGGACCAGATTCGGCCTCTCGAAGTACAGCTGGGTGCGAAGGAACTCGCGGAACAGCGGCTGGTAGCAGTAGCTGTCGTCCGTCCCCGGCACCGGCTGGATGAACGAGTTGCCGTGGGATATGAACTCCAGCGACCGAAGATCACAAGCGCGATCTGTCAGCGCCTGGGCCAGTGCGGGCCGGACCTCGTCGACGACGGAGGTCCGCAGCAGGAACTCTCGCAGCGCCGGCGGCTGCGCGTCGAGCACCTCGGACATCAGGTACGCCGCGACGTTGCCGGCATCGCCGCGGAACTCACGGATCGCCTGCTCCACGTCCTTCTTGCCGGCCAGGCCCATGGCCGCGAACATGAGGCCGGCGGGCCAGCCATCGGTGCGTTGCTGGAGCTCGACCACCTGCGAGTGCGTCAGCTCGAGTTTCTGATTCCGCAGCAGCGCTGTGGCCTCCTCCACCGTGAAGGCCAGATCAGCGGCGCGGATCTCGGCGAGGGTCCCCGCCAAGCGGTAGAGGTGGAGGGGGAGTGGTGGGTCGGACCGGGTCAGCAGCACGATCCGTACTCGTCCCGCACTGCCACGGATGAGGTGATGGAGACTGTCGCCGAGCTCCGGCGTGACTGTGAGGTCGCCGCAGTCGACTACGAGCACCAAGGTGCCCGGCTCGACGTCGGTGTGCCGGCCTGCCAACGGTTGTCCGGGTTGGTCGGCGGGAGTGAACACCACGGGGTCATCGGACAAGCTCGAGCCGCTGCGTTGCAGACCGTCGAGCACGGAATCCAGCAGGGCCGCGGGATGTTCGCTGCTGAGATCGAGCGCGATGTGCCTGACAGTTGCCGGGCCGGCAGCAAGCATCTCCCAGCTGACCAGCAACAAAGTCTTGCCGAAGCCGGCCGGCGCGCTGACCAGGGTGATCGGTCGACGAACTCCTTGGCTGACGAGGTCGAGAAGACGGTGCCGCAGCACTGTCCCTGCTGGGAGCTCCGAGATCCGGGTCGTGGATCTCGGAGGTTCGGCGGATGGCGCCAACGGTGAACTGCGTCCGGACTGCACCCCCGCATGCTGGTCGCTTGGCATGTCCCCTCCTAGCGATTTGCGGCACGACCGATCGCTTTAGGGCGGTACACGGCGAGTCCGCACCTCTGACGACACCACGGATTCGCCGGTAAAACCAGTGTTTGCAGTCCGATTGTCGGACATTTCGAGACACCTTGATGCCGGTATGCACATCAGCCTCGGATCGATTCCGTTGCGCTCCGATCGGCAGTTCACCCCACAGGGATGAGCCGCACTCCGTGCGCCTTTGCGACCGTCAGACGAACACGCTGGGAACGGAGTAGGTCCGATGGTCGAAGCGACGTTCGAGATCCGTGTAGCGGGTGCCATCCCCGAGGAAGATCTTCGCGACATGGGCGCGGTGGTCCTGGCCGTGGACCAGGTGAACACGGTGATCTACAGCATTCCCGACCAGTCGGCGCTCTACGGCCTGCTCGCGCGATTGCGGGCCCTGGGCATCGAGGTCGTCGAGGTCCGCCGGATCCCGGAGGCGTCACCAGCGGAGCCCGAACTGATCCCCATCCCACCTGGAGAGGAAGACGATGAGAACGAGTGAGCGCACCAGACCGTCGTACCAGGTCGTCGTCCTCGGTGAACTGGAACCTGCCGTGCTGGCCTACTGCGTCCGTCCACCGACTCACAACCAGACCTCTGGCGTCGTCCGGTTGCGGGTTCGCGAGGGTCAAGGCATCGCTGAGCTCGCCGCGATGCTGCAGGCAGCGGGGCTGATGATCCTGAGTATCCGGCAGCTGTCCGAGCGCGAAACGTGGAGTACCGCGACCCTGCCCGTCTGAGCTCATCCAGGGCGGGTGATGACGCCGTCGCTCGGCCACGGCAGGGTTACGCAAGACAGCACGCCGGGCCGCGAGGGTCTGGTAGAGGGGATGGAGAGCGATGCCAGAGACAGAGGTTCACGGACCCATCGACTTCGTACTCATCGAGTTCACCGGCGACCGGCTGACCGGCCGGGCGGCCGAGGAGGTGGTGAGTCTGATCGAGCGCGGCATCATTCACGTCTACGACGTGATGATCGTCGGCAAGGACGCCGACGGCGCCGTCTATGCGGTCGACCTGGCGGAATCGTCCGGCCGCGCTGGTGGCTTCGCGGAACTGGACGGCGCCCGGACAGGCATCCTGGCTGACCACGACCTCAACGAAGCGGCCGGCGCGATGCAGCCGGGCACGCTGGCGGCGCTGATCGTCTACGAGAACACCTGGGCGATTCCGTTCGTTGCTGCGGCGATGGAGTCCGGCGGCACCCTGATCGCCGGTGGACGCATCCCGGCGGAGGACGTGATGGCAGTTCTCGACGCCATGGAAACCCTCGAACCGACGACCTGAGGAGACTGACATGCCAGGACTGTTGCGAGGAATTGCGCGAACCGCGGCCGTCGCGGGGACGGCGACTGTTGTCGCCGGCCGGGTGCAGCGTCATCAAGCCTCGAAGTTTGCCCAGCGCGACGCCGAGACGGCAGCACAACGTGATCAGGCGTACGACGAACAGGTCGCGCCGCAGGAGTATGCCCAACCGCCGCAGGACGCCGCACCGCCACCTGCGCCGGCCGCCGACCCGTTGGAACGGCTGAAGACCCTGGGCGAGCTGAAGGAGTCGGGTGTGCTCACCGAGGCGGAGTTCCAAGCACAGAAGGCCAAGATCCTCGCCGGCTGAGTGGCTGATGCGCGTGGCCCACGAGGGCGTCACCTTCCAACCGACTCCTGACCGGATCACCGAGGAGCAGGAGCGTTTGCGATGACAGAGGAAGCGGGCCGCGCTGCTGAGGAGACAAAAGGCAATCCCCGGCTTGCCATCCTGCTCGCGATGGCGATGTTCGTGCTGGTGGTCGACACCTCGCTGATGAACGTCTCGATCGCCTCGGTGGTTCAGGACCTGGACACGACGGTGAGCGGCGTCCAGTCCGCGATCGCGCTCGAGGCGCTGGTGTCTGCCGCGTTCATCCTGATCGGCAGCAAGATCGGGGATCTGTTCGGGCGCAAGCGGGCGTATCTCCTGGGCCTGACCGGCTACGCGATCGGCGCACTGGCGATGACAGTGGCACAGAACCTGCTGACGATCATCATCTTCTGGGCAATAGTGGGTGGCATCGGCGCATCGCTCCTGCTGCCGGCGATGCAGTCCCTGATCCACGGCAATTTCGAAGGAGCCGCTCAGGTCAAGGCCTACGCCATGGTCGGGGCCGCGGCCGCGCTGGCCGCGGCAGTCGGACCGCTGCTCGGTGGCTTCATCACCACCTACCTGTCCTGGCGCCTGGGTTTCGCGCTCGAGGTCGTCGTGATCGCGGTCGTGGTCCTCGGTCGGGGACTGATCAGCGACGTGCCGTACACAGGATCTCGGCAGATCGACGGGGTCGGTGCGGTGCTTTCCGCGCTGGGCATGGGCGGTGTCGTGCTCGGCATCCTGGTGTGGCAGGAAGGCGGCGAGTCCGTCGGCGCGATCATCCTCATCGGCGTGATCGCTCTCGCCGGCCTCGTCTACTGGCTGAAGCGACGAAAGCGGCAGGGGAAGCCGACACTGCTCGACCCGGATCTGTTCAAGTCCGCCGTCTTCCGCCTGGGCATCAGCCAGCAGTTGCTCCAGCAGATCGCGCTGGGCGGCAGCATGATCGCCCTGCCGATCTACCTGCAGATGGTGCTCGAGTACGACGCGATGCAGACGGGCCTGTCCCTCGCCCCGCTTTCGCTCAGCATGTTCGCGACGGCGATCCTGGCGGAGCGGAAGGCTGGGGACCGGCCCCCGAGCCACATCATCAGGTGGGGATTCGTACTCCTGACGACAGGACTGCTGCTGATCATCCCGATCGTGCCGCGGGCAGACTCGGGCTGGTATCTCGCGGGCCCGCTGCTGCTCGCCGGTGTGGGGTTCGGTCTCCTGGTGTCCCAGCTCAACAACTACACACTGGCCCCGATCTCGCAGGAACGCGTCAGCGAGGCCGCCGGGGTGAACTCGGCGGGGGGTTCGTTCGGCTTGTCGTTCGGGTTGGCGTTCGCCGGCGCCATCATGCTGGCGACCCTCTCCTTCAGCTTCAACCACGAAGCAGAGTCAAGCGCCGTCCTCGGACCGGCCGAGCAGGAGCGTGTCGCGATGGGGCTGGAGGAGGACGCGCAGGTGATGAGCAACACCGAGCTCGAGAAGCTACTCGTCAACGAACCCCAGCCGATTCAGGACGAGATCATCCGCATCAACACCACCGCACGACCGTTGGCCCTTCAGGTGGCCCTGGGCGTTCCGATCCTCGCCGGTCTGATCGGCCTGGTGAACTCCTTCCGGATGGTGCGCCTGCCCGTCGTCCCACCGCCCGCCCCCGCCTCCGGCGAAGTGATCACCTAGCCCTCATTCCTTCCGATGACTGATGTTGGTCTGCACAGCCCCGAACAAGGCCTTGGCGACGAGACCGACCAGCACGAGGTCGCCGATCATCTGCACGATGACCACCGTGCGAGCTATCTCCGACTTGGCCACGATGTCGCCGAAACCGACCGTCGCGAACACCGTCACGGTGAAGTACGCCGAGTCCAGCCGGCTCATCGGTTCGGAGAAGTTCTCTGGCTGGGCAGCTTCCATCAGGTAGTAGGTCGTAGCGAAGACCACGAGGAACAGGGGCACAGACGTCACCAGTGCGCCGATCGCTCTGATCACGGGGTGCGGCGATCGGATGGTCTCGCGCAGCTGCCAGGTCAGCAGGAGAGCCACGATCGCGAGTCCGATGACCAGGCCGACGCCTGAGGCGCCCGTCAGGTTCCTCATGGGCAGCAGGAAGTAGCCGGCGACGATGGCCACGGAGATCAGCAAGGAACGCACCAGCGACTTCATCGCGAGCCTGCGGCGGACTTTCCGCGGGAGTTCTTCGTAGCTGAGGTCGGTCTCTGTCACCACCTCAGTGAAGCGCGGACCGAACCCGGTCGGTTCATCCATCGCGGGTGATGCTGATCGGCCGGCCGGCGGTGTTGGCTGGCACCCTCAAGGATCTGAGTTGGCTGGGGGTGACTCGACGACGACCGGAGGGCCTCATGAGTGCATGGAACATTGTCGCGGAGGAAGAGACGCTCGCCCGCGCACCGAGAGTAGCCGGCGCCGATGGCCGATCCGTGGCGACCGCGGCCCGTCACCTGACACCCTCCGAACGAGCCCTCCGGGGGCTCGCAGCGCGCGCTGCGTTGCCGCCGCACGAGCAGGCCGAGCTGGTATTGCCGGCGAGTCGGCCGGATCCCGTCGCCTTGATCGAGGAGCAGGCCCGGACCCGAGTCCCCGAGCTGGTGCCGGTGCGGCACGGCCGGATGATGGTGTCGCCCTTCACCTTCTTCCGCGGCAATGCCCTGGGGATGGCGGTCGACCTGGGCGCCGCCGCTGTGTCCGGCCTCGGGGCACAGCTGTGCGGTGACGCCCACCTCTCGAACTTCGGGCTCTTCGGATCTGCCGAGCGGCGGCTGATCTTCGACGTCAACGATTTCGACGAAACCCTCGCCGGCCCGTGGGAGTGGGACGTCAAGCGTCTCGCCGCGAGCATCGCGGTCGCCGGCCGGGGCAACGGCTTCTCGCGGAAGGAACGGCGCAAGTGCGTCCTGCAGACGGTACGACGCTACCGCGATGCCACCGCCGAGTTCGCCACGATGGGAGCTCTCGGCGTCTGGTATGCCCGCGGGGACGTCGACGAGCTCCAGGAGGTGCTGCGCAACAAGATCAACTCGAGCAGCCGGAAGAGTCTCGACGAGGTCACGCTCAAGGCACGCGGCAGCGGAAACCTGAAGGCCTTCGCCAAACTCACCGAGATGACCGACGACGGGGTGCGGATCAAGGCTGATCCTCCGCTGATGATTCCCATCGCCGATCTGCTGCCCGAGGTCGGCCGTGCGGAGCTCGTGACCCAGCTCAAGGCTCTGCTGGCCGGCTACCGCAGATCTCTGCCGCACGAGCGCCGGACGCTGTTCGATCAGTTCGAGTTCGTCGACATGGCTCGCAAGGTAGTGGGAGTGGGAAGTGTCGGCACGCGCTGCTGGATCGTGCTCCTGCGCGGGAGGGACGACGGCGACCCGCTGTTCCTGCAGGTCAAGGAGGCCGGCCCCTCGGTGCTCAAGACGAAGGTGCCTGTCGCCCTGCGACAGCGCTCCGCGCCGAGGAACGAGGGGGAGCGGGTGGTGGTCGGCCAACGGCTGATGCAGGCCTCCAGTGACATCTTCCTCGGCTGGCAGCGCGTCGACGGGATCGACGGACAGGTCCGCGACTTCTACGTGCGGCAGTTGCGCGACATGAAGGGCTCCGCCGTGGTCGAGCGGCAGGACCCGCGCACCATGATGATGTACGGCCAGCTCTGCGGCTGGACCCTGGCCAGGGCGCACGCCCGCTCCGGGGACCGGATCGCATTGGCGACCTACCTCAACAGCGACGACGCTTTCCCCGAGGCCATGGTCGAGTACGCCGAGGCGTACGCCGACCTGAACGAGCGCGACTACCAGGCCTTCCTCGATGCCATCAAGAGCGGCCGTCTCGAAGCCGAGACCGTACAGCAGTAAGCACCAGTCACCCTGGCCTGGGATCAGCAGGCCAGGGTGACTTGTGTCCGGTTCAGGCAGGAGCGCTGGGACCCGGTCCGCCGGCCGCGTGGGCGTGGGCTGCCGCGGGCGGACGCCCCAGGAACTCGATCACGGCGACCAGGAACAGCACGATCACGGCGATGACTATGACGACGGAGACCGTGGGCTGTGACCAGAAGGTCAGCACCAGGGCCCCGCCGATGACGCTGGCGATCAGCAGCAGGCGCTTGTGGGCGAAGGTCCAGGCGCCGAATCGGCCGGTGTTCAGCCCAGCCGACTCGGATTTGCCGCGCAGGGCCCCGATGCCCCTCGTGAGCCCTGCGCGAGTCTTGACGGCGGAGACGGACGGCCCGGTGAAGAAGGCCGCGAAGGCGACGATCAGCGCGAGCACCCCGACAGCTCGCAGGCTGTACCGCAGGTAGCGCACGATGGTGTCGAAGATGACACCGCCGGCGTCGCGTGAGATCACCTCGGACGGCAACGCGTTCAGGTAGAGCGCCCGGCCGACGGCCAGGCCGACCCCCAGCGCAAGCATCGCGCCGGCGAATCCCAGTGCGCCGATCAACAGGGCGCGACGGTGGTCGCGGGCGACGTACACGCCCGCGGCGAACAGGAACAAGGCGATGAACGGCAGCCAGGCGCCGAGCGTGTTGAGCAGCCGGTAGAACCCTTGTGCCTTCGTGACGCCTTCTGACTGCACCAGGACGATCGACTTGTTCACGACCGGGATGTTCTGCGCCACGCCGAAGCCGCGCGCCACCAGCCGTTCCTTCACCTGGGCGATGATCGGGGCCAGGTTGAGCGTCACCGTGTCGTTCTGAGCGCTGAGCGCGCCGCCCTGGTTGCCTTCCAGCAGGTTGACCAGTTCCGAGTGCGCGGTCTCGTTCGCCTGTCTCCAGACGGCGGCGAACTCGGGGCTCGCGACGAAGTTGGCGACCTGGTCGCGGATGAAGCTCTGCACTCCGCTGACGAGCGGTCCGCTCAGCGCCTGCAGGTTGGCCGCGACTCTCGGTGGCAGACCCTGCTGGGAGATCGCGTTGAGGGTCTCGTCGGTGATGCCCTGGATGTCGATGGCGGCGAGGATCTCGTTGGTGACCGCGTCGGAGATGGTGGTCTGAACGGCGGGGTCGTCCGCCAGCGGGGCGACGGTCTTGAGGTACTGCTCGGTGTCGCTGACCTGCCTGCTGGCCCAGAGAGCCGTCGCCGACAGGGGCGCGAGCAGACAGGCCAGCGTGATCAGGATCGCGGACGCGACAGTACGCCAGATCACCCGGCGGTGCGGAGGAATGTCCGGCGCCGGCGGCCGAGGACCGGCCGCCAGTTCGAGCTCGAGCTGCGCCACCCGCTCGCGCAGTCGCCGTACCTCGTCGGCCTCGATCTCGCTCATCGCCGGATCTCCTCTCGGGTGGACAGGTCAGACCGCGAGCGCCTTCGCTTTGAGCGTGTCGAACTCCGACTGCGAGATCGTGCCCTTGTCGAGCATCACGCTGGCCTGCGCGATCTGGTCGGTGGGACTGGCCGCGCCGGCCACCTGCTTGATGTACTTCTCCTGCTGCTGCTGGGCGGCGAAGTGACTGGTCGCGGTCCTGCGTGCCATGTCGTTGCCGTTGACGATGACGTAGATGAGCGCGACGAGCAGCGGCACGAAGAGCAGGCCGACGAGCCAGAGCGCCTTCTTCACGCCTGAGGTCTCAGAGTCGCGGAAAATGTCCGCGATGATCGAGAACAGCATCATCAGGTAGGCGGTGAAGGCGAAGGCGATGATGATGAACCAAACGACATCCCAGAATGACATTGCAACGTCCTCTCTCCGAGCGCTGAAGGCGCGTGCCCAACACTGGCGCTTCGGACGGCGGACGGCCTCACCTCTACCGGATGATATTGGCTGGATTCAGGCGGTCGCCGGGGTCGCCGGAGCGGGGTTGTCGTGTCCGCGCCGCACGATCAGGCCCATCGCGACGAAGACGAGGCCCCAGCACAGCGCGATCAGGCCGAGCCAGACCGCGATACCGACGGTGCCGCGGCCGGGGTTGGCGACGAAGAAGATGCCCAGCAGGAGCGAGAGCGCGGCGCCGAGCAGGAGCAGCCAACGGGGTGTGAGCCGGTAGCTACTGAAGGCGGCGAACACCTCGAAGACGCCGCGGATGATCAACCAGATGCCGAAGATCAAGGTCAGGGTGTTGGCCGCCACCGAGGGGCTGAAGATCGCGAAGAGCCCCACGAGGATCGCGATGACACCCATCACAGCCAGTCCGAGCCGGCTTCCCTGCGTCTCCGACCGGAACGCCTCGACCAGCGAGCTGATCCCGTCGATCAGGGCCCAGAACCCGAACAGCACCATCAGTGCGATCGCGGTCTCGATCGGCCAGATGATCGCCAGCAGCCCGAAGACGATCCCGATCATCCCGCGAACCACCAGCATTTTCCAGCTCTCGGCAAACACTTCCCGATCCATGGCACGCCCCTCCCCAGCCTTCACGCAGCAAGCTGCCCGTCGACACTCATAGTTCTCCGAATCAGAGCCGCAGGCAACGGCCAGCCGCATTTCCCCCGCGGCCGACCCGGCAGCTACACCTGCCGGGTCAGCCGCCGGTCGGCAATCTCGTTGCTCCGGGCAAGATCGATGGGGGAGCGACGAGTCAGTGGCGAGGTTGGAGGTAGCTGTGGACTGTCAGTTGGCCGATCTTGATGCCGTGCTTCACGCCTTCGGTGGTGGCGTGCTTGAAGTGGAAGCCGACCAGGACCCGGGAGCGTGCGTTCTCGTTGGAGGCCTGGGAGAAGCTGGTGTAGTGGCGGATCGCCGGGTTGGCGTCCGTGCAGGTACTGCCGGGCAAGGCGGTGAAGCTGCACAGAGAGAAGCTCATCCGGTCTGTCTTGAAGAAGCCACGGAGTACCGCGGCCGCGGCGCCGCCTTCGACGCTGTGGCCCGAGTCGTGGTCCGGGATCGGTGGGGTGGGCACCAGCGGGGTCCAGGTCGGGTCGGCCGCGGTGTTGGGGTTGCCGTCCGTCGCGGCCAGCTGGATCGCGGTGACGGGGCGCCAGAACAGCAGCTTGTACTTCACGTCGAAGGTCGAGATGTAGCCGTCTGTCAGGGCTATGTCGAGCAGGCCGAACAGACGGGCGCTCTGCCAGAGATCCAAGTGCCGGGTCGTGGCCAACTGGCGGGCGAGGCGGTTCCACAGCAGAGGTGAACTCTCCACCCAGAAGCGGGCGATCCGCGTCTCGTCAGCGGTGCGGGCGCTTGGCGTAGTGATGCCGTCGCCACCGAGTCGCTTCACCTCGTTGAAGTCGGCGGTGTACCGCTTCGAGCCGAGCGCGAAGGGCGGCTCCACCGGGAACTGTCCGGCGGACCGGAGTGCGAACGGCTTCACCTCTCCCCAGGTGGGTGCGAAGGCGAACGTGAAACCGGGAGTGAACCGGTACTCGCCGGGCCTGACGCCCTGCGGGAAGCCGGAGTCGATCAGCAGGATCGTCGAGGCGCGGTCGTCAGCCCGCTTGGCCAGGATCGTGTACGCCGACTTCTTTCCCAGTTCGATGCCTTGCTGCTTTGCCAAGCTGTCGGGAATGGCAGCCAGTGCCGCGGTGTAGGCGGTCTCGACGCCTGCGATAGCGGCTTGGGTGTCAGTGAACGGTGGTGTCAGGTCTGTCAGGGCAGCGACCAACGAGGTTCGCGCGGCAGCAGCGATCGCGGCCTCAGGGGATGCGTGCCGTGCGCGGCCTTGGAAGGCATAGGGACGTGAGCGAGGAGAGATGGCGTTCAGCGCGTCATGAATCGCGATGTGCATGATCGCGTACATCCGGGATTCGTGCAGTGGGTTGAGGGTCGGTGCGAGTGTGGCCGTGAGCGCGGCGGTCGCGGCGGTCTCGTTCCACCGGACCACCGCGTTGCCACTCGTCGCCGCGTTGCCGCTCGTCACCGCGGGACTTTGCGGTACCGCAGAGACGGCGGCTCCGGTGATCGGCGTGAGCAGAGCGACTACCAGAACCGCTCCGATGGCGAGTTTGGTGCGGGACAGGGCAGTGCGAATTCCGGCCACAATGGGCCCCCCTTGAGATGTGCCCGGAGCATCGGACCACGGGCATCGTTTCGAACGCTACGAGTGACCGATGGACGGGTCAACGCGCCGCGACCGGGCAATCATTCACGACTTCCGGCCGCGTTTCGGAGGCAGCCAGGCCGCCAGGCCGTCGAGGATCAGGTCGAGGCCGAGCTCGAACTCGTCGCCGAAGTCGTAGCCGGGCTGGAGGTAGTACTTCGCCGACATCTCGGTGAGGTGCGGGTACTCGCCGGCTGCGATCTGGTCCATGATCGGACCGGCGACCTCGGCACCTGACTCCGGATCCTGGAAGGGGAGCGCGGCCTCCTGCAGCGCGAACCCGTAGGTGTAGCTGTCGATCAGGGCGCAGGCGTGGGCGGTCATCGCGAGTGAGAAGCCGCCGTGGAGAAGCGTGCCGAGAACCGCGTCGTGGTGTCTCAGCGTGGCCGGTCCGGGCGTCGTACGGGTCTCGAGCAACCCGATCGCCCAGGGGTGCTTCCTCAGCACCTCACGGGCCGAGACCGCCCGCCGGTGGATCTCCGCGCGCCACTCGCCGCCGACCGACGGCAGGTCGATGTCGGTGAAGACGAGGTCGACGATGCCGTCGAGGATCTCGTCCTTGGTGGCCACGTAGTGGTAGACCGACATCGGCTTCGCGCCGAGGGCCTCGGCGAGTGAGCGCATCGTCAGTGACGCGATCCCGCCTCTGTCGGCGACCTCGAGGGCGGCACGCAGTACCCGCTCGCGGTTCAGGCGAGGACGGCGGCCGGCTGGTTCGGACATGTGACTCCTGACCGCTAGTGCTTTCGTACTTAGTACTATACCTTGGCCGTACTAAGTACGAAATCCGGCGCGCGGCTGCGGCCACAGCGTCTTACGGAGGGGATCCCGATGACGAATGACACCGTTCCACCGCCGACGCAGCCGACGACTCCCGTCAAGCCACCCGCGGCGGGCGGCCGATCGCTTCGCGGCGCATCCATCACAGCGGGCGTGGGGATTCTGGTGATGGCCGCGCTGGCACCATTCGGCGTCTTCTTCGCCGTCGACGGACTCGTGACACAGGGAGATGCGGCACGGACAGCCGCCGACATCACGGCGTCCGAAGGCTTGTTCCGAGCAGGCATCGCCAGCCTGCTTCTGGTGATCGCACTCGACGTGGTGATCGCCTGCGCGCTCTACCGGGTGTTCAGCCCGGTGAACAAGGGCGTCTCCCTGCTGGCAATGGCGTTCAGGCTGGTGTACTCGGGTATCTACCTGGTTGCCGTCGGCCACCTTCTCGCCGTACCCCGGCTACTCGACGGCGATGCTGGTCCGTCGGCGTTCAGCCCGGATCAGCTACACGCGCAGGCGCTCTCGGAGATCAACGCCTTCAACGATGTCTGGGCGCTGGCGCTGGGACTGTTCGGCCTTCACTTGTTGACCATCGGTTATCTGGCCTTCCGCTCCGGGTATGCCCCCAGAGTTCTGGGCGTCCTGCTCGCCATCGCCGGTCTCGGCTACGTCATCGACACCTTCGGGGCCATCGCGGTCCAGGACTCCTGGACCGACGTCTCGTCGTTCACTTTCCTCGGCGAGCTCCTGCTGGCGTTGTGGCTGGTGATCCGCGGCCGGCTGGTGCGCGTTCCGTCAGCTCGAGGGTTCCTTGCGGAAGACGAGTAGTTCGGTTCTGCCACCGCTCAGGGGTTCGAAGTGCTGGCCGAGGAGGGTCAGACCTCGGTCGGCGAGCAGGTCGATGGTCCAGGCGCGGGGCGTGACCATGTAGATGGCGGCGTTCTCGCTGACCCAGGTCCGCGTCGCCTGCTCGTCCATGCAGTCCTCGGTGATGATGTCGAAGGCGACGATGCCACCGGGGCGGACGACTCTCGCCATCTCTTCGAGATAACCGACGGTCGTCACGAAGGGCACATAGGTGAACAGTTTGTGCGAATGCACCAGGTCGATGGTCTCCGAGCCGGTGGCCGCCAGCGTGTGCCCGTCGGCTGGCCGCGTGACCAGATTCGGCAGCGACTGGAGGTAGCGGATCCAGTCGGGCGCGGTCTCGTAGATCTCGTAGGCGTCAGGACGCAGCGCGGCGATGACAGGCTCGGCGTACCGTCCCGATCCGGGACCGATCTCGCAGATCCGGCTGACATGATCACCGAGGTCGCACAGCCGCAGCATGGCCTCCACCGCCACCGCCGTCGACCCGGGCTCGGCGCTGTAGCGATCGATGTACTCGCCGAGCGGAAGGCCGGCCCGGTTGGCGCCTGCGATCGTCCGCCGCGCCGACAGGAACGGCTGGATCGCCGGGTCCGTGCTCCTGCCGTGGGTCACCTGCACCCCGAGTGGTCGCAGTGCTCGGTTGACTCCATTGCGTGCATGTGTCGCCAAAGACATCTCATCGCCCCCACAAGCCCCTCGTGCGATCTGCAGGCAGCAGATCGGCGGTTCGCGCAAGCCCCTTCGCGCGTACCGCCACCCACAGTACGGCGCACGCAAGGCGTCTGGCGATGTAGTCGCTGTCTGACACCGGCTGTTCGCATTCGGTTCAGCACAACGACAAAATTGGTTGCTGTCGGCAAGCAGCCTGGCACCCGCAGTGGACGCACGATGATCGGACATGTCGGTTGCGGGCGGTTGGAGGCTTTCGGAGACTAGGCGGATGCGGACAGTGTTCACGGCTGTGGTCGAGCCGGTCGGGACGCGGACGGCGTACTGGAACGAGGTGGTGGCGGACCGACTGGCCGGTCTCGATATTCGGCTGGACGACGTGCCTGACGCGCGGGATGAACTCGTGGTGGGGGACGTCGGCCCGCTGCAGGTGGTGGTTTCCAGGTCCGGACCGGGGGAGGCTCGGCGTACTGCGGGGCACATCCGCCGGCATGATCCCGAGCGGTACCTGCTGTTCGTGCAGGCCGAGGGAGTCGCGCTAGGGGAGCAGGACGGGCGGTGCGCCCGGTTCGCGGCGGGTGACGTCGGGATCGCCGATCTCTCGCGGCCGTTGAGGTGTGCCTACAGCGAGCGTCGCGCGGTGATGGTGTCGTATCCGAAGGCGCTGAGTCCGCTCCGGGATGACGAGGTGGCCACGCTCACCGGCATACGGATTCCGGGATCGGACAGTATGACGGCGCTGGTGGCCGGGCTCGTCCGGCAACTCCCCGAGCACCTGGATGCGAACGACGGCGCGAGCGGCGCGCGGATCGGGTCCGCGTTGCTGGACCTGGTCAACGTCAGTCTCGCCGCGCACATCGATCGGGAGAACCTGCTGCCGGCAGAGACCCGGACGAGGGCGCTGGTGCAGCGGTGCCGCGGGTACATCGAGGAGCATCTCGCCGACGCCGAACTGACGCCGGGCAGGATCGCGGCCGCGCACCACATCTCGTTGCGCTATCTGCACCGGTTGTTCGAGCCGACCGGAGACGGCGTCGCCGGGCTGATCCGGCGCCGGCGGCTGGATCGTTGCCGTCGCGACCTGCTGGATCCGGCGCTGATCGAGCGTCCGGTCGCGGCGATCGGGGCACGCTGGGGCCTGGCCGATCCGGCGCACTTCAACCGGGCCTTCAAGAGCGCCTACGGACTGCCGCCCGCGGAGTACCGCCGGGCGTGCATGGTCGAGCGATCCTTGCCAAGGGCAAGATTTCGGCCCTGGTACGGCGAACCACGGCCGACGAGCGCCGGGTCAACGGGTCCATCGTCGAGGCGACCCTGGAGACCGCGCGAGAGGCCGATGTGGTGGTGGCGACGCTGGGCATGGCGCTGCGCGGCGCGGCCTTGCACGAGGCGACCGGGATTCCGGCGATGAACTTGTTCTGCGCACCGCTGACGACGACTCCGCGAGAGTGGCCTCGGTACGACGATGCCGTTCCGCAGCCTGACCCGCGATCGCCTGACGAGAGCGCTGTCCCAGGTCCTGGACGAGGAGCATGCCGCCCAGGCCCGCGCCTTCGGCGCAGTACTGCGAGCCGAGGACGGCGCGGAACACGCGGCCGACCTCCTCGAACAACACGTCGACCAAGGGGTGTGAGGATTGAGTTCGGACAACCAGATGGAGGGCTCCTTGATACCAGAGCAGTTCAGTGATCTCGCGCCCGCGATCCTTGCCGCGGCGGAGCAGGATCCGCGGCTCGTCGGGGTGATCGCCGGCGGGTCGGTGGTGACCGGTACCGCGGACAAGTACTCCGACCTCGATCTGGTCCTGGTGTCGCCGACGGAGGCCGATCACCGGGCAGTGCTCGCCGAGGCGCCGGACTTCGCCGCGAAGGTGGGACCGTTGCTCGCGGCCTTCACCGGGGAGCATGTCGGTGAGCCGCGGCTGCTGATCACGCTCTACGGCCCGGCGCCGCGGCACGTCGACTTCAAGTTCGTCACGCTGGCCGACCTCGACCACCGGGTCGAGGACGGTCTGGTGCTCTGGGACCGCGATAGCAGCGTCCAAGCACGCCTTAAGCAACGATCGGCGACCTGGCCGCGTACGGATCCGCAGTGGATCGAGGACCGGTTCTGGGTCTGGGTCCACTACGTCACGGTCAAGATCGGGCGGGGCGAGCTCTTCGAGGCCGTGGACGCGCTGGCAGACATGCGCGGCTCGGCGCTGGCCCCGTTGGTGATCGGCGACAGGGTGGCGAAGCCGTCGGGCGTCCGGAGGATCGAGCAGATCGCTCCCGAGCACGTCCCGGCGCTGCGCGAGACCGTGGCCATGCCGGACCGCGCCGACTGCCTGCGGGCGTTGTGGGCAACGGTCCGGCTGTACCAGGAACTGCGCGGGGACGTCGAGCGGCGTACCGATGCCGAGGAAACAGCTCTCGCCTACTTGCGCGAGTTCTCGTAGTCGGCCGGGAGCGTCCCGGGCGGGCCGAGCACGACATCGCCGAGTTCGGTGGTCACCGCCATGAAGAGTTCCAGGTCGAGCTCGGTCTCCGGCGTCGCCAGATGCGCCGGAGTCCCGGTGCGCATGACCAGCTCGGCGAAGCCGGCCGGTGACGAGATGTGCAGGGCATGAAACCCTCCGGCCCGCTTCTGACCGCGTGTGGCACGTTGATCGGGATCGCGTGGAAATCGCCGGACCGCAGCTTCACCACTTGGTCCCCGGCCCACACGGTCAGGGCGCCCGAGACGACCCAGAACCGTTCCTCGTACCGGGTATGCAGGTGGAGTGGTGTCATCTCGCCGGCCGGCGCACCGTGCACGCAGGATCAATCGGTGTGCGTTCGAGAACACCTCGCGCGGCGCCACCCGTCAGCAGACTCGACCTGGCCGTCCGGTGAGCCGGCGGCGGGGTGAGCGACCTACAGGGGGTGAGTGACGTACAGGGATGGCGTCATGTGACGGGCGCGGGGGTGGTGCCGAAGTTCCTACGGTGGCTGGACCACCGAGGGAACAAGGAGAACCACATCATGGATCTGAAGCTCGAAGTACTGGTCATCCCGGTCAGCGACGTCGACAAGGCCAAGGCCTTCTACGAGCAGCTCGGCTTCCGCCTGGACGCCGACTACCCGGTCGGCGACAGCTTCCGGGTCGTGCAGGTCACGCCGCCGGGGTCGGAGGCCTCGATCATCTTCGGCAACGGCGTGTCGGCGGCCGAGCCCGGCTCGGCTCAGGGCCTGCACCTCGTCGTCACCGATATCGAAGCAGCCCGGGAAGAGTTGCTGGCCCGCGGCGCGGAGGTCAGCGAGATCTGGCACGACGCCGATGGCGTCTTCCACCACTCCGGCGAGGCGAACCGCGTTTCCGGCCTGCACCCCGAGCACGCCAGCTACGGTTCTTTCGCGTCCTTCAGCGACCCGGACGGCAACGGCTGGACCCTCCAGGAAGTCGTCACCCGGGCTCCCGGTCGCTGACCGGACAAGGATGAGCACTGAGACAAGAGGGAACGAGGAGTCGGGCATGGAGAACGAGTACGACGTCATCGTGCTGGGTGCCGGTGCGGTCGGCGAGAACGTCGCCGACCGTGCCGTCCGAGGCGGGCTGACAGTCGTCATCGTGGAGAGCGAACTCGTCGGCGGGGAGTGCTCCTACTGGGCCTGCATGCCGTCGAAGGCCCTGCTTCGCTCTGCCCAGGTACTCCGCGCCGCGCGCGCAGTCCCGGGCGCCGCCGAGGCGGTGACCGGTGAGCTCGACGTCCAGGCCGTGCTTGCCCGGCGGAACTCTTTCACCAGCAACTGGAAGGACGACGGCCAGGTCCAGTGGCTCGACAGCGCCGGTATCTCGCTGGTCCGCGGCCACGGCCGGATCACCGCTGCGAAGCAGGTCACCGTGACCGCCGGGGACGGCAGCGCGACCGTGCTCACCGCTCGCCAGGCTGTCGTCGTCTCGACCGGTTCCGACGCGTTCGTCCCGGATATCCCGGGCCTGCGAGAGGCCGGCCCGTGGACGAGTCGGGACGCGACGAGTACTCAGTCCGTGCCGGACAGCCTCGCGATCATCGGCGGTGGCGTCGTCGCCGTGGAGATGGCGACCGCGTTCGCCGGCTTCGGTACGGCGGTCACGGTGATCTCGCGGAGCGGGTTGCTCACGACCATGGAGCCCTTTGCCGGTGAACGAGTGGCCGAGGCGCTCCGGGAGCAGGGTGCCACTGTCTTGCTCGACACCAAGACGAACCAGGTCACCCGTACCGCGGACGGTGTCGTCCTCGAACTCGGCAACGGAGCCACCGTCGAGGCCGAGCAGGTACTGGTGGCGACCGGCCGCACGCCGCGGACCGGTGACGTCGGCCTGGAAATGATCGGACTCGAGCCCGGCTCCTGGCTGGAGACCGACGACACCATGCTCGTCCGCGGCTTCGACTGGTTGTACGCGACGGGCGACGTCAACCATCGCGCGCTGCTCACCCACCAGGGCAAGTACCAGGCACGCGCCGCCGGTGACGTCATCGCGGCCCGCGCGAACGGTGCACCCGTCTCGGATGCTCCGTGGGGCACCCACGTGGCGACCGCCGACCACCAGGCCGTTCCGCAGGTCACATTCACCGAGCCCGAGATCGCATCGGTCGGCCTCACCTCGGAGGCCGCCCGCGAAGCCGGCTACGACATCCGGGTCGTCGACTACGAGATCGGCCAGGTCTCCGGTGCGAAGGTTCGCGCCGACGGCTACCGCGGTACTGCGCGCATGGTGGTCGACGAGCGGCGCAAGGTCATCCTCGGCGTCACCTTCGTCGGTCCCGACGTCAGCGAGTTGCTCCAGGCCGCCACCTTCGCCGTCGTCGCCGAGATCCCGCTCGACCGCCTCTGGCACGCCGTACCCGCCTATCCCACGGTCAACGAGATCTGGCTCCGTCTCCTGGAGACCTACGGCCGCCCAGCCTGAGGCCGGACCTCAGCCGTCACTGGGTGTCGGCGGCGGTCACGGTGCGTTGCAGCATTCCTCATCGCAGCTGGTATCGGTCGCGAGTTGGGGTCTTTCGGCACCCGGGTAGGTGACCACGTCCTCTGCCTGGGTGGCGTGGTGGCGGGACACGTTGGGGGGTAGTCCACTCTCGCAGCGGAAGGAACCACCGTGGCCCCGATGACCCAGCGGCCGGATGTCGCCGCAACCACCAGGGAGCGACCTGCCGGCGGGGCGGCAAGGGCTTCCGTTCGACCCGTGATCCACGTCGGCATCGATGGCTCCTGGCGTGCCGCGGGCGCGCTCGAGTGGGCGCTGCAGGAGTCCCTGCTGCGGAATGAACCGCTCCGCGCCGTGCACATCATCGAGCAGACGCACCACACCCGGTACTACGAGCCGGCCGAGATCGCGCAGACAGAACTGGATCTGGTGGATGACGTCCGGCAGCGGATGCGGAGTACCGGGGACGACCTCGACCACCGCGCCGATCTGGTGGCTGGTTCACCGGCGGTGAGTCTGACCCGGCTGGCCTCGGGGAGCCGGATGCTCGTGGTCGGGCGACGTGGCACCGGGACGTTCAAGCGACTGCTGCTCGGATCCACCTCGGAGGCGGCCGCTAACCTCGGCGACGCGCCGGTGGTCGTAGTCCCGTCCGGCTGGCCGCCTGCACCGAGTCGCAGCCCGGTGATGGTCGCTCTGGACGACTCCAGCGAGAACGATCCGGCGATCGAGTTCGCGGCGGAGGCCGCCGTCGAACGCAACGTGCCGCTGCGGCTCGTACACGTCTGGGACATACCCGCCGTCTACGGCTGGGACCCTGCCACCGACGCCACGACCCAAGAAGATGATTGGGCGGATGCTGTGCAGCGGCACTTCGAGCTGGTGGTCGATCGGTGGCGCCGCAAGTACCCCGAGCTCGACCTCCACCTCGACATCCGGCGTGCTCACCCGGTGGATGGTGTGCTGGAAGCGGCTCAGGAGGTTCAGGCCCAGATCGTCGTACTCGGCGGACGTCATCGTCCCCGGCTGTCCGTCGTGGTGCTCGGTTCGGTCGCCCGGGGCGTTCTGCAGCATGCGGTCTGCCCGGTCGCGGTTGTGCACCATCCTGAGTCCCATGAGCAGATCTTGTGACGAGCACGCGGGGCGGGGCGGTGGTCGTCGAGGTCGACGGATCCGCTGAAGGACTGCGAGTGCTCGACTATGCGTGCACGGAGGCGATCCGGGGTGGCGCGGAGCTGGTGCTGGTGGCATCGCGTCCGGCCCACGATCCGGACCTCCCGGCTGACTCGGCACGGCAACCTTGGCCGCCGGCGGAGCGGTCTGGGGAGTTCCTCCGGATCGCAGTTGCCCACGTACGCCGACAGGTCGGCCGTGCCCTGAAGCCGGCGGTGGTCTGCAGAGAGGGGACCCGGGCGAAGGTGCTGTCCGAGGCGGCCCGCGATGCCCGCCTGCTGGTGGTCAGACGCCCCCGGCGCCGCGGACCGGAGCGCCTACTCATTGCCAAGTGCAACATTCTCCTCGCTCGGCGGAGCAGTTGCCCGGTGGTCGTCGTACCAGGCTCGTGGAAGCTGGCCCCCGCCGTACGGGACGTCGCTGTCGGGATCGACGGTACGGCGCTGTCCTCGGCCGCGGTCGAGTACGCCTTCCGGGCGGCCGCCGACCGCGGCGGCAACCTGGTTGCGGTCCATGCGGCTCCACGGCACTCGTCTCCAGCTGGGGCTCGCGCGCGACGGGCGGAGTTCGACGCCGCCGTGCTCGATCCCTCGACGGACTATCCCCAGGTGCTGGTGACCCGGTATCTCACCTGTCGCCCGGTGCTGGCGGCCTTGGTCCACAAGGCTCGCGAAGTCGGTCTGCTGGTGGTCGGCGCACACGCGGGGACGCCGTCGGCCGACGACCAGGTCGCGGACCGGGTGGTCGCGGTGGCGGACTGCCCGGTCGCGATCGTGCGACGACGCCGATGACGGTCACCAGGGGCCGAGTTGGGGTCGCTAGCGGGCTGGCGGTGGGTGCCGCGGTGTTCAGCCGGCTGTACCGGCCATGGCATCTGCGCTGGGGATCCACGGACGCCGAGGTCGACGCCACGCTGCCGGGGGACGAGATCGTGGACGAGCCCACCTTCGCGGCGACGCGAGCGGTGACGATCGACGCACCACCGGCGGACGTGTGGCCGTGGATCGTCCAGCTCGGCTTCAACAGGGCCGGCTGGTACAGCTACGACCTGCTCGACACCGTCGGCCGCAAGGGCGCGGTGAGATCCTGTCGTCGTTGCAGCATCTCCGTCTCGGCGATCTGGTGCCCCTGGGGCCCGGCGGGGGAGGCCTGTACGTAACAGGTCTCGTCCCAGGCCGGTGGTTGCTGTGGGGAGACAAGGGCGGCTACACGACCTGGCTGTGGGCCCTCGAGCCTGTGGGTCCGTCCTCCAGCAGACTGCTGACAAGGGTGCGCAGTCACTATCGCTGGACGCATCCGGAGATCCTGTTCAGCCTGCTTCTCGCGGAGCCGTTCGACTTCCCGATGATGCGCAAGTGCCTGCTCGGCATCAAACACCGAGCCGAATCCCCCAACCCGCCAACCGGCTGATTCGCGTTCATCCGGGCGTCCAGGGTCTCCGCAGTAGGCGTCGGTCCCGAGCAGGCAGGGCTTTTGGCACCCTCGCCGGTGACTACGGGCCCTGCTGCCAGGGCGCTGCCGGCCGCAGGATTCGAGGTGTCCCAGCGAATCTGAAGGAGCGATCATGACTCTCACCCCCAACCGCCACGACAGCCCGGTCTCCACCGGGATGTCGGCAGCTACCGGCACCGCGCCGAACCTCGGCGTCGCCGCCGGCCGTGCGGTCGCCGTACTACGGATCGCGTACGGATTCACCTTCCTGTGGGCCTTCGTCGACAAGGTCTTTGGACTCGGCTTCGCCACCAAGTCCGGCAAGGGCTGGCTCGACGGCGGCAACCCGACCGCCGGATTCCTCAAGGGGGCCGAAGGTCCGTTCGCCGGGTTCTACCACTCGTTGGCCGGTGACTTCTGGGTCTCTCCGCTGTTCATGATCGGACTGGCCGGGATCGGTCTCGCCCTGATCCTCGGTGTCGCGCTGCGGCTCACGGCTGTCGCGGGAACCGTTCTGTACCTGATGATGTGGAGCGCCGCTCTGCCGCCGACGACCAACCCGCTGATCGACGACCACATCATCGGCGCCATCACCCTGGTGACTCTCGCCCTGCTCGCCGCGGGCCGCACGTGGGGCCTGGCGGACCGCTGGAACAACCTCGACATCGTCCGCCGCTACCCGTGGCTGCGATAACAGCCGCGAGCACGACAGCAATGAGCACCGACAGCGGCCGGATATCCGGCCGCTGTCGGTGGTTTCGACCGACTTGGTCTCAGGCTCGCGCGGGAGATCAGCGCCTACGGCCCTCGGCCAGTAGAGCCAGCCGCCGGAGGGTCTCGTCGTTGCGGGCGTGCAGGATCGGGTCGGCGACGGCCTCGGGGATCAGCGCGGCCGGTCCGTTGAGGGCCTTCTCCCGCATCACCAGGTGACATTGGCCGGCCTGATCCGTCGCCTCGAACTCCACCTGCCCCTCGCCGGTCGGCCAGGCGCGCACCTTCAGCCGAAGGAACCGCAGCGGCTCGTACTCCTCGGCGGTCGTCCTGTCGTCGAGCAGCAGCGGCCAAGCCCCGACAGAATGGTGAATGCGACGCCCAGCCTCCGGCCACCCCGCCTCCACCTCCCGGATCCGCGAGGCCCCCACCACCCAGGCCGCGTAACTCCACCCATCACCCAGTACCGCGAACACGTCCGCCACCGAAGCCCGCACCAAACAGTCGTTCTCGCTCATCCCCAGCCAGTACCCAATCCCCAGCCCAGTACCGGCCGCGCCACGCAGTACGGACGGCTGGTTGCCGTGGTCGCGCCTTGAGTCCCACGGCCCTCGCCCGGATCGGGTGATCCTGGGCCGAGCCGGGTGTCGCCTGACGATCAGCTCGTCAGGGCGGCGAACATACCGGGCTCGTAGGAGCCCGCCGGGTTGCGGACGATCACGTTCATCCGGTTGGCGGCGTTGATCAGGGCGACCAGCGCGACCAGGGCGACGATCTGGTCGTCGTCGTAGTGCTTGCGCACGTGGGCCCAGGTCTCGTCGGACACGCCTTGGTGGGTGTCGGCGAGCCGCGTGCCCTCCTCGGCGAGCGCCAGCGCGGCCCGCTCCGCGTCGGTGAACACGGTGGCCTCGCGCCACGCGGCGACCATGTTGATCCGGACCGGGGGTTCACCGGCGGCCGCGGCCTCCTTGGTGTGCATGTCGACGCAGAAACCGCAGCCGTTGATCTGGCTGGCGCGCAGACTCACCAGTTCCTGCGTGGCCTTGGGCAGCGACGACTGATCGATCACCAGGCTGGTGTTGGCCAACCGCTTGCCGATCTTGGCGGCGAGCTCGTTGTCGAACATGTTGAATCGAGCGCTCATGACTTCGTCCTCATTCGTGGTGTCGGGTGGCATTGAACGAACACGAGATGCCGGCGACCCGATCCTTGTGACACCACGGTCCACGTGACGTGCGCCATAAGAGGTGTCTGCCTCGAGGTGTCACAAAACGACCGGGACCGGTGTCTGATGGATGCCACAGTCGAGAGTGAAGTGGAGGACCCCTTGCCGGCACGTCGCAGACCGCGCCCGAGGATCGGGGGACAAGCATGAGCCAGGACAACCGCCCGGACCCCGCGACTGAGGCGTTCCTTGCCCACCGCAACCTCCTGTTCACCGTCGCCTACGAGATGCTCGGGTCCGCGGTCGACGCGGAGGACGTCCTGCAGGAGACCTGGCTGCGGTGGGCGGGCGTTGATCTCGACACCGTGCAGGCTCAGCGTGCCTACCTGGTCCAGATCACCACCCGCCAGGCGCTCCTCCGGCTGCGAACGCTCGGCCGCCGCAAGGAGTCGTACGTCGGCCCCTGGTTGCCCGAGCCGCTGCTCACCACGCCCGACGTGGCCGAGGACGTCGAGCTGGCCGACAGCGTCTCGATGGCGATGCTGCTGGTGCTGGAGACACTCGCGCCGACCGAGCGGGCGGTGTTCGTACTCCGCGAGGTGTTCGCGCTGGCCTACGATGAGATCGCGGAAGCCGTCGACAAGACCCCGGCCGCGGTCCGCCAGATCGCACACCGGGCCAGGGCACACGTAGCGGAGCGCCGACCCCGCGGAGCCGTTTCCGCGGCCGAGACCCGGAAAGCGCTCGCGGCGTTCCAGTGGGCGGTCGAAACGGGTGACATGCAACGCCTGTTCGACATCCTCGCGCCGGATGTCGTGCTGCTGGGCGATGGAGGCGGAGTCGTTCAGGCCGCCGTGTCGCCCATTGTGGGAGCCGACAAGGTGGCCCGCGTGATGGCCGTCGGGCTGCCCAGGATGGCCGAGGCGTCACTAGAGCTTGCGCAAGTCAACGGCTACCCCGCGCTGATCCTCCGGTTCAATGGCGAGATCGATACGGTCACAGCCTTGCGCATGGACGACGGCCTGATCACCGGGCTCTACGCCGTGCGAAATCCCGAGAAGCTGTCGCACATGGAGAAGGAGACCTCCCTGCGCCGCTGAGCGCGTCCTGTCACTTGTCGCTCGCGTTGTCAGGGATGTCTTCGGCGAGCGGTTCCGGTACTGCGAGGGCGGTGGTCGGGTCTCGGTCCGCGGGAGCCGCCGGAATCCAGGTGTTGTCGACCAGGCGGTACGGGTGCCAGCGGCCCATCCGGTCAAGGCGCACCTGGCAGACGACAGCGCCTGAGGTCGTCAGCCGGTTGTGCTCGGTGGTGATCTCGAGGTCCTCCTCCGCGGCCGCCTGGAGTTCGGTACGGGCTCTCGCCAGGTCGCCCGGGTCCGGGTTCCACGTGTGTTCGAGTACGTCGAGCCCCGGCGCCCCGCCGTACGACCACGCCTGTACGCCGCGCGCGAGGTCCGCGGCCTTCCCAGTCGCTGCGGCAAGGCGATCCAAAAGCAAGGGGTAGTCGGTGGCAAGACGGACGGCGTCCTGCCACTCGTCGAGCACCCACGGATCAGGAGCACCGGACAGCAAAGCACGGAGCTGAGCGCGTGCTCGCCGAGCCGCATCGAGCACCAGGAGCGGCAAAAGCGACGCCTGCAGCCCAGGCACCGGCTCTGTCCCGCTGACGACCAGATCATCCAGCGCGACCTTCCCTGGCACTACCGGCACCTCAGGCAACGCACCAGGCACCTGCTCGAACACCGCAGCAGCCAACACCCCCGCACCCCGAGAGCCCGACCCGCCGACGCCGGAGCTCGACCCGCTGGCGCTCGACGCCCTCCCGCCGACCGAGGCAGATCCGCCGCCCGCAGCAGCGCGGTGCTGGAGGTCTTCGAGCAGGGCTTCTCGCGACCGGCCGCGGATCAGCAGCAGCACGAACGGGTCTTCGTCCAGAAGCCAGCCGGTTTGATAGCTGAGGCCGGCTGCGTGCTGGCAGGGGAGTTCCCAGCTGTCGCAGGTGCACGAGGGATCGAGCTCCCCGATGCCCGGCAGCAACGGCACTCCGGCATCGGCGGCCGCCTCCACCAGCTCGTGCGGCATCTCGCCGTCGAGCAGAGCTGCGATGTGACCGGCGCGGGCGGCCACCTGGTCGAGGAACAGCCGCCAGTCGTCGTCGCTCAGCTGATCGACCAGCACCACCGCGTCGTACGTGTCGTCCGGTGAGTAGACCGTCGCGGCGATCCGTCCGGGGCTGATGGTGATGGTGCCGACCTGGCCCGAGTTCGCGGTACGGCGGCCCTTCCGCAGTTGGTCGGAGTCGAGCGACGTGTCTTCCAGCGCCTGCACCCACGCGCGTCCCCACCACGACTTCCCACGAGTACTGCGGCGGCCGGCCGACGCAGGGAACGCCGGGAACCCGCGAGCCTCCTCGCCACTCATCGGGCACCCCGCAGCTCGACCAGATCGGCCAGCTCGCTGTCGGTGAGTTCGGTGAGGGCGGCTTCTCCCGCGGTCAGGACGGCGTCGGCGAGTTCGCGTTTGCTGCTGAGCATCGCGGCGATCCGGTCCTCGATGGTGCCCTCGGCAATCAACCGGTGCACCTGCACCGGCCGGGTCTGGCCGATCCGATACGCCCGGTCCGTCGCCTGGTCCTCGACGGCCGGGTTCCACCAGCGGTCGTAGTGCACGACGTGGTCCGCGCGGGTCAGGTTGAGCCCGGTCCCGGCCGCCTTCAGCGAGAGCAGGAACACCGGTACCTCCCCGGCCTGGAACCGCTCCACCATCTCCTCCCGCTTGCGGACCGGTGTCCCGCCGTGCAGCAACTGGGTGCCGATGCCGCGGTCGGCGAGATGCCGCTCGAGCAGCCGCGCCATCGCGACGTACTGCGTGAAGACGAGCACCGCACCGTCCTCGGCGACGATCGTGGCGAGTAGTTCGTCGAGGAGTTCGAGCTTGCCGGACCGCCCGGCGAGGCGCGCGCCCTCGGGCTCCTTGAGGTACTGCACCGGGTGGTTGCAGATCTGCTTCAGCCCGGTCAGCAGTTTCACGATCAGCCCGCGACGCGCCATCTGATCGCTCGCCGCCACCGCGTCGAGCAGTTCCCGGACAGTCGCCTCGTAGAGCACGGCCTGCTCGCGGGTCAGTGACACCGCTTGATCGGTCTCGGTCTTGGGTGGAAGCTCCGGCGCGATGCCCGGATCGGACTTCTTGCGGCGCAGCAGGAACGGCCGGACCAGCTTCGCGAGCCGCTCGGCGACCTCCTCGTCCTTGTCCGCCTCGATCGGTGTGGCCCAGCGGCTGCGGAACGTCCCGAGCCGCCCGAGCAGCCCCGGCGTCGTCCAGTCGAGGATCGCCCAGAGCTCGGACAGGTTGTTCTCGACGGGTGTGCCGGTCAACGCGACCCGCGCCTGCGCCGGCACCGCACGAAGCGCCTTCGCCGTGCCAGACGTCGGGTTCTTCACGTGCTGCGCCTCATCGGCAACCAGCAGCGCCCAACGGTGTTCGGCAAGCGTGGCCGCGTCCCTCCGCAGAGTCCCGTACGTCGTGAGGACGAACCCGGTGTCGGCCCCGTCGAGGGAGCGCCCGGAACCGTGGAACCGGCTTACCGCAGTGCCGGGGGCGAACCGCTGGACCTCGCGCTCCCAGTTCCCCAGCAGGGAAGCGGGACAGACGACCAAGGTCGGTCCGGAGGTCTCGGCAGCCTGCTGGCGATGAAGGTGCAACGAGATGAGCGTGATCGTCTTGCCGAGGCCCATGTCGTCGGCCAGGCAACCGCCGAGCCCGAGCGAGGTCATCCGGACCAACCACTGGAGACCGCGCATCTGGTAGTCGCGCAGGGTGCCGTGCAAGGCGGCAGGTGCCTCGACCAGTTCGTCCGAACGGTCCGGGTCCGCGATCTTCGCGCGGAGGTCGTCGAGCCAGCGGGTCGGCGTGACCGTGATCTGCCGGCCGTCCAGCTCGGCCGTGCCGGTCAGCGCTGCGCTCAGGGCATCGATCGCCGTCACCGGTTTGAGCACCCGCTCGCGGGCCTTGCGGGCCAGCTCGGGATCGATCAGCATCCACTGGTCCCGCAGCCGAACCACCGGTCTGGTCGCCTCGGCCAGCTTGTCCATCTCGGCCTCGGTCAGCGGGTCATTGCCCAGGGCAACCTGCCAGCTGAAGTCCAGGGTCGCACCGCCGCCGAAGAACTTCGGCATGTCTGACGGTGGTCCGTCGGCGGAGGTGATCGCGGCCCGCGCGGTCAGTTCGCGACCGAGGCTCCGCGGCCAGTGCAGGTCGACTCCGGCGGAAGTCAACCGTTGCGCACCGGTCACCAACAGCCCGGCGACCTCCTCGTCGGACAGCTCCATCCCGTCCGGTACTGCGGAGTCGAGCAGGCGGGCCAACGGCGACCAGACCCGGGCGGCTCGACGGATCGCCAAGGTCGCGTCGATACGGGCCCTCGGACCGAAGCCGCTGACGTCCTCCGCCCAGACATCGGCGGCGTCACGCACCAGCGTCGGGTCGTTCAGGCTGTGCAACTGCACGGCAACGCGGAAGCCGAGCGACTCGGCCGCCTCGAACGACTCGACCCGCAGCGAGATCCGTACGCCGGTGTCGAGTCCGGCAGAGACCTCGTCGGCCCACGACCGCAACCGCGAGGCCTGCTGAGGAGCTTTCGCTGTGAACAGCGGTGTCCCATGAGCCTTGGCGGCCGCCGGCGACCGAGGCATCCCATCAGCCACCGCATCCAGAAACCCCCGCACCAACTCCTCACCCACCGGCAACCACACGCTGTCGGTCGAGGTCGCCGAGCTGTTGGTTGGTGGGTGGGGGAGTGGGAGGGCTCGGGCTTCTGGGGGGATGGATTCGGCGAGGGTAAGGATTCTCTCGATGTCCGGGGTATCCAGCGGACCGATTCGCCAAGCGTCGTGGCCGGCGGGGGAGACGCCGGGTAGCAGCCGACCTCGGGCCACCAACTGGAGGGCGATGAGAGAAGCTGCGCCCCAGAACGCTGCGGCGGGGTGGGACTGCGGTGCTGTCCGGGCTCGGCCGAGAATCGGGACAGCCTCGTCGACGGGCAACTCGATCATCCGGACCGATCGGAGGTCCACACCGCCGGGGCCGTTGACGACCAGGTCGCGGGACGTCTGCTCGCCGACCCCGAGCGGTAGCTCACCCCCAACCGGATCCCAGAAAGCGATCCGACCATCCCGCGGAGGATCCGCCGGAACGAACACCGCTGCCAGACCGGCCAGCGCCCCCGTGTGCACCGTCGCTACCAACTCCACACCCTCCGTGATTCAACCCGCACCAACGACCCCAGCACCAGCACCGACCCCGGCACCTGCACGGACCCCGGCACCTGCACCGACCCGAGCACCTGCACGGATCCGAGCACCTGCACCAACGACCCTCAGGCCTGCTCGAACGACTCCTACCTAGTCGTACTCATCAGGGCGCCCCGACCGTGACCTCGCCTTTGTCCTTCTGCTCGAACTGGGTCCGGTGGAGCTCCTCGTAGCGACCCGCGGCGGCGAGGAGCTCGGTGTGGGTGCCTTGCTCGACGATGCGGCCGTCCTCGATCACGAGGATCTGGTCGGCGGCGCGGATCGTGGAGAGCCGGTGCGCGATCACCACGGCCGTCCGCCCCACTAGCGCCTCACCCAGAGCAGCCTGCACTGCCGCCTCCGACGTCGAGTCGAGCGAGGCGGTCGCCTCGTCCAGGATCACCACGCGCGGCTGAGCCAGCAGCAGCCGCGCGATCGTCAGCCGCTGCCGCTCACCACCCGACAGCCGGTACCCGCGCTCACCCACGACCGTCTCCAGCTGATCGGGCAACGACCGGATCAGGTCACCGAGCCGCGCCCGAGTGAGTGCTTCCCACAGATCCTGCTCACTGGCCTCCGGCCGAGCGAGCAGCAGGTTCTCGCGGATCGAGTCGTGGAAGAGATGCCCGTCCTGAGTGACCATGCCGAGCGTGTCCCGCAACGACTCCGCCGACAGGTCCCGCACGTCGACCCCCGCGAGCCGCACCGCGCCCGAGTCCACGTCGTACAGGCGGGGGATCAACTGCGCGATGGTCGACTTCCCGGCCCCGGATGAACCGACGAGCGCGACCATCTGCCCGGCCTCCGCACGGAACGAGACGTCGTGCAGCACCTCGACGCCGCCACGCGTGTCGAGCTTCGCGACCTCTTCCAGCGAGGCCAGCGACACCTTGTCCGCCGACGGGTAGGCGAACCTGACGTTCGAAAACTCGACCGACACCGGACCGGCCGGCACCGTCTCCGCGTCCGGCTTGTCCTTGATCAGCGGTTCCAGATCGAGCACCTCGAAGACGCGCTCGAAGCTGACCAGCGCGGTCATCACCTCGAGCCGCGCACTCGCCAGCGCGGTCAAGGGGGAGTACAGCCGGGTCAGCAGCAAGGCCATCGACACCACGGCACCCGCGTCCAGCTGGTCGCGCAGCGCGTAGAAGCCACCGAGGCCGTAGACGACGGCGAGAGCCAGGGCCGAAACCAGGGTCAGCGAGGTGACGAACACCCACTGCACCATCGCGGTCCGTACGCCGATGTCGCGCACCCGGCGAGCCCGGACGGCGAACTCGTTCGACTCACGCACGGGCCGCCCGAACAGCTTCACCAGCGTCGCGCCGGGCGCCGAGAACCGCTCGGTCATCTGCGTGCTCATGGTGGCGTTGTAGTCGGCGGCCTCCCGCTGCAGGCCGGCCAGCCGGTTGCCGATCCGCCGCGCGGGGATCACGAACACCGGCAGGAGGACCAGCGCCAGCAAGGTGATCTGCCAGGACACGCCCAGCATCACGACCAGAGTCAGCACCAGCATGACCAGGTTGCTGACGACGCCGGACAGCGTGTCACTGAAGGCCCGCTGGGCGCCGATCACGTCGTTGTTCAGCCGGGAGACCAGCGCGCCGGTCCGGGTCCGGGTGAAGAAGGCGATCGGCATCTTCTGGATGTGGTCGAACACGGCCGTGCGCAGATCGAGGATCAGCCCTTCGCCGATGCTCGACGACAGCCAGCGAGTGATCAGCCCGAGCCCCGCCTCCGCGACCGCGATCAGCGCGATCAGGATCGCCAACCGCAGCACCAGGCTGAAGTCGTCACCCGCGACGATCGCGTTCACCACCTGCCCGGCCAGCACCGGCGTAGCCACCGCCAGCGCGGCGCCGACGACGCTGAGCACCAGGAACGCGATCAGGTAGCGCTTGTGCGGCCGGGCGAAGGCGAGGATGCGTTTCAGCGTCGCGCGGGAGAACGGACGCTTCTCGTCCTGGGCGTGCATCGCGTGGTACATCGACGTCCACGCGGTCATTTCCATACTCACGGCGACACTCCAGCTAGGTTGGCCAACGTAGAGCGATGGTCCCGCGGACCACCGACACTTTCCGAACGTAGAACCTCAACGTTGCTAGAGGTCAAGCTCACGCCTTTACTGAGTACGCTGTACGGGATAAGCCGTCGAGTGTAGCCAATCCGGGAGAATCGCGCACATGAATCAGGAGTACAGCGGCAGCGGTGACCCCGCCAAGAGCCTGGAACTGCTCTGGGGACTGCAGTCGCGGCCCACGCGCGGACCGAAACCGGCGCTCACCGTCGACGCGATCGTCGAGGCGGGGCTGAAGATCGCCGATGCTGAAGGACTCGCGGCGATGTCGATGCGCCGGGTCGCCGACGAGCTCGGCGTCGGCGCGATGACCCTCTACCGCTACGTCCCCGGCAAGGGCGAACTGATCGACGTCATGCTCGACACCGTGTACGGCGAACTGCCCCGGCGCGAGGTGGACGGCGATTGGCGGGCCAAGCTGGACGAGGTCGCCCGGGAGAACCGCCGGCTCTACCTGAACCACCCGTGGCTGCTCCAGGTCGCCACCAGCCGGCCGCCGCTCGGCCCGAACCTGATGGCGAAGTACGAGTACGAGCTCAGGTCCGTCGAGGGGATCGGCCTGACCGATGTGGAGATGGACGCCGCCATCGCCCTGGTGAACGGCTACGTCCACGGCGCGGTGCGCAGCGCGATCGAGGCCGCTCAGGTGATCCAGCGCTCCGGGATCACCGACAAGCAGTGGTGGCTGGCGCACGAGCCGCTGCTGGAGAAGATCGGCGACGCCGCGAAGTTCCCGCTCGCCGCCCGGGTCGGATCCACCGTCGGCCAGGAGTTCGACGCGCCGTACGACTCCGAACACAGCTTCGAGTTCGGCCTCGCCCGGGTGCTCGACGGAATCGCCGCGCTGCTGCGGAGCCGGTGAATGCAGTTGTGAGTGAGTACTCACTCAGTTAACCTCGATCAAGTGAGCCCACGAGCGACACCGCTACCCCCCGACGAACGGCGCGCCGCGCTGGTCGCCGCGACGCTGCCGTTGCTGGAGCGGTACGGCCGGGACGTGAGCACCCGGCAGATCGCCGAGGCGGCGGGGGTGGCCGAAGGCACGATCTTCCGCGCGTTCGGCAACAAGGAGGCCCTGATCGATGCCGCGATCAGGACCGCGTTCGAGCCCAGCCCGCTGATCAAGGAGCTCGAGGCGATCGACACCACCCTGCCGCTGCGGGAGCGGCTGATCGCCGCCATCGACGTGAGCCAGGTCCGGTTGGCCCGGGTCTTCAAGCTCTTCATCGCGCTGCGGATGCAGCGTCCGCCGGACTGGAAGTCCGATCCGGAGGACGAAGCTCGCCGCAAGGCCGACGAGCAGCGCAGTACCGAGGCCTTCGTCGCCCTGATCAGACCCGACGAGCACCTGCTGCGCCACTCCGCGGAGGAGGTCGCCCGCCGGCTGCGGCTGATCACCTTCTCCGCTACCCACCCAATGATCTCGGACGGTCGGCCGCTGACCGCCGAGGAGATCGTCGACTTCGCGCTCGACGGTGTCCGCAAACACGAACCTGGGGACCACTGATGCTGCTTCGCCTGTTGCGTACGCACCTGCGTCCGTACGCCGGCAACCTGTCCATGGTCGTCGTCCTGCAACTGATCGGGACGATCGCCTCCCTCTACCTGCCCAGCCTGAACGCGGACATCATCGACAACGGTGTGGCCCAGGGCGACACCGCCTACATCGTCCGCACCGGCGGCTGGATGCTCGGCGTCAGCGTGGTGCAGATCGTCTGCACCATCGCCGCGGTGTACTTCGGCGCCAAGACGGCAGCGCTGTTCGGCCGCGACGTCCGGGCCGCGGTCTTCCACCGGGTCGGCGAGTTCTCCGCCCGCGAGGTGAACCAGTTCGGCGCGCCGACGCTGATCTCGCGCAGCACCAACGACGTGACCCAGGTGCAGATGCTGGTGGTGACGACCTGCACGATGCTGGTCGCCGCCCCGATCACCATGGTCGGCGGCATCTTCATGGCGGTCCGCGAGGACGTCGGGCTGTCCTGGTTGGTGGCGGTCGCCGTACCGTTACTGGCGGCGTCGATCGGCCTGATCGCCAGCCGGATGGTGCCGCAGTTCCGCAAGATGCAGGTGAACATCGACTCGGTCAACCGGGTCCTGCGCGAGCAGATCACCGGTATCCGGGTGGTCCGCGCCTTCGTCCGCGAGCCGCACGAGGTGGAGCGGTTCGCCGAAGCGAACACCAACGTCACCGACACCGCGATCCGGGCCGGCCGGCTGATGGCGCTGGTGTTCCCGGTGGTGATGCTGATCCTGAACATGTCCACCGTGGCGGTGCTCTGGTTCGGCGCCTCCCGGGTGGAGAGCGGGGCGATGGAGGTCGGCGCGCTGACCGCCTTCATCAGCTACCTGATCCAGATCCTGTTCTCGGTGATGATGGCGACCTTCGTGATGATCATGGTGCCGCGGGCCACGGTCTGCGCGGACCGGATCACCGAGGTGCTCGGCACCGAGTCCTCGGTGCGGCCGCCGGTCACCCCGATCAAGGACTTCGTCGGCCGCGGCGAACTCGCCTTTGAACACGCCGGCTTCCAGTACCCCGGGGCTGCCGAGCCCGTACTGCGGGACATCACCTTCACCGCGTCCCCAGGCAGGACGACCGCCATCATCGGCAGCACCGGCGCGGGTAAGACCACGCTGCTGTCGCTGGTGCCGAGGTTGTTCGACGCCACCGAGGGCCGAGTGCTCGTGGACGGTATCGACGTGCGCGACATCGAGCCGGACGCCCTTTGGGAGCGGATCGGCCTGGTGCCGCAGCGGCCGTACCTGTTCTCCGGGACGGTCGCGAGCAACCTGCGCTACGGCAACCCCGACGCCACCGACGAGGAGTTGTGGGAGGCGCTGGAGATCGCGCAGGGCCGCGGCTTCGTCCAGGCGATGGCCGAAGGGCTGGACGCGCCGATCTCCCAAGGCGGCACGAACGTGTCCGGCGGTCAGCGGCAGCGACTGGCGATCGCCCGGGCACTGGTGCGCAAGCCGGAGATCTACCTGTTCGACGACTCGTTCTCGGCGCTCGACCTGTCCACCGACGCCAGGCTGCGGGCCGCGCTCGCACCGGTGACGGCCGACGCGTGTGTGGTCATCGTGGCGCAACGGGTGTCGACGATCATCGACGCCGACCAGATCGTGGTGGTCGAGGACGGCGCGGTCGTCGGCAAGGGTACCCATGACGAACTACTCGAGACCTGTCCGACGTACGTCGAGATCGTCGAGTCCCAGCGGTCCGCGGAGGAAGCAGCATGAGCGACGAGAAGCAGACGCCGCCCGCCGCGGCCTCGGTCAACGGCCAGGCCGCCGCGCCCGCCGAAGGTGGTGAGGCAGCGGCGACGGTGAAGGCCACCGAGCGGCCGACGACCGGGCGTGCGTTCGGCCCGCCCGGCGGCATCCCCGGCGACAAATCGATGAACTTCGGGCCGTCGGCGAAGCGACTGCTGCGCCGGTTGCGCCCGCACCGGGTACAGGTCGGCGCGGTGGTCCTGCTGGCGATCGGCAGCGTCTCGCTGGCCGTGCTCGGCCCGAAGATCCTCGGCCGTGCCACCGACATCATCTTCGCCGGCGCGATCGGCAAGCGGCTGCCGAGCGGGGTGAGCAAGGAGCAGGTGATCGAGCAGACCCGCGCGGCCGGCAACGGCCGGCTCGCCGACCTGCTCGGCGGGATCGATCTGATCCCGGGCGTCGGCATCGACTTCGATGCCCTGCGCAACGTCCTGATGCTGGTGCTGGCCCTCTACGTCGGGTCGTTCTTCCTGTCCTGGATGCAGGGTTACATTCTCAACGGCATCGTCCAGCGGACCGTCTACGAGCTGCGCTCCGAGGTCGAGGACAAGCTCAACCGGCTCCCGCTGAGCTACTTCGACGGCGCGCCGCGCGGTGAGCTGCTCAGCCGGGTCACCAACGACATCGACAACATCTCGACCAGCCTGCAGCAGACGCTGAGCCAGCTGCTCACCTCCCTGCTGACGGTGATCGGCGTGGTCACGTTGATGTTCGTGATCTCGCCGGAGCTCGCGCTGATCGCCCTCGTCACGATCCCGGTCTCGATGGTGCTGACGGCGGCGATCGCCAAGCGCTCGCAGACCCGGTTCGTCGCCCAGTGGCGGCACACCGGAGCGCTGAACGGCCAGATCGAGGAGGCCTTCACCGGCCACGAGCTGGTCAAGGTGTTCGGCCGGCAGAAGGAGATCGAGGAGAGCTTCGCGAAGAAGAACGAGGAGCTCTACCAGGCCTCCTTCGGCGCGCAGTTCATCTCCGGCCTGATCATGCCGTCGATGATGTTCATCGGGAACCTGAACTACGTGGTGATCGCGGTGATCGGCGGTCTGCGGGTCGCCTCCGGCACGATGTCGCTGGGTGACGTCCAGGCCTTCATCCAGTACTCCCGCCAGTTCACCCAGCCGCTCACCCAGGTGGCCTCGATGGCGAACCTGCTGCAGTCGGGGGTCGCCTCGGCTGAGCGGGTGTTCGAGGTACTGGACGCGACCGAGCAGGTGCCGGACGATGCGACGCCGGCGAAGGTGCTGGAGTCGCGCGGCCGGGTGGAGTTCGAGCACGTGTCGTTCTCCTACACCGAGGACAAGCCGCTGATCACCGACCTGAGCCTGGTCGCCGAACCAGGTCAGACGGTCGCGATCGTCGGCCCGACCGGGGCCGGCAAGACCACCCTGGTCAACCTGATCATGCGGTTCTACGAGCTGAAGGGCGGCCGGATCACGCTCGACGGCGTGGACATCACCGAGCTGACCCGGCACGACCTGCGCGCCCGGATCGGCATGGTGCTGCAGGACACCTGGCTGTTCGGCGGCACGATCCGCGACAACCTCATGTACGGGAACCTGAAGGCGACCGAGGAGGACATGCTCGCGGCGGCGAAGGCGACGTACGTGGACCGGTTCGTGCATAGCCTGCCGGACGGGTACGACACGGTGATCGACGAGGAGGGCAGCAACGTCAGCGCTGGTGAGAAGCAGCTGCTCACCATCGCCCGGGCGTTCCTGGCCGATCCGCAACTGCTGATCCTCGACGAGGCGACCAGCTCCGTCGACACCCGGACCGAGGTCCTGGTGCAGCGGGCGATGGCGGCACTGCGGTCGGACCGGACCAGCTTCGTGATCGCGCACCGGCTGTCCACCATCCGCGACGCGGACCTGATCCTGGTGATGGAGAACGGCTCGATCGTCGAGCAGGGCAACCACCAGCAGCTGCTGGCGGTCGACGGCGCCTACGCGCGCCTCTACAACGCCCAGTTCAGCGGCGCCCTCACCGGCGTCGACGAGGAGGAAGGCGTCACGGCCCCGGCCTGACCCGACGGAGAGGGGGCGCCACCAGGTCTGGTGGCGCCCCCTCTTTCATCCCCTGTACTCCGAGCCCGGTCTTGTCTCTCAGTCCTTCGGCGTGACGAGCTCCGGCTTGAGGGCGAGCAGAACGCCGAGCGTGGCGTACCCGATCAGCAGGTGGCCACCGCCGACCCACCGGCTCGCGGCGTCGCCGAAGACGACCATCGCGGGAATCGTGACGAAAGCCCAGCTCTCGGCGACCAGCGGCCACCAGCGCAGCACGCCCCGCCAGCGTCCGGTGATCGCGAGCTTGATGCCGATCACCATCATCCCGATCATCGACAGTGGCCAGCAGAAGTCGAGCACGAGCAGCCAGGTGGCGTCCTGCAGGCTCCCGGGCAGCACTCCGTGCAGCAGCGACCAGATGCTCGCCAGTCCGAGGATCACGGCCTCGACCTTCAGCATCGCGACCGCCGGCCGCGACAACCCGGTGGCCCTAGTCCGGAACTGGATCGCCAGCAGGCAGAACAGCCCGAGCTGGAACGCGAGCCCGGTCAGGTCGCCGATCCGCTCCTGCACGCCTTCGTTCACGGTGGCGAACGCGAAGATGCTCGCCGCCCAGGTCAGCGTGCCGGCAGTCAGCCCGAGTCCGAGCCGGCGGATCCTCGTGAGCTCGGCCGCTCCGGAGCGCAGTACTCCGGACCCCGGCAGCCCTGCGCTCTGGAGCCCTGCGCTCGGGAACGCTGCCTCCGATCCGGCGGTCAGGTCGACGTCGGTCCTGGCCCGCGCCGGTGTTTCGGTCATGACGGTTCCTTCCTCCCCTGGAGCACAGGCTGTGCCCCCTGACCAGAACTCTCGGCGCCGATGCGACCCGGGCGGCAGGGCCGCTGGTCCTCCGTGTACGCCCGAAGTTGTCCCGTCCGGATCCGGGACAACTGACCCGCGACGACGGGACAGGAACTGGGTGACAATGCAACGGTGACCGAGGTGGGGGAGCCGCGCTGGTCCACACGCGCGGGTTGGGTACCGGTGGCGCTGGCGACGGCCGCGCTGCTGATCTCTGCTGCGACCGTGGTGCTCGACCTGCTCAACCGTGGCGGTGTGCCGGCAGCCGCCGAGCTGGACTCAGGCTGGGCCGCGGTGCTCTCGGGACTCGCCCAGACGATCCCAGGCCTGCTACTTCTCAACAGACTGCCCCGACATCCAGTGGCCTGGATTCTGACGATCTCGGGCCTGCTGTGGATCGTGGACGGCTTTGCGTCCAGCTGGGCGGCGTACGCGATCTATACGAACCCCGGGCTGCCCGGTGCCGCAGCGGCGTACTGGTTCTACTCCCGGTTCGGCGCCGTGTTGCTGCTCGGTCTGCCGCTGCTCATCCTGCTCTTCCCCGACGGCCGGCTGGTGACCGCGCGGTTCTGGCGCTGGCTGTCGATCACGAGCCTGGCGCTGACGGCTCTGCTTCCGCTGGTCCTGATCGTGGTGCCGATGGAGGTCATGATCCGGTACCACGACGCGACGCTGCCGCCGGAGATCACCAGCCTCGCGCTGGACCCGTTCAGCATCAACCTCCCGTACGAGGTGTGGCAGCCGGTGCTGGCCGTCGCCTATGCGGCGGTGCTCGTGAGCCTCGTCGTCCCGTTCGCGGTCACCGTCCACCGGTACCGCGCGGCGTCGGCCGATCGCCGCGCGCAGATCCGCTGGCTGATGTGGGCCGCCCTGGTGGACATGTTCGTGCTCCTCATCCCGTTCGAGAACCCGCCCGTCGTCTCGAGCCTGCTCTTCGGCCTCGCCATCGCTCTCACCTCGGCGGCGATCGTCGTCGCCGTCACCAAACACCGCCTGTACGCCGTCGACCGGTTGCTCTCAGCAACTTTCCTGTACGGCGTGCTGGCGCTTCTCGTGGTGGCGGTGGATCTCGCCGTATTCGCGGTGGCGGGTGGCGTCCTCGGGGAGCGGGACGCGGCGCTGGCGGCGATCGCCGTCGTGGCTGTGATCTATGCGCCGCTGCGGAGTCGTTTGTGGCGGGCGGTGCGACGGCTGGTTCGCGGATCCCGGGACGATCCCTACGCAACTGTGTCGGCGCTGGCCGAGAGGCTCGAGTCCGCGGCCGATCCCGACGAGCAACTGCGCGCGGTGGCTCGGACGTTGGCCGAGGCGTTCCGGCAGCCCTATGTGCGGGTCGAGATCGAGCGGTCGAGCGGGCAGTTGGCGATCGTCGAGCACGGCCGCCAGTCCGGCCAGACGATTGCCCTACCGGTCGGCTATCGGGGTTCGTCCGTCGGCAGGCTCGTGATCTGCCCGGGCGATGGAACGGCCCTGTCCGAGCGGGACCAGCGGCTGCTGGGCGACCTGGTCAGGCAGGCAGCCGCTGCGGCTCATGCCAGTGAGCTGAGTACCGAACTACAGCGCGGCCGGAGTCGCCTGGTGGCGGCTCGCGAGGAGGAGCGCCGCCGGATCAGGCGAGACCTGCACGACAGCCTCGGACCGAGTCTCGGTGCGGTGGCGCTGCGGATTGAGACCGCACGCAACTTGGCCGGGTCTGCTCCTGAGAAGGCCGACGCGATGCTGGAACAGGCGACCACTGAGGTGGCTGCCGCCTTGGCCGATGTCCGGCGGCTCGTGCACGACCTGCGGCCGCCCGCGCTGGACGAACTCGGTCTGGTCCGGGCGATCGAGCAGCAGGCCGAGCGCTTCCGCCTCGGCGGTCTCCAGGTCTCCGTGGATGGCTCGCCGGGAGCACTACCCGCAGGCGTGGAAGTCGCCGCGTACAGGATCGCGTCGGAGGCGCTGACCAACGTGGCTCGGCATGCCGCCGCCTCGCGGTGCGACATCACCGTGCGGCTGGCGGACGGTCCGGCGCTGGAGGTGACCGTGGCGGACGACGGCGTCGGGATCGGTGCGGACGTGGTGGCCGGTGTGGGGATGCTGTCGTTGCGGGAGCGGGCCGCGGAGCTCGGGGGAGTCTGTAGTGTCACCTGTCCGGCGGAGGGCGGCACCGTCGTACGGGTCCGGTTGCCGCTCGACGCGGTACCGGAGGTCGCGCATGTCTGAGGCGGTGCGGGTCATGCTGGTCGACGACCACCCGGTCTATCGGGACGGTCTGGCCGCGCTGTTGGGATCGCTCGACGGCGTCGAGGTGGTCGGGACAGCCGCTGATGGGCTCGAAGCTGTCCGCCGGGCCGCGGAGTTGCAGCCGGATGTCGTGGTGATGGACGTGCAGATGCCGGAGCTGGACGGGATCGAGGCGACCCGGCGGATCACGGCCGACAGCCCGCACGTCGGTGTCGTCGTGCTGACGATGGCCGAGGAGGATCAGACGCTGTTCGCCGCGATGCGGGCCGGGGCTCGCGGTTATCTGCTGAAGGGTGCGAACCAGGCGGAGATCGTGCGCGCGATCACCGCGGTCGCCCAGGGCGAGGCGATCTTCGGGCCTGCCGTGGCGCGCCGGGTGGCGGAGTTCTTCGCCGGTGCGCCGGTGGCGACCGAGCAGAGCGTGTTTCCGCAGCTCACCAGCCGGGAGCGGGAGGTGCTCGCACTGGTCGCGGCCGGCAGTTCGAACGCCCAGATCGCCGCCGAACTTTTCCTCTCACCCAAGACCGTCCGCAACAACGTCTCGAACATCTTCGCCAAACTCCATGTTGCCGACCGTGCCGAAGCCATCATCCGGGCCCGCGACGCCGGCCTCGGCCGTTAGGTCATCTGTTTTTGACTGGCCGATACAGGCGATTCGGCGCTACGCCGAGACGAAGGCGACCAGACAACTCGAGGTACTGGCCGAGGGTGGTTCGGTTCGCGAGCGGCTCCGCGACTTGATGCTTGGCGTGATCGAGACCGATCTAGCCGATCCGGGCCGGCGGGGTTGCCTGGCCCTGAACGCCGCGACGGAGACGAGTGGACGCACGGGCGAGGTAGCGGGACTGGTACATCAACAGTTCGCGGACCTCGAGGAAGCGCTGGCTCAACTGATCGCCATCGGCCAGCGGACCGGGGAGTTGTCCACGGACCGCCCACCGCTCCAGGTCGCCCGCGCGTTCCAGAGCGCGTACTACGGGCTCCGTGTCCTCGCGAAGGTCACGTCCGACAAGCGGGCACTGGTCGATGTCGTGGACGGATCGATCGCGGCTCTCTGACGCTTCCTTCCTGCTGGAGGCGTTTCCGTCTGCCGTGGTTTTGTACTGGACGATCAAATATGAGTGAGGGAACGGATGAGCTCGAGGGAACCTGTCCTGCCCGTCAGCGTGCTGTCCCTGATGGTGTGCGTCTTCGGCGTCACCACCGGCGAGATGGTGATCGCCGGGATCCTGCCCGCGGTCGGGGGCGATCTGGGGGTCTCGATCCCGGCCGCGGGGCTGCTGGTCACCGCCTACGCGCTCGGCATGATCGTCGGCGGACCGTTGCTCACGGCAATGACCGCGGGCGTCGCCCGGAAACTGTTGCTCACCGTGCTGCTGGCCGTCACGATCGCGGGTAACCTCGCCTCCGCGGCGGCCCCGATGTACGGCGTCCTGTTCGGCGCCCGGGTGGTCACCGCGCTGGTGACCTCGACCTTCTTCGCCAACGCGATCGTGATCGCGGCGTCGGCGGCCGCGCCGGGCAAGCAGGCCTCGACCGTGTCCAAGCTCGCCCTCGGGATGAACCTGTCGATGATTGTCGGCGCGCCGCTGGGCACCCTGATCGGCACCACCTTCGGCTGGCGATCCACCTTCCTGTCCATCGCGGGTGTCTGCGTGGTTGGCCTGCTACTGGTCCTGCGACTGGTTCCCGCCGGTCAGTCGACGGGGAGGACGTCCGCCCTGGCCGAGCTCAGAGCCTTCCGCGATCGCGAGGTACAACTCGCGATCGCCATCACCGCGGTGGCCAACATCGGTCTGTCACTCTGGCCGGCCTCGGGCTCACCGCCTACGCAAGCTCCAGTGCCCGCCAGAGAAGGGCCATGAGCTTGATCGACGGCTAGGCGGGAGTCGTCGGGAGGGAGCGGAGCCGGAGCGCGAGAGCCCAGTCCTGGTCGTTCGAGAGTGGGTCAGGGCGATCCGCTGGTCGGCCGTCGATACAACTGGGGAACACATAGGCGCAGGTCGGGAAGTCTGCTGCGGCGAAGTCGGCGAGCGAGGCGTCCCAGATTCGTCGTACCTGCTCGGCGGAGGCCTCGCTGGTCGCCCAGTCGGGCAGGGCCGACAAGGCCGTCGCGGTCACGACGCTCCAGTAGTGCGGGAAGACATCGCCCCAGAGCTTCTCCCGGCCGAACCAGTAGCCGTCCCAGTGGCGGATCGGGACCGAGTTGAGCCGGATGTGCGGTTGTGGTCCACCGAAGGCCATCAACCAGCGGACGGCGTTCGCCAGTGCCGCGCGGTGCTCCTCATCGTCTGGCCGACCGTAGAGGGCGAGCAGGGTGACGAGCGGGGACACGATGGTCTGCTCGTAGTTCACCTCGTGCGCTACCAACTCCATGCCCTGGCTGACGAACCAGTCGGTGGAATCGCGCAACAGCTGCTCCACCTCGTCGGCCAAGGCGTCGTTCCCGGCTTGCCTGCAGAGGCCGGCGACACGGCGCGCGGCCTCGGCCCAGCCGATCGCGAGGAAGTGAGTGCCGCCTCGCTCGGCCAGACGATGCAGGATCCGTACGGCGAGGTCGAGGTCTTCGGACCGGCCGAACATCACCGCGTGATCGGCGAAGAAGTGCGCCAGCCACGGGTAGTTGTAGAGCCGGGATCCGTCATGAGCGCCGACGCTGCCACGGAGGACCGTGCCGTCCGCCTCGATCAGATGAATCCGCGCGAAGCGCGCGTAGCCGTCCAGCGCGGCCGCGGACTCCTCGGCGTCAACCCAGCCGAGGCGCCGGGCCTGCTGGAGCAGGACTGCCATACCGACTCGCTCGGCTCCGTCGGTCCAGTCCGGCCAGTCGGGTGAGTGCATGGTCAGCCCGGTACTGCTGTCGACCGGCAGGAACGCGAATCGCCGCAGCCCGTCGGCCCGCTGATCGCGATGCGCGGCCAGCAGCACGCGGACCCGACGACGGACGATCGCCTCGAGACCGTCGATGAAGAGCACCATCGTCCGCGCCGCACGACCACTCTCCTCGACCACATCGACGATGGCCGTCCCCGCATGCGATCGCTCGAGTCGTACTGCGCTCCCGTCCGTAGCGACCGGCACTCCGTCCATGGCGACCGTGGCGGGTCGTTGGAGGACGCCGGTGATTGCCTCGTCGGGGCCGGCACTGTAGCTGTTGAAGGAGATCGGGGGATCGGTCGTGGCGAGGAAGGCCGCGCGGTTCTCGTGGAAGCCGACGGTCCAGCTCCAGGACAGCGCCTCGCCTGGCGGAACGGTGTAGACGGGTTGGCCGCCGTTGGCTGTCGGGTTCCTCGCATGGTCGGTTGGCTGGAGCATGAGGTGGCCGCGGATGTTCGAGCCGGTATCGGGATTGCGCGACTCGACCGAGTACGACCACAGGGCACCCTCGCGCAGCGTCAACCCGAGCACAGGTCCGAGGCCGTCCATCGGCTCGGCCAGCACCCAGGCCCAGGATCCGCCGGTCCAGACCTGGGCGTGGCAGGCACGTTCGAGACTGTCCTGCGCCGAGTCGTAGACGTCGCGCCACGGAGTGGAGATCGCCAGGCTCCGTACTTCGACCGGTGCCGCCCCGCGATTCCACAGCTCGTAGGTCTCGGCCAACTCCGCACCACCGCGTCGGGTGACCACCAGTTCGAGACTGTCTCCGAGCTTCGTGTGCGTCGTCAGCTCACCACGGCCTTCAATGACGGAGTCCGGTGCACCCCACCGGAACGTGCCGTGATCCGTGATGACGAAACCGCGACCCCAGCGATGCAGCACGGTGTGCCAGCGATCGGCGCCCTCCTGCAGCAGCCAGGGCGTGGTCGGCCGTCGCGGATGCCGGAACGCGAAGGGCGCTCCGTCCAGCCGATCCAGCTCCACCTGGCCGACCCCGACATTCAGACGATCGGCCCTGCCTCGTTCTTGTCGTCCACGGTCAGCTTGCAGCGGAGATCAGCCGCGCGCCAGACGGCGTATGGCGAGCTCGGCGAGCAGGGCGGACGCGTCGGGGAGGACGGAGTCGTCGAAGTCGGCGAGCGGGGAGTGGTTGTCGGCCGCGTTCTCCGGGTCGGCGGCACCGCAGGCGCTGAGGTTCACGTAGGCGCCCGGGACCTCGTTCAGCACGTACGACATGTCCTCCGCACCGCACTCGGCGTGCGCGCGCTCACGGAACCGCTCGGCGCCGAACAGGTCGACGATTGCCTGCTGGGCGAACAGGTACTCGGTCTCGTCGTTGACCGTCACCGGATAGCCGACCCGGTAGTCGGCCTCGGCGGTCAGCCCGTGCGCGGCGGCCAGGTTCTCGATCAGCCGGACGCTCGCCTCCTGCATCCTGGCGCGGGACTCGGCGGAGAACATCCGCACGGTCGCGTCGAAGAACGCGTCGTCCGGGATGATGTTCTCCTTCGTGCCGCCGGAGATCCGGCCGACCGTGAGCACCACCGGGTCGAAGACGTCGAACTGCCGGGTCACCATCGTCTGCAGCGCGACCACCATCTCGCAGAGGACGGGGATCGGGTCCTTTCCGCGGTACGGCTCGGAGCCGTGCGCCCCGGCGCCGACGACCCGGACGCTCAACTGGTCCGCGGCGGCCATCAGCGGTCCGGCCTTGCTGCTCCAGACACCGAGCGGATCGCCCGCCGACTGGACATGCAGGCAGTACGCCGAGTCGACCCGGCGACCCGCGGACTCCAGCAGACCCTCGCGGATCATGATCGGCGCGCCACCGGTGGTCTCCTCGCCCGGCTGGAACATGAAGACCACGTCACCGGCGAGCTGGTCGCGCAGGTCGTGCAAAATCTTCACCGCGCCGACGAGTCCCGCGACGTGCAGATCGTGGCCGCAGGCATGCATCAGCCCCGGATGCGTCGAGGCGAACGGCACGTCGACCCGCTCGGTCACCGGCAACGCGTCCATGTCGCCACGCAGCAGCACGACCGGACCGGGGCCGCCACCGCCTCGCAGTACGGCGGTCACCGAGGAGAGCTCCTTGCCCAGCGTGATCTCGAGGTCGAGTCCCTCGAGGGCTTCGAGGATCAGTCCCTGGGTCTTCGGCAGATCGAGGTCGAACTCGGGCACCTGGTGCAGGGCCCGGCGCAGTTGGACGATCTCGGTGCCGTAGCGCTGGGCGAGTTCGAGGGTGCTGATCACGCGTTTCCTTCCGGGTTCTTCGGGCCGAGGTCGAGCGCGGCCATCACTCGCTGGGCGCTGCCGCCGAGCTCGAGCAGCTCGACCAGGTCGAGCCACCGCTCCGGGTCCGCCACCTCGGTCGGCAGGGTCGCGTCGAAGGTGCCGACCGGCGCATCCGTCGCCACGGCGACCACCTTGGGGGCCACGTCGAGGTAGTCGCTCGCCTCGATGATCTTGCGTTTCACCGCCGGCGACATCGGCGTACCGGGGTCGGCCGCGGCGGCACGGATCGCGTCGAGGTCGCCGTACGTCGTGATCAGCGAGGCGGCGGTCTTCTCCCCGATGCCCTTCACCCCGGGCAGCCCGTCGGAGGCGTCCCCGCGCAGGGTGGCGTAGTCGGCGTACCGGCTGGCGGGGATCTCGTACTTCGCCAGCAGCGCCTTCTCGTCGAGCACATCGGCCCGGCCGACGCCCTTGGCCGCGGTGTAGACGATGCGGATGCCGCGGGAATCGTCGATCAACTGGAACAGGTCGCGGTCGCCGGTGACCACGTCGACCGGCATCTTCGAGCGGTGCGACAGCGTGCCGATCACGTCGTCGGCCTCGTGGTCGGCCGCACCCACGATCGCGATGCCGAGCGCCTCCAGCGCGGCCCGGATGTAGGGCACCTGGACCTCGAGGCGGTCCGGCACGTCCTCTACCTGGTCGCCGCCCGAGGTGACGAACTCCACCCGCTGCGCCTTGTACGACGGGATCAGCGCAACCCGCCACGAAGGCCGCCAGTTGTCGTCCCAGCAGGCCACCAGATGTGTCGGCCGGTGGTTCTCCACCAGCCGTGCGATGAAGTCGAGCAGCCCCCGGATCGCGTTCGTCGGCGTCCCGTCGGCAGCCTTCATCGTGTCCGGCACCCCGAAGAACGCCCGGAAGTACAGCGAAGCCGTATCCAGCAACATCAACCGCTGTCCGGCAGCGGACCTCGTCTCACCCATGCCGCGATGCTTTCACAACCCGCGGACACTTGCCGATCACCATCGCCGGGGGATACCTGCCGGACCGGGCGATCGGCGCTGTCCACGGGCGGATCGGCGGATGCCCGGCAAGGGTTTCCCAGAGTAGGGTCTGCGGAATGGAGGATCTGGATCGCAGGATCGTGGCGTTGCTGGCGTCCGACGGGCGGATGAGCTTCACCGACCTGGGCAAGGCGACCGGGCTGTCCACGTCGGCGGTACACCAGCGGGTCAAGCGGCTGGAGCAGCGCGGCGTCATCCTGGGGTACGCGGCAACCATCGACCACACCGCGCTCGACCTGCCGCTGACCGCGCTGATCTCGATCCGCCCGATCGACCCGTCCCAGCCGGACGACTCACCCGAGCGGCTGCGGGACGTCCCGGAGATCGAGTCCTGCTACTCCGTGGCCGGCGACTCCAGCTACATCCTCATCGTCCGGGTCGCCACCCCCGCGGCCCTGGAGAACCTGCTCGCCGTGATCCGCGCCCGCGCGAACGTTTCCACCACTACCACGATCGTCCTCAGCACGCCGTACGAACGCCGCCCACCGGCCCTCTAGTTGGTGATCCGGCGGACCGCCACCACTCAGCAACCTCCCCGCTAGTACACGGACGCGGCGTCGCCAGGCGGCGCGCCCGGGATTTGTGTGTGGTTGGTGAGTGCTGGCGGTCCGGGCTACCCACTAACCGTCACGCCCGTCCAGGCGGCTGCTCCGCGGAACGCCGGTGGCGGGTCCGAACACCCGGCCCGCAGCCGAGGTCTGCCGCCCGAAGGTTGCCGTCGGCACGCACCAGGTCGGCGAACAAGGTGACCATCGCCTTCTCCCACGGATGCCCCGGCAACTGGTCCTTGAACAGTGCGGCAAGGTGGTCGGTCACCGGCCAGACTCTAGTCAGTCGGGGAGCTGTGGCGCTGGTGCTCGGTCCCGGTGTCGAAGTACTCGTCGAGGTAATCCTCAGGCGGGAGATCGCTGTCGCGGATCAGCGAGAACACCTCGACGCCCGGCACGATCTTGTCCACGTCGTCGCCGAGGAAGAAGCACTGCGCCAGGCCGAGATACGCCCAGTCGGTGTCCTCGATGTACTCGAGTGCCTCTCGCTCGGCCAGCTCGATCGCGGAGTCGAAGTCGTCGGCCCGCCACAACGTGACCCGCTCCTCGTACGCCGAATCAGCGTCCCGCCCCTCATCGAGCCGGAACACACACCTGACGCTGTACCACCCCATTGAACCCACTCCCCGCCAGCGCCGTCCACTGTCCGACGACACCCACTCCCCGCCAGCGCCGCCGTCCCCTGTCCGACGACACTAGTGCCCCTCACCCGCAATCCGCACGTTATCTCCGGCGCCCAGGCACGCACCTCGCGGCGTTGGAGCAAAGAACGAGATGGAAAAGCATCGAGTCCTTCGCTCCGCCTTGCGATGCACGCACCTGGACACCGGAGCTAACGCACGGATTCCGGGTGAGGGGCACTAGCGGGAAACCATCAGCTGATGTGCAGCAGTTTCTGGGACTCGGCGGCGTTGCGGGAGGCGGCGGCGCGCTTCTCGGCTTCGGCTAGGGAGTCGCCGGCGTGCTGCTTCCACCAGTTCTGACCCTCGGTCGGGAGGGTGTCGATCGGGTCGTAGTACTCGTAGGTGCGGTTCAGGGCCTCGGGGTCCTGCCGCTCGATGCCGGTGCGGTAGTTCTTCTTCCAGTAGGAGACACCGCGGACCTCGTCGTACTCCGACAGTTGGTGCACCCAGCGCTTCCCGACGTACGGGACGTCGCAGACGATCCGGGGGGTCGCGAAGCCGGGGAGGTAGCCGAGGATGCCGTGCTGCAGGTGCTGCGCCTCCTTGACCGACACCCGCCAGTGCTCGGAGAACGGGATCATGTCGCACATGTAGAAGTAGTACGGCGTGATGGTGGCGCCGTCGAGCAGCGCGAAGCACAGGTCCAGCAACTGCGGCACGGAGTCGTTGACGCCGCGCATCAGCACCCCCTGGTTGCGCACGTCGCGCAGGCCGGCCTCGAACATCGCCTTGGTCGCTTCGGCCACCAGCGGCGTGACCGACTGGGCCGCGTTCACGTGGGTGTGCATCGCGATCATCACGCCGCGCTGCCGGCCGAGCTGGGCGACTCGCTCGACACCCGCGCGGACGTCGTCGGCGAGCCAGTGCTGCGGCATCCCCATCAGGGCCTTGGTGGCCAGCCGGATGTCGCGGATGTTCTCGATCTCCAGCAGGCTGGTGAGGAACGACTCCAGTCGCGGCCAGGGCATGTTCGCCACGTCGCCACCGGACACCACCACGTCACGGACGCCCGGCGTACGGCGCAGGTAGTCGAGCATGTCGTCGAGGCGCTGCTGCGGCTTGATCGTGAACTTCAGCTTGTCGATCACCGGCGTCGAGTTCCCGACCAGGTCCATCCGCGTGCAGTGCCCGCAGTACTGCGGGCACGTCGGCAGGATCTCCGCCAAGACCTTGGTCGGGTACCGGTGGGTCAACCCCTCCGTGGCCCACATCTCGTGCTCATGCAGGGAGTCCCTCGTCGCGTGGGGATGCGACGGCCAGTCAGCGCGGCGGTCACTGAACATCGGCAGCATGTAGCGGCGAACCGGATCGGCGTAGAACGCCTCTGTGAAGGTCCCGGCGTAGTCATCGTCGGGGACGATCGTGTTGAGCATCTGGGGCGGCAGGAGCATCGACATGGTGGCGCGCTCGGCCTGGTCGCGGGCCAGGTCCTCGTAGACGCGCTCCTCGAGCAGGTGGCCCATCACCTCGCGCAACTGCTTGACGTTCTTCACGCAGTGCGAGCGCTGCCACTGGGCGGACCGCCATTCCTCGGCGGTCACGTCTTTGAAGCCGGGGATCCGGGTCCAGTCAGGCTCGACCAGTTCGGCCCGGGTATAGGCGTACGGCTGCCCGTTCAGTTCGGCAGCAGCAAGCTCCGGGCTGATCAGATCGGTCACGAGTCCTCCTGGGGGCTCCACGATGGCGTCTGTGTCATGTGAGGATAGCGATAGAACTTATGGTAGATCCATTAGAACACCGCAAGATTTCCTCCCTGTATCAGCCACAGTAGTATTTTGCCCGGCTCAACCGAAGTCTGGCCACATTTGCCCCAAGGAGGCCCCGTGTCGGACACTCCCGGTTCGCCGGTAGGACTGCACCGTGTGATCGAGCCCGCCGGCGTGTTGCCGCAGGCGGCCCAGCGGCTGGACGCGCGGGCCGAGCTGTGGCCGGACGAGGTGCGGATCTCGGTCGAGCGGCTCAACCTGGACGCGGCGTCGTACCGGCAGTTGGCCGAGGCTCACGGGGGAGACGGTGATGCGGTGCGAGCGGCCGTGCTGGAGATCGTCCGGATGCGCGGCAAGATGCAGAACCCCGTCACCGGCTCGGGCGGGATGCTCGTCGGCGTCGTTGACGAGGTCGGCCCCGAGTCGCCCCTCGGAGTACAGAAGGGTGACCGGGTGGCGACGCTGGTGTCGCTGACGTTGACGCCGCTCCAGATCACCGACGGCCTGGCCGACTGGGACGGGCGCGGCGAGCAGGTCCCGGCCGCCGGACACGCGATCCTCTTCGCGCGATCGATCGTTGCCAAGCTCCCGGACGACCTGGTTCCCGAGCTCTCGCTCGCGGTGATGGACGTGTGCGGAGCGCCCGCGCTGACCGCTCGCGTAGTACAACAGTATGTCGACAAAGACATAAAGCCTGTCGTGTCAGTTATTGGCGGCGCAGGTAAAAGCGGGTCGTTGTCGCTCGCGGCGGCGCGTCGTGCGGGGGCCGCCCGGACGATCGGCATCGTGCCGATCCAGGCCGAGGCGGATCGCCTCACTGCCGCGGGTCTGGCCGACGTCGTCGCGCTCGCTGATGCTCGTGATCCGGTCGCGCTGGCGAAGGCCGTGGAGGAGGCCGGGGGACCGGCGGACATCACTGTCGTCTGCGTCGACGTGCCCGGCTGCGAGCATGGCGCAGTACTGTCGACGGCCGCCGGCGGCACGGTGATCTTCTTCTCGATGGCGACCTCGTTCTCGGCCGCCGCACTCGGTGCCGAGGGACTGGCCGCGGACGTCACGATGCTGGTGGGCAACGGATATGTGCCCGGTCACGCGGACTACGCGATCGACCTGTTGCGGTCCGAGCCGGGCGTGCGCAACCTCTTCGAGGGCAGGCTGAAGGCGGAGGGGCAGGATTAGCCCTGTGCGCACACTTCTGACGAACGGTTCCGTCTACTCACCCGCCGATCCGCACGCGACCGCGATCGCGTTCGACGACGGCGTGGTCACCTGGCTCGGCGACGACAGCAGCGCGGCCTCCTACGCGAACGGCGCGGACGAGGTGATCGACCTGCGCGGCAAACTCGTCACGCCCGCCTTCGTCGACGCCCACGTGCACACCGCGCAGACCGGCGCCCTCCTCACCGGCCTCGACCTCGCCGGCACGACCAGCCTGACGGAAGCGTTGGACCGACTGGCTGCCTTCGCGAAGACGCTCGGCCCGGACGAGATCATCGATGGCCAGGGCTGGGACGAGACCAGATGGCCCGAGGGCCGCCCGCCTACGAGTGAGGAACTGGACCGCGCTGCTGACGGCCGTCGCGTCTACCTCTCGCGCGTCGACGGCCACTCGGGCGTCATCTCCAGCTCCCTCGCCGCCGCGGTCGAGAGCCTCAGCGCGCAAGCCGGGTACGACGCCAGCGGCCGCGTCGAGCGGGCCGCCAACCACGCCGTACGGGATGCGCTCGGCGAACTCGTCGGACCGGATCAGCGGTTGCAGGACGCCCGCGCAGCGGTGAAGGCGATGGCCGAGCGCGGCATCGGCGCCTTCCACGAGATGGCCGCGCCGCACATCGGCCCGGTCTGGGAGCTGCCGCTGGTTCGCCAGGCCGCCGAGGACGCAGGTCTGGCCGCCACCCTGTACTGGGGTGAGCCTGGCATGTTCGACCGCATCGACGAGTTCGGCCTCGCCGGACTGGCCGGAGACCTCAACGCCGACGGCGCCCTCGGCTCACGCACCGCCGCGCTCCGCGACCCGTACGCCGACCGGGCGGCTCACCGCGGGCACGCGTACCTCACGGCGGAGCAGATCGCCGAGCACGTCGTCGCGTGTACCGAGCGAGGCGTCCAGGCGGGATTCCACTGCATCGGCGACGCCGCCCTCGACAACATCGCTCGCGGCTTCGAGCTCGCCGCCGAGAAGGTCGGCGTACAGGCTCTAGTCGCCGCGCGGCACCGGCTGGAGCACGTGGAGATGGTCGATGAGGCGGCGATAGCCACATTGGCCCGGTGCGGTGTCGTCGCGAGCGTCCAGCCGATGTTCGACCGGCTCTGGGGCGGCCCGAGCGACATGTACGCCAAGCGCGTGGGTGACCGCTGGGCGGGGATGAACCCGTTCGGCTCACTGGCTCGCGCCGGGGTTGTGCTGGCCTTCGGGTCGGACTCGCCGGTGACGGAGCTCGGTGGCTGGGAGGCCGTTCGCGCGGCCGCCTTCCACCACGAGGAGTCCCAGCGGATCACCGTGCGGGCAGCCTTCGCGGCGCACACCCGCGGTGGCTGGCGAGCCGCCGGAATCGACGACGCCGGAGTACTCGCACCCGGCACGGCAGCGACGTACGCGGTCTGGGAGAGCGACGCGGAACTCGTCGTGCAGACGCCCGACCAGCGCGTGGCGGCCTGGTCGACGGACCCGCGGGCCGGCGTCCCCGTACTGCCCGACCTGAGCGATGAGGCACCCGTGCCTGACTGTCGGCGGACCGTGGTCGGCGGCCGCATCGTGTACGACTCCGAAGGATGGTCCTCGTGACCCGTGCAGTGAAGAAGCTCGACCTCGACCCGGTCACCGTCCGCAAGGCCCGCAGCCTGGCGCGCAAGGCCGGGCGGCCGATCGTGAACATCGCCAAGCAGCACACCACTGTCTCGGTCGAACGCGCCGTACTGCGATTGGCCGGGCTCGCGGGCGCCGACACCGAGGGCATCCCCTGGGTGAACCGGCTCGCGGATACTGTGCGGGCCGACGTCGGTCTGGAGCATGGGCTGGCTCTGCCGGTATGGGACGCGCTGGTCCGCGGTGAGGCCGAGGACCTGTCGGTGCTCGCGCAGAAGGCGGCCACGGGCTCGGTGACGTTCCGCCTGCCGGAGGGGCGCGACGCGGTACGGGCTCGGGCGGCGGCTCGGAAGGCCGCGGCGGCCGGGCTCAGGAAGGTCGACGGGCGGCGGCGTGAACGCGACCGGATGATCAAGAAGCACGGCGATCCGGAGCAGCGGCCGTGGATCTACCTGATCGTTGCCACCGGCGACATCTACGAGGACATCCCGCAGGCGCAGGCGGCCGCGCGGGCGGGTGCCGACATCATCGCGGTCATCCGCTCGACAGGACAGTCGCTGCTCGACTACGTCCCCGAAGGGGCGACGCGGGAGGGCTTCGCGGGCACGTACGCGACGCAGGAGAACTTCCGGCTGATGCGAGCCGCGCTGGACGAGTCGTCCCGCGAGCTCGGCCGCTACATCCGGCTGACCAACTACGCCTCCGGGTTGTGCATGCCGGAGATCGCGACGCTGGCCGGGCTGCAGCGGCTGGACATGATGCTGAACGACTCGATGTACGGGATCCTGTTCCGCGACATCAACCCGATTCGGACCTTCGTGGACCAGCGGTTCAGCCGGCAGATCCACGCGCGCGCCGGGATCATCATCAACACCGGCGAGGACAACTACCTGACCACCGCCGACGCGGTCGAGGCCGCGCACACGGTGACGGTGTCGCAGTTGCTGAACGAGTACTTCGCCAAGGAGGCGGGACTCGAGGACTGGCAGCTCGGTCTGGGCCACGCCTTCGAGATCACCCCGGAGATCCCGGACTCGTTCCGGCTCGAACTGGCGCACGCGATGCTGGCCCGGCAGCTGTTCCCGGACGCTCCGCTGAAGTGGATGCCGCCGACGCGGCACATGACCGGCGACGTGTTCCGCGGCTATCTGCTGGACGGGTTCTTCAACCTGGTCGGGGCGATGACCGGTCAGGGCATCCTGCTGGTCGGCATGATGACCGAGGCCGTGGTGACGCCGTGGATCTCCGACCGCGATCTGGCGCTGCAGAACGTGCGCTACGTCTTGGGTGCCGCCGGCAACCTTCATGAGGACTTCCACCCGGCGCCGGACGGCTTCATCGCCAACCGGGCCCGGCAGGTGCTCGCGGAGTCGATCGACCTGCTGGACAGGATCGTCGACGACGGCCTGCTGAACGCCATCGGTGACGGCACCTTCGGCCTGATGAAGCGCCCGCAGGACGCCGGCCGCGGCCTCGACGGCGTCGCCCGCCGCTCCTCGGAGTACTACAACCCCGCGATCGAACTGCTCGAGGAACCAACGTCCGAACAACCGAGGGCTATAACCCACACTTCTTCGGACGCAACGAAGGGGAGGGGGCGGCGGTGAGCGTGATCAGGCCGTATGGGGATACCACTGGGGACGGGATGGTGCAGATGTCGTTCACGCTGCCGGTCCCGCACGACAAGCGAGCCGAGGGCGCGGCGATCCAGCTCGCGAACAAGATGGGGATGGACCCGGCGCTCGTCGTGCACGCCAAGCCGATGGGTCCGGACTTCACCTTCTTCGTCGTGTACGGACCGGTGAACCACCTGGTCGACACGAGCAAGGTGGAGGTGATCGAGCGGGACTACCCGTTGCTGTCGCCGAAGGACGCGAACCTTGCCATCCGCAAGGGACTGCGCCGCCGGCTGACCGTGGTGGGCGCCTGTATCGGGACCGACGCGCACACCGTCGGGATCGACGCGATCATGAACATCAAGGGATTCGCGGGGGAGAAGGGCCTGGAGTACTACCGGGAGCTCAAGGTGGTCAACCTCGGCGCCCAGGTCGCCGTACCGGAGCTGGTCCGGCGGGCCAAGGCGGAGAAGGCGGACGCGATCCTGGTCTCGCAGGTGGTCACCCAGCGGGAGGCGCACGTGCTGAACACCAAGGAGATGTCCGCTGCGTTCCGCGAGGCGTACTCCGAGGACACCAGGCCGGTACTGGTTGCCGGTGGCCCCCGTTTCACCGAGGCGATGGCCGGCGAGCTCGGGGTGGACCGGGTGTTCGGCCGCGGTACCACGCCCGGTGAGGTGGCCAGCTATCTGGTCGATGCCCTCGTCACCCGTCGCAAGCACACCCCGAGCCGGAGAACCGCATGACCATGTCCATGACCAAGGCAACGATCGGCCTGACCGTGACGCACCGCCGCTACGTGCCGTACAGCCACGCGCACTACGCGGGCAACCTGGTCGACGGGGCGTACGTGCTCGGCCTGTTCGGCGACGTCGCGACCGAGGTGTGCATCCAGGCCGATGGAGATGAAGGTCTTTTCGCCTCCTACTCCGACGTGCAGTTCCTGCAGCCGTTGCGGGCGGGCGACGTGGTGGAGACGAAGGCAACGATCACCCGCGTGGGCAACCGCAGCCGCGAGCTCGAGTTCGTCGCGACCGTCGTCTGCCGGGGCCGGACGGACCTGTCGGAGTCCGCGGCCGAGGTGCTGGCCGAGCCGCTGGAGATCACCCGGGCCACCGGCACCGTCGTCGTACCAGCTGGATGACGATTCGCTGTCAGTGACCTTTAGTTGCCCTGGGTAATGATCACACGGAGTGCCGAGACGGCTCTGTAACGCGACTCCGGTCACTGAGCGGCGTTGAGCCTGGTAGGCCAGGCAAAAGTGTTACAACGGCTTGAAGGAGCCCTCGGAGAGGTTGACACCACGCCTGCGAACGAGCATCGTTTTGGGAGTCGTCATATCCCGTTTCTCCAACGGATACAAGAAGTTCGGCCACCGGATGATCCCGCGACGCTGACCAAGCCAGTGCCAGGCTTGAGTCGACGGGGGCTGAGATCGCTGGTGGTAAGCCCCCCGCGGGGCAGAGGTGGAAGAGGCTCGGCGCCCAGTAGACAACAGCTGACGGGCTCGCAACCAGCGGGTCCCCGGTTGGTCCGAAGGAGCGCCGAGCCTCTTTCCTTGCCCTCCCACGCCGCACCTGACCGCCCGGCCCCAGCCGGAGCCCCCGCTACGCTTATGCGGGCCGTTCGGTCTCGTATCGCCTGTCGTGCACCTCACGGCTACTGACCGGATACATCCAGGCCTGTCGTACGTTGTACCGTCGTGCGACCGGTGTGCGCCGGGACGGTGAGGCGAAGGGGTACCTGCGTGGAGCAGCTCAAGGCGTTGGGGCGGATCCTGCCGAGGCTGATCGTGGCCGTCGGCGCCGGTGCTCTGCTCGGCCTGGCCTTCGAGCCCCACGACCACCCCTGGCTCGCCTTCCTCGCCGTACCGCTGCTGCTCGCCGCGCTGAACGGCGTCTCGATGAAGGCCGGCTTCCTGATCGGTTCCGGCTTCGGCATCACGTACTACGCGGTGCTGGTCCCGTGGCTGAGCATCATCGGCGGGGACGCGGCGATCGCGCTGGCGATCCTGGAGGGCCTCTTCTACGGCGTGTTCGGGATGTTCGCGAGCCAGACGCTGAAGCACAAGCTTTGGATCCTCTGGGTGCCCTGCCTGTGGGTGGCCACGGAGTTCGCCACCGCCTCGGTGCCGTTCGGGGGATTCCCGTGGGGCCGGCTCGCCTGGGCCTTCGCCGACTCGCCGCTCGGCAAGCTCGCCTCGCTGGTCGGCATCCCCGGCCTCAGCTTCGCCGTCGCCCTCATCGCCGTTCTCCTCTACGCCGTGCTGCGACGCAAGAGCGGGCTCGGCCTGCGGGTCGTCGCGCTGGCCGCCGGGATCGCGATCATCGGCGGTAGTTCGCTGATCTCGCTGTCCACCGAGGGCAACGGCAAGGACGTCACCGCGGCGATGGTGCAGGGCAACGTCCCGGGCAAGGGACTGGAGTTCCTCGGCCGCGCCCGCACGGTCACCCGCAACCACCTGACCGCGACGCTCGACCTGCAGAAGCAGGTGGAGGCCGGCACCCAGTTGCAGCCCGACGTCGTGATCTGGCCGGAGAACTCGACCGACATCGACCCGTACAAGGACGCCGAGACGCGGCAGGACATCGAGGAGGCCGTCAAGGCGGTCAAGGTGCCGATCCTGGTCGGCGCGGTGCTCGAGGGCCCCGGGCCGAACGAGCGCCAGACCACCGGCATCGTCTGGGATCCGGCCAAGGGTCCGGGCCAGGTCTACGCCAAGCGGCACCCGGTGCCCTTCGGCGAGTACATCCCGTTCCGCGACCAGTTGCTGCCCTACATCAAGCGGCTGGAGATGGTTGGCCGCCAGACGGCGCCCGGCAAGACCCCCGGCGTCCTGCCGATCAACGGCGTCACCTACGGCGACGTGATCTGCTTCGAGGTCGCGTACGACGGCGTGGTGGCGGACGTGATGAAGGGCGGCGCCCAGGTCCTGGTGGTGCAGACGAACAACGCGACGTACGGCGGCACCGGTCAGCCGGAGCAGCAGTTCGCGATCACCCGGATGCGCGCGATCGAGACCGGCCGGACCGTGCTGATCGCCTCGACCAGCGGCATCTCCGGCGTGATCCAGCCGGACGGCAAGGTGGAGCACAAGTCGTCGGAGTTCGTCCCCGACGTGTATGTCGCCCAGGTCCCGGTCCGCGATGCCAATACGCTGGCCACCACACTCGGCGGCTGGCCGCAGTGGATCTTGACCGGCCTGGGGATCATGGGGGCAGTGCTGGCGTTGTTCGCGCGACGCAAGCGCCGCGACGGCCCGGAGACCCCGCCGGCGTCGACACCCAGCCGCGAAAAGGTTCCGGCCTGACTTTCCCTGGCCGGGACACCGGACACCGGACCCCGGTGCCAGGATTGGCGCCGGAGCTAGGAGAGCCAGCAACGTGAGTACGCCCGAGGGATCCGCCGAACACAGCTTCGGCGAGCTGGGCCGGATCCTGGTCATCATCCCGACGTACAACGAGGCCGAGAACATCGAGCCGATCGTGGCGCGGGTTCGCGACGCGGTGCCCGAGGCGCACGTGCTGATCGCGGACGACAACTCGCCCGACGGCACCGGCGACCTGGCCGACAAACTGGCCGCGAACGACGACAACGTGCAGGTGCTGCACCGGCTCGGCAAGGAGGGCCTGGGCGCCGCCTACATCGCCGGCTTCCGCTGGGGCCTCGACAACGGGTACGGCGTACTCGTGGAGCACGACGCCGACGGCTCGCACCAGCCCGAGCAACTTCCCCGGCTGCTGGACGCGCTCCGCGATGCCGACCTGGTGCTCGGCTCGCGCTACGTGAAGGGCGGCGAGGTGCAGAACTGGCCGAGGTCGCGGGAGATCCTCAGCCGCGGCGGCAACATCTACACCCGCCTCGCGCTGGGCATCCCGCTGCAGGACGCCACCGGCGGGTACCGCGCGTTCCGGCGCGAGACCCTGGAAGGCATCGGGCTGGACGAGGTCGCCTCGGCCGGGTACTGCTTCCAGGTCGATCTCGCCTGGCGGGCGATCAAGGCCGGCTTCAAGGTGGTCGAAGTACCGATCACGTTCGTCGAGCGGGAGCGCGGTCAGTCGAAGATGTCGCAGTCGATCGTGATCGAAGCCATGGCGCGGGTCGGCCGCTGGGGCCTCGCGTACCGGGCCGGACAGGTCCGTGGCCTGTTCACCGGCAAGACTGCTGCCAACAAGGGAGGCTGAGATGCCCTGGTTCGTCGCGGTCCTACTGCTGGTCGTCCCGATCGTCGAGATCTACGTGATCATCCAGATCGGTCAGGTGATCGGCGGCTGGCCGACAGTCGGCTTGCTGCTGATCGAGAGCGCGCTCGGCGCCTGGCTGATCAAGCGCGAGGGCCGGCGGGCCTGGAACGCGCTCCGTACGTCGACGCAGACCGGGCGGATGCCGGGCAAGGAACTCGCCGACGCGGCGCTGATCCTGGTGGGCGGCACGCTGCTGCTGACGCCCGGGTTCGTCACCGACATCTTCGGGTTCTTCTTCGTGCTGCCGTTCACCCGGCCGCTGGCGCGCAAGGTGCTTTCCGCGTTCCTCGGCCGGCGGATCGTCAGCCAGCTCGGCGGCAACCCGATCACCGGCTTCATGCCGGGCACCTACCGCCCGCCGACGGCCGAGCAGGCCGAGAACGCCCGGCGGACGAACGACGACATCATCCAGGGCGAGGTCATCGACCCCGACGACCGCCCCAAGGACCAGCCGAAGGACCAACCCAAGCCGTAGCGCCGGCCGCTACTACCCGGACATGTTGAACGGGCCGTCACCGCTGGTGCGGTGACGGCCCGTTCGGGGTCTTGATCAGGCGCTGCGCTTGCCGGTCGAGCGGGTGCGGTGCAGGTGCGCCGGTCCGATCTCACCGGACCTCAGCAACTGGACTCGCTCCGCCAGCAACTCCTCCAACTCGGAGATGCTGCGACGCTCACGCAGCATGTCCCAGTGCGTGCGAGCCGGCTTCTCCTGCTTCGGCTCCGGCTTCTCACCGGTCGAACGGGCGGCCTCGCTGCCGCAGTGAGGGCATTCCCAGACCGCGGGCACCTCGGCGTCGTGCGCCATGGTGACCTCGACCACATGGCCGCGCGGGCAGTCGTAAGTGATCATCTGGCGCGGCGCGAACTCCACGCCGCGGTCATCCTCGAAGCTGACCCCACCCAGCCCCGAACCACGCAGAACGCGATTAGACATGTCAAACCTCCGAGATTAGTCATCCGTGCCAACGGTCGGCCGACCCGGATCATTCCCATTTTGGCATGCCCGAGCTCAAGGTACGCACCTGACAGCACCGTCGTCACCCGCTGTCATCAGGTGTTCACAAATCACTGTGTGTCGCAAACCACAGCGAAAGCGGTAGCCCGACTTCACAGCCAGTTGCCAGGAAGCCGGGACCCATTCCTCAGCAAAGGTCCCTAGCGTCTGCGGTCATGGTCCTCCCGCGCCACAGACTCCGTGGTCTCAGCTTGCTCAATGTGGCCCTGGTGGCCGTCTTGCTAGCTATTGCAACGACCGCCTACCTCCTTTTCTTCCGCACCGATTCGCAGGCCGCCGGTACGACGCGCCCGACCGTCGCGGTGGCTCGTGGGGAGGTGACCGCGAGCGTGAGTTCGAGCGGCACGCTGCAGAGTTCGCAGACCGCGTCCCCGCAGTTCGCGACCTCCGGCACCGTGACGGCGGTGCTGGTGAAGGTGGGCCAGGTCGTCGCCAAGGGCGCGGCGATCGCGAGGATCGACCCGGCCGCGGCGGAACGCGAAGTACGGATCGCCGAGCAGAACCAGATCGCGGCGGCGAACTCGGTCACGGCCGCCGATGAGACGCTCGACGACGCGGAGGAAGCGGCTGACGAGGCCGAGGCGGCCGCAGCCAGCCCCACACCGACGCCCTCCACAGGCCAACAGCCCCAGACACAGACACAGTCCCAAGGCCAGAGCCCCGAGGTCGCGGTGACGAACGCCAAGGCGAGCCTGGCCCGGGCGAAGGCGGACAAGGAGCAGGCCGACCAGAACCTCGAGGCCGCCCAGGCCGACGTCGCGGCGACCACCTTGAAGGCGCCCATCGCGGGGACGATCACCGCGATCAACGGCTCGGTCGGCTCCGTCACCGGCAGCGGTTCCAGCAGCGCGAGCACGACGTCCGGCTCGAGCGGCCAAGGCACCGGTACTGCGGGCGGTGGCTCGACTGGTTCGACCGGCTCGACGAGCACCGCCTCCAGCAGCGGTTTCGTCGACATCGCCGATCTCAAGACCCTGCAGGTGGTCGCGTCGTTCCCCGAGGCCGATGCGGTCAAGATCAAGGCCAAGCAGACAGCGACCGTCACCCTCAACGCCGAGCCGGGCACCAACCTCACCGCGACCCTCACCTCGGTGTCGCCGATTCCGACCACCACGAACGGTGTGGTCGCCTACTCGGCGACCTTCACCCTCGCGAAGGTCCCGGCCAACGCACGGATCGGGCAGACCGCCAACGTCGCGGTACAGACGGCGAAGGCGGCGAACGCGCTGTACGTGCCGAGCACCGCGATCGTGACGAGTGGGACCACCCACACCGTGACGATGGCCGACGGCGGCGGCACCCGCGAGGTCGAGATCGGAGTACGGGGCGACAGTTTCACCCAGATCACCTCGGGACTGAACGAAGGCGACCGGATCGAACTGCTCCAAGGCGTTATCGGCGCCGCGGGTGGAACGGGAGCAGGCACAGGCCAGGGGAGGGCCGGACAGTTCCAGCCCGGCCAGTTCCCGGGCGCCGGCACGGGTGCAGGGACGGGTGCGGGGGCCAACCGTGGCCGCTGACGCCCTGATCGAGATCCGGGATGTCACCAAGACGTACGGCGCGGGGGAGACCGCAGTACACGCCCTTCGTGGGGTGTCGCTGCGAGTGGACGCCGGCGAGTACGTCGCAGTGATGGGGTCGTCCGGCTCCGGCAAGTCGACCCTGATGAACATCCTCGGCTGTCTCGACGTGCCGAGCCGGGGTGAGTACTGGCTGGACGGCACCGACGTGGCCCGGCTGACGGAGGACCAGCAGGCGCTCGTCCGCGGCCGCAAGATCGGCTTCATCTTCCAGTCTTTCAACCTGATCCCGCGGACCAGCGCCCTGGCCAACGTCGAACTGCCGCTCACCTACGCGCACCTGCGCCGGTCCGACCGGCGCAGGCGGGCTCGTCGCGCGCTGGAACTGGTCGGGCTGGCGGATCGTGCGGACCATCGGCCGAACCAGTTGTCGGGCGGTCAGCAGCAGCGGGTGGCGATCGCCCGTGCGCTCGCCACCGGTCCGCGGATCCTGCTCGCGGACGAACCGACCGGCAACCTGGACGCGCACTCGACCGACGAGGTGCTCGGCATGTTCGACGAGTTGAACGCCGAAGGCCGCACGGTCGTGGTGATCACCCACGAGACCGAGGTGGCCCGGCGGGCCCGCCGGCTGATCCAGGTCTCCGACGGCCGGATCGTCGCCGACGAGGTGACCGGCTGATGTCACCCCGCGACCTGTTCGGGGCCGCCCTGCGCGGTCTCGGCGCCAACAAGCTGCGCTCGCTGCTCACCGTGCTCGGCGTCGCCATCGGGGTCGGCGCGGTCATCGTGCTCGTTGCTGTTGGCAACGGCTCGGGCAAGGCCGTGCAGGCCCGGCTGGAGGCGATGGGCACCAACCTGCTGACGGTCTCGACCACCGGCGGCGGTGGCGGCTTCGCCCGCGGCCAGGCAGGCCCGTCGGCGCAGCAGTACAGCCTGACGATGGCCGACGCCTCCGCCCTGGCCGACGACCGTCTAGCGCCCGACGTGGCCTCGGTCGCGCCGGTGATGACGAGTTCCGGTACGGCGACCAACGGCGACACCAGCTACACCATCAGCCAGGTGATCGGCACGACGCCGGAGTACATGCCCGCGACGAACACGCCGGTCGGCACCGGGCGTTCGTTCACCCAGCAGGACGTGGACACCTCGCAGCGAGTGGTCCTGCTCGGGCAGACCGCGGCCACCGAGCTGTTCGGGCGACCGGCGAGCGCGGTCGGCCAGACGATCAAGCTCGGCGCGGTCGACTTCGCAGTACTGGGGGTGCTCGCGAGCAAGGACAGCACCGGGTTCTCTGATCCGAACGCGACCGCGATCGTGCCGATCAGCACGCTCCGGGCGACCCAGGCCGGGTACGGCGCGCTGAACCAGATCGTGGTGCAGGCGGCCGACAAGGACAAGGTGGCCACCGCCCAGGCCGAGGTGACCCAACTCCTCGCCGCCAGGCACCAGGTGCCCGCCACCCAGACCTCGCCGTACCGGATCACGAACTCCGCGCAGATCCTGCAGACCAGCCAGGACACCGCCGCGACGTTCACCGCGCTGCTGGCGACCGTGGCCGCGATCAGCCTGATCGTCGGCGGCATCGGCGTCACCAACATCATGCTGGTCACCGTCACCGAGCGGACCCGGGAGATCGGCATCCGCAAGGCGCTGGGGGCCCGCCGTCGCGCGATCCTCGGCCAGTTCCTGATCGAGGCGACGCTGCTGAGCCTGCTCGGCGGCGCGGTCGGGGTCGCCGCGGCCTTGATCGTCAGCCGGTTCCAGCTGGCCGGCGTCCAGCCCGTCCTCGTCCCGTCGTCAATCGCGCTGGCCTTCGGCGTGTCCGCTGCGGTCGGGCTGTTCTTCGGCAGCATGCCCGCCCACCGCGCCGCCGGACTCCGTCCGATCGACGCCCTCCGCCACGAGTAAGACCCTTCCCAGAGAGGTTCCAGGCATGACCACGCCGCACCACGAGAACGCCGACCGGCAGACGCCCGACGAGTTCGCCCAGCTCGGCAACGACGAAGAGCTGGACACGGCACTGAAGCCGAAGAAGACCCTGAACTTGCCCGCGGCAACCGCCGTACTGGCCGGCATCGTCGTACTGGCCGTCGGCCTGGCCGGAGGCGCCGGCCTGCACGCAGCCTTCGCCTCGGACGGTACGACGACCACCCCGCAGGCGGGACGCGGCGCCGGCGGGTACGGCGGTTTCCGTGGCCAGGGGCAAGGGCAAGGTCAAGGACAGGGCCAGGGTCAGCCGGGTGGTGGGCAGGGGAGTGCCGCGATCGGCACGGTCGTCTCGGCGAACCAGTCGCAGCTCGTCGTGAAGACCCAGAACGGCGACGTCACGGTGAAGCTGACCGGCGACACCTCGATCGAGATCACCGACAAGGGCACCGCCGCCGACCTGAAGACGGGCCAGCAGGTGATCGTCAGCGGCGAGACCACCGACGGCTCCCTCACCGCCCGCACCGTCCGCCAAGGCAACCTCCCCACCGCCGGCTTCAACCGCAACCCCAGCACCACCCCATCCACCCGCTGACCACCCACCCTCAACCCCAACCGCCCGCAACCCCAACCGCCCACGCCACCCGCCTACCCACCTGGCCCCCGGGCCAACGGGCCAACGGGCCAACGGGCCAACGGGCCAACGGGCCAACGGGCCAACGGCACCACACCGCCACGCCCACCTGCCGACCACCCACGCCGTTCGGGGGTTAACCCCTCCGGTTGGGGTTGCCCCCCTGGACTGCAGGTGGGCGAACCCACAACCGAAGGGTTAGCCCCTCATGCGGCGCGGGTGCGTGGGCCTCGGCCACCCGGAGCGGCGTCGCTCCACCACGTCCCAGCCCGGTCCCTGTGCCCCCGCTACCTCCGCGCCCCCCCCGCTGACCCACCCCCACCTCCACGCCTTTCGGGGGTTAACCCCTCCGGTTGGGGTTACCCCCCTGGAATACAGGTGGGCGAACCCACAACCGAAGGGTTAGCCCCTCATGCGGCGCGGGTGCGTGGGCCTCGGCTACTCGAAGTGGCGTCGCTCCACCACGTCCCAGCCCGGTCCCTGTGCCCCCGCCACCACCTCCGCGCCCGCCCACCTCGCTGCCCCGTGAACCCAACCCACTCCACCGACTAGCCCGCTCACATGCCCACCACCCACGCCGTTCAGGGGTTAACCCTTCCGGTTGGGGTTACCCCCCTGGACTGCAGGTGGGCGAACCCACAACCGAAGGGTTAACCCCAAAGCCGGTTAGTTAGGCGGGTTGGGGTGCTGTCAAGGGCGTGTTGAACATGGAGCAGCGGAGCTCCGCGGGTAGACAGGTTTGTCCTCGCGAGACAACCAGCTACCAGAGGGGCTCCGCTGTCTGATCAGTCTGTC
>NZ_JBHSKE010000009.1:0-241557 GCF_042657745.1 Kribbella qitaiheensis | reverse complement strand
AGTAGGACGTCGCCGGACATTCACACTGTTAAGGGCCACCCACACCGGGTGGCCCTTAACATTTCCCCCCATCAATCCCACACTGCGCCGGCGCGGGGATCTTGTCAGCGCCAGAAGGCGATCCGGTGGTCGGTGATGAAATCGGTCCGGGTGCTCCCGGCCGGGTTCAGCGACTGCACGTGACGGTGCAGCGGTGCCGCCCGCGGCCAGTACTTCGTGCCGCGCACGTTCGGGTCACCCGTCCGGGCGAAGGAACTCCACCGCGTGATCACCTCGTCCGCGAGCGTCTGCTGCTCCGCGTTGATCGGTTCGAGGATCGCCAGGTCGAAGAAGTACCGCTCGAACACTGGGGTCAGGCCCCCCACAAGGGGTAGGCACAGCACAACCTAGTGCACCCACCGAGTGCACCTAGTGCACGGCGCTAACCGCGGAGGCGGCGGGTGAGGGCCTCGGCTGCCTGGCGCGTGCGGCGGGCCAGGAGAAGGCGTTCGCTCGGGGCGACCGCGTCGGTGCGGAAGGTGACGCTGATGGCGGCGACCGGGTGGCCGGCGTGGTCGACGGCGGCGCTGGCGACCGAGGAGAAGCCGGGGGTTATGTAAGAGTCCTCGACGGCGTACCGTTGGCGCTTCTCGTCCGAGAGGATCCGGCGCAGTTGGGTGAGCGTCTGCGGCCCTTGGTCCGTACGGCGGACGAAGCTCTCAGCGTCCGGGAAGAGCGCGCGGACCTGGGCCGGCGGGAGCTCGGCAAGCAGGGCCCGGCCGGAAGCCGTCAGGGTCGCGGGCAGGCGGACGCCGACATCCGTGACCAGGGTGACCGGCCGGGGCGGCTGTTCCTTCAACAGATAGACGAGCTCGCGACCGTGCAGAACGCCGAGGTGCGCGGTCTGGCCGATCTCCGCGACCAGTTGGGCCAGCAACGGCCGGGCCAGCCGCTCGAGCGGGTCGTGGCGCAGGTACGCCGACCCGATCTCGAAGGCGGCGACGCCCAGCCCGTACCTCTTCTCCTCGGGCAGGTGCACCACGAACCCCTCGCTGATCATTGCCTTCAGCAAGTGGTACGTCGACGAGCGTGGCAGGCCGACCGCGGAGGCGATGCGCTCCATCGGTACCGGTCCGGGCTGGGTGGCCAGGAAGGTCAATACCCGTAGGGTTCGGGTCGAGGCGGGAACGTTGCCGCTCACAACAGTGAGACTAGCTGGCCCATCTCAGATTCCGGACGATTGACTGGCCGAATCCTTCCCCGACCCGTTGCTCCGGCCGGCCTTGGCGCGGCTGCGGCGGAGCCAAACGCGGGCACCCTCGCCGGCCAGGGCGATCCCGAACAGCGTCAGCGCGACCGCCCAGTCGAAGTCGTCGTCACCCGACAGCAGCAGACCGACCCCTGCCGCGAGGATCGCAAAGACCGCCAGCGAGATGATCAGCCGAGTCACTCAAACCACCTTCTCCGCGGTCCAGGCTACGGCGGTCGGCTGGTACCCAAGCCATCGGTTCACCGCCAGCATCGGCGCGTTGCCCGCGTCGTTCCCGGTGAAGGCCGTGGTGAATCCGGCGTCGCGGCTCCTCGTCAGCGCGGCCGACTTCACCACTTTCGCCAGCCCCCGGCCGCGGTACGACGGGATCGTGCCGGTGAGGTTCGACCAGATCACTCGGCGGTCCGGGTCGGCGGTGGTGGTCACGAACGACACCACCTGCTCCCCGTCCAGTACGGCGATGCTCAGGTCGCGCCGCAGGTCCGGGTGGTTCCAGTCCGTCGCCACCCAGTCCTCGTACGCCGGTGCGTTCGACAGGCCGCTGGGATCTCCGTCGGCCACGGCGGCGGTGGCACTCCACAGGCTGCGCGGGTCCACCTCGGTGTAGTCGACCAGGCGGAGCCCGTTCGGTACCGGCGCGGGCTCCGGTACGGCGGCCAGGTCGGCCGCGGCCTGGCTCATCCGCCGGCCGATGGTGAATCCGTGACCGGTCGCGAAGGCTTTGGAGGCGTCGTCGTCCTGGACCACGATCAGGAGTTTCCGCGCGCCCGCCTCCTCAGCGGTCTGGAAGACCGCCTCGGCAAGCACGCTGCCGATGCCGCGACCGCGCTGTGCGGGCGGCACCTGAATGGTGATCCGGACCCGCGGTGCCTCGTCGTCGGGCAACGGCAGGTAGACGTTGCCGTAGCCGACCACTTCGTTGCCGTCGACCGCGATCAGCACGACCCGGCTGGTGCTGGTCCGTAGCTCTGCCTCGACGCCTTTGGCCGTCTTCACCAGTTGTGGCATCGCGGCCGCCCAGACCGCGGCGATCCCTGCCGCATCGGCCGGTGTCGCCGACCGGATCTCGATCCCCATCCCCTGACTCTATGTGCCGCCGGGTCCATCCGCGCGGACCGGAAAGGACACGAACTGCAGCGCTGTTCGGCGCTACCGTCGCCGCTATGGCGATCACGGTGAGGGCGCTCGGCACGCAGTACGAGGCGCTGGCGAAGTGGACCGGCGAAAAGGCAGAAGCCATCCGGCGCCAAGTCGAGGACGACCACGAAGGACCTCGCGAGCACTGGGTCGCGTGGCGCGAGGGCGAGGTCGTCGGTGCTGTCCACCCGGTGCTGACCCCGGACCGCAAACTGCGCCTGTTCTTCGACCGGACACTGCCCGAGGCCTACGAATCGCTCGTCGCAATGGTCGACGGGCCGTGCCAGACCACGATCGACGGTGCGGAGGCGGCGTCACTCGAGACGCTGCGCGGGCTCGGGTTCGAGGTGAGCCGGGCGGAGCTGCTGGTGGAGATCCCGGTCGCGCGGACGGAGTACGCCGTACCGGCGGGGTATCGGGTGATCAGTGCGTCCGACACCGGCGTCCGGGAGTTGATGACGCTCGATGCCGCACTCCGAGACGACGTACCAGGGGCTGAGGGGTGGCAGCCCGATGAACAGTGGTTCCGGGAGGAGACCTACGACTCGCCGTTCTTCGACCCGGAGACTTACCTGGTGGCTCTCGATCCCACGCGTGACTACGCGGGCCTGGTGAGGATCTGGAACGGGCCGCGTCCGCTGCCTCGCCTCGGGTTGATCGGCGTTTTGCCGGCCCATCGCCGTCGGGGGCTGGCACGTGCTCTCGTGGGCGCGGCGCTGAACGTCCTGGCCGCCCGCGGGGAGTCGGTCGCCATCGCCGAAGTGGACGAGACCAACACCGCCTCGAGGGCGCTCCTCGGCAGCTTCGGCGCCACTCAGACCGGCCTCGAGCTCGAACTCACCCGCTCCTGATCCCTGACTCAGAATCACCTGTAACCGCTCCCACCTGCGGGTTCGGCCCTCGTGTCTCGGATCTGAGACGAAAAGCGGGCGGCGGTGCTATCGGTTGTCGGTCCTGGGGGGTGCAATGGGCGGGTGATCGACAAAGCAGAGGTTGTGGTCGGGGTCGGGGCATTGACCGCCGACGAGGTTGTCGCGGTAGCCCGGTACGGCGCCGCGGTGCGGATCGACGAGCAGGCGCTCGAAGAGATCGCGAAGTCCCGGGCGGCCGTCGAGGCGCTGGCGCACGCGGAGACGCCGCACTACGGGGTGTCCACCGGCTTCGGCGCGCTGGCGACGAGGCACATCGCGCCGGAACTCCGGGCGCAGTTGCAGCGCAGCCTGGTCAGGTCGCACGCCGCCGGCTCCGGGCCCGAGGTGGAGACCGAGGTCGTCAGGGCGCTGGCTCTGCTGCGGCTGTCCACCTTGGCGACCGGCCGGACCGGCGTGAAGGTCGAGACGGCCCAGGCGTACGCCGGGTTGCTGAACGCGCGGCTGACCCCGATCGTCCACGAGTACGGCAGCCTCGGCTGCTCAGGTGACCTGGCGCCGCTGTCGCACGTCGCGCTCGCGGTGATGGGTGAGGGCAAGGTCCGCGATGCCGAGGGCAACCTTCTCGACGCGGCCGACGCGCTCGCCCGGCACAACCTGCAGCCGGTGGTCCTGGCCGAGAAGGAAGGCCTTGCGCTGATCAACGGCACCGACGGCATGCTCGGCATGCTGGTGCTCGCACTCGCCGACCTGGACCGCCTGCTGAAGACCGCCGACATCGCCGCTGCCATGAGCGTCGAGGGTCAGCTCGGCACGGATCGCGTGTTCGCCGAGGAATTGCAGGCGCTCCGCCCGCACCCCGGTCAGGGATCGGCCGCCGCCAACCTGCGCGCAGTACTGGCTGACAGCGGGATCGTCGCGAGTCATCGCGGTCCCGACTGCAACCGGGTCCAGGATGCCTATTCCTTGCGGTGTTCGCCGCAGGTGCACGGTGCTGCGAGGGATACGTGCACTCATGCCGCGACTGTCGCGGATCGCGAACTCGCGGCGGCGATCGACAACCCGGTCGTGCTGCCCGACGGACGAGTCGAGTCCAACGGCAACTTCCATGGAGCACCTGTCGGCTATGTGCTGGACTTCCTCGCGATCGCCGTGGCGGACGTGGCCAGCATCAGCGAACGGCGTACGGACCGGTTCCTCGACGTCGCGCGCAACCACGGGCTGAACGCCTTCCTGGCTGACGATCCGGGTGTCGACAGTGGGCACATGATCGCGCAGTACACGCAGGCCGCGATCGTCTCCGAGCTCAAGAGGCTCGCGGTGCCGGCCAGCGTCGACTCCATCCCGAGCAGCGCGATGCAAGAGGATCACGTGTCGATGGGCTGGTCCGCGGCGCGCAAGCTGCGTAGGAGCATCGACGGCCTCCAAAGGGTCCTGGCCGTCGAGATCCTGACCGCCGCGCGGGCGTTGGACCTGCGGGCGCCACTCGAGCCGTCGCCGGCCACGGCCGCAGTACGAAGCAAGCTGCGTGAGCACGTCGAAGGGCCGGGCACCGACCGGCACCTGGCGCCAGAGATCGAGCACTCCGTCCAGCTGGTTGCTGATGGCACCTATTTGTCCGCTGTCGAGGCCGTCATCGGGCCTCTGTCCTGAACTCGTCACCTGAACAAACGCTGTCCTGAAAGGCTGGATCACATATGTCCGGACCACGTCCCGTTCGCGCTCCCCGCGGTACCACCCTCACCGCCCGGGGCTGGCAGCAGGAGGCCGCGCTGCGGATGCTGCAGAACAACCTCGACCCCGAGGTGGCCGAGCACCCTGACGAGCTCGTCGTGTACGGCGGGTCGGGCAAGGCGGCTCGCGACTGGAACTCGTTCGACGCGATGGTCAGAACGCTGACCACGTTGAAGGACGACGAGACGATGCTGGTGCAGTCCGGCAAGCCGGTCGGCGTGATGCAGACGCACGAGTGGGCGCCGCGAGTGCTGATCGCGAACTCGAACCTGGTCGGCGACTGGGCCACCTGGGAGGAGTTCCGCAAGCTCGAGGCGATGGGGCTGACCATGTACGGCCAGATGACGGCCGGCTCGTGGATCTACATCGGCACCCAGGGCATCCTGCAGGGCACCTACGAGACGTTCGCGGCGGTCGCGGCGAAGAAGTTCGGCGGCACGCTGGCCGGCACCATCACGCTGACCGCGGGACTCGGTGGCATGGGTGGCGCGCAGCCGCTCGCCGTCACCATGAACGACGGTGTGGCGATCTGCATCGACGTCGACTCCTCGCGGATCGACCGGCGGATCGAGCACCGGTACCTCGACGTCCGCGCCGCCTCGCTGGACGAGGCGTTGCGGCTGGCCGAGGAGGCCAAGAAGGCCCGTCGGCCGCTGTCGATCGGTGTCCTGGGCAACGCCGCGGTGATCGTGCCCGAGCTGCTGGAGCTGGGCGCGCCGATCGACATCGTCACCGACCAGACCTCGGCGCACGACCCGCTGATGTACCTGCCGGTGGGGATCGACTTCGACGACTGGAGCACCGCGCGGGAGAAGGACCCGGCCGGCTTCACCGAACGCGCGCAGGCATCGATGGCCCGGCATGTCGCCGCGATGGTGGGATTCCAGGACGCTGGTGCCGAGGTCTTCGACTACGGCAACTCGATTCGCGACGAGGCCCGGAAGGCCGGGTTCGGCCGCGCGTTCGAGTTCCCCGGCTTCGTCCCGGCGTACATCAGGCCCTTGTTCTGTGAGGGGAAGGGCCCGTTCCGGTGGGCCGCGCTGTCGGGAAACCCGCGCGACATCGCGAAGACCGACCAGGCGATCCTCGACCTGTTCCCGGACAACGAACACCTGACCAGGTGGATCAAGATGGCCGGCGAGCGAGTGGCCTTCCAGGGACTGCCGGCCCGGATCTGCTGGCTGGGCCAGGGGGAACGGGACAAGGCGGGCGTCCGCTTCAACGACATGGTCGCCTCCGGCGAGCTCGAGGCGCCGATCGTGATCGGGCGGGACCACCTCGACACCGGCAGCGTCGCCTCGCCGTACCGGGAGACCGAGGGCATGCTGGACGGCTCGGACGCGATCGCGGACTGGCCGTTGCTGAACGCGATGGTGAACGTGTCCAGCGGTGCTTCCTGGGTGTCGATCCACCACGGGGGCGGCGTCGGGATGGGCCGGTCGATCCACGCCGGCCAGGTATCGGTTGCCGATGGCACCGAGCTGGCCCGGCAGAAACTGGAACGGGTCCTGAGCAACGATCCGGCGATGGGTGTGATTCGGCACGTGGACGCCGGGTACGAACGAGCAGAAGAAGTAGCGGTCGAACGAGGCATCAGGATCCCGATGCGGGAGTCCTGATCGCACAGTGCAACCGAGGCATTCCCTAGCGCTAAGGTGCACTTTCCCGAGGAGTGAGAAAGCTGCTCACGACGTGGCAGCGGGCTCTCGTTCACCTAGGATCGTCTCCGCGATCTCCGACAAGCGCGAAGGGGCGCCATGATCGAGTTCGAAGACGTCACCAAGCAGTATCCGGACGGCACCCTGGCCGTCGACAAGCTGTCGCTGCGGATCCCGAGCAACGAGATCACCGTGTTCGTCGGGCCTTCGGGCTGCGGCAAGACGACCTCGCTGCGGATGATCAACCGGACGATCGAACGCAGCAGCGGCCGGATCTCGATCGATGGCGAGGACATCAATTCCGGTGACCCGGTCACGCTGCGGCGCGGCATCGGGTACGTGATCCAGCACGCCGGCCTGTTCCCGCACAAGACCGTGGTGGACAACGTCGCGACGGTGCCGAAGCTGCTGGGCTGGAACCGGAAGAAGACCCGCTCGGTGGCGATGGAACTGCTGGAGCGGGTCGGTCTCGACCTCAAGCTGGCCGAGCGGTACCCGGCTCAGCTGTCTGGTGGCCAGCAGCAACGAGTCGGTGTGGCCCGGGCGCTCGCGGCGGATCCGAAGATCATGTTGATGGACGAGCCGTTCAGCGCGGTCGACCCGATCGTCCGGCACCAGTTGCAGGAGGAACTGCTCCGGCTGCAACGCGACATCGGCAAGACCATCGTCTTCGTCACCCACGACATCGACGAGGCGATCAAGCTCGGCGACAACGTCGCGGTACTCCGGGTCGGCGGCAAGCTGGCCCAGTTCGCGCCGCCGGCGGAACTGCTCGCCAACCCGGCGGACGACTTCGTCGAGAGCTTCGTCGGCCAGGACCGCGGTTACCGTGCCCTGACGTTCTTGCACACCGACAAGCTGCACCTGAACCCGTTGCCGGAGGATCTTGTCCTGGACGACGACGGGAAGCCCGCGGGCTGGCGCAAGGGAGGTGGCGACCTGTTGCCGATCGGTGCGACCTTCACCCGGAGCGACTCGGTCCGCGCGGCGCTCGACGCCGTACTGACCTCGCCGACCGGTCACGGTGTCTGCGTGAATGAGAACGGCAAGGCACTCGGAGTGGTCGACCACGCGATCCTGGCCGAGGCGCTGCGCTCATGACCTGGGTCGGCGACAACCTCGGGCTGATCTGGGACCAGCTGAGCGAGCACATCTACCTGGCGATCCTGCCGGTGGTGTTCGGCCTGCTGATCGCGTTGCCGCTCGGGTATGTGGCGACGCGGTTCTCCTGGCTGGCGAACCCGCTGATCGCGCTCGGCGGCGTGCTCTACTCGCTGCCCTCGATCGCGCTGTTCATCGTGCTCCCGGCGGTGCTGGGGACCCAGGTGCTCGACCCGGTCAACATCGTCGTGGCGCTGACGATCTACACCGTCGCGCTGCTGATCCGCAACGTCATCGACGGGCTGCGCTCGGTGCCGCCGGACGTCCGGCAGGCGGCGATCGCGGTCGGCTTCGGGCCGGCCCGCCGGCTGCTGACGATCGACCTGCCGATCGCGGTGCCGGTGATCTTCGCCGGTCTGCGGGTCGCCACGGTCGCCAACATCTCGATGGTGAGCGTCGGCGCGGTGATCGGGATCGGCGGTCTGGGCGAACTGTTCACCCAGGGCTTCCAGAAGGACTTCCTCACCCCGGTCGTGGTCGGCGTTGTGCTGTCCCTGCTGCTGGCGCTGCTGGCCGACCTGCTGCTCGTCGGTCTGCAACGGGTACTCACTCCCTGGGCCCGCGTGGTCTCTCCGGTGAAGGCGGCCTGACATGTGGCAATACCTGACCGACTCGTTCAACTGGTCCGGACCGGAAGGGATCACGGCCAGGATCCTGCAGCACATCTGGTACACGGTCGCCGCGCTCGGCCTCGCCACCGCGATCGCGCTACCGGTCGGCCTGTGGATCGGGCACACCCGCCGCGGCGCGTTCCTGGCGATCAACATGGGCAACGCCGCCCGCGCGCTGCCGAGCCTGGGACTGCTGATGCTCGCGGTGCTCATCACCGACCAGATCGGCTTCCTGCCGGTGCTGATCGCCCTGGTCGCTCTCGGTATCCCCCCGATCCTGACTTCGACCTACGCCGGACTGTCCGGTGTCGATCCGGCCACGATCGACGCGGCCCGGGGGATGGGGATGACCGGACGGGAGATCCTGACCAAGGTGGAGATCCCGATCGCGCTGCCGCTGATCATCTCCGGTCTGCGCGGCGCGACCCTGCAGATCGTGTCGACCGCGACCATCGCCGCGCTCGTCTCGCTGGGCGGCCTCGGCCGCTACGTGGTGGACGGGCTGAAGTTGCGCGACTTCCCGCAGATGTTCACCGGCGCCCTGCTGGTGGCCCTGCTGGCCATCGCGCTGGACCTGCTCTTCGCCCTGGTGGGCCGGCTCACCGTTTCCAAAGGACTGCGGGTCGACTGATGGCCGGAACCCATCGCTCGACCTGGAACACCACCGGCACTCGCCGGTGCCAATCGAAATCCTGGAGGCTCCCGTGTTGAGATCCACACTCATCCGTACTGCGATCGCCGGGGTCGCGGTACTCGGCCTGGCTGCCTGTGGGGGTGGAGGCGATCCACTGTCCGGTGGCGACAACGCTGGTAGCTCCTCCGCACCCGCCGACGTGAAGAGCATCACCATCGGTTCCGCGGACTTCTCCGAGAGCCAGTTGCTGGCCGAGATCTTCGGCCAGGCGCTCGCCGCCAAGGGCGTCGAGGTCAAGCAGCAGCAGAACATCGGCAACCGCGAGACCTACATGGCGGCGATCAAGGACGGCTCGGTGCACCTGCTGCCGGAGTACACCGGTGCCGCGCTGGCGTACTTCGACAAGACGGCGACCGAGACCGAGGACGACGCGGCGTACGAGGCGCTGAAGAAGGCGCTTCCGTCCGGGCTCGAGGTACTGGACAAGTCGCCTGCCGCCGACGAGGACACCATCGTGGTGACGAAGGCGACCGCCGACAAGTACAGCCTGAAGTCGCTCGCCGACCTCAAGCCGGTGGCGAAGGACATGGTCGCGGGCGGCAGTTCCGAGTTCAAGGTGCGCGACGCCGGCCTGAAGGGGCTGAAGGAGAAGTACGGCGTCGAGTTCAAGGAGTACAAGACGCTGGACGCCGGTGGCCCGCTGAGCCAGAAGGCGCTGCTGGACAACCAGATCCAGGTGTCGAACTTCTTCACCACCCAGGCGCTGATCAAGGACAACAACCTGGTCCAGCTGGAGGACCCGGAGAACATCCTGCCGCCGAACAACATCGTTCCGCTGATCCGGACCGACCACAAGGCGGCCAACATCACCGACACGCTGAACGCGGTCTCGGCCAAGCTCACCACCGACGCGCTGACCGACATGGTCAAGCGCATCGACGTCGGCAAGGAGGCGGCCAAGGCCGTCGCGACCGACTGGCTGAGCAAGAACCAGCTGTCCTGATCTTGACCGAGTCCTTCGAACAGATGTGGGCGGCGCTGGCCGCCATCGGCAAGGACCCTTCGAGCGGGGGGTACCACCGGGGCGGCTGGACGCCGACCGAGCGGGAGGCGACGAACTGGTTCCTGGACCAGTGCGCCTCCCGCGGTCTGGCGGTCGAGTCCGACGGCCTCGGCAACCTCGTGGCCTGGTGGGACCCGGCCGCATCCGGGCAGTCGTCGGCCGCGGTGCTGTCGGTGCCCGGTGCACTGGAATCGACCGGTGTGCCGTCGGTGCCAGGAGTCGTGACCGGGAGCCATCTGGACTCGGTGATCGACGGCGGAGCCTTCGACGGCCCGCTGGGCGTGGTGTCCGCGCTGGCGGCCGTGGACCGGTTGCGGGCCGAGGGGTACTCCCCTTCGGTGCCGATCGGTGTGGGTGCCTTCGTGGAGGAAGAGGGTTCGCGGTTCGGGATGCCTTGTCTCGGATCGCGGGTCGCTGCCGGGGTGCTGCCGGCTGAGAAGGCGCTGGCGCTCAAGGATCGTGCCGGAGTCTCGCTGGCCGATGCCCTGAGATTGGTCGGTACCGATCCGGCCGGGGTCGGGCCGTCGCCGTTGCTGGACCGGATGGGGACGTTCGTGGAGCTCCATGTGGAGCAAGGTCGCGCGCTGACCGCTCCGGTCGGAGTGGCCAGCTCGATCTGGCCGCACGGGCGCTTCCGCTTCACCTTCAGAGGCGAGGCGAACCACGCCGGCACCACGTTGATGGAGGATCGGCACGACCCGATGCTCACCTACGCCATGACCGCGCTAGCCGCGAACAAGCAGGCCCGCCTGGCCGGCGCCCGAGCCACCTTCGGCCGCCTGTCGGTCGAGCCGAACGGGACCAACGCCGTACCGTCGCAGGTGACTGCCTGGCTTGATGCCCGGGCCGCGTCGGACGACGTGCTGCAGTCGTTGCTCGGGGCAATCACCCGGCTGGCGACGGAGCGGGCCGAGCGGGACGGGACCAGCGTTGACGTGGTGGCCGAATCCGTCTCGCCGATCGTGGATTTCCAGCCGGGCCTGCGGGACCGGCTGGCCGGAGTACTGGATGACGCGCCGGTGCTGCCGACCGGGGCGGGGCACGATGCCGGGGTGTTCTCGGATGCGGGGATCCCCACGGCGATGCTGTTCGTGCGGAACCCGACCGGGGTCTCGCACTCGCCGGCGGAGTACGCGGAGATGGACGACTGTCTCGCCGGCGTCGAGGCACTGGCCACTGTGTTGAAGGATCTCGCGCGGTGACCGCGTACTGGTGTCCGCAGGCGCTGCTGCCCTCGGGGATCGCCTCCGGCGTTCTCATCGAGGTCGTCGACGGCCGGTTCGCGTCTGTCGTCGCGGAGGCCCTCGCTGGGGACGCCGTCCGCCTGACCGGCCTCGTGTTGCCGGGCCTGGCGAACTGCCACAGCCACGCGTTCCACCGGGCCCTGCGCGGTCGCACGCAGACCGAGCGCGGCACCTTCTGGACCTGGCGAGAGCGGATGTACGCCGTCGCCTCGGTGCTCACTCCGGACACCTACTACCAACTAGCCCGCGCCGTGTACGGCGAGATGCTGCTGAGCGGGATCACCGCCGTGGGCGAGTTCCACTACCTCCACCATGCTCCTGGCGGCCGCCGGTACGACGACCCGAACGCGATGGGCGAGGCGTTGATCGCTGCCGCCCGGGATGTCGGCGTGCGGCTCACGTTGCTCGACACCTGCTACGTGGCGGGTGGCATCGACCAGCCACTGAACGAGGTGCAGCAGCGGTTCAGCGACGGGGAGGCGGCTCAATGGGCCGCCCGGGTGCTCGACCTGCGCGGAGCCGACGACGTGGTGATCGGCGCGGCCGCCCACTCGATCCGCGGGGTGCCGCAGGAACAGCTCGGCACGGTGGCGTCCGCGCTGCCGAACGCGCCGCTGCACATCCACCTGTCGGAGCAGGTCGCGGAGAACGCGGCGAGCCTTGAGGCCTACGGGCGGACCCCGGCGCAGGTGCTGGACGAGGCGGGATTCCTGGGGCCGCGGACGAGTGGGGTGCACGCGACGCACCTGACGCCGGTGGATGTCGGCCTGCTCGGGAGCTCTGCGACGTACTCGTGCTTCTGTCCCACGACGGAACGGGATCTCGCGGACGGGATCGGGCCGTCGGTGGCGCTGCGGGACGCGGGATCCCAGCTGACGCTGGGGTCCGACAGTCACGCCGTGATCGACCTGTTCGAGGAGATGCGTGCAGTCGAGCTCAACGAACGGCTTGCCTCGCAGGAGCGCGGGCACTGGACCGCGTCGGAGCTCCTCGCGGCCGCGACGGTGGCTGGACACCGGTCGCTGGGCTTCGAGGACGCGGGCCGAATCGAGGTCGGCGCTCGTGCCGATCTGGTCGGGCTGACCGTGGACAGTGTGCGGACAGCCGGCACCGGAGCTTCGGTGGAGACCGCCGTTTTCGCTGCCTCTGCTGCCGATGTCGTCGATGTGGTCGTCTCGGGTCGGCATCTGGTTGCTTCCGGCAAGCATGTGAGGCTGGACGTGGCGGCGGAGCTTGCGGCCTCGATCGCCGCCGTGACCGAGGGGAACGCCGGATGACGTCGCTGTTGCTGACCGGGATTGGGTCGCTGGTGACGAACGATCCTTCCCGCGGTGGTCTGTTGGGAGAGCTCCACGACGCCGCCGTGGTGATCGAGGGATCGCGGTTCGCGTGGGTGGGCTTGCGGCGAGATGCACCGCCGGCCGACAGTTCGCTCGATCTGGGTGGCTCCGCGGTGATCCCGGGGTTCGTGGATTCGCACTCGCACCTGATGTTCGCCGGTGACCGGGCCGAGGAGTTCGCCGCGCGGATGACCGGGGAGCCTTACAGCGCAGGGGGAATCCGTACCACGGTCGCGGCGACCCGTGCTGCCACGGACGACCAGCTGACCGCGAACGTCGCTCGCCTCGTCACGGAGATGCGGCGGCAGGGGACCACCACCGTCGAGATCAAGTCGGGCTACGGGTTGACCGCGACCGACGAGTCCCGGGCGCTGGCGATCGCGCGGAACTTCACCGACGAGACCACCTATCTTGGGGCGCACGTCGTACCGGCCGAGTTCGCGGACGATCCAGGGGCCTACGTCTCACTGGTGACCGGGGCGATGCTGGAGGCGGCGGCTCCGCACGCCAAGTGGATCGACGTGTTCGTGGAACGCGGAGCCTTCGACGGCGACCAGGCCCGGGCGATCCTCGAGGCCGGTGCTGCCAAGGGACTCGGCCTGCGGGTGCACGCGAACCAGCTCGGCGAAGGCCCCGGAGTACAGCTGGCTTGTGAGCTTGGTGCTGCCGCAGCCGACCACTGCACCCACCTGACCGACGCCGACGTGGACGCGCTGGCATCGAGTGGGGTTGTCGCCGGGCTCCTTCCGGCCGTGGAGTTCTCGACCCGCTCGCCGTACCCGGACGCCCGCAAGCTCCTCGACGCCGGTGTCACCGTCGCCCTCGCCACCGACTGCAACCCAGGCTCCGGCTACTCGTCGTCGATGCCCCTGTGCATAGCCCTGGCGGTCCGCGAGATGCACATGTCCCCGGCCGAGGCCCTCTGGTCCGCGACCGCCGGCGGCGCCGCCTCCCTCCGCCGCAACGACATCGGCCACATCACCCCCGGCGCCCAAGCCGACCTGGCCGTCCTCAACGCCCCCTCCTACCTCCACCTCGCCTACCGCCCCGGCGTCCCGCTGGTCGCGCAAACCCTCAGTGGTGGGCGTTTGCTGTAGGGCCGCGGACGCCCACCACTCACCAACCGTGCACTGCCTGGCGTGGCCACGCTTGTACTCGAGGTCAGGCGGCGTGCAGGAACGGCTTGGTGAGTGGTGGGCGTCCGCACGATCTCCCCACCGCCTCCACCACCCAGTCCCTGTCGTACATCACGTCCTCCCAGCTGAACCGGAGCAACGTCCAGCCACGAATGCTCAGATTCACGTGGCGCCGGCAGTCCTTGACGAGATCCTGTCGGGCGCTGTGGTGCTCGAAGCCATCAGCTTCCAACGCGATCCGGAGCTTTCGGTGACCGAGGTCGACACGAGCCGAGAACTCCTCATCGCGGACGGCCACCTGAGGCTCGAAGCCATCGATGCCCGCCTCGATCAGGATGGCTCGTAAGGCTGACTCCAGGACAGACTCGGCTCGGCCGTCGGCCAGCGCGACGATGTGCTGGATCCGACGCCGATGAGGACCACGCAATTGGTGGGCGGCCGCATGCAGGTCGTCGGCGTCGAGGATGCGCTGGTGCAATGCGGAGTCTGCGATCGCGAGTGCCTCGGCCAGAGGCAGTGTTCTCAAGCAGTCGAGCACCGTCCGGACAGGGACGGTCACATCGTTGAGGGACGGGACATCCGCCCAGTGAAGGATGCACTTCTGCCCGTTGCTTCGCCGGACCCTGCCTGGTGGCAAGGTGACATGCGGCAGAAGTGGGGGTGTCAGTACATGCATCCCCCAGTGTTGAGCAGCGCTGACATGCGAGACGACACCTCCCTGGCTCCTCGCCGCGGTGAGCGCAGTCGGAGCCTTCGGTATGGCGTACACCCCCTTCGCCACCCGTCGGACCTCACCGGCCAGCAGCGCGTTTCTGATGCTGCGCGCAGACACAGTGACCCGCAGGTCCCTGAAGCTCGCGCTGCCGCCTAATCGCGCGAGGACCTCGGCCACGTCTGCCACGACCTCATGGTGCCGAAATCCCGCGTGCGGCGTCGTCCGTTGTCCACAGCCCCGGACCGCCACCACTCACCAAGGGCTGGCCCCTCGGCCTCCTGACGCTCACCTAGGCCTCAGGAGCGGGCGTGGACGCGGGCTGGTGAGTGGTGGCGGTCCGGTCTACTAGCGTGGCCGCATGACTCGGGTAGTGGTTGCGCAGGCGGCGGAGGGGGAGCTCGCGTACTTCCCCAGTGCGGTGTTGTTGGGGGATGGGCGGGTGCTTGTTGCCTGGCGGGAGGGGGAGGGGCACGTTCGGAGTGGTGGGCGGCTGGTGATGGCTGAGAGCGGGGATGGTGGGGAGAGCTGGTCGGAGCCTCGGGTGGTGGTAGACGGGCGCTGGGACGACCGGGATCCGATGGTGGTGCAGTTGCGGGGTGGGGACGTGCTGCTGAGCTGGTTCCAGATCGACTGGGGGGTGTCGCCGTACGAGTGCCCGGGTGTGCTCGTCGCGCGGTCGGAGGACGGCGGTACTACGTGGGGTGACCCGGTGGTCGTCGAGTCGCGGATGGTCGCGGAGACCGACGAGGTGTGGCACGGGTTCCGGGCGGGGCATGTCGTCGCGCACGGGCAGATCCTCGAGCTGCCCGACGGGGACCTCCTCGCGCCGATCTATGGGGTCTTCCCGGGGGACGCATGTCACTCGGCGAGCGTGGTGCGGTCGACCGATGGTGGTCGCACCTGGCCGGCGGCCGGGGAGGTCGTGCTCGGGCGGAAGCGGGGCCGCGAGTACCTCGAACCGGTGCTGACGTTGCTCCCCGGCGGTCAGGTGGTGGCGTTGCTCCGGACCGACGACGAGGCGGAGCTGGTCCGCTCCGACGACAACGGGTTCACCTGGACCGAGCCCGAGCCGTCCGGCCTGCACGCGTCCTCGTCGGACACGCTGACCTTGTCCGACGGCGCAGTACTGGTTGCCTATGGCGACGTGTCCGGGCAGTTCAACCCGGGCCGGCCTACGGTGGCGACGGTAGTCACAGAGCCCCTCGGGCGGTGGGACCAGGACCCGCAGTACGTCGTGCTCGACGCGGGCCAGGACACCGTGGACCAGGCGAATCCGGCGGTGGTGGAGCTGCCGGGGGAGCGTCTGCTGATCATCAGCTACGACATCTTCACCCGCGAGATCGTGGGCGAGGTGCTGCCCCGCGAGCGGATAAATCCGGTGCGCGCGGCGACGGGTGGGCGTCACCCTTAGTGGTATGTCCAGGGTGGCGGTGCAGCGGGTCGACGGGGATTTCCGTCGGCGGCTGAGTGCTGCCTTCAGCTGGCGGTCGGACCGGGGCCAGTGGCGCGGCCTGGCCGACCTCACCGGCTGGTGGCGGGACGCGGACCTGCTCGGCGAGCTCGGTCCGGCGCTGGCGGGCCTGTACGACGAGACGCCGACCGTCGTGCTCGGACCGGTATCGCGCGGCGCCCTCCTGGGGGCGCTGACGGCTGCCTCGCTGGGAGTCGGGTTCGTGGAGGTCCGCAAAGATCAGGGGCAGGCCACCGACAGCGATCGCTGGGTGAAGCGGACCACGGCGCCGGACTACCAGGACCGGCACATCGTCTTCGGGTTCCGCCGCGGCCTGGTCGACGCGGGGGACCGGGTGCTGATGGTGGACGACTGGGTGGACACCGGCGCGACGGTCCGGGCGGTCCGGGGTCTGGTGGACGACTGCGGCGCCCGGTGGATCGGTGCCGCCTGCATCGTCGACGGCCTCACCGACCCCCGCTTCCGCCACGAACTCCCCGTCCGCGCCCTCCTCGATGTCCGCGCGCTCTAATACCCGCGGTACGCCGAGCCAGCGACGGCCCGCGGCACTCCGGTCCGGCGGCAGCGCGCGGTACGCCGGACCAGCGACAGGCCGCGGTACGCCGAGGCAGCGACGCCGGCCGCGGTACGGGCGCAGGCGGCAGCACGGCGTACCGCAGTACGGCGTGCTGCGCTGCGAGTGCGGAGCGTAGCTAGTCGGCCAGTTCCTTGGAGAGCATGGCGCTGGTGGTGCCGTTGGGGCGGCGGAGCTTGCCGACCTCGACGAAGCCGCGGCCGGCGTGGAAGGCCAGGGAGGCGTCGTCGGGCGGGTCCGACTGGACCCGGCAGACCAGCCGGTCGAAGGGCTTGGCGGCGCGTTCCACCGCCCGGTAGACCGAGGTGGCGACGCCTTGGCGGCGGTACGGCTCGGCGACCACGATCCGGTCCAGGTGCAGGAACCGGTTGTTGTAGGTCGAGACGAACCACTGGAAGTCGAGGCTGTCATGGGCGGAGCCGGGCGCGAAGGTGAGGACGAAGGCGGCGACGTCGCCCTCGATCTCCACCACGGCGGCGTGGGCGGCGATCAGGCGGAGCCAGTCCAGCCGGTCGGGACCCAGCGGATCCGTCTGCTCGACGGCAGCGGCGTTCAGGGCGAGCACGGCCGGTTCGTCGGCTGACGTCATGGGGCGGAGTTTCACGAGCACACCTTCCCACGTGGGACACCTTCCGCGGCAGGGGTCTGACCAGGGCTTGACCGGACCCTGCCCCGAAAAGTCGACCCCGGGGTTGGGAATGACCCGGGGGTGGGGCAATGTTGAGCCAGGTGTACTCAAGTCTGAGGTTCCGGTGTCGGGACCGATTTGAATCCGGACCCCCGGAACGGCAACATTGAGTCTGCATCACTCAACTTCGTGGAGGTAACGCACATGGCCCGCGCGGTCGGTATCGATCTCGGTACGACGAACTCCGTCATCGCCGTACTGGAAGGTGGCGAGCCCACCGTCATCCCCAACGCCGAGGGAGCGCGCACGACGCCCTCGGTGGTCGCTTTCGCCAAGAACGGCGAGGTCCTGGTCGGCGAGGTGGCCAAGCGTCAGGCCACCACGAACGTCGACCGGACGATCCGGTCCATCAAGCGCCACATGGGCGAAGACTGGACCACAACGATCGACGGCAAGAAGTTCACCGCCCAGCAGATCAGCGCGTTCGTGCTGCAGAAGCTGAAGCGGGACGCCGAGGCATACCTCGGGGAGCAGGTCACCGATGCGGTCATCACCGTGCCGGCCTACTTCTCCGACGCGCAGCGCCAGGCGACCAAGGAGGCCGGCGAGATCGCCGGTCTGAACGTGCACCGGATCGTCAACGAGCCCACCGCGGCCGCGCTGGCGTACGGGCTGGACAAGGGCACCGAGCAGACCATCCTGGTCTTCGACCTCGGTGGCGGCACCTTCGACGTGTCGCTGCTGGAGATCGGCGACGGCGTCTTCGAGGTGAAGGCCACCAGCGGTGACAACCACCTCGGTGGTGACGACTGGGACCAGCGGATCGTCAACTGGCTGGTGACCCAGTTCAAGAACAAGAACGGCACCGACCTGTCCGGCGACAAGATGGCCATGCAGCGTCTGCAGGAGGCCGCGGAGAAGGCGAAGATCGAGCTGTCCAGCGCCGCTGAGACGTCGATCCACCTGCCCTACCTGAGCCTGACCGACTCCGGTCCGCTGCACCTGGAGGAGAAGCTCTCCCGGGCCGAGTTCCAGAAGCTCACCAACGACCTGCTCGAGCGCGCCCGCGCGCCGTTCAAGGCCGTCATCAAGGACGCCGGCATCGACGTGTCGAAGATCGACCACGTCATCCTCGTCGGCGGTTCCACCCGGATGCCCGCCGTGGCCGAGCTGGTCAAGGAGCTGACCGGTGGCAAGGACCCGAACAAGGGTGTCAACCCGGACGAGGTCGTCGCCGTCGGAGCCTCCCTGCAGGCCGGTGTGCTGAAGGGTGAGGTCAAGGACGTCCTGCTGCTCGACGTGACCCCGCTGAGCCTGGGCATCGAGACCAAGGGTGGCGTCTTCACCAAGATCATCGAGCGCAACACCACGATCCCGACCAAGGGTTCGGAGATCTTCACCACGGCCGAGGACAACCAGCCGTCGGTGATGATCCAGGTCTACCAGGGCGAGCGCGAGATGGCCCGCGACAACAAGTCGCTCGGCAACTTCGAGCTGACCGGCCTGCCGCCGGCGCCGCGCAACGTGCCGCAGATCGAGGTCACCTTCGACATCGACGCGAACGGCATCGTGCACGTCAACGCCAAGGACCTTGCCACCGGCAAGGAGCAGCGGATGACGGTCACGGGTGGCTCCGCGCTGCCGAAGACCGACATCGACCAGATGGTCCGCGACGCCGAGCAGTACGCCGAGGAGGACCGCGTCCGCCGCGAGGCGGTCGAGTCCCGCAACCAGGCGGAGGGTCTGGTCTACCAGACCGAGAAGTTCCTGCAGGAGAACGAGGACAAGATCCCCGACGACGTCAAGACCGAGGTCAAGGACGGTGTCGCGGAGCTGAAGAAGGCCCTCGAGGGTGAGGACGCCGACGTGATCAAGACCGCGTCGGAGAAGCTCGCCCAGTCCAGCCAGAAGATGGGCGCCGCGATGTACGCGAACGCCCAGGCGGCCGGCACCTCCGACGAGAGCGCCTCTTCCTCCTCCTCCTCCGACGACAGCGGCTCGGGCAACACCGAGGACGACGTGGTCGACGCCGAGATCGTGGACGAGGACCGCCCGCAGGACAGCAAGGCTGAGGACACCAAGTGACCGATCGCCCCAACGACCCCGGCAGCGAGTTCGGGGACGGCGAGCCCGTCGTCCGCGACAAGCGCCGGATCGATCCGGAGACCGGCAACCTGCGGGAGCCTTCCCAGGCTCCCGCCGGTGGGGCCCGGCCGGGCATGCCCGGTACGCCGGGCGCCCAGCCGCCGCGTGACCCGTCCGACCTGATCGGGCCCTCGGCCCAGGAGGCCCTGTTGACCGAGGCGCTCGCCGAGCGTACGGCGGACCTGCAGCGGTTGCAGGCGGAGTACGTGAACTACAAGCGCCGGGTGGACCGGGACCGGGAGGCGAACCGCGAGGTCGTCATCGGTTCCGTGCTGACCGAGTTGCTGCAGACGCTGGACGACATCGGCCGGGCCCGCGAGGCGGGCGAGCTCGAGGGCGCCTTCAAGGCGGTCGCCGAGTCGGTCGAGCGCGTCACCGAGAAGCTCGGGCTGGTGAAGTACGGCGAGGTGGGCGACCACTTCGACCCGCGGATCCACGAGGCGCTGCTGCACAACTACTCCGACGAGGTGGACGGCCCGACCGCCACCCTGGTGATGCAACCGGGCTACCGCCTCGGCGAGCGGATCCTGCGGGCGGCGCGGGTCGCCGTGTCCGAACCGACCGAGCAGCTCCCGGCCGAAACGACCGGAGAAGCTGACCCGGCTGACAAGCCAACGGAGTAAGGAATTCCCCCCGAGGAGGTGAGGCGTCGATGAGTACGAAAGACTGGTTGGAGAAGGACTTCTACAAGGTTCTCGGCGTCTCCAAGACGGCTGAGGCCGATGAGATCAAGAAGGCCTACCGCAAGCTGGCGCGCAAGTACCACCCGGACTCCAACGCCGGGGACGCGTCGGCCGAGGCCAAGTTCAAGGAGGTCTCCGAGGCGTACGACGTCGTCGGGGACGCCAAGAAGCGCAAGGAGTACGACGAGGCCCGCCGGCTGTTCGGCAGTGGTGGCTTCCGGATGCCGGGCGGTGGCGCCCAGGGCGGTGGACAGGGGTTCGGCTTCGACGTCGGCGACCTGTTCAACCGGTCGGGCTCGACCGGCGGCGGTGGACTCGGCGACATCCTGGGCGGCATGTTCGGCGGTGGTGGCCGCACTACGACCACCACCTCGACGGCCCGTCCGCGGCGCGGCGCCGACATCGAGACCGAGGCGACGATCGAGTTCGCCGAGGCCGTCAACGGTGTCACCGTCGGGCTGCGGATGACCAGCGACGAGCCCTGCAAGACCTGCCGCGGTACCGGCGCGAAGTACGGCACGGTGCCGAAGGTCTGCCTCAAGTGCGAAGGCACGGGTATGCAGACCTCGGTCCAGGGTGGCGTGTTCGCGATGACCGAGCCCTGCACCGAGTGCAAGGGCCGCGGCCTGGTCGTGGACCAGCCGTGCGAGACCTGCCACGGCTCCGGCCGCGGCCAGTCGAGCAAGACCATGCAGGTCCGCATCCCGGCGGGCGTGCAGGACGGTCAGCGGATCCGGCTGAAGGGCAAGGGAGCGGCTGGTGAACGAGGTGGCCCCGCGGGCGATCTCTACGTCACCGTGCACGTGAAGTCGCACCGGATCTTCGGCCGTCAGGGCGAGCACCTGACGCTGGCGGTCCCGGTGAGCTTCACCGAGGCCGCGCTCGGCGCCGAGATCAAGGTGCCGACCCTGGACGGTCTCCCCGTCACGGTCCGGATCCCAGCCGGTACTGCGAACGGCAGCAAGCTGCGCGTTCGTGGCAAGGGATCGGTACGCCGCGACGGCACAAAGGGCGACCTGCTGCTCACCATCGAGGTGCAGGTGCCGCACGAGTTGAGCGACGAGCAGCGGACCAAGCTGCAGGAGTTCTCCTCGGCCTCAGCCCAGCCCGACTTGCGCGCCGGGTTGTTCGGGAGTTCCTGATGGGCCTCCCGTTCAGCCAGGTGCCGACCTGGGACGACCGCACCCCGATCTACGTGATCTCGGTGGCGGCCCAGTTGGCCGGTATGCATCCGCAGACATTGCGGCAGTACGACCGGCTCGGCCTGGTCACGCCCAGCCGGGCGAGTGGCCGCGGCCGGCGGTACTCGGCGTACGACGTGGCGAAGCTGAGGTACGTCCAGCACCTGTCCCAGGAGGAGGGCGTCAACCTCGCGGGCATCCGGCACATCCTGGAGCTCCAGTCGGAGGTCGAGGACCTGCGCCAGCGGGTGACCCAGTTGCTCGCCGAGGTGCAGCGCGGCGTCGGCGTGTCCCGGCAGCACACCCAGCGGTCCCGGGTGTTCTCGGCCGGGCCGGCGGGTGACGTGATCGCGATGGGCCGGCAGCAGACCACCACCCGGTGGATCCGCACCCAGCCCCTCGAGCTCGGACCGCGCTGACCTTCCCCGGAAGGTCAGCGCGGCCGAAAGCCTCCGGAAGCTTCCATCCCCCGAAGCTTCCGGTTCCCCCGGAAGTTCCCCACCCCCACGGGGAGTTCCGGGCCCCGGAGGCGCCTGTCCCAGGCGCCGACCGGGCCACCCGCGAGGCGCCTGTTCTCAGGTGCCGACCGGGCTCCTGGTGGTGCCTTCCCCCGAGGTGCCGCCGGGCCCCGGAGGCACGTCCCCCACGTGTCTCCGGCCGAGCCCTCGGACCCCATCCCCTCGGGTCCGGGGGCTCCCTGCTGCCCGCGCTTCGCCCAGAAACGCTTTGTGACACAGCAGGTGCGAGGCGCATCATCGGTCGGGTGCAAACACCTGCTCTCGTCCTCTCGGGCCCACCCGGGGTTGGCAAGACCTCCGTCGGCTGGCGAGTCTTCGACCGCTGTACCGACCTCGGCCAGCACCCCGCGTTCGCGGACCTCGACCTCCTCGGCGCCGCCTGGCCCGCTCCCGACGACGACCCGCACCAGTCGCGGCTGAAGGCGGCCAACCTGGCGGCGGTGTGGTCGAACTACCGCCAGGCCGGCAGTCGCCGTCTCATCGTCGCGGGTGTCGTCGAAAACCTGGACGAGCGGCGCCAACTGGAGGAGGCCACGGGAGGATCCGTCGTGATCTGCCGACTCGATGCCCCGGACACCGAACTCGCCGAACGCATTCACGGCCGCGCCCGCGAGAACGGCGCCGACCTGGCCAACCTCGTCGCCCGCGCATCCGAGCTGTCCGCCCTGTTGGTAGCCGACGACGTCAGCGACTACTCGGTCGACACAGCCGGCCGCACCATCGACGACGTCGCCGCCGACGTCCTCGCGCACTGGCCTTTCGCCTAGTTGTCATCCGGACGGGGTTGCCGCTTGGGTGCCGCCGCCTACCCTGGCGATGTGACGCTCAATCTGCAGACCGACCGGCTGTTGATCCGGGACTGGGAAGAAGAAGACGTCCAGGCCGCACTGGAGATCTACGGATCGGCCGACGTCGCGCAGTGGCTGTCGCCCGCCATCGACCAGGTCACCGACCCGGTGACGATGCGCGCCATCCTGAAGGCCTGGATCGAGGCCCAGCCGAACCTCGTCGTCCCAGCCGGCCGCTGGGCCGTGGTCCGTCAGGAGGACAACGAAGTAGTCGGCGGTCTGCTCATCCGGCTCCTCCCGCCGTACGAGGAGGACATGGAGATCGGTTGGCAACTCAAGCCCGCCGCCTGGGGCAACGGGTACGCCACCGAGGCCAGCCGAGGCCTGATGAAGTGGGCCTTCAAAGAGGGCTCGATCGACGAACTCTTCGCCGTCGCCCGCCCGAAGAACAAACGCGCGATCGCCACCGCCACCCGCCTCGGCATGAACTGGGTAGGCGAGACCGACAAGTACTACGACCTCAACCTGCAGGTCTACCGCCTCCGCGCCGCAGACTTCAAACCCTGATCGCTTAGAGCTTGCCCTCGGCAACAGTGTTGCCAATCGGTCAATCGCCGGGTCAGGCTCGGTCTTTTGCCGGAGGCCGGCCGTTCGTCAGCTTCAGTCCGAGTACCCCGCGCCACGCGGCACCTGCCACCACACACCGCCAACCAACACCGGCGCGACGTGTCCGCCGGGGGGTGGCGAGCGCGACGCATTCCGCTGGGGTGGCGAGCGCGGGTGTTCCGTCGGGGCTGCAAGGGCGCCGTTGGTGACGCAGCTACGCGGATCCCGCGGGGAGGTCCGAGTCGGGTCGGGTGGAGTTTCAAGGGTTAGCGTGTACCGAGCGACAGGCAGTACCGCCCCGCTCCCCGAGGCCCCAGGCGCGGGCGGCCCGCTGAGGTGGTCCGCGTAGCGACCACCTCCTGTCCTTCGGTACGGCCCGGCTGCCGAGGCTGCCGATTGCCCGCTACCCCGGACGGCTCGGTTCTCCCATCCCCGCGCTTCCCTGGTCCGCGCGGCTGGCGTCTGTACCGGCATGCCCTCTGAGGGGTCAACCCCGGAGGGTGGGGGTTGCCCTCTCGGATTCCGAGCGGGCAACCCTGCGGTTGAGGGGTTGGGCCCCTCAACGGGGCCGATCTGCTGCCCGGTGGGCCCGCGGGTTGGCGGTTCGCCGCGGGGTTACATGCCGTTGTTGTGGGTTGCCCCCTCGGAGGCCGGTTGGGCAACCCACACCAGGAGTGGGTAACCACCGCGAAATGAGGTGCGCGATGCGTACAGCGTGCGGCTGGGTGGGTGGTGGCGCAATGTGGCGGGGGCGCGGCTGGCGGGTTCGGTGGTCACTGCCTGCTTGTGTAGGGCGCCAGCGGGCGGACAACCCGCCAGCGGGCACCACGCCGACTGCGATGGGGTCGGTGACGGTGTGGTTGTGGAGACCTGGGACACCTTGTGGAGACTTGGGGGACAGGCTATTTCGTGTCCGAGGTCCCAGTTGGGTGTCCGAGGTCCCACTTTGTGCACCGGGTGAGCGTCCGGGCATCCCTGAGTTATCCCCAGGTTTTCTGAGAGTTGAGTGGAATGGACTCAACTCTGGATAAGTTGTTTCTAGTAGGACTTGTCATGAACTGGAAAGGCTGGAAACCAGATGGATGTTCAGCGGTTGACGACGCTGGCCCGGGAAACCCTGTCGGTCGCGATCCGTCAGACCTCCGCGGCGGGCAACCCGACCGTGGAACCGATTCACCTGCTGTCGGCGCTGCTCGCGCAGCCCGAGGGGACCACTGTCGGTCTGCTCGAGGCGGCCGGCGCGGACGTCGACGCAGTACGCCGCCGTACCGCGGAGCAGCTGAGCAGGCTGCCGAAGAGTAGTGGTGGCAGTGTGCAGGCGCCGAGCCTCTCGCCGAAGACCAGCGACGTGCTGAATCAGGCGGAGCAGCGGGCCCTCGGGCTCGGGGACGAGTTCGTCTCCACCGAGCACCTGCTGATCTCGCTCGCCACCGTCGAGGGCAATGCCAAGAGCGCGCTGGACGTGACGCCGGAGGCGCTGCTGCAGGCGTTCGACGCGATGCGCGGCAACCGGCGGATCACCTCGCCGGAGGCTGAGGGCACCACGAAGACGCTGGAGAAGTACGGCGTCGACCTGACTGAGCGCGCCCGCGAAGGCAAGCTCGACCCGGTGATCGGCCGTGACTCGGAGATCCGCCGCGTGGTCCAGGTGCTGTCGCGCCGGACGAAGAACAACCCGGTCCTGATCGGTGAGCCCGGCGTCGGCAAGACCGCCGTCGTCGAGGGACTCGCACAGCGGATCGTGGCCGGCGACGTACCGGAGTCCCTGCGGGGTCGCCGGTTGATCAGCCTGGACCTGGGCGCGATGGTCGCCGGTGCGAAGTACCGCGGTGAGTTCGAGGAGCGGCTGAAGGCCGTGCTGACCGAGATCAAGGAATCCGACGGTCAGGTCATCACCTTCATCGACGAACTGCACACCGTCGTCGGCGCGGGTGCGTCCGGCGAGGGTGCGATGGACGCCGGCAACATGCTGAAGCCGATGCTGGCCCGCGGTGAGCTGCGGATGATCGGCGCCACCACGCTCGATGAGTACCGGACCCGCATCGAGAAGGACCCGGCGCTGGAGCGACGCTTCCAGCAGGTGTTCGTCGGTGAGCCGAGCGTCGAGGACTCGATCGCGATCCTGCGCGGCCTGAAGGAGCGCTACGAGGCACACCACAAGGTCGCCATTTCCGACAGCGCGCTGGTCGCCGCCGCCACCCTGTCCAACCGCTACATCACCGGCCGCCAGCTGCCCGACAAGGCGATCGACCTGGTCGACGAGGCCGCTTCCCGGCTGCGGATGGAGATCGACTCCTCCCCGGTCGAGATCGACTCGCTGCGGCGGACGGTCGACCGGCTGAAGATGGAGGAGCTCGCGCTGTCGCGCGAGGAGGACGCCTCCAGCCAGGAGCGGCTGGAGCGGCTGCGCGCCGACCTCGCCGACCGCGAGGAGGAGTTGCGCGCGCTCGAAGCCCGCTGGGAGAAGGAGAAGTCCGGCCTGAACCGGATCGGTGAGGTCAAGGAGCGGATCGACGAGCTCCGTGGCCAGGCCGAGCGGGCCCAGCGCGAAGGCGATTTCGAGACCGCCTCGAAGATCCTGTACGGCGACATCCCCGAGCTGACCAAGGAGCTCGAAGAGGCTTCAGCCGAGCCCGAGGTCATCGACGGCCCGGACGCGATGGTCAACGAGGAGGTCGGGCCCACCGAGATCGCCGAGGTGATCGCGATGTGGACCGGTATCCCGACCGGCCGGCTGCTCGAGGGCGAGACCGGCAAGCTGCTCCGGATGGAGGACGAGCTCGGTCGCAGGCTGATCGGCCAGCGCGAGGCGGTGAAGGCCGTCAGCGACGCCGTACGCCGGGCCCGCGCGGGCATCTCCGACCCGGACCGCCCGACCGGGAGCTTCCTGTTCCTCGGCCCGACCGGTGTCGGCAAGACCGAGCTGGCCAAGGCGCTCGCGGACTTCCTGTTCGACGACGAGCGGGCGATGGTCCGGATCGACATGTCGGAGTACGGCGAGAAGCACAGCGTCTCGCGACTCGTCGGCGCGCCCCCCGGCTACGTCGGCTACGAGGAGGGTGGTCAGCTGACCGAAGCGGTCCGCCGCCGCCCGTACTCCGTGATCCTGCTGGACGAGGTCGAGAAGGCGCACCCCGAGGTCTTCGACATCCTCCTGCAGGTGCTCGACGACGGTCGTCTGACCGACGGCCAGGGTCGTACGGTCGACTTCCGCAACGTCATCCTGGTGCTCACCAGCAACCTGGGGTCCGCGTACCTGGCCGACATGTCGATCGACGACTCCGCCAAGCGCGACCAGGTGATGAACGTGGTTCGCCAGGCCTTCAAGCCGGAGTTCATCAACCGGCTCGACGAGATCGTCCTGTTCGACGCCCTGGGCAGCGAGGAGCTGACCAAGATCGTCGGCCTCCAGATCGGCGCACTGCAGCGCAGGCTGGGTGACCGTCGCATCACTCTGGACGTCGGCGATGACGCGATGGAGTGGCTGGCGATGACCGGCTACGACCCGGTGTACGGCGCTCGCCCGCTCCGCCGCCTGGTCCAGTCCGCCATCGGTGACGAACTCGCCCGAGGCCTCCTGGCCGGCGAGATCCGCGACGGCGACACCGTCCACGTCCGCATCAACGAGTCCAAGGACGCCCTGGACGTAACGACCGCCTGACCCACCCCAACGGCCGGCCCCGGATCCCCCCGATCCGGAGCCGGCCGTTGTGCTGCCCGGACCCTCAGAGGTCCTTCCGGAGGAAGTGGTTGGAGTGGCCGGGTGGGTAGTCGTGCTTGACGGCGTACTCCTCGTAGCCGGCCCGGAGGTAGAACCCCGGAGCCTGGAAATCGAAGGTCGTGACCTCCGCCCACCGGCACCCGCGGCGCCGGCCGTCCTCCTCGACCGCCCGCAACAAGTCCAGCCCGATCCCATGCCCCCGAACCTGCTGATCCACCCACATCAAGTCGATGGTCAGCCAGTGCCACACCCGCTCCACCCGCGCCGCGCAACCACCGACCAACCTGCCGTCCGCCCCCACCGCGAACACCTGAACAGGCTCGGATCGCAGATTCTCCGGCTCGAACCGCCTGCGCACGATCTCCGACCGGCTCTTGTTGTACTCGACCAGCCGGTCGGTCAACGCCTCTTCGAGCCCGCCATCCACCCCGGCCCGCAACTCCCACCCGCCAGCCTGAGCCCGCCCCTACCCCCAAGCAACCCGATTTACCACCCAACCCGCCACCCGCACGACTCCGCGCGCCACCGACCGGAGCCTCAGCAGCTCCCCGAAGTCCTGCGGCGGCGATCGGCATAGCTCGTGGGGCTGCTGAGGTGGGTTTGGTGTCTTGGGAGCGGCAGAGGGTGGGGGTTGGGGGGATCTGCGAGGATCGGGGTGGGGTTAGGTGGAAGGACTCTTCGGGCTGATGAACGAGCAGTACGGCGGCGGTCAGGGTGACGAGCCCCCGCGGGACGACCGTCCAGGTCCGTACCGAGGTGTCTTCGGCTCGCCCGGCCAGCCACCCAGCTCACCCCCTCCGCCACCTCCCGGTCCCCCCGGGCAGGACCCCAAGGCGCCGGGCGGGTATCCCGGGCAGGACTCCGGGCAGTACGGCGGGCAGCCCGGGCAGGACCCCACGCCGGATGGCGGACAGGGGGCTGGGTCGTATGGGGAGCAGGGGCCGGGGTACTCGGAGCAGGGGAATCCATGGGGGTACCAGGCCGGGACTGAGGCTGTTCCCAAGCAGGTGACTGCGGCGGCTGCGATCTCCTTCGGGCTTGGGATTCTGTGTGTGCTCGGGGGGTTGTTCTCGCTGACTTCGGCGGCGGCGCCGATGGCTGAGATGTTGCTGGGGTCGAAGGATGCCACGGGCTGGTTGTTCGCGGCGTTCTTGCTGTGCGGGGTCGTCTACATCCTCCCGGCGGTGTTCCTGCGCAAGCGGCGGAACTGGGCCCGGAATCTGCTGATGGTCGTCGCCACCTTCGGTATCGCGGGCGGGGTGACCGCCCTCCCCGGCAGCATCCTCGGCCTGGCGATCCACGTCACCCTCCTGGTGCTGATGCTCCAGGGACCCACCAAGACCTGGTTCCTGGGAGTCCGCCGCTGATGGAGATCTGGATCAACCCGGCCTGCTCGAAGTGCCGAGCCGCCACCGCCGCCCTGGACGACTCCGGTACTCCGTACACGGTCCGCCGCTACCTCGACGACCCGCCGACCATCGACGAGCTCACTGAGGTGCTGACCCGCCTGAACCTGGAGCCCTGGCACATCGCCAGGATGAACGAGAAGCCGGCCGCTGCCCTCCGCGACCTCCCCCGCGACGAGGCTCACCGCGCGGACTGGATCGCCGCCCTGGTTGCCGATCCCATCCTCATCCAGCGCCCGATCATCACCTCAGACGACGGCACCACCGCCATCGCCCGAGACCCCGAAACCCTCTCCCGCTTCCTTCGCCGCTAGGCGCGCGAAGCCGACTGGCTGGTCATGGCTTTGAAGGCCTGTTCGGCGATGGCGGCGGACTGCAGCAGGGCCTCGCGAGGTACGCCGGCGGCCGCGTGGACGGCGTGACCTTCGGACACCACCATGAGGAAGCGGGCTAGGGCGTCCGGGTCGGCATCGGCTGGTAGGTCGTTCCGCTCGATCGCCAGGCGGAACCGGTCTGCGAAGGCCTTCTCCCCGCCGAGCCGGCTGGCCGCCAGGAACTGCGCGACGTCCTGGTTCTCGGCACTGCAGGACAGGCCGCCCTGGATCGACAGACACCCGTTCGGTTTGTCGTCGAGGGTCACGGCGGCCACGTTGTCGCGCAGGAACCGCTGGACGACGAGGAGCGCGGTGGGCTCTGCGAGGGCTGCCCGCGCGTAGGCCATGTCGTGCTCGGCGTAGTGCGCGATCACCCGGCGGAAGAGGTCTGCCTTGCTGCCGTACACGGCGTACAGGCTGGGCTTGTTGACGCCCATGGCGGTCGTCAGGTCGGTGATCGACGTGCCCTCGTAGCCCTGCCGCCAGAACACCTCGACGGCGCGCTCGAGCGCCTCCTGCTCGTCGAACGTGCGCGGTCGTCCTCCCGGCATCTGCCACCTCCTGGCTCAGTGCCGAGGATAGCAGTTCTTAACCGCTCGGTTCAAAAATTTGCGTGAGCCTTCAACCACTGCTAGCTTGAGTTTCTAACCGAACGGTATGAAACCCAGGGAGCGGATCATGAGCAACAGTGCGGAGCGGGTTGGGAGCGATAGCGCGGAGTGGGCGCCGGGACCGGTCGGGGTCTGGAGCATGGAGCTGCGCAACGCCGGTCGGTCGGGCGTCGCCGAGGCGGCGGCCGAACTGGCCGACCGAGGCATCGGCGCCCTCTGGATCCCGGGGCTCGACGGCGGCGGAGTGTTCGACGACGCCGACGAGCTGCTGACTGCATCGCCCGAGACGTACGTCGTGCTCGGTGTCCTCGGCATCTGGCGACAAGAAGCCTCGACCTTGTCGGCCCGGGTGCGGGAGCTGGACGCCCGCCGCGGGCCGCGGACGATCGTTGGCCTCGGGGTGAGTGACCGCAACGCGGCCGCGGCGGTGGGTCGGACGTACACCAGTCCGGTCGGTGCCGTCAGCGAGTACCTCGATGAGCTGGCTCAGGAGCAGTGCCCGATCGCTCAGGAGCGTCTGCTGCTCAGGGCTCTCGGTCCTCGGATGGCGCAGCTCGCCGCAGAACGCACCGCGGGGATCCATCCGTTCCTGGTGAACCCGGACTACACCGCGAGGATGCGGGACCGGCTGGGCAGCGAGGCGATCATTGCGCCACATCAGGCGGTCGTGTTCAGCGCGGATGCCGAGCAGGCTCGCGCGGTCGCCCGCGACCAGCTCGGGATGTTCATCGGATTCGATGCCTATCACAACAATCTTCGACGGCTCGGCTTCACCGACGGCGATCTCGTTCCCGGCGGCAGCGACCGGCTGATCGACGCGCTGGTGGCCTGGGGAGATGACGAGGCCGTCAGCAAACGACTCCGCGAGCACCTGGACGCCGGCGCCGACCACGTAGCCGTACAAGTGCTTCCCACTTCACCCGGCAGCGACGGCCTTCCGCTGCCGGACTGGCGGCGACTTGCAGACCTCGCTGCCGACCTCACCTGACCTCTCTGACCTCACCTGAGCCCGGCCGATCCCGGCCGGCATCATCGAAAGGACCCCTCATGGGACAGCTGGACAACAAGGTCGCACTCGTCACGGGTGCCACCAGCGGTATCGGCCTGGCGGCCGCGCGGCGGTTGGCGACCGAAGGCGCGCACGTCTTCATCACCGGTCGCCGCAAGCCCGAGCTCGATGCCGCGGTGGCCGACATCGTCGCCACCGCCGGTGAGCGGGTCACCGGCGTCGCGGGTGACGTCGCGAGCCTCGAGGACCTCGACGCACTCTTCGAGACCATCGCGCAGTTCGGCCGCGGCCTGGACATCGTCTACGCGAACGCGGGAGGCGGTGGCTTCGTGCCGCTGGAGGCGATCACTCCCGACGACTTCGACCGCACCTTCGGCATCAACGTCCGCGGCACGCTCTTCACCGTGCAGAAGGCACTTCCGCTGCTGAACGAGGGCGCCGCGATCGTCCTGGCGGGCTCGACCGCCGCCACCGATGGCACCCCGGCGTTCAGCGTGTACTCCGCAACGAAGGCGGCCATCCGGTCCTTCGGCCGGACCTGGGCAGCCGAGTTGGCGCCGCGCGGGATCCGGGTGAACACCGTCATCCCCGGCTCCACCAACACGCCGGGGCTCGCCGGACTCGTACCGGACCCCGAGCAGGTCGGGGCGGTCCTGGGAGCGATGGCCGCCGGGGTGCCGCTCGGGCGTCTCGGGGAGCCCGACGAGATCGCCAACGCCGTCCTGTTCCTCGCCTCCGACCAGAGCAGCTTCATGACCGGCGGCGAGATCTTCGTCGACGGCGGCAGCAGCCAGATCTGAGCGCTAGGTGCCGGTGGAGGAGATTCCATCGGCACCCCCGCCGGACCTCAGAGCTTGGTGAGGCGGGTGAGGGCTTCCTCGAGGATGTGGGGTTGCTTGCAGAAGGCCCAGCGGACCAGGGGGCGGCCGGCCTCGACGTTGTCGTAGAAGACCTGGTGGGGGATAGCCACTACGCCGGTCTTCTCGGGGAGCATGCGGCAGAACTCGACGCCGTCCGTGTAGCCGAGCGGGCGGACGTCGGTGGTGACGAAGTAGGTGCCCTGGGGCCGGTGGACGCCGAAGCCGAGGGATTCCAGGCCGTCGCAGAGCAGGTCGCGCTTGGCCTGCATCGTACTGCGCAGCTCGTCGAAGTACTCGTTGCCTAAGGCAAGAGCTCCGGCGACGGCTGGTTGGAAGGGCGCACCTGAGACGTAGGTGAGGAACTGCTTGGAGGTGTTCACTGCGGTGACCACCTCGGGCGTCCCGGTGGCCCAGCCGATCTTCCAGCCAGTGACGGAGAAGGTCTTGCCCGCGCTGCCGATGGAGATCGTGCGCTCGGCCATCCCGTCATACGACGTGAGCGGCCGGTGCTCGAGTCCGTCGTAGATCAGGTGCTCGTAGACCTCGTCGGTGATGACGACCAGGTCGTGCTCGATGGCGACGGCGGCGACGCCGCGGAGTTCCTCGTCGGTGAGCACCGTGCCGGTCGGGTTGTGCGGTGAATTGATCAGCAGCACCTTCGTGCGCGGGGTGACCGCGGCACGGAGTTCGTCGAGGTCGAGGCGGAAGTCTGGCGCGCGCAAGGTGACCGGCACGCGGTGCCCACCCGCCATCGCGATGCATGCGGCGTACGAGTCGTAGTACGGCTCGAGGGCGACCACCTCGTCACCCGGTTCGACGTACGCGAGCAGGGCGGCGGCGATCGCTTCGGTGGCGCCGGTGGTGACCAGGACCTGCGTGTCCGGGTCGTACTCGAGCCCGTAGAACCGCTTCTGGTGGTCGACGATCGCCTGCCGGAGGGCGGGGATGCCGCGACCCGGCGGGTACTGGTTCGCGCCGGACCGGATGGCCGAGATCGCGTCCTCGAGCAGAGAGTCAGGGCCGTCGGTGTCGGGGAATCCCTGGCCGAGGTTCACCGAGCCCGTGCGGACCGCGAGCGCGGACATCTCCGCGAAGATGGTGGTACCGAGACCCTGCAGCCGCTGAGCGTGTTCGCGCATGGCCTCGACCCTAACCCCGGCATCCCGGTGCCCGCAGGAGTCCGTCCGCGCCCCGGGACAACGGCCGGGGAGTCGAGGACCGAACTGCCGGTGATCTCGATCCGGCCGGACATTCCCCGCCGCTGACCATCCGAAGCAGTCGTTTCGTCCTGGCGGACGCAGTCTGGCACTTTCGATACCGGCCGTTCCATGCATCATGAGACGCGAGGGAGGCCGCCCATGACCGATGAGAGTGGGACTGTACCGGCAGTGCGCGTGGCGCTGCTACTTGCCGCCGGACGAGGACTTCGCATGCGGTCCACCCACCCGAAGGCATTGCGCCGGGTCGGCGGCATCAGCCTGCTGGAGCGCTGCAGCAAGGTGTTGCGCCAGGCCGGGGTCGAGCGAATCGTCGTCGTGGTCGGTTACCGCGCAGAAGATGTCATCGCCGCGATCCAGGCTCGGAACCTGCCGGTGGAGGTGGTGACGAACGCGGACTGGCAGCACGGCACTGCCTCCTCGGTGCTGGCCGGCCTCAGCGCGGTCGGCGACCGACGCTGTCTGGTCGTGATGGGTGACCACGTGTTCGAGGCGGAGGATGTCCGGCGGCTGGTCCGGACGACCGGTGGCAACGTAGCGGCCGTGGACCGCGACGTCGATCGACAGTTCGGTGGCCTGAGCGGGGCCCGCCCGAACAGGATCCTGCTGCGAGACGACGGGTGCGTCGCCTCCCTAGGGCCCGACCTGGACGAGTACGACGCGGTGGACGCGGGCCTGACCGTCGTCGAGGTGAGCGACGTGCTGTCGGTGGCGGGCCGTGCGTCCGAGTCCTGGTTAGGGCTTCGGCAGGAACTGCTGGCGCAGGGCCACCCCGTTCAGTCCCGTGACGTGAACGGGTTGTGGGCCGATGTGGACACGCCGGAAACGGTGCGGGCCCTGGAACGGTCCATGTGGCTCCGCTACGGACCCAAGCCGACCGACGGTGTCATCGCCCGGGTGGTGAATCGCCGCATCTCCGGACCGCTCACCCGTCTGCTGTTGCCCACCGGGCTCACGCCTGACGCCGCGACCGCACTGGCATTCGCCACCTCCCTGCTGGCGGCCGGGCTGGTGGCGACCGGCAACACCTGGCTGATGGTTGCCGGCGGGGTTGGCGTCGTCCTCGGCTCGGCGCTGGATGGTGTCGACGGCGAGATCGCTCGTGTCAGCGGTACGGCGTCCCGGCGCGGCGCGACCCTGGACACGCTCCTGGACCGGTATGCCGACCTGTCGGTAGTCCTGGCCCTCGTCCTCGCCACTGGCGCGACGCGAACCGCTTGGGCCTGGGGATTCGCCGCGGCAACAGGTTGCCTGCTGGTGTCTTACGTCCACGCGGTCGGCCGCGACACCGACGTACGACTCTTGTTCCGCCGTGAGTTCCGGCTACTCATCTTCGCGGTCGCGGCTGTCGTCGGGCTGCCACTGTGGGGGCTGGTCGCTGTGGCCGTCGCAGCCCACCTCGACGTGGTCCGAGGTATCGACCTGCTGCTGCGAGCCATGCGCGAATGACCTGCACTGATCAGTAGCGGCGTCAGGGGTGGGTTCGGAGGGTGTCGGTGGCTAGGTCGGCCAGGTGGGGGGAGGGCGTGTTGGTGTTGGTGTGGGCCTGCATGGCGAGGGCGCCTACGAGAATGGCTGACAGGTCGTCGACGGTGATGTCGGGGCGGGCGTCGCCGGTCTGTTGAGCGCGGACCAGGAGGTGCCCGAGGGCTGCCGTCAGGTCGGTGCCTGCCGATGCCACGGCGCTCTTGAGGTCGCTGTCGGGGCCGGCCGCGGCCAGGGTGTCGAACAGGGCCTTGTTGGTCGTGCCCTCGAGGACCAGCCGCTTGAAGAAGCTGAAGAACGCGTGGCCGGGATCGTCGGCGACCACCAGAGCCCGTGCCTCGACGGCCAGTCGCTCGAGCACAGTGAGAAGGACCGCCTCGATGAGAGCGGCCTTGGTCGGGAAGTGGCGCGAGACCGTGCCGGTGCTGACCTCCGCGCGTCGGGCGATCTCTGAGATCGGGACAGCCAATCCCTGCGTCGCGAACGCGGCTTCGGCGACCTCCACCACCCGGGTGCGGTTCCGCCGTCCATCGGCTCGCAACGCCCTGCCCGGCTCAGCCATCGATCCCCCGTACTCGGACGCTGTATCGGACCGTTGCTAAACGGGATGCCCGTCCCGTATCGTCATATCCGGGATACACATCCCGGATAGTAACAGGAGGGTCCGATGGCGATAGCTGATCAGTCAGGCCGCACCGTGTTCATCACGGGAGCGAGTGCCGGGGTAGGCCGCCAGACCGCGATCGTGATGGCCGCGGCGGGCGCGACCGTAGTACTGGGGTGCCGCGACGTCGCCAAGGCCGCGGCGGTTCGGGATCACATCCGGGCCGTGACGCCAGGCCGCGCGGGTGAGCGTGGTCGCTCTCGATCTCGCCTCGCTGGGGTCGGTCCGCGAGGCCGCGAAGCAGGTGTGTGCGGAACACGATCGCATCGATGTCCTGATCAACAACGCCGGCGTGATGCGGTCGCCGCGCAGTACGACGGTTGACGGGTTCGAGCTCCAGTTCGGCACTAATCACCTGGGTCATTTCGCCCTGACCGGGCTGTTGCTGGAGCGACTGCTGCCAGTCGACGGCTCGCGGATCGTCACCGTCGCCAGTCCTGCGCACCGCCAGGGGCGGATCGACTTCGACGATCTCCAGTCGGAACGGCGGTACCGGCGCTCCGCGGCCTATGCCCAGTCGAAGCTGGCGAATCTCCTCTTCACCTACGAGTTGCAGCGCCGGCTCGCGGTGGCTGGTGCGACGACCGTGGCCCTCGCTGCTCACCCAGGCGGCGCACGCACGGAGCTCAACCGGAACCTGCCGTTCCTGTTCCGCGGCGCGTCGTGGGGACTTGCCCGCCCGATCACCCAGCCGGTGGAGATCGGGGCGCTGTCGATCCTGTACGCGGCAGTCGACCCGGGGGCGCTGGGCGGCGAGTACTACGGGCCGGATGGTCGGTTCGAGTTCAAGGGGCATCCGACGCGGCTCGAGTCGACGCCCCAGTCACACGACGCCGCTACTCAACGGCGGCTGTGGGAGGTATCTGAACAACTCACGGACGTGCGGTACGACGCCTTGGCGAAGAGCCGGTGAGTGTTCAGAGTTGGGAGAGGCGGGTCAGGCCGACGCAGGTCAGGCGGGGTCTTCGGCTGGGGTTTCGCTGTTGACCATGCGTTCCAGCCAGGCGCGGGCGGTGGCGCGGTCGGCAGGGGTGAAGCTGGCTTCCAGGTCGCGTTCGACCGCGCGGACGGCGGGGGTGGCGTCGGCGAGGCGCCGCTGGCCGGCGTCGGTCAGGTAGAGCTGCTGGGACCGGCGGTCGGTCGGGTTGGCGCGGCGTTCGAGCAGGCCTGCGCGACCCATCCCGGTGATCAGCTCGTTCGCCGACTGCCGGGCGGTGCCGACCTTTCTCGCCAGTTCGGCGATCGTGCAGCCCGGCTTCTCGGCGAGCAGCAGCAGCGTGCCGTACTGCTGGACGGAGAGTCCGTGCTCGGCCAGGGCGGCGGCAGCGGCCGAGCGCATGCTCAGCCAGGCGTGCCGCACCAAGAAGGTGACGCAGCCGCCGTCCATCTCTTCGACGTGATCCAGCGCCGTCCGCCCTGGCTTGGGCCTTCCGCACCAATCGCTCTGAATCCGCAGCACCCGCCGCTGCCGCGTCGGTCACTGGCGCGCCCGCACCTACGCCCGCCGCGCCCGTACAGGAGGTTTCGGCGCCAGATGTCGGCTGACTGAGGCCAGCGGGCCGGCCCCGGCAACAAAAAGCGTGCGGTGGGTTCCGGGGAACCCACCGCACGCCCTTGTTCTACTGGCCCGCGCACCTATTGCCGGGCTCTGGCCGTCAGTTCCACGGCCCCGGTGGCGCCGGCGGGACAACCGGTGGGCGGTCTTCGCAATGACCTGGCGCGCCTGCGTCTGCGGTCCAGCCGCCGTCGTTGCTGTCACCGACCAGCCGTACGTCGAACTCCGGCGTACCGGTGAAGTGGAACGTGCCGCAGTTGTTGATGAAAGGCGCACCGACGTTCCGGGCATCCACGTTCTCGAAGCTGGCCCAGCCGCCGACCCGGGCGTTCACCACGTTGGTCCCGGTGCCGTCGACCTTGACGTCGCGCACCACGACGTTCGTCAGCGCGTAGTCGTCCTTGACCGGCCAGTCGACCACGAACAGGAACGCGTTGTACGTCGAGTCGAGGAACGAGCTGTCGGTGATCTCGATCCGGCCGGACATGTTCGACTGCAGCGCGTAGAGCCAGATCGCGCCGAGCCCGAGGTCCCAGTTGAGGTCCCGGGGGCCGCCGCGCACGGTGGTGTTCCGGGCGAAGGTCAGCTTGCCCTCGAACGGCGTCGAGTTGAACCGCGACCCCGCGTGCAGGGTGCTTCCCTCGCGGATCGGGTCGGCGACCAGGTTGTCGGTGACGGCGTTGTCGCGGCCGCCGTAGATGGCGATGTTGTTCGCGAGCACCGGCGTCTGGACGGTGTTGTGGTCGTAGACGTTGTTGTGGTTGACCAGCCCGTCTGGGTTCGCCTCCGACCACATCGCGAGCCCGTCGTCACCGCTGTTGCGGACGAAGTTGTTGGTGGCCCGGACGTTCGAGGTGCCGAGGTGCAGGTTCATCCCGTCCGCGATCGCGTCGGTGATGACGTTGTTCCGGATCAGCAGCCCGTCCATCGGGCCGTCCAGCCAGATGCCCACCTTGGTGTGGTGCAGGTAGAGGTTCTGGATGGTGGAGCCGCCGCCGATCGCGCCGCCGATGCCGTTCACCTGGTCGGTGTCGATGCGCTCCCGGACGTCGCTCTCGATCGCGAAGTCGGACAGGTGCACTTTCGTGCTGCCGCCGTCGGCCGCGTACTTCCCGTAGAAGCCGGGCGCGCTGTGCACTGACAGGTCGGGCGCGGGCTGGGCGAGCGGCAGGACCTTTCCCTTGATGATCGTCCACCAGTTGCCGGCGCCGCGGACGGTGACCTTGTCGACCACGATGTGCCGGTTGACCTGGTAGGTGCCCGGCGGGATGAAGACGCTCCAGCCGAGCCTCTTCGCCGCCGCGATGGTCCGCTCGATCGCCGGCGCCGCGTCGTACCGGCCGGTCGGGTCGGCGCCGAAAAGCCTGACGGACAAGGACTTCGCGGGCTGCTTCAGCGGCTGGGCGATCAGCTCGAAGTCCGCGACGTCGAGCACGTACCACGCGACCGGCATGGTCGCCGGCACCTGGAACCGGACCTTGTCGCCCGCCTTGTACGTCTTGCCGAGCAGCACCCGCTGCTCGTCGTAGAAGTGGTTCGGCCGGAAGGGCTTCGCCACCGGGTCCGGCTCGGGCTTCCACCAGCCCGGGTTCGGGTCGACATCAGGGTTGTTGGAGAACGGATACATGCCGTAGAGCCAGGCGTACTCCGAGGTCAGCGTCATCGTCTGGTTGCGCTTGCCGTTGACCTTGACGTCGAGCGGCGCACGCTGCCCGCCACCGGTAGCGGTGTCGGGAATGCTGTAGCGCAGAGTCAGCGCGTTGGCAGGCCGCGACAACGTGAACTCGACGTACTGCGCAGCAGCAGTCAGCCGTACTGCGGTACGCCCCGAAGCCTCGGCGGGCAACGTGTAGGCCTCGCGGCTGGGCCCGATCTTCTCGCCGCTGGTGACGGCGTTCTCCGCCTCCTGCTCGACGAAGGGGACAGTGGCGCCGCGGCCCTGGACGAGCGCGGGGTCGAGCCCGGCGCGGGTGATCACGGGTGCGGTGGTCGGAGGAGGGGCGGCCGCGGACAGACCGGGGGACGCGCCGAGCGCGACGAGTACCGAGCCGGTCAGGGCCACCTGACGGATACGGGAAAGACGAGAACGGGACATTGGGCGACATCCCCCCAGCTCTGAGCTGCCGCACCCCGTCCTCGGGGCGCGACCGGCGTCACCGCCTGGAGCCGGACGATACGCAGACTGACGATCCGCTGCAAGATCTCGACAAACGAAAGTAATTTCCCGAGATCAGTCCTCTTCCAGTGCCACCTGAGGTTGCGGTCGGAGGGCTCGGAGCCAGAGTTCGGTCTGGGCGATGTGGGCCGAGGCCGCAGTCGCCGCGGCGGCGGGGTCGCGGTGGGAGATGGCCGCGAGAATCGCCCGGTGGCCGCGGTCGCTGGTCTGCTTGATGGCGTCGAAGTCCGCGCCCGGTTCGAAGATCCGGTAGTGGCCGCCGCGGCCGCGGATCACCCCGGTCAGCGCGGTGACGGTCGGGTTCCCGCCGGCCGTACAGATCGCGCCGTGGAACTCGGCGTCCAACGCCTGGATCTCGGCCGCGTCGGTGGTCGCCTCGAGCCGGTCGAGGATGTCGCTCAACCGCTTCTCCAGCAGGGGATCCTGGCGCGCGGCGGCCGCCGCGGTCGCGTGCGCCTCGAGCACCCGGCGTACCTCGAGAAGTTGCAGGACGCCTTCGAGCGGGATGAGCTCGACCGACAGCGAGAACCGGCTGATGATCTCGGCCGGGTCCAGCGCGGACACATAGGTGCCGGAGCCGTGCCGCGACTCGATCACGCCGAGCGCGGCCAGCGATCGCGCGGCCTCGCGCAGGGAACTGCGGGACACGCCGAGGTGGTCGCACAACTCCGGCTCCGGCGGGAACTTCTCGCCCGGTCCCAGTTCGCCCGACGCGATCATCTGCCGCAGTCCGGCCAGCGCCTTGTCCGTCGCTGCCATCAGCACCTCCCCATCGCAGGCCCCACCGCCACCCTGGCGGCCAACTCGCCGCAACTCACACAGCGTAACCCCTCAGCAGGGTAAGTCCTCAGACCACTTGCGGTCATGCCCGCTGTAGGTCCTTGTCGTCGCAGCGCAATTCTGGCAGGGTGCTGGGATCGGTTGACCGAGTCATCTGATGTCAGAGCAAACTCCGGCAGCCGACCGACCACCACGACTGGCCCACATCCCCTGAGGAGAAGTGCCATGCGCTACCGACAGATGTTCGCACCCCTGGCGGCTGCGGCCCTGGTCCTGACAGCGACGGCCTGCGGTCCGGACCCGGCCGAGAAGGCGAACGGTCAGGTCACCCTGCAGATGGTCGAGAGTCTGACCAACCCGACCAGGACCACGTTGCTGAAGAAGCTGATCGCCGACTTCGAGGCGAAGAACTCCGGGGTCAAGGTCCAGCTGATCTCCCCGCCGACCAACCAGGCGGACCAGAAGATCCAGCAGATGCTCCAGTCCGGCAAGGGGGTGGACGTGCTGGAGGTCCGCGACACCACGGTCGGCCCGTTCTCCACCAACAAGTGGATCTACGACATGGCCCCCGACCTCAAGGGCTGGGACGGGCTCGACGCCCTCACCCCGAACGCCCTGAAGGTCACCCAGCAGGGCGGCAAGTCGTACATGGTGCCCTACGGCTTCTACGGACTCTCGCTGTTCTACCGCAAGGACCTGGTCCAGCAGGCCGGGTTCACCGGCCCGCCGAAGAGCTGGGCCGACATGGTCGAGCAGGCCAAGAAGATCAACGACCCGTCGAAGAACCGGTACGGCTACTCGTTCCGCGGCGGTCTCGGCGGTGGCGGCAACGCGATCACGGTGATCTCCGGCTACGTGATCGACGAGATCAACAAGGACAACGCGTTCAAGCTGACCAGCGGCAAGACCATCTTCTCCTCGCCGAAGGCCGTCGACGCGCTGCACCTGTACGTCGACCTCTTCAAGACCGCGTCGCCTCCTTCGTCGGTCAGCTGGGGTTATCCCGAGATGGTGCAGGGCTTCACCTCCGGCACCACCGGCTTCCTGCTGCAGGACCCCGAGGTGATCGCCACCGTCAAGGAGTCGAAGACGATCAAGGAGGACCAGTGGGGTACGGCGCCGCTCCCGGTCGGGCCGACCGGCAAGGCGGCCCAGCCGCTCGCCAACGCCGGCTGGGGTGTCGCCGAGGGCAGCACCCACAAGAAGGAGGCGGTGGAACTGGTGAAGTTCCTGACCTCCGGCGACTCGGCGATGACGTTCTCCAAGGAGAACAGCCTGGTCCCGATCCTGAAGAGCGCCGCGGACGACCCGTACTTCAAGGACGGCCCGTGGGCGTCGTACGTGGCGATGAACTCCTCGCCGGACACCTACGTCGTGGTGACGCAGCCGCGCGGGGTGCCGTGGTCGACGGAGTGGGGCAACAAGGCCGACGCGGACGTGCAGAAGCTGATCACCGGCAAGGCGCAGCCCGCGGAGATCCTGAAGAGCTGGGACGACTACTGGACCAAGAAGTGGGCCGGTAACTGATCCATGGCTGTCACCGCAACGGACCGGCCGGCGGTCAAACCGCCGGCCCCTAGGCTCAGGTCCGGCCGGCGGCAGTTCACCGGCCGGACCGCGCTGATCCTGTTGGCCTTCATGCTGCCCGCGATCTTCTTCGTCGGGTTGTTCACCTACTACCCGTTGCTGAACGGCATCTCGATGGCCTTCCGCAACTACAACCTGAACGACCTGTCCGACACCTCCTGGGTCGGGCTGGAGAACTTCCGCACGCTGCTCGGCGACGAGATGTTCCGCGGCACCGTGAAGAACTCGCTGGTCTGGGTGGTCGGCTCGCTGGTGCCGCAGTTCCTGATCGGGTTCACGCTGGCGTTGTGGCTGCGGCGGAGGTTCCGCTTCCGCGGTACTTACCAGGCGCTGGTGTTCTTCCCGTGGGCCGTGTCGGGCTTCTTGATCGGCATCCTGTTCCGCTGGATGTTCAACGGCGAGTTCGGCGTGGTGAACGACCTGCTGATGAAGACGCACCTGATCAGTACTCCGGTGCCGTGGCTGGCCGACGCCCGCTACGCGATGATCGCCGTCATCATCGCGAACGTCTGGTACGGCGTGACGTTCTTCGCCATCATGATCCTGGCCGCGCTGCAGTCGGTGCCCGAGGAGCTCTACGAGGCCTCGGCGATCGACGGCGCGGGCAAGGTCCGCACCCTCTTCAGCATCACCATCCCGTCGATCCGGACCACGCTGGCGCTGACCGTGCTGCTCCGGGTGATCTGGATCTTCAACTCACCGGAACTGATCTTCGGCATGACCGGTGGTGGTCCGGCGAACGAGACGCACATCGTCACGTCGTACATGATCCAGGTGACGCAGGAGGGCGACTACGGCCGCGCCTCCGCGATGGGCCTGATGGTCGTGTTCGTGCTGATGCTGTTCGCGATCTTCTACCTGCTAGCGATCCGTCCGAAGAAGGCGATGCGATGATCCGCGACTACAGCACCGCCGGCCGGATCGCCCGGTTCACCGGACTCGGCGTCTGCTTGATCTTCACCCTGTTCCCGCTCTACTGGATCCTGGTCACGTCCTTCAAGGATCCGGGCACGATCTTCGCCTACCCGTTGAAGTACTGGCCCTCGCAGTGGTCGCTGGCCAACTACCAGGGTCTGTTCGAGCAGTCGAACTTCGCGGTCTTCCTGGTCAACAGCCTGATCGTGTCCACTGTCGCGGCCGCACTGGCGACGGTGATCTCGTTGCTGGCGGCCTACGTGCTGGCCCGGTTCGAGTTCATGTCCAAAGGTGCGGTGATGGGGGCCTTCCTCGTCACCCAGATGATCCCGGGCTTCATCGCGCTCGGCTCGCTCTACATCCTGATGACGAGGCTCTACCTGGTCGACAACCGCTGGGGCCTGGTCCTGGTGTACGTCGCGGTCTCGATCCCGCTCTGCACGGTGATGCTGCGCGGCTTCTTCGAGAACGTGCCGGCCTCGCTCGAGGAGGCGGCCATGGTGGACGGCTGCTCCCGGCTGTCCGCGTTGTTCCGGGTGCTTGTGCCGGTGATGACGCCGGGCATCGCGGCGTCGTACATCTTCAACTTCGTGAACTGCTGGAACGAGCTGTTCCTGTCGGTCACCTTGCTGAACAGCGACAGCAACAAGACCGTCCCGGCCGCGCTGAACGGCTTCATCAGCAGCTACAACATCGACTGGGGCTCGATGTCGGCCGCGGCGGCGCTGTCGATCATCCCGACGATGGTCCTGTTCGCCTTCGCCAGCCGCTACATCGTCGAAGGTCTGACCGCCGGCGCCGTCAAGGAGTGAAGGAACGGCGCTAGCTCCCACACCCGCCACCGCCGCTGTGCAATCACTTCGTATGGCGCGGTGCCGGGTGCGGGCTCGCCGCCCACCCACACGGTCGCCATGCCGAGTTGCTCCGGCACGTCCAGGTTGACGGCCAGGTCGTCGAAGAAGGCGGCCCGGCTCGGGTCGATCGAGAACTGCTCGACGAATCGCCGGTAGCTCTCCGGGTACGGCTTCGGGATCAGCTGTCCGGCGAGGATGTCGAAGACGCCGTCGAAGTGGTCGCTCAGGCCGAGCCGGGCCAGCGCCTGCTCGGCGTGGTACGCGGACCCGTTGGTGAAGACGAACTTCCGGCCGGGCAGGGCCGCGATCGCCTCGGCCAGGAGCGCGTCGGAACGCAGTACGGAGTAGTCGATGTGGTGCTCGAACTCCAGGATGTCGGCGGCCGCCAGGCCCTCAGTGGTCATCAGGCCGCGCAGGGTGGTGCCGTGGGCGGCGATCAATTCCGCCTGGATCCGGCGGGCGCCTGCGTCGTCGGTGCCGAAGTGCCGGCTGAGGATCCCGCGGATCAGGGCCTTCATCTGGTCCGCCAGGCCGTTGCCCGACGGATACAGGGTGTCGTCGAGATCCAGCACCCAGGTGTCGATGTCGGCCAGCATCCGTCCAGAGTAGTGACAGACTGGGCAGGTCATCGACGGAGGGACGAGGTTGTGGCGACTGCGCTCATCACGGGGCCGACGGCCGGGATCGGGCGGGCGTTCGCGGACAAGCTGGCCCGCGAGGGGTTCGACCTGGTGCTGGTGGCTCGCGACGAGGCGCGGCTGAAGGAGGTCGGGACCGAGATCAGCCGCCGGTACGGCGTCGCCTGCGAGGTGCTGGCCGCCGACCTGACGGAGCCCGAGGAACTCGCCCTGGTCGAGGAGCGGTTCGCCACCGGGCCGATCGAGGTGCTGGTGAACAACGCCGGCTTCGGCCAGCGGAAGCCGTTCTGGGCGAACCCGATCGAGGTCGAGGAGAAGCAGTTCGACCTGCTCGTCCGAGTGGTGCTGCGGCTCACTCACGCCGCGGTGCTGCCGATGATCGAGCGGGGTTCCGGCGCGGTGATCAACGTGTCGTCGGTGGCCGGCTTCATCCAGCGCGGCAGCTACAGCGCGCACAAGTCCTGGGTGACGAACTTCTCCGCCGGACTGGCGATCGAGCTGCACGCGAAGGGCGTCGCCGTGATGGCGGTCTGCCCGGGCTTCGTGCGCACCGAGTGGCACGAGCGGATGGGGATCGACAAGACGATCATCCCGTCGTTCATGTGGCTCAACGCGGACGAACTGGTCGAGAGCGCCTGGGCGGACCTGATGCGCGGCAAGGCGATCTCGATCCCGACCTGGCGCTACAAACTGGTCGTAGCGGGCGCCCGCTACATCCCGCGCACCCTGATCGCCCGCCTCTCCACCGTCGGCCTGGACGGCCGCCGCCGCGCCTGACGTGCGCGTCCTCACCTGGAACCTCAGGTGGCAGTCGGCCCCTGACAGCAACGCGGGAGTACCGGCAGCGGCTTAGCCCTTGCCGTAGGTGGCGATGAACTTCAGGACGCGTGGCCAGAGGTCGCCTGCCTCGTCTGGTTGGTACTCCGCGGGGAGGCTGGGGTCGGTGAAGAGGTGACCGGTGCCGGGGTATTCGTAGTGCTCGAGGTCTCCGCCGGCAGCGGTGACTGCCTTCTCGCCTGCCATGACCCACTCCTCGACGCGGAACGGGTCGTCGGCGGCGTAGTGCACCTGCGCGGGCACCCCGCTGGGCCAGGTCACGTCGCCGCCGAACTCCGCGAGGTCGATAACGCCTGACACCAGCACGGCGCCGGCCACCCCGGGCTGCCGGCAGGTGACGAACTGCGCCATCCCGCCGCCGTTGGAGAACCCGGCCGCGATAAACCCCTCGGGGAGATCCTTGACCGCGTCCAGCGCGCGCCCCATCAGCGTGGGATAACCCGCCTCGACCGCGAAGGCTGCCGCCTCGTCGTAGTCGTCGAACACGCGTCCGTCGTACTGGTCGACGACGCGGACGCGGTGCCCGTGGGAGCGGAGCAGGTCGGCGGCGGCGTGGATGCCCGGCCGGACGCCGAGGACTGAGTGGAAGAGCGCGATGGTGGCCATGGGGACGACGCTAGTGCACGCCGCCGACAGTTCCGGGGGCTTGTGCTTCCAACCAATCCCGCACCGGCGGCGTCCAAAGAGCACCAGGGGAACTTCAGGAAAGAAAGTTGGGGGACATGTCCGTAGGGGGATGGAACACGCGGGTGGCGGTTGCCACCGGGGTGGCCATGATGGGGCTGCTATTGGTGGCCTGTGGCAACAAAGAGCCGGCCGCGGGGGAGGTACCGGCCGCCAGTGTGCCGACGGCGACAGCGAGCATGACTCCGACGGTCGGTTCGACGGCCGAGCCGGTCGACAATCCGTCGGAGCCGGGTACGACAGCCGAGCCGTCGAAGAAGCCGACCGTGACGCCGAGACCCGCGCCGGTGAAGCCGTTCCGGCTCAGCAGCTCGATGCTGCTCACCGGGAAGGAAATGGCCAAGGGGGACCCGAGCCGGCACTGGCAGGCGAACTCGCAGACTCCCCTGGCGCCGATCTGCGGCCTCGCGTCGACTCGTGGTGACAAGGTCAAGGGAGTCTTGAGTCGCCACTTCACCGACGAGTTGGAAGCCGACGGCGGGCAGTGGATCACCCGGTACTCCGACGAGCGGGCGGCGCGTGCGGCGTACGACCAGATCGTCGCGACAATCAAGTCCTGCAAGGCGTTCTCACCCGGGCAGACGCACGCGCGGAAGATGACGGAGAACCGGACGCTCTCGCTGGGCGACCGGACGCGGATCCTGCGCTGGTACGACTACGCGCTGCCGTCGGATCCGGGGAGTGAGAACGGCGGATTCCCGTACGCCGTGACGCAGCAGGGCAAGGTCGTCAGCGTCCTGGCCTTCAGTGAGATGGGTACGGGGATCGAGCCGGCCAACTTCGAACGCGTCGCCCGCTTCGCCGCCGCCCGTCTCAACTGAGCACACGAAGGTCTGGGGGAGAGAGGTCTGCGCTGCGGGTGATCCGCAGCGCAGACCTCTCTGGTTTCAGCGCAGGGTGGCGGTGACGGTGTCCGCGAGCGGGGTGGTCGGGCGGCCGATCAGGCGGGACAGGTCGCCGGGGGTGCCGGCCAGGGCGCCGTGGCTGATGGCTTCGTCCACCTCGGCGAGGATCTCGGCGAACGGCTGCGGGATCCCGACGCTCGTCAGCAGCGCCGCGTTCTCGTCGCGGCCGAGGAACTGGTGCACCACCGTCTTCCCGCTCTGCCGCGACACCTCGGCCGCGAACTCGGGGTACGTCCAAGCAGCGTCGCCACTGAGCTCGTACGCCTTGTTCAGATGGCCTTCCGTGCTCAGCACGACCGCCGCGGCGGCCGCGTAGTCCGCCCGAGCGGCACTGGCGAGTCGTGCGTCCGGGCTCACGCCGTTCGCGATCACGCCACGCTCGACGATGCCGCGCAGGTCGCCCGCGACGCCCGGCGCCTCGTTGTACCAGTTGTTGCGCAGGAACGTGTACGGAACACCCGCGTCGAGGATCAACTGCTCGGTCTCGCGATGGTCCTGCGCCAGCCCGAAATTGGTGTTCGGAGCGTCGAAGATGCTGGTATACGCCACCTGCGCGACGCCCGTGGCCCTTGCTGCGTCGATCACGACAGCGTGCTGCGGAACCCGACGGCCCACGTCGCTAGCGGAGACCAGCAGCACGCGGTCCTCGGGCTTGAACACGTCGTCGAACGTGTCCGGCCGGTCGTAGTCCGCGACCAGCAGCCGGACGCCCTGCTCGACGAGTCCGGCGGCCTTCTCCGAGTCCCGCGCGACGGCGGTGATCCCGTCCGCCGGGACGCCCGCCGCCAGTAGATCCGCGATGACGAGACGGCCGAGTTCCCCGGTCGCCCCGGTGATGACGATGCTCATGAACTTCTTCCTGTCGGAGGTGTTGCCTACAGCGCTAACCGTATGGTGGGTACAAACTGCAGGGAAGTACCCACTTTGAAGTAAGGTACGCAGCCGTGGGTAAGTGGCTGCCGACCGAAGGAGGTCTCCGATGAGCGAGCTGCTGGCTCCCGACGTCAATCGCACCGACTGCCCGTCGCGGGCGATCCTGGAGCACGTCACCAGCCGGTGGGCAGTGCTCGTCCTGGCCGCGCTGCTGGAGCGGTCGTACCGGTTCAGCGAGTTGCGTCGGCACGTCGGCGGGGTGAGCGAGAAGATGCTCGCCCAGACCCTGCAGGCACTGGAACGCGACGGCTTCGTCCACCGCGACGCCAAGCCGGTGATCCCCCCACGCGTCGACTACTCCCTGACTCCCACCGGCCGCGACGTCGCCGAACAGGTCCACGCCCTCGCCCGCTGGGTCGAGTCCCAGGTCCCGACGGTCCAATCAGCCCAGTCCCGCTACGACGCCGCCCGCCACTGACGGCGGCCGACTCTCACCCTTCAGCGGATCGGTTCCTTGCTCTCGGCGGTTGCTAGCGGTGCTTGGCCGCTAGGAGTGTGGCGTCTGTCGTGAGTCTCAGGCGGGCTGTGCGAGGTGTTCGTGGTCGGTGCGGCTGCGGACGTGGCGGTCGGTGGTGGCCAGTGCTTGTCGGATTTCGGTGGGGGCGCGGGGTTGGTCGGCGGCGAGGAGGGGGCTGAGGAGGCGGTCGTGGACTTGGTTTAGAAGATCGCGACTCGTTGTCGGTTCGGCTGTGAGGTCGTAGGTGTTGGTTCCTTGCCGTCGTTGGGTGAGCTGGTTGAGGCGGCGGCGGGCTCGTTGACCGTCACCGTCGCCATAGCCCTGGCTGTCCCGCGCCGTGACACCCACGCCAGCCCCACACTCGGCGGTCAGAGGCGAAGCCTCACTGGTGCTGTGGGGTTCGCTGCCTCCTGTGGCGGTTCGCCCACTGTTCTGACAGTGGGCGAACCCCCAAAGCGCGGGCGGAGCACACTGTGCGGCTGCGCCGGGGGAGGTTCCGCGCCCTCCGGGGGTGGTGCGCTGGTGCTGTTGGGGGTTCGCTGCCTCCTCGGGGGGTTACCCCACTGTTCTGACAGTGGGCGAACCCCCAAAGCACGGGTAGAGCGCACTGTGCGGCTGCGCGGGGGAGGTTCCGCGCCCTCCGGGGGTGCGCTGGTGCTGTTGGGGGTTCGCTGTCTCCTCGGGGGGTTCGCCCATTGCTCTGACAGTGGGCGAACCCCCACAGCACGGGCGGAGCACACTGTGCGGCTGCGCGGGCGAGGTTTCGCGCCCTCCGGGGGTGCGCTGGTGCTGTTGGGGGTTCGCTGTCTCCTCGGGGGGTTCGCCCATTGCTCTGACAGTGGGCGAACCCCCACGGCGCGGGCGGAGCACACTGTGCGGCTGCGCGGGCGAGGGTTCGCGCCCTCCGGGGATCCGCCGCTAGGGAGTCAGCGGTAGGTCGGCGGCGGTTTCGGCGAGGGTTTTGAGGGTGGCGGCGATCAGGGGGTTGTCGGCCTGGCCTCGGCGGGTGGCGGCGAAGACGCGGCGTACCGGGGGTGGGTCGGTGAGGGGTCGGATGACCGCGGGGCTCGGGGTGGGGACGGCCAGGCGGGGGATGAGGGAGACGCCGGCGTTGGCGGCGACCAGGGCGGCGACCGAGTGGAAGTCGTCGGAGGTGTGGACGATGCGCGGCTGGAATCCGGCCTGCTCACAGGCCAGCAGTACTACGTCGCGCAGCGGGTTCCCGATCGAGGTCATCACCCAGTCGTCGGCGGACAGCGCGGTCAGGTCGACGGACTGAGCATCGGCCGCGGGGTGGGTCGAGGGGATCACGGCCACGAAAGGCTCGGCGTACAAGGGGATCCGGGTCAGGCGCTCGTCGTCGGCGCGTGGGGTGCCGCGGTGTTCGACGGCGATGGCCAGCTCGACCTCGCCGTCGAGGAGCTGGGTGATGCCCTGATGGCCTTCGACGTCCCGTACTACGAGGCGCAGGCCCGGCGTACTCGCTCGGAGACTGACCAGGGAAGGCGCCACCAGCAGGCTGATCGCGGTTGCGAAGGCGGCGACGCGGATCTCACCAGTGGCGCCCTCGGCGTGCCGGCGCATGGCTTCCTCGGCGCGCTCGACCTCGGTCAGGATCGTGTCCGCGTGCTCGAGCAGCAGCCGCCCGGCCGAGGTGATCGCGACCCGGCGGCCGCGGCGCTCGAGGAGTTCCTGGCCGACCTCGGACTCCAGCGCCGCCAACTGCTGGGAGACGGCCGACGGGGTCAGGTGCAGTACCTCGGCGGCCGCCGTCACGGTGCCGTGATCAGCAAGTGCTCGCAGCACCCGCAATCTTCGGACTTCGATCACGGGCCTCAGCTTCGCACAGCGGCCTCCCCCGGCGGTCGGCGAACCAGCGGAAGCGGCGCGGCGGAACGTAGGTGTGGACGGGCGCGTCGGCCATCCCGGACCGGGACTCGCGGGCGACCTTGTCGATGACGGTGATCGGGAAGAGGTACATCGTCGGTTCCTTTCGTCCCTTCGAAACTAGGACCGACAGGTTGATACGTCCAATGAAACTTCTGGGCAGAGTTGATACGCCTGATGCATGATGTAAACCATGGAACTGCGCCTGCTCCGGTCCTTCGTCGTCGTTGCCGAGGAGTTGAACGTGGGCCGGGCCGCGAGCCTGCTGCATCTGACCCAGCCGTCGCTGAGCCGGCAGATCGCGGCGCTCGAGCACGACCTCGGCGTCGAACTCTTCGCCCGGGTGAAGAAGCGCTTCGTACTGACGGCGGCTGGGGAGAGCTTCCTCGTCGACGCCCGGCAGTTGCTGGAGCGGGCGGACGAGGCCGTTCGCGATGCGCAGCGGGTGCATCGGGGTGAGCTGGGGACGTTGCGGCTGCGGTTCGTGCAGTCGGCGACGTTCGAGGTGTTGCCGCGCCTGCTCGGTGCGTTCCGGGCGGTCAATCCGGACGTGGTGCTCGACCTGGAGACGATGACCACCATTCGCCAGACCGAAGCGCTGCGCGAGGGCCGGATCGACGTCGGCCTCTTCCGTCTGGGAGTGGCGCGAGGCTTGGAGACGCGGGTGATCTCGCGAGATCCGCTGGTGGCGGCGTTGCCGACCGGGCATCGGCTGGCTCGGCGGAAGCGGATCGGCCTGGCCGATCTGGCCGAGGACCCGTTCGTGCTCTACACGCGGGCGACCGGACCGACCGTCTTCGACAGGATCGTCGACCACTGCAGGATGGCCGGGTTCGAGCCCGAGGTGACGCAGGAGGCCGCGGACGTGCAGACGATCGTGTCACTCGTCGCGGCCGGCCTGGGCGTCTCGCTGCTCATCGCGCCGGCGCCGCGGATCGACCCGGAGGCCGTGGTGTATCGCGAGTTGTCCGACGACCTGCCCCCGTGGGAGTTGTCCGTGGCGTGGTCGCCGGACAACCGTTCACCGGTACTGGCGAGATTCCTGGACCTCGTCGCAGGCCCAGGAACCGCGTGAGACAGGTCAGCCGAACGTGTCGGGGTCGCCGCCGGTGCGGACGCCGGTCTCGAGATCGGCGATCGCGGCCATGTCGTCGTTGTCCAGGGTGAAGTCGAAGACGGCGATGTTCTCGGCGATCCGGCTGGCCGTCTTGGACTTCGGGATCACCACGTTGCCGAGCTGCAGGTGCCAGCGGATGACCACCTGGGCCTGCGACTTGCCGTGCTTGTCGGCGAGCGCCTTCAGCGTCGGGTCGCCGAGCAGCTCACCCGACGCGAGCGGGCTCCACGACTCGGTGACGATGTCGTTCTCGGCGTTGAACGCGCGCAGTTCGTCCTGCGGCAGCGCCGGGTGCAGCTCGATCTGGTTCACCGCCGGGCGCAGGTCGGCCTCGGCGAACACCCGCTCCAGCGCCGGGATGTGGAAGTTCGAGACACCGATCGCGCGCACCCGCTTGTCGGCGTACAGCTGCTCGAACGCCTTCCAGGTCTCGACGTACCTGTCCTTCTTGAGCGCCTGCCAGTGGATCAGGTACAGGTCGACGGAGTCGAGGCCGAGCCGCCCGAGGCTGGCGTCGAACGCCCGCAAGGTGGAGTCGTAGCCCTGGTCGCTGTTCCACACCTTGGTGGTGATGAAGAGCTCGTCGCGGGGGATGCCGGCCTCGGCGATGGCCCGGCCGACGCCTTCTTCGTTGCCGTAGATGGCGGCCGTGTCGATGTGCCGGTAGCCGGACTCGAAGGCCGCCTTGACGACGTCGGTGACGATCTCGTCCTCGACCTGCCAGACCCCCAGGCCCAGCTGCGGGATCTCGACGCCGTTGTCCAGAGTGATCGTGGGGACTGTGCTCATCTGCCTATTCCACTGGGCCGAGGCCCTCAAGCCCAGTCATCCGACGTGTGACAACAACCTCATCCACCAGCCGTAACCACCTCGTGGGTCTTCGCATCCGGCTCCAGGAAGCCCAGCAACGCGGTGCCTTCACGCTCCAGTTCGGTCGCCGTGCGCTTCAGCGTCCGGCCGAACGGGGTCAGCGTGAGTGTCGCCACACCGCGCTTCTTCTCGGCCGTCCACAGACCCGCGACCAGCCCGTCGACCAGGTACGTCGACTTGATCCGCAGGTTCTTCGTGAACACGGCCGGACGGTGTTCGTCGGCGATGATCCGCTCGCGTTTCGCGTGCGCCAGCAGCAGGTTGTCGAACTCGGGCAGGAACCGCACCGGCACGGGCGTGTCCGGGTCCGGGCGCGGTCCACTCTGTACGTCGTACAGAGTTCTGCCGTTCTCGTCGGTGAACTCCTCGAGCTCGACCTGGTCGAACAACACCTTGGCCTTCGGCAACCCCGACCAGGTCTGGAAGTCCGCAGGCGTGGCCGGCCCGAACGCCTCCAGATATCGGATCACCAACTCCTCCGGTACTGCGCTCCGCCGGATCTTCGCCCCGAGCCAATCCTCGGCTGGGGTGAACTTCGCGTTCGCGGACCAGCCCCACCGGGTGTCCACCGGGAACATCACCAACGGCACCAGCATTCGCGTGCAGAACCCCAGCGCCCGGTCGTTCGCCGCCGGGAACTGCTGCTGCAGGGCGTCCCGCACCTCGGTGAAGGTCAGCGGTTCCTTCGCCAGGATCTTCCTGGCCGCGGCCACGACCTTCTCCGGCTCGAGCCCTTCGGCCCGGTCGCCCAGCAACTTCAGCCCCGACTCGAGCACCGGGCTCAGCGTGGTCCGGAAGCGCAGGTAGTCCTTGGCCGTGACCAGGTGGAGTGTGCCGCGATACAGCGTCGCCCGGACCACCTCACGATCCTGTACGGCCGAGGTGAGTTGCTCGTCGTCGAATCCCTGCAGCCGCGTCCACAGCCCGACGTACGGGTGTTTCGGCTCCTGGCCCTGCATCCCGGCCAGTCGTGCGATGGCGTCGGTCGGGCTGAGGTCGGAGCGTTCGATGAGCAGTTGGCGGGCCAGCGTCGCCCGGTTCACGGCCTTCGCGCTGAGAACGGTCATGGCCATCAGTCCTGCGTGACGCGGGTGCCGGCGACGCGGTCCGGGTAGGTCCGGCCGCCGCCCCGGGCGATCGACCAGGCTTGCCAGCCGAGGGCGGCGTAGGCGCCGGTCGCCAGCACAGCGCCGCGGGAGGTGTTGTCGGCGCGGAACTCCCAGACGGCCTGATGCCCGAGCTCCCAAGGCAATGCTGTCTTCAGCAAAGAGCGGGTCAAGGCCTGCGGAAAGGTGGGCCGCTCTGCTGTCTTGTCGTCACTCAGAGTGAGCCCGAGAGCGCGTTTCCCGGGTGATCCGCCGGTCGCCTCGGCGGCCGCCAGCAGGCCGCTGAGGGGAATAGTCAGGCCCGCCGCGATCAGGAGACGGACCTTCGCCGGCGAGGGTGGCGGTCCCACTGGCGCGGGGTTTCGCCGTCGCCGGGCGACCGTGAGACCGGCCAGCAACGCCAGTGGTGCGGCCAGCGCCGCGTAATCGATTGCCGTGGCAAGGCCGCGTCGCGCAGTCAGCATGCGCCGAGATTACGCCACCGGCAGCGGCCGGCCCGGCGAAAAGGTTGCCTTTCGGATGAACTCCAACGGCCCGGACCGTACCGCGCCGGCCGGCCTGACGGACTGCCTGGATTTCCCGCCACGCCAGTCCGGGTGGACAAAATGCGGGGACTGTGCTGGTAGAATCCACTAATCGTTTCAAATGACTGTTTTTATACCGCATTCACGCGTTGTTTCCAGGGTCGCGCAGACGGCATTTGAATTACAAATTGTGACGACCGTTGTTTACGGCACCGGCTGGGCTCGCAGTGATCCGGGCGGGCCTCGGGGTGGAAAGCGGTACGCGGTTCGGGTGGCGGTTTCGCCTTACTGAGTTGAAGATCCGGTGCCGCAGATGTTGCCGTCAGGTGACCGGAAGAGTGAAGAAAGTTCACCGAAACAAGGCCTCGCCGCGACGCTTTTGTTCTGTTAGCCTCAAGGCCCTGGCTTTGGGGAGCCGAATTCACCGACGTTTGTCGGGCGTACCTGCCGACCTGGTGGCGGCTGCCGTGCGCGCATTCGATCGGTCGAGTTCTCCTGTTCTCGTGACAATCCCGAAAGGCAGGAATCGTGGACACCCAGACAGCCAAGCCGGCACCGGACGCCGCCGTCACCGCCACCGGGTTCGCAGTACAGGTCGATGCCGTGCGCAAGTCCTTCGGTGCGGTCGCGGCGCTGCGCGGTGTCAGCCTCCAGGTCCGGCCTGGTCAGGTCTACGGAGTGCTCGGGCCGAACGGCGCCGGCAAGACGACGCTGTTGCGCATCCTGCTGGGGCTGGTCCGCCCGGACGACGGTTCGGTGAAGGTCCTCGGTCGGCCGCCTGGGTCCCCGCAGGCGTTGCGCCAGGCCGGTGCCCTGATCGAGACTCCCGCGTTCGTCCCGCATCTGTCCGGCCGGACGAATCTCCAAGTACTGGCCAGGGCTCGCGGGCTGCCGGACGCCGAGGTGGACCGGGTGCTCGAGGTCGTCGAACTGCAGCACCGTGGCGGTGATCGCTTCAGTGGCTACTCGCTCGGGATGGGCCAGCGACTCGGCGTCGCGGCCGCGCTGCTCGGGGATCCGGCGTTGCTGATCCTGGACGAGCCGACCAACGGCCTGGACCCGGAAGGCGTCGCCACCATGCGCATGCTGATCCGCGAACTCGGCAGGTCCGGGACGACGGTGCTGCTGTCGTCGCACCTGCTCGGCGAGGTCCAGCAGATCTGCGACCGGGTGGTGGTGATCGACCGCGGCCTGGTCATCGCCGACGACACCGTCTCCGCCATCCGCGACCGCCCCGGTACGACGGCCCTGGACATCTGGGCAACCCCCTTGGAAGCCGCGGGACAGGTCCTCGCCCACCTGACCGGCGAGTTGGCCGGTGAGAGAGAGGACCGGCACTGGCATCTGGAGACTGCGCCGGATGACGTTCCCGGGCTGGTTCGCGCGCTGGTCGAGGCCGGGGTCGATGTGCACGAGATCCGCCGCGAGCGGCAGTCCCTCGAAGGGGTCTTCTTCGCGCTGACCGCCCACCAGGACGAGCAGGAGGAGTCGTGATCAACGCCGTCGCCGCCGAGGCGCTGCTGATGCGCAAGCGGCTCGCCCCCGTGATCGTCGGAGCCACCTGGGTGCTGATGGTGGTGGGCTTCGCCTTCGCCGTGCCCTACATCGTCTACAGCGTGCTGGACCCCGCGGACGCGAGCCGCGCGGAGCTGCTGCGGATCTTGTTGCCGGCGGCATTCGCCTCCACCTCGCTGAGCAGCTACCCGCTGTTCGGTGGTGCGATCATGCTGATCCTCGGAGTGCTGGTCACCGGCTCGGAGTACCGCTGGCGGACCTGGACAGCGCGGCTCAGCCAAGGGCCGGGCCGGGTCCAGGTCCTGCTCGCCAAGCTCGTCATCGGCGTCATGGTGACGACCGTCATCGCGGTGGTCGCGGCGCTGGCGGCGGCCGTCGCGTCGGCGGTGATCGCCGCTGTCGAAGGCCGCCCAGCCGACTGGCCGTCCGTGACCTCGCTGCTCGGCTCGCTCGGAGCCGCGGTACTGATCTCGGCGGCCTGGATGAGTGTCGGCGCCGCGCTCGGCGTGATCTTCCGTGGCACCACCGTCGCACTCGCGGTCGGCCTGCTGTGGACGCTCGGCCTGGAGAACGCGCTGTCCGGTCTGGCCGGCGTGATCCCGGCGATCGAGCCGGTCCGGAACATCCTGCTCGGCTCCGCCAGCGGCTCACTGGTGGGAAGCCTCGGCGCACCGACCCAGGGCGACGGCGGTACCCCCGGCGTCGTCGACTACCTGAGCGCGCCGGCCGCCTGTCTGGTGCTGGTCGCCTATCTCGTCGTCACCACCACCGCGGCCGCGGTCCTGATCCACCGGCGCGACATCACCTGATCCCGAACCCACCGACCGCTTTCCTTCCGCCCGAGGAGCGAACCGTGACCAACCCGCCCGTTGAACTCGTCCGGCCCCGCATGCGCCAGGACGTGGCCTTCCTCGAAACGCTAGACGGTGTGTACGTGCGTGGTACCGATGGCGCGTTCGTCATCCGTGGTGCCGGCGCCTACCGCTACCTGTCGGCGTTGCTGCCGCATCTCGACGGCAGCACGTTGCTGACCGACATCGTCGAGGGCCTGCCGGACGCGCAGGCGGGCGCGGTCCGCTCCCTGCTCGACACCCTCGCCTCGCGTGGTGTGGTCCTTGACGGCCCAGGAGCCCTGCTGGACAAGGAACTTCGCGACAAGTTCCCCAGCCAGGTCGCGCTCCTCGAGCACCACGGCGACGACGGCAGCGGCTTTACCCGCGTCGCCGCTGCCCGGGTCCTCATCACCGGCACAGACGATCAGGCACTGACAACCCTCGCCACCGCCCTGAAAGCCAACGGCGTCGGCACAGCAAACGCAGCAGCCGGTACGGCGGGCGGGTTTGTGCGGGTGGTTGCTGAAGCTGAGTTGGACGCGGCTCAGGCGGCGGAAGCGGATTTGGTTGTCCTGGTGGCATTGGAAGGGCCGTCGCCGCGGTTGTTCGCGCTGGCCGAGGAGGCTCGCCTGGCTGGACTGGACTTCCTGCCGTTGGTTCGGGTCGGGGATCGGTTGATGGCCGGGCCGTGGCAGGGAGCCGTCTCGATCCAGTCCGCTCTCCTTCGGATGAGCGACAACGGGATGACCGGGGTTGCCGAGCTCTGGCAGGCAGGGGTGGCTGGGGCCGCGGCTGCACCGGCCGGCCCTGTGTTGCCCGGGGTTGCGGCGACGATGCTGATCAACCTGGCCGGCTTCGAGATCTTCAAGCAGTTGTCCGGCAGCATCCCCTCGGATCTCGACCGGACCGTGATCCTGCTCGACCCCGATCGCCTGACCGTCCGCACCGAACACGTCCTGCCCCACCCGGCCGTCGAACCCACCTCGCCGGCCGCTGAAACCGCCGTTCCGGCGGAGCCCGTGGTGCCGGCGGATGACGGCGGGGTGGAGTGGGCCTACCGACGGTTCGATCCAGTGGTGGCGGACGCGGTCGGGGTGTTCCGGCACTTCGACGACGACGCGGTGCCGCAGATCCCGGTCAAGACAGCCGTACTGCGGGCGCCTGCCGCGGCGATCGAGCCGATTGTGACGTTCGGGGTGGAGACCGTTCTCGAAGCCAGGCTGGGCTCGTTGGAGGACGCCGCCGTCCGCTACACCCTCAATCTCCACAGGCGATTCCCCCTGATGTCCGCCCCGGCGTCGGGCGCGGAGGACGTCGTACCGGAGCAGCTCGAGACCTGGCTCGGTGCCGGGCCATCGCGTCCAGCGCCGGTCGCGGCGTACGAGGTGACGGACGGGACTCCGCTGGCCATCGACCGTGGCGCGGTCCTCGCCGGTCCGCTCGACTGGAACGCCGCCGAGTTCGAGCCGGACCTAGGTGGCCTCGCTGCTGCACCGACTCCGGCTGCCGCGATCTCGCGAGCGCTCGTCGCCGCAGTCGGCTCAAGTGCCATCGCGGAGGTCGCCAGCGGTGAGCTCCCGGTGGTCCGAGTGCCCCATGAACTGATCGCCCAGGCGCTGGATCCACTGCAATACCGCCGCTTGATGATCCTGGTCAACGAACTCGTCGCCGCCGGCGACAAGGTCGACTTCCAGCTCGCCCGCGGCACCGTACCGGTGGCAGTAGTTGCCATCAGCAACGGAGTGGAACGGCAACTGATCGCCCGGGCCGCGACGAGCTGGGTGGCAGCGGCCGAGGCAGCCCTCCTGACAGCCGTAGGCGAACGCCAGCTGGCCGGTACGCCGTTCGCGCGAGGCGACCACAAGCTGCGGTTGGACGCGGATCTCGGCGGTGCTCTCGTCGCCGGACCTGCTCCCGAGGCAGCCGAGCTGATCGACACCGTCGGCGACGACGCGATCCTGGCGAAGCTCGCCAGGACGGGCCGCCGGGCCGCGGCGGTCGACCTCACTCCACCCGACCTGGCCGGCGTCACCTCGGTGGCCCGGGTCCTGCTCTTCCGCACCGCCGCCCCCGACGCGAAGGAGTCGTGATGACCGACCTGACCACCGAGCTGCTGTCGCTGGAGACCGCCACCTTCGAGGTGGAGGAGATCGCCGACGTCGGGCAGGACGCTGCCGACTGGTGCAGCTCGAGCACCAGTACGTCGAGCTGCTCCTCCTGCAGCACCTCCAGCTGCTGCGGGTGTTCCAGTTGCAGCTGCAGCAGTACCAGCTGAGCGAGGTACTGCCTCCCCAGGTTCCGCCGCCGGACCGGCGGCGGCCCCAACCCGCCCAGGAAGGAGGTGAACCACCATGGCGCTCCGCGAAGAGCTGCTCGTGCTCGAGACGGCCACGTTCGAGATCGAGGACATCGTCGATCTCGGCCAGGATGCGGCCGGCTGGTGCAGCTCGAGCTGCTCCTGCTCGAGCTGCTCGTCCTGCAGCACGTCCAGCTGCTGCTCGACCAGCACCAGCACCGGGTGCGGCGGCGGCTGACAGCCGTTCGTCACTCCGGGTGCGGCGATGGCTGATGCCGTCGTCCGGACCGAAGTACTGCTACCGCCCAGTCGCGGCTGAACGGCCGCGCAGAAACAGGAAGGAAGTCCGACCATGAGCACTCAGACGCTCGGCCTCGAACTGCTCGACCTCGAGGCCGCCACCTTCGAGGTGGACGAGATCACCGATCCGTCCCTGGACCTCGCAGCCACCAGCTCGTCCTGCAGCTGTTCCAGCTGCTGCTCCTGCAGCACCTCGAGCTGCTGCTCGACGAGCACCAGCACGTCCAGCTGCGGCTGACCGACGCGCTAGTGAGCTGAGTGCTGCGGACCAAGGGCCCTGGTCCGCAGCATGTCCCGGCCGTTCACCGCCCCGAGCGGCCGTCTGTAGTCCGTCCGCCGACCCCGCTGTCGGTGTCCGCCCAGGAACGAGAAGGAGCTGCATCCAGTGACGACGTTGGAGGAACACCACGCACTCTCGGCGGCGCCGGATGCCGCGGCGCTGGTGGCCGTGGTCGGCGGCTCCATCGCCGACTTGCTGCCACCCGGCCCCGCGATCGCCCTCGACGTCGCCGTGCTCGGCCTGCCCGGTCAGGAGGAGCGAGCCACCATTGGCGCTCCGAGTCCCGGAGAGGCCGCCCCGGTCAGCATTCGCCTCTACGCAGGCACTCTCGTGGTCGCCGCGACTCCCGGCGGCGCTGGACCGTGCCCGACCTGTCTGGACCGCCGCTGGGTCGTGTGCCGCCCGACCATCGAGCGCCGCATCCTCGATCACCCGCACGGCGTCCTCACCACCCCGCACAGCGTCCCCGGCCCGCATGCGATGAGCGTCGCCGCCGCGGTGACCCGCGCTGCGGCCGAGGCGCCTGCGGACGGCCCGGCGTACCCGGTCTGGGAGATCGACACCCGTACTGCGAAGGTCGAGCGGTACGGGTTGATCCGCGACTCGTCCTGCGAGGTGTGTGCCCAACCGCAACCGGACACCGCCGACGACGCACGGATCCGCCTGGTGTCCACACCCGCGTCCAGTCCCGGCAGCGGCCGGTCCCGTAAGCCGGAAGACCTCGCTCTGCCGATGGACGCGCTTGCCAACCCCGTGTGCGGCATGCTCGGCGGTCCGGCGATCCGCGCCTACCACGCGACCGCCACTGCGCCGGCCAGCGGCCACTTCGAGGTGCGGAGCAAGTACGGCCTGCACGAGATGTGGTGGAGCGGCCACGCCGAGAGCTACCAGCGCAGCGAACTCCTCGGTGCGCTGGAAGGTCTGGAACGCGACGCCGGCCAGCGACCTCGCCGGGTGGACGTGGCCTTGCGCGCGACTGCGACGGAGCTCACCGTCCCGTTCGTGGAGATGGAGCAGTGCGGTCTCTACACGCCCGACTTCTACCAACAGCACCAGGACAAGTACGTGCCCTGGTCGGAGAACCCGAGTGTGCCGTGGGTGTGGGGCTGGTCCGTCCGCGACCACCGCCCGCTGCTCGTCCCCGAGCAGATCGTCTACTACCTCGACCACCGCGAGGACCACCGCAACACCGTGCAGGAGTGCTCGAACGGCTGCGCCTCCGGCAGTTCCGTCACCGAGGCCGTCCTGCACGGGCAGCTCGAACTGATCGAGCGGGACGCCTTCCTGATCAGCTGGTACAGCGGTCTCACCCCGACCGAGATCGACCTCGACACCGTCGACCACCCGCTGGTTCGGCAGATGCGTGCCCACGTCGACCTGCTCGGCTACGACCTGCGCTGCTTCGACATCCGGGTGGATCTCCCGGTCCCCGCCGTCGGTGCAGTCGCAGTACGGCGGGATGGCGGGCTCGGCACGCTCTGCTTCGCCGGCGGGGCCTCCCTGGACCCGGCGGACGCAGTACGGGCTGCTGTGTGTGAGGTGGCGTCGTACGTCACCGGCTTCGAGGAGCGGGTGAGCGAGACGCTCGGGCAGGTCCAGGAGATGGTGACGGACTACCGCAACGTCACCGAGCTGGCGCACCACGCGCTGTTGTTCGGCATGCCCGAGATGGCTCAGCACGCCGAGCACTGGTTGCGGCAGACCGAGGTCACCCCGCTGGACCAGGTGTTCGCGAACTGGACCACCGGCCGGGCGCCGGTGACTGATCTGCGCGAGCCGGTCGAGGAGATCGTCGCGCTGTTCGCGGCCGGGGGCATGGACACGGTCGTGGTGGACCAGACGACGCCGGAGCAACTGGCGATGGGCCTGCACACGGTGGCGACGATCGTGCCCGGGCTGATCCCGATCGACTTCGGCTGGCAGCGCCAGCGGGTGCTGACAATGCCGCGGACGCTGTGGGCGCCGTACAAGGGCGGTCTGACGGCGCAGCCCCTCACGCCCGAACAGTTGCACCGCGTGCCGCACCCGTTCCCCTGACAGCCCGCGTCCGCCCCAGCCCGTGTCTTCCGTAGGAGTTGAGTGCAGGTGACCAGCCAGATCGATGTCGCCGCCGGGCCCGGCAGCCCCGCGGTCGCGATGGACTACGCGCGCCGGATGTTCGAGCGGCAGCGAGTGCCGTTGCCGCCGATGGGGTTCACGGTGGACTGGGACGATCAGCCGTCCCGGCACAAGCTCTACCTGGACACACCGAAGGTGCCGCTGCCTGTACCGTTCGCCGGCCTCCCGTCCATCGGCGTGGAGGCGGCCGCGGCTCGCGCCATCGCTCCTGCCGGTGAGGAGATGCCCGCGCTCGGCGTACTGGCGTCGGTGCTCGGTTGCTACGGGCTGATAGATCGCCGCACTGCGCTCAACTGGAACGAGGACAGCACCAACAAGCTAAGAGCAGCCCAGCCGGTGTGGTCCCGACCGACAGCCTCCGGCGGCGGGATGTACCCGGCGGAGAGCTATCTGGTCGCAGGGCCGTCAGCACCGGTCCGTGCTGGGGTCTACCACTACGACACGGCTCACCACAGCCTCGACCGCCTGTCCGCGGCCAACCGCTGCAGCGAGCTGGCGGCGGCTACCGGTGTCAGTGCCGGCCTCTACCTGGTCGCGACCCTGAGCTTCTGGAAGAACGCCTTCAAATACAACTCCTTCAGCTATCACGTGGTGACCCAGGACGTCGGCGCTCTCCTCGCCTCCTGGCGGTTCGTGCTGGCGGCCGGAGGCCTCGCAGTCGAGCCCGTCCTGTGGTTCGACGAAGCACCAGTCAGTACTGCGCTCGCCGTGGACGGGCGCACCGAAGCGCCCTTCGTGGTCATCCCACTCGGGCCGACAACCCCTGCTGGTGAAGGAGAGCGCCTGGGCGCGCCAAATCCTCCAAGGGTGTGGGAGAAGTCCGATCGGGTCCGCGACTTCGAGCTGGTCGAACGCATCCACGCGGCGGCCTTGGTCGGCAACGCACCGAGGCCGGACACAACAAGCCCCGTTGGCCTGGCACCACTGGACCAGACCGACGTGATCCCGTTGCCGGCGCCGGAACCGTCCAGCACAGACCTGACCACGAGCCTGCGGACAAGGCGATCGAGCTTTGGCCTCTTCTCCGTCCGGCCTCCACTGTCGGCGTCGGACCTCAGCTCGGTGCTGGCGACGACAGCCCGGATCGGCCGAGCCGGGACGGACGTGGCACCCGCACCTCGCGAGACTCCGTGGACCAGGCTGTGGGTCCTCCCCAACGCCGTCGAGGGCCTGGCGGAGCGTGCGTACGCCTACGACCCGGCTGAGCACCAGTTGACCGGTGCAGGATCCTTCGACTTCGGCCAGGTCCAGCGGCACTACGCGCTGACCAACTACAACATCAGCGAGGTCGCTGCCGTCCTGGTGATCACGGGACGGCTGGAGGCGTTGGTGAACGCATACGGCGCCCGCGGCTACCGGATGCTGAGCATCGAGGTCGGCCAGCTAGCGCAGACCACCTACTTGGCGGCCACCGCCCGCGGGCTGGGGATCGGTGCCGTACTGGGTATCGACAACCTCGCCGTCGACGAGTTCCTCGGCCTCGAGGAGACCGACGAGCGCAGCATGCTCTTCATCCTGCTCGGCCACGAGCGCGCCGGTCGCGCCGGGTACGACCACGGCCTGCACCACCGGTCAGCTGAAGGAGACCCCCGATGACAGACCTGCTCTCCACCCCCTTCAGTACAACGGCCGGTACTGCGTCCGGCTGGCGGCTGGGCTCCGGCTTCCTCCTGCGGGTCGCAGGCCAACCGGCAGAAGCAGTAGCCGCCCTCCGTACTCCGGCCACCGTCGCCTGGACCGAGCAGATGCTAGCGGCCGAGGGCACCCGAGACGCCATCGGGGACGACCTCCGCGAGGCCCTGGAGTCCGAACTGGCTGCTCGTGGATCCGAAGATCCGGAGCGAGTGGCCCTGATCAACCTCCGCCGGGACGCCTTCAACGGCCGGCGTCCCCGGCCGAGCACGCTGACCCGAGCAGAGCCGCTGATGCCGGCCGAGACCCGAGCCCTGGCGAACCAGTGGATCGTGGCGATCGACAGAGTCCGGGACCTCCTCGACCAGGGCCTCGCAGTACTCGGTGACGACCAGGCAGCGGCTCGTTCGCGGGCAAGGGAGCTCCTTGCCGACGACAACCTCCGGAGCGCGGTCCTGCTCCAGTCGGAGGTACTCGAGAAGAACATGGACCGGTACCTCGACCCGGCCCGCAAGCTCGACAAGCACGGCCGTCAGGTCGAGCGAACCCTGCTGGAACTGCTCTATCGGGCAGCGTTGAAAACCAGCCCGTTCAGCACGCTCACCTCGGTTGGCCTCGGCCGGTTCAGCGACACCGCGACTCGTTCTCGCCCCGAACCGGTCTCGCTCCGGCAGCACTCCACGACCCGGCTGAACATCGCCGTGCTCGCCCGTCTGTCCGCGGTGATCCTGGCCGATCCCACCCTCCGCTCCGGCTTGCGGGTGACATTGGCGCCTGGCGCGAGCTCGGACGGCGAGACGATGCGGTACGTCCGGCGCCGTACCGCGGCCGGGACGGACCCGGACGCGGTAGTTGCTATCGACAACGTTCACGAGAACCTGTTCTTCCTGCCCAGCGGTCCGGCGCTCGACGACGTGGTCGCGTTGACAAGAGAGGCCCGGCCGACGCTGGCGGAACTCAGCCGGCAGCTCGCCGACGCAGCCCCCGAGCGGACCATCGCGGAGGCGGATCAGCTGGTCGGACACCTGCTCCGCCTGGGATTCCTGCTCGCTCCGGATCTCCAGATCGACCTGCGCTCGGCCCATCCGACGGAGATCTTCGTGGCCGCGCTGAGCGCCCAGGACCACCCGATCCTGCAGCAGTTGGCCCGTTCCCTGCAGGCAGCCGTCGTCCTGGTCGACGCCTACCCCGGCACGCCGGCCCGGGGACGCGCGTCCGTACTGCGGGAACTGCGTGAGCAGGTGCGCGCGAGCTTCGAGGTGCTCGGCGCGTCCGACCAACTGGTACCGCGCACGGTGATCTACGAGGACACCACGATCACCGGCGAAGGGATGGAGGTGGACCGCGGCGTGTGGGAGCGGACCATGCTCCCCGACCTCGCGGACCTCGCCGACATCCTGCCCGCGTTCGACCTGAATGTGTCGAGACGCCTTACCGCGAAGGGCTTCTTCCGAGCTCGCTACGGCGTCGGCGGCCGGTGTGAGGACGTGGTGAGGTTCTGCCACGAGTTCCAGCGCGACTTCTTCGAGCCGTACACCCGGCGGGCGATGCGCCGGCGCCAGTTCGACGACGACAACGCGTTCGTGCCGCAGGAGAACTGGTTCAAGCTCGATGACATCGTGGCGGTGGACCGGGCCCGCGAAGCCGCCTCGCTGCACCTGCGTGACCTGCGCGCGGCGGACCCCGGCCCGGTCGAGGAGATCCGCCTCGGCCCGGAGTTCGTGGACGCCGTACGGCGGGAGTTGCCGGGTGCTGCTCAGCTCGCGCAGCCCTGGTCGTTCTTCGTCCAACTGACTGCAGGTGGTCAGGCTCCAGGTCGGCTGATTCTCAATCAGGCTTACGCGGGACTCACGCTGATGTTCTCGCGGTTCGCCCACAGCATCGAGGGCGCAGGCGAGCTGATCACCCAGATCCTGGCCGACTACTCGCCTGACGGAGCCGTGCTGGCCGAGCTCCGCGGCGGCTACGAGACCACCAATCTGAACATCCACCCGGCAGTCACGCAGTACGAGATCGTCTGTCCGGGGGACGCGAGCACCCGGCCGCCGGCCGAGCAGATCTCGCTCGAGGACCTCGTGCTGGTGCATGACGAACACGCCGATCGGGTGCGGTTGATGTCGACGCGGCTCGGTAAAGAGGTTGTTCCGGTCTACCTGGGCTTCCTGATGCCGATGGCCTTGCCCGAGATCCAGCAGATCCTGCTGTGCTTCTCGCCGAGCGGCATGGCGCAGATCGACCTGTGGGCCGGCACCGGTGATCCCGTGCCGGTGGACGGCATCACGTCGTACCCGCGGCTGGCGCTGGGCGATCTCGTCCTGCAGCGGCGGATGTGGAAGCTGAACACAGCCGTCTTCCCGTTCCGCGATCCACAGCACTCCGATGCCGAGCACCTGCTCAGATTGCAGCGCTGGCGGCTGGAGCACGGGCTGCCGCGGCGGCTGTTCGCGCAGATCGACAACGCGGCGGCGAAGTCCGCGGTCGACGACAACGCGGTACCGGCCGCACCGGACGGCGAGCGCAAGGCCGGCCGCAAACCTCTGCCGGTGGACTTCGACAGCTGGATGTCCCTGCAACTGCTCGAACAACTCGCGCTCGGCGCCTCGGCCCGGATCGTGCTGACCGAGGCCAACCCCGATCTGGACGAGCTGTGGCTGACCGACGAGCACGGTCGCCCGCACGTCACCGAACTGCTGCTCGAGCTCTACGACACCGGGAGGGACTCATGACCGACGGCTGGGTGGCTCTGCACGTCTTCTACGCCAGCGACGCCAATCCGATCCTGGTCGAGGCGGTCCGGCCGCTGGTCGAGGAACTGCGCCGCGACGAGCTGATCGACTGCTGGTTCTTCATCAAGTACTGGATGGAGGGACCGCACCTGCGGGTTCGCTTCCACCCGGCCCGGCCCGAACTGCGCGAGGAGGTCACCAGTCGCGCGACCGCCGCGCTGGAGGCGTTCCTGGCCCGGCGACCGGCCCTGTACGACACCGACATCGACGGCCTCGGCGACATCTACAAGAAGATGTACATCGCGGAGTACGGCGAACACCGCTTCGTCGAGGAGTACGGCGTGGACGGGGTGATGCCGTTCCGCCCGAACAACAGCGTCGCGCTGATGCCGTACGAGCAGGAGTTCGACCGGTACGGCGGACCGGTGGGGATGGAGCTCGCCGAGTGGCACTTCCAGCACTCCAGCGATCTGGTCGCGAAGCTGCTGGCCACCTCGAACACCCATGTGCGGCCGGTCCTGCTCGGTCTGGCGACCCAGCTGTCGCTGATGACGGCGTACACGTTCCTCGGGTCGGACGAGGCGGTCCGGCGGTTCTTCCAGCGGTACCGGTCGTTCTGGGAGACGTCGTACCAGGAGCCATCGGACGACTACCACGACTCGTTCGACAAGAGCTTCGAGCTGACCCGGGCGGCGCTGACGGAGCGGATCGACCGGATCCGCTCGATCAGCGAAGGCGATCAGGCGCAGGCGCTGTCGGGGATCGAGCGGACGTGGCTGACGCACTGCCGCGAGCTGCGGGACCGGGTCGAGGCCGAGTCGGGCCGGCTGCTGTTCCCGAGCCGCACCGGCGGGAGCGGCAAGGAGCCGATCGCCGATCCCGAAGGTCGCGCCGCCGTCCTGCTGGGCTCGTACATCCACATGACGAACAACCGTTTCGGGGTCGCCATCCTCGACGAGATCTACCTGTCCTACCTGATCGAAAGGGCCCTCGAACCAGCGACCGAACCGGCCTCGGTATGACCACCGTCAGCGACTGGCTGACCGAGGCCCGGCCCGCGTTGCGCGAGTCCGTCCATATCGGCCCGGGGCTGCTGAAGGGCACCTCCGTAGTGCACATCGTCGGCGACCGCGAGACCCACGCGTTCCTGCGGGTCGGCCCGCGCGAGGCGTTCCTGATGGCACAGCTCGACGGCACCCGGACCCTCGCGGACATCGGCGTGGCGTATGCCGAGCAGTTCGGCAAACGCCTGGGCGAGGCGAACTGGACCCAACTCCTCGGCGTGCTGCACTCCCACGCGCTGATCGAGCCCGCCGCACCCGAACAACTCGAGGCGGTGCGTGAGAAGACGGAGCTGGCTCGCCGGACGGCCGGGCGATCGCCTCTGCTCTGGCGCCGGCCCTTGCCCGGTGCTGCCGAGCTCGTAGTACCGCTGGCTCGGCGGATCGGGTGGCTCCTGCACCCGCTGGCCGCAGTACCGCTCGCTCTGGCCGGTACTGCGGTCGCGGTGTTCGTGCTGCTGAGGTGGTCGACGCTGTGGGCGGCGGTCTCGGAGTCGCCGTCGCGGTGGACCGCGGCCGTGGTCGGCCTACTGGTCGGCTGGGTGGTGATCGCGGGGCACGAGTTCTTCCACGGCATCGCCTGCGTCCGGTACGGCGGGCGGCCGACGGAGATCGGGGTGATGTGGCGGTTCCCGATGATCGCGCCGTACTGCAAGGTGGACGACGTCGTCACCTTTCCGCGGCCCGGCCAGCGGGTGGTCACCTCGTTCGCCGGCGTCTACGTCAACCTGGTCGCGTTGATCCCGTTCGCCGCGCTCTGGTGGTGGGCTTCGCAGTCGGGGTGGTGGCATGGCCTCGCTGCGGCGTTGTTGCTGTTCGGCGTGGTTGCGGCGCTGGCGAACCTGGTTCCCGTGCTGAAGCTCGACGGCTACCACATGCTCGAGCACGCGACGTCCACCTCGAACCTGCAGGGGGAGTCGTTCCGCTTCGCCGGTGCCTTCCTGCGGCACGGACCGTCCGGTGTCGCTGCCTATTCGCGACGGGCGAGGCGGATCTATGCCGGCTATGCCCTGCTCGCGACGGCCATTCTCGGGCCGGCTCTGGTGCTGCTTGTCCGCAGTTGGTACCTGACTCTCGCCGGCCTGTGGAGCCCGCTCGCCGCGATCGCAGTACTGGCGGGCGAGGCCGTTGTGGTCTGCGGACTGTTGCGCTGGGCAGTAGTGTGGCGACGGAGAGCGACCGAGGAGGCCTGATGGACCTCGTGCAGACGATCCTCGGCATCCTCTTGGTGCTCGGGCTGAGCTGCGGTGGCTGGATCGTCTGGGCGGTCGCCCAGAGCCGGCAGCGCAAGCACGAACTGGCGATGGCCCGCGAACGCGAACTGACCGAACGGACCCGCCTGCAGATCGAGGCCGATGAACGGATCCAGGAACGCGCCGACCGCATTTACCTGGACACCGTTCACCGGCACACCGACCCGGACTACCAGCCCGGTCTCGACCAGCAGTAACCTCCGCGCCACTCAAGCCATCGGTGTGGTCCTTGCGCCGCGGTCAACACCCGCTTCCTCCGGGCTCTGCCAGGTCTCTTCGTCCAGCCCCTGGATCCTCGCCCGCACGTCGGACCAGCCGGCGGTGAGCGCGTAGAGCACCACGACGTCCAGCGCGATCATCAGCAGCGACCAGACCGGGTAAGCACCCAGCCAGGCGATCTGGATGATGGCGTGAACGATCACGATCACGATCGCGGTGATCCGGGCCCACGTCTGTGCCGCGAGCAGACCTAGACCGGCGGCGACCATGATCAGGCCGGAGATCAGGAGCACCCAGCCCCAGCCGGTCAGATCGACCAGGATGAGGTTCTCCGGCGTCACCACCAAATGCTCGTCGTCGAACAGGGCGATGAAGCCCTGGAAGATGTTGACGCCCCCGATGATCAGGAGCATCGTGCCGGCGAACACGACGAAGCCGGTCATGGCTCCACTCTTTTTCGCAGCCATCTGCGGTATCTCCTCTCGCTGCGGTGGCCGCTACCGGGCTCGGCAGCGGCTCGCACTTGGAGGCTGCGCTAGTTTCTCCCGGACGGCATCACCCTGCGTGGATGAAGGACCCCTGACCGAGATCACCCCGCATGGATGAAGGACCACCGCGCCGGCCGCGGCCGGACGCCTCAGCTGGTGCCGGCGTCGGAGCTCAGCGCTGCCCGAGCCTCGATGAAGGCGGCGACGGCGCGTTCGACGTCCTCGATGGAGTGCGCGGCGGAGAGTTGGGTGCGGATCCGGGCCTTGCCGTGCGGGACGACCGGGTAGGAGAAGCCGATCACGTAGACGCCGAGCTCGAGCAGCTTGTCGGCCAGGCGGCCGGCCTCGGCGGCGTCGCCGATCATCACCGGGGAGATCGGGTGGTCGCCCGCCAGCACGTCGAAGCCCGCCTCGGTCATTTTCGAGCGGAAGAGCGCGGTGTTCGCGGCGAGCTTGTCGCGCAGGTCGCTCGTGCCTCCGATCAGCTGCAGCGCCTTCAGCGAGGCCGCCGTCACCGACGGCGCGAGCGAGTTGGAGAACAGGTACGGACGGCTGCGCTGGCGGAGTAGTTCGACGATCTCGCGCCGGCCGGAGACGTAACCACCGGAAGCTCCGCCGAGGGCCTTGCCCAGTGTCCCGGTCAGTACGTCGACCCGGTCCTTGACCCCGAACAGCGAAGGGGTTCCGCCGCCGTCGGGACCGACGAAGCCGACCGCGTGGGAGTCGTCGACCATCACCAGCGCGTCGTACCGCTCGGCCAGGTCGCAGATCTCGTCCAGCGGCGCGACGTAGCCGTCCATCGAGAAGACGCCGTCGGTGGCGATCAGCCGGTACCGCGCGTCGGCGGCGTCCTTGAGCTGAGCCTCGAGGTCCGCCATGTCGCGGTTCTTGTACCGGTACCGCTTCGCCTTGGACAGCCGGATGCCGTCGATGATGCTGGCGTGGTTCAGCTCGTCGGAGATCACCGCGTCCTCGGCGCCGAGCAGGGTCTCGAACAACCCCCCGTTCGCGTCGAAGCAGGAGCTGTAGAGGATGGTGTCCTCGGCGCCCAGGAAGGTGCTCAGGGCATCTTCGAGCTCCTTGTGGATGGCTTGTGTGCCACAGATGAAGCGGACCGAGGCCATCCCGAAGCCCCACTCGTCCAGGGCGCTCTTGGCCGCCGCGATCACCTCGGGGTGGTCGGCCAGGCCGAGGTAGTTGTTCGCGCAGAAGTTCAGCACCGTGCCGCCCGACTTGCCGTTGGCAACGGAGATGGCGGAGTTCTGCGGCGAGGTGATCACCCGCTCGGACTTGTACAGCCCCGCGTCGCGGATCTCGCCGATCGTGGTGGTCAGGTCATCGCGCATCCGGCCGAACATCAGTGCACTCCCTCGGGGTTCGTTGCGTACGTCGGGTTGGTCCAGTCCAGGATCACCTTGCCGCAGTGGCCCTGGCGCGCCACGTCGAAAGCCTGCTCGAAGTCGGCGTACCCGAACCGGTGGGTGATCACCGGGCCGAGGTCGAGGCCGCGTTCCAGCATCACCGACATCGAGTACCAGGTCTCGAACATCTCCCGGCCGTAGATGCCCTTGATCGTCAGCATGTTGAGCACCACCGTGCTCCAGTCGATCGCGATCTCGTCGGCGGGCAGGCCGAGCATCGCGATCTTGCCGCCGTGGTTCATGTTCGCGAGCATGTCGCGCAGCGCGGCCGGCTGGCCCGACATCTCCATCCCGACGTCGAACCCCTCGCGCATCCCGAGATCCCGCTGGGCGTCCGCGATCGACTGCTCGCCGACGTTGACCGCGTGCGTGACGCCGATCTTGCGGGCCAGTTCGAGCCGGTAGTCGGACAGGTCGGTAATCACCACGTTGCGCGCTCCCGCGTGCAGGGCGACCGCCGCGGCCATGATGCCGATCGGCCCGGCGCCGGTGATCAGCACGTCCTCGCCGACGACCGGGAACGACAGCGCGGTGTGCACGGCGTTGCCGAACGGGTCGAAGATCGCGGCGACATCGAGGTCGACCGGATCCCGGTGCACCCAGACGTTCATCGAGGGCAGCTTCACGTACTCCGCGAACGCGCCCGGCACGTGCACGCCCAGCCCGCGGGTCTTGATGCACAGGTGGCGCCGCCCGGCCCGGCAGTTCCGGCAACGGCCGCAGACCAGGTGACCCTCGCCGCTGACGATGTCACCGACCGCGACATCCCGGACGCCGGCGCCGATCTCGACCACCTCGCCGGCGAACTCGTGCCCGGTGACGAGGGGGACCGGCACGTTCTTCTGCGCCCAGGTGTCCCAGTTCTGGATGTGCAGGTCGGTGCCGCACAATCCGGTCCGCAGGACCTTGATCAGGACCTCGTCGGCCTCGATCGCGGGCACAGGGACGTCCCGCAGCCACAGTCCGGGCCTGCTCTCGGCCTTGACCAGCGCCTTCATGGTGTTGCCTCCTCAGCCGTTGCCCCCACATCGTGGTCCCGGGCAACCACCGGCGTCCATCGACACGTCGTACACAGGCTTTGCAGATCATCTGCATACTTCTCCGCACGGGCACGGGGCCGGGGTCCGCTACTGCTCTGGGGGTTCGCTGCCTCGTCGGGGGGTTACCCCACTGCTCTGACGATGGGCGAACCCCTACAGCGCGGGCGGAGCACACTCTGCGGCTGCGCGGGTGAGGTTTCGCGGCTTCCGGGGGTCTGCTAGTGCTCTGGGGGTTCGCTGCCTCCTCGGGGGTTACCCCCCTGCTCTGACGATGGGCGAACCCCTACAGCGCGGGCGGAGCACACTCTGCGGCTGCGCGGGTGAGGTTCCGCGGCTTCCGGGGGTCTGCTAGTGCTCTGGGGGTTCGCTGCCTCCTCGGGGGGTTACCCCACTGCTCTGACAGTGGGCGAACCCCCACAGCGCGGGCGGAGCACACTCTGCGGCTGCGCGGGTGAGGTTCCGCGGCTTCCGGGGGGTCTGCTAGTGCTCTGGGGGTTCGCTGCCTCCTCGGGGGGTTACCCCCCTGCTCTGACAGTGGGCGAACCCCCACAGCGCGGGCGGAGCACACTCTGCGGCTGCGCGGGTGAGGTTCCGCGGCTTCCGGGGGTCTGCTAGTGCTCTGGGGGTTCGCTGCCTCCTCGGGGGGTTACCCCACTGCTCTGACGGTGGGCGAACCCCTACAGTGCGGGCGGAGCACACTCTGCGGCTGCGCGGCGCCGGGATGGACGGGCGGTCCCTTAGGGTGGGTGGCCATGAGTGCTGATCGCGGGGCGTTGCTGGAACAGGTCAAGAGCAAGGCGATCGTGCACGGGCGGGTGACGCTGGCCTCGGGCAAGGAGGCCGACTACTACGTGGACCTGCGCCGGATCACGCTGGACGCCGAGGCGGCGCCGCTGATCGGGCCGGCCCTGCTGGAGCTCACCGCGGACCTCGAGTACGACGCGGTCGGCGGGCTGACGCTCGGCGCGGACCCGGTGGCGATGTCGATGCTGCACGCGGCCGCACAACAGGGGCGCAAGCTCGACGCGTTCGTGGTCCGCAAGGCCGAGAAGACGCACGGGCTGCAGCGCCGGATCGAGGGACCGGACGTGAAGGGCCGCCGGGTGCTCGCGGTCGAGGACACCTCCACCACCGGTGGCTCGGTGCTCACCGCCGTCGAGGCGTTGCGCGAGGCCGGTGCCGAGGTGGTCGCCGTCGCGGTGATCGTGGACCGGGCCACCGGGGCGCAGGAGAAGGTCGAGTCGGAAGGCCTGGAGTACCGCTCGGTGTTCGGCCTCGAGGAGCTCGGCCTCGGCTCGTGACCACCGCGGTCATCGTCGTCGTCGCCCTGCTGATCGGCGCCGGGGTCGGCTACGCGAACTACGTGCTGGCGAAGAAGCGCCGCGAGGCATTCGCCGCCTTCGCCGCACAGCAGGGCTTCAGCTACCTGCCGGAGAACAACGCGCTGGCCGGCCACTGGGCCGGTACGCCGTTCCAGACCGGTGATCACTGGCGGGTGCGGAACGTGCTGAGCGGCGCGTACCAGGGCCACCAGGTCGTTGCCTTCGACTACAGCTACCAGACCCACAGCAGCAACGGGAAAGGCGGCCGCCGGACCACGACGCACAAGTTCGGCGTCGTGGTGATGCAGCTGCCGGGCCCGCTGCCGCGGCTCGAGGTCACCCACGAGGGGATCTTCGGCGGGGCGGTCGCGAACGCGCTCGGGTTCGGCGATCTCCGGTTCGAGAGCGAGCAGTTCAACCGGGCCTTCCGGGTGATCGCGGACGATCCGCGGTTCGGGCACTCGGTGATCCACCCGCAGATGATGGAGCTGCTGCTCGCCCGCGGCGAGATCGGCTGGCGGATCGAGGGCAACTCCCTGATCGGCTGGGACGCCGGTCCGCACTCACCCGTCGAGGTGATGAACCGCCTCCAGCTCCTCCAGTCGGTCGTCGACAACGTCCCGCCGTACGTCTGGCGCGACTACGCCGGCGTCGACCCCCGCCGGCACTGACCCCTTCGCCACCAGACCACCGCGGCCCGGCCCGCAGTACTGCGGGCCGGGCTCACGCGGAGGACTCGTCTTTGCGCTGGTCGAGCTCCACGTGTGGCCGCGACTGCCACATCGCCCACTCGGCGCTGACGTCGCCCGCGGTACGCAGCAGCAAGGGCAGGTATTCCTTGAGTAGCTGCTCGGTCGACGTCTCCGCGGCATGCACCGTGACGTTCATCGCCGCCCGGACCGCTCCTGTGTCGTCGCGCACCGGAGCCGCCACCGAGCGGACCCCGGGTGCGAGTTCCTCGTCGGCCAACGCCCAGCCGCGGGCCCGGATCTCGGTGAGCTCGTCGCGGAGCTGCTCCGCCGACCGCCCGATGTACGGCGGGAGCCCGGCGCGACTCGGCTGTGCGAGTGTCGCCGCCAGGTCGTGCGCGCTGAGCCCGGCGAGCAGCACCTTGCCCTGTGACGTCTGCGCGGCCGGGAACCTGGTGCCGATGTCCACGCGCAGCGCGATGATCTTCGGGACGGACACCCGGGCGACGTAGACGATGTCCGACCCGTCGAGCTGCGCCATCGAGGACGACTCACCGGTCCGGGCGACGAGCGACTCCATGTGCGGCCTGGCGATGTCCCACAGGCCCAGCGCACCGACGTAGGCCATGCCGAGCGTCAGCACCTTCGGGGTCAGCTGGAAGGCGCCGCCGGTCGACCGGACGAAGCCGAGCTCCTCCAGCGTCAGCAACAGCCGGCGCGCGGTGGGCCGCGCCAGCCCGGCCGCGGTCGCCACCTCGGTCAGGGACATGCTGCGGTGATCGGCGTCGAAGCAGGCGAGCACGTCCAGTCCACGAGCCAGCGACTCGACGAAATCGGGACCCGAACCTCGTCCTGCCATCAGTGTCTGCCTCCGCTGCTCCGACCACCCATCGCCGCTGAGCCTACGATGCCGACCGGCCCGGTCACGCCTCCGAGCCGGGATCGCCGAACATGCTCCCCCTGGCCTCCCGCGTCGACTCTGACTTGTACTCCGTGTACTGGTACGGGTTGTCCAGCACCTCCTCGTCGTGCGGGAGATCGGGGTTCATCCCGCCGGCCCACGCCTCCTCGCCCATTGCCGATCGGAGGTAGTCCACCGTCGCCTCGACGGAACTGCGTACTGCGGGCAGGTCGACGCCGACCAGCCGGTGCTCATGCTTCACGACCCGGCCGTCGACGAGCACGGTGTGGACATCGCCACGCTGCGCCTGGAACGCGACGTGACCGTAGGGGTTGAGCAGCGGGAAGGACACCGGGGAGTCGTCGTTCTTGATCAGCACGACATCGGCCTTCTTGCCCGGCTCGAGGCTGCCGAGGTCGTCCCGGCCGAGAGCCCGGGCGCCGCCGCGGGTGGCCCAGTCCACCACGTGCTCGGCGCGCAGGTGGGTGTGGGTGACGGTGTCGCCCTTCACGTGCGCCTCGAGGTGTTCGCGGGAGCGGTCGGCACCGAGCGTGGTACGCATGGCCGAGAAGAGGTCGCCGCTCCACCACACGCTGGTGTCCATCGACAGCGATACCGGGATCCCGTACCGGCGGACCTGCCAGGTGGGCGGGTAGCCCTGGCCCGCGCTCTGCTCGGACTCCGTCGACACCGAGACCGAGCCTCCACTCGCGGCGATCCGCTGGTACGAGTCGCTGGTCAGCGTCGCGGAGTGCACGTAGATGTTCTTCGGCGTCATGAAGCCGTTCTCGTGCATCAGCCGGATGCCGTCGTCGTTGGTGGCGCCCCAGACTCCGGCATGCGTGGTGACCGCGAGGTCGAGCTCGCGCGCCACCTCGAAGGCGCCGCGCTCCGGGAAGGACGGGTCGCCGGTCACGTCGAAGGCCAGTTGCAGGCCGAGCAGGTCGCTCGCCGACGACTGGCGGCGTTCCAGGAACGACCGGACGCTCGCGTCGGCGGTCCACTCCCAGGGCCCGGCCTGAATGTTGCCGTAGGCAAGGACGAAGCGGCCGGGCACTGCCTGCAGCGCGTCCACCGCCGCCTCGGCGTGGTCGACGCTCTGCAGCCCGTGGGACCAGTCCACCGTGGTGGTCACGCCCGCCTCGAGCGACTCCCACGCCGACGTCACGTTGCCGGCGTAGATGTCCTCGGGCCGGAAGATCTTGCCGTGCTCGAGGTAGTACCAGACGAAGTACTGGGTCAGGGTCCAGTCGGCGCCGTACGCGCGCATCGCGGTCTGCCACATGTGCCGGTGGGTGTCGATCATGCCCGGCATCACGATGCCCCCGCGGGCGTCGATCTCCTGCGTGCCCTCCGGGACATCCAGCGATCGGCCGACGGCGGCGATCCGGTCGTCGACGACCAGGACGTCCGCGTCGGTCAGCACGGTGTGGTTGTCGTCCATGGTCAGGACGGTGCCGCCTCGCAGAACCACCGGCCGGCCGGTGGCCGGCACCTCGGCATCGGACATGGTCTCCTCCAGGCTGTCAGGCTCGGACATGCGTCCGTATGCCGGTCATGATCGCGATACGGCAACTATCGAATCGCCGTCCGAGCGTGTCAATACCCCGTCACGACCAGTACTCCGAAGCCTCCACTCGGTGCCGATCTAGCGCTTGACAGCCGGAGTGGGGCGATCGGAGACTGATTCGGCGGACGATTGTCCGTTTTTGCGCCGACGATGGGAGAAGCCCTCCGTGCCTGCAACGCCCGCTCCGAACGGCTCGGCCGGCGACGCTGGTCGCGGCCCGCTCTCCGGGCTGCTGGTCGCGGACTTCTCCCGGATCCTGGCCGGCCCGTACGCGACCATGCTGCTCGCCGATCTCGGCGCCGAGGTGGTCAAGGTCGAGGCGCCCGGCGGCGACGACACCCGGTCCTGGCAGCCGCCGGTGCGGGACGGGATCTCGACCTACTACCTCGCGGTCAACCGCAACAAGCGGTCGATCGCGCTCGACCTCAAGGACCCGGACGACCTGGCCGCGGCGCAGGAGCTGGCCCGGCGCGCCGACATCGTGGTGGAGAACTTCAAACCCGGCGGCCTGGCCCGGTTCGGGCTGGACTACGAGTCGGTCGCGGCGGCGAATCCACGGTTGATCTACGCGTCGATCAGTGGGTTCGGCAGCGGACCGAAGGGCGCGGCGCTGCCGGGGTACGACCTGATCGTCCAGGCCATCTCCGGGCTGATGAGCCTGACCGGCGACCCGGACGGCGAACCGTTCCGGGCCGGGATCTCGGTCTTCGATGTGATGGCCGGGATGCACGCGACGATCGGCGTCCTGTCCGCGCTGAACGCCCGGCACGAGACCGGCCGGGGTCAGCACGTCGAGGTCAATCTGATGTCGTCGGCGCTCTCGGGCCTGGTCAACCAGTCGAGCGCGTACGTCGCGGGCGGGGTCGTCCCGATGCGGATGGGCAACAGCCATCCGAGCCTGTTCCCGTACGAGCCGTTGCCGTGCTCCGACGGCGAGCTGATCATCACCGCCGGGAACAACGGCCAGTTCCGCAAGCTGGTCGAGGTTCTCGGCGTTCCAGAGCTCGCCGACGATCCGCGCTTCGACCGCAACGAACAGCGAACGGCCAACCGGGACGAACTGCGCCCGCTCCTGGTCGAGCGGCTGCAGACCCGGACCAAGCTGGAGTGGTTCCGCGACATCATCGACGCCGGGGTTCCGTGTGGGCCGATCAACACAGTCGACGGAGGGGTGGCGTTCGCCGAGGACATCGGCCTGGATCCGGTGGTGACGGTCGGGTCCGGCGCGAGCGCGGTGCCGTCGGTGCGCAACCCGATCACCTTCTCCGAGACGGCTCCGGAGTACCGGCTGCCGCCGCCCTCCCTCGACGAACACGGCGCCGAACTCCGCAAGTGGCTTGCGGCACCACCCGAGAATCCCATTGGGGACGAGGAGCGTTCGGCATGACGGATGACGGGCTGTCCTTCCCGACCTCGCTGGGGACCTCGACGGCGGACGAGATCCGGCTGCTCGGGCAGGACCTGACCGCCGACCTGATGGGCAAGGTCGGTTTCGGTGAGCTGGCCTTCTGGCTGGTCGCGCTCCGCCGCCCGACCCCGTCGGAGACGCGGGTCTTCGAGGCCGTACTCGTTGCCCTGGCCGACCACGGCTTCACTCCGACAGCGATCGCCGCCCGACTGACCTATCTGTCCGCGCCCGACTCGCTTCAGGGTGCACTCGCAGCTGGTCTGCTCGGCGGCGGTTCCCGGTTCCTCGGCGTCACTGAGGACTCCGGAATGTTCCTGCACGAGGCACTGCAGCGACTGGACGGTCAGTTGCCGCAAGACGATGCCGGCTGGGACGAGCTCGCGCTGACGGTGGTCAAGGAGACCCGGGAGGCCAAGAAGTTCATCCCCGGCTTGGGTCACCCGGTGCACAAGGTGCAGGATCCGCGGACGCCGGTGCTGATCGGGATCGCCGAGGAGGAAGGCCTGCACGGACCACACCTCCGGTTGTTCGAGGCGATCGGGCGAGTGCACGAGCAGGTCCTCGGGCGCCGGTTGCCGCTCAACGGCGCCGGTGTCTGTGGTGCCGCCCTCGCCGATCTCGGGCTACCCGTCGAGCTGCTGCGCGGTTTCGCCTTGCTGGCCAGGGCTGCCGGCCTGCTCGGCCAGCTCGCCGAGGAGCGCCGCCGCCCGATCGGCATGGACGCCTACCTGACCGTGGACCGCAACGCCGTGTACGTCGACCCCGATGAAGACCCGACAGCCTGACTCATCCGGACGCAGAGGAGCACCACATGGCCACCGTCGTCGCGGTCATCGCCTCGACGCACCACCCGTTCTACTACCGCGCGAGCACCGCCACCGGCGCCGACCGCCCGCCCTTCGCCGACGAGTGGGTCGCCAAGATCGAGGCGTTCCGCGAGACGCTGACCAAGGCGCGTCCCGACATCCTGGTGATGGTGGGCAGCGACCACTTCCACCAGCTGTGGCTGGACAACATGCCGCAGTTCCTGGTCGGCAAGGCGCCGTTCTTCGACGCGAACTGGCACAACGAGGAGCGCGAGTTCGGCCTGCCGCGGATGACGCTGCCGGGGGAGGAGAAGCTGGCCGCGCACATCCTGCGCCACGGCCTGGACGCCGACTTCGACCTTGCCTTCAGCAACGAACTGCGGATCGACCACAGCATCACCTGCCCGATCATCACCCTGCGCCCGGAGGCGGACCTGCCGATCGTGCCGATCTACACGAACATCTTCGCGCCACCGTTGCCGCGGCCGAAGCGGTTCGTCGAGCTCGGCCGGACGATCCGGAAGCTGGTCGAGTCGTGGCCGGAGGACAAGCGGGTGGCGATCATCGGTACCGGTCACCTGTCGCTCGAGCTGGGCGGTCCCCGGCAGTTCGGCGAGCACGGTCCCGATCCGGAGTTCGACCGCAAGGCCGTCGAGTGGATCGCCAGTGGCGACGTCGAGGGCTGCCTGGCCGAGGTGACCCTGGACAGCCTGCACCAGCCGGGCAACGCGACCCACGGGTTCATGGACTTCATGCTGATGATGGGTGTGGCCGGCGACGGCGCGAAGGCGGACCACGTCGACTCGCTCGACCTCTTCCACACGATGGAGGCCTACTTCACCTGGTACCCGAACGGAGTACCGGCATGAGCAAGTACCTGCTGGACAAGTTCCTCTACACCGTCGACCGCGACCCCGACCTGGTCGAGCGGTACCGCGCGGACGCCCCGGGCACCGTCACCTGGTGGGAGGAGGAGTTCGCCAACAAGCTCCTCAACTGCACCACCGCCGAGAAGTCGACCTGGCTCGCCTTCACCGATGAGGAGCGCCGGGCGTTGCGCGACCACGACCACGTGGCGCTCTTCCAACTCGGCGCCCATCCGTTCCTCACCCTCACGCTGTTCATCGCGATGTTCGAGCGAGACCACGGCCCGCTGGAGTACCAGAAGGCCTACGGCAAGGCCATGGAGCACCTACGGCTGCCGTACCCCGACATCGCCACCTGAGAGGAGACCCCGTGCGAGCCGCCGTCCTTGGCATCCATGGCGAACCGCCGTCACACGCCGAACATCCGGACCCTGTCCCCACCGAGGGGCAGAGCATCGTCCGGGTCACCGCCGCGCCCGTCGTACCGCTGGACCTGCTTTGCGCCTCCGGTACGTCGTACTTCGGTGCGCCGCCGGTGCCGTACGTGCCAGGGGTGCAGGGAGTCGGCGTGGTGGAGCACTCCGCCGTCCTGGATCCCGGGACCCGGGTGTTCTTCGCGACGTCGGCCGGGATGGCCGCAGGCGACGGAAGTTTCGCCGAGCGGTGCGCGGTCCCTGACGCCGACCTGATCCCGCTGGACACGGCGGTCGAGGACACCGTGGTCGCCGCCATCGGGCTGTCGGGGGTCGCCGCCTGGATGACGCTGACCTGGCGAGCCCAACTCCAACCGGGCGAACGAGTTCTGGTGCTCGGTGGCGGAGGAGCGGTCGGTCAGGCAACGATCGGTGCGGCCCGAGTTCTCGAGGCCGGCCAGATCACCGCCGTGTGCCGGTCCGAGGACGCGCGGCTGCGCGCACTCGCGGCGGGAGCGCACGAAGTGGTTGCCATGACCCCCGACGTGGATGAGCTCGCGGCCCTCCTCGCCGACGCGACCGGTGGTGCCGTCGATGTCGTGATCGACCCGGTCTTCGGCGTGGCAGCCACCGCGGCCGCACGGATCCTGGCGAGCGGAGGGCGCCTGGTGAACCTCGGCGGCGCCTCCGGTGACGAGGCAACCTTCTCCTCTTCGGTTCTGCGTAGTCGCTCAGCGAGCATCCTCGGCTACACAAACAACTCCCTGACGCCCGACCAACGCCGGGACGCCCTGACCGCAGTACTGCGGCACGCGGCCGACGGCCACATCGCGGTAGCGCACGAGACCGTGGCGCTCCCTGATGTCGCAGCAGCGTGGCAACGCCAGGCGACCGGCCAGACCTCCGGCCGCCTCGTCCTCACCATCTAGGCCCCGCAGCGCCGTAGAGTCGCTTCCGAGCCTCATCGACACTCGGGAGCAGGGAATGACCGTAGTCATCATCGTGATCGTGGCGATCGTCGTGATTCTGGCCATCGCGTTGATGGTCTCGTACAACCGCTTCGTCAAGCAGCGGAACCTGATCCAGGAGTCGTGGCGGCAGATCGACGTCGAGCTGCACCGGCGCTACGACCTGATCCCGAACCTGGTCGAGACCGTCCGGGCTTTCGCGGCGCACGAGCGGCACGTGTTCGAGGAGGTCGCCCGGCTGCGCACCCAGGCGGTGAACGTGCAGGGCGCCTCGCCGGAGCAGCGCGCGGCCGCCGAGGGTGAGCTGTCCGGCGCGCTGCGGCAGATGATGATCTCGGTCGAGGCGTACCCGCAGATCCAGTCGAACCAGAACTTCCTGAACCTGCAGCGCGAGCTGACCGACACCGAGGACCGGATCGCCGCCGGCCGCCGCTTCTACAACGCGAACGTGGGCGACTACAACACCCGGATCGAGGCGTTCCCGTCGAACCTGATCGCCGGCAGCTTCAAGTTCGAGAAGGCCGGCTACTTCGAGGTGAAGGACGAGGCCGTGCGGTCCGTCCCGCAGGTCTCCTTCGGCACGATCGGCTCGGTGCCGGGCGAGCAGACGCCGCCGCAGATGCAGCCGGGCGCGCAGTCCTCGGGTCAGATCCAGCCGCAGCTGCCGGGCAACGACCAGGGTGGCTACCAGCAGCAGGCGGGCGGTTACCCGCAGGGTCAGCAGCTCCCGCCGTCAGGCCAGTCCCCGTACCAGGGACAGCCACCGGTGGGCGGCCCCCCTGCGGGAGCCCCTGGACCGCAAGACGGACAGCCGCCCTTCACCGGTGGCCAGTAAAGGGAGGGTGAATCCTGGGCCACTGAGCTCCCCCCGGCCAGTGCCCCCACGGCCGGAGCTCAGCAACCAGGTCCCAAATTCAGGCCCGGGTGCGACGATGGTCATTCGTCACTCCCGGGCCTGCCCTCCCCCCGGTACCGTGGTCCACCTTGCCGGGCCTAGATACATCCGGCGTACATCGCGACATACATCGCGCTGCCTGAACCTTCCCGGCAGACCCAGCGGGATGCCACCATGGGGCGGGTCGATAGTTGAGAGGGCAGCAATGTGAACAGTCTGAGGTACGAGATTCTCGGACCTCTGCGCCTCGCTCACGTCCACGGACAGCCGTTGCGGGCGAGCAAGCCGCGCCAACTGCTCGCCACGCTGCTGCTGCACCCGAACCGGTTCGTCTCCACCGAACTGATCGCCGACGCCCTCTGGGAGGGCACTCCGCCGCGCTCGGCGACGGCGAACATCCGCACCTACGTCCGGGCCCTGCGCGGTGTCCTGCAGGAGGCCGGACTGCCCGCGCCGATCGACACCTCCGCGGCCGGATACAGCATCGAGGTCGGCGTCGACGAGCTCGACTCGAGCATGTTCGAGGCCCTGATCGCCGAGGGCGGCCACCTGCGCGACGCCGGTGACAAGCGCCAGGCGATGCTGGTGCTGTCCAAGGCGTACGGCCTGTGGCGCGGCCACCCGCTGGACGACCTCACGATCCCCTCGGCCTGGGAAGGCACGATCGCGCGGCTCGACGCGCAGTACCGCGGGCTGGTCGACACCCTGCTGGACCTCCGCCTGGAGCATGGCGACGCCAGCGGCGCCGCAGTACTGCTGAGCGGCCGCCTCACCGAGGACCCGTACGACGAGCAGCTGTGGCGGCGGCTCGTCGACGCCCTGCTGGCAGCGGGCCGAACCGGCGAGGCGCGAGCGGCGTACGCCAAGGCTGTTCAGACGCTCGCGGACGAGCTGGACGTCAAGCCCGGCGAGGAACTGCAGGCCGCCGGCGGCCGCGCCGAGAACGGCCGCTCCGCCAACTGGCCCGACCCCGGCATCCCCGCCGCCGCCCGTACGCCGGAACGCGAGGCGCCGGCGGAACCCACCGGCCCGATGGCAGCGCCGGTGCTCACCGAGCCGCAGCGGCCGCCGAGCCAGCTGCCGTTGGACCTCGCCGACTTCAGCGGACGGCGGCACAACCTCGAGCAGTTGCGGGATCTCGTCTGCGGGCGTGACCCGGTCCGTCCTCCGATCGCCGTCATCTCGGGAGCGCCGGGGACCGGCAAGACCTCGCTGGCGGTCCGGCTCGGCCACCTGGTCCGGGAGTACTTCCCCGACGGCCAGATCTACCTCGACATGCGAGGCGCCACCGAGCCCAGGGATCCGGGCGGCGCGCTGACCGACCTGCTGCTCAGCCTGAACGTGCCCGACTTCGCGATCCCGGCGGATCCGGACCGGCGCTCGGCCGCACTCCGCTCCGATCTGGCCAGCCGCCGCGTCCTGATCGTCCTGGACGACGTCGCCGCGGCCAGCCAGGTGGCACCGCTGATGCCCGGAACCGGAGCCTCGGCGGTCGTCATCACCAGTCGCAACCGGTTGATGGATCTGGCCGGGGCCGACAGCATGCCGCTCGACACCTTCGACGACGCTGAGGCGGCCGAGTTGCTGCGCCGCGTCGCGGGCAGCGGTCGCGTCGACGGCGCCTCGTCCGCCGCGGCCGAGATCCTCTCGGCCTGCGGGAACCTGCCGCTCGCGATCAGGATCGTCGCCAGCCGGCTGGCCCAACGACCGGACCTGAGCGCGGCCGAGCTGGCCCGCCGCCTGCGCGACGAGACGCACCGGCTGGACGAGCTGAGCATCGGCGAGCTCGCGGTCCGGACCAGCGCCGACCTCAGCTACGGCTCCCTGAGCGCCGAGGAAGCCCAGCTCTACCGTTTGATCGGCCACTTCGCCGTCGGCGAGTTCTCCGCGAGGGTGCTGGAGACGGTCGCGTCACCGGCCACGGTACGCCGCAGCCTGGATCGCCTGATCGAGGTCAACCTCGTGCAGATCAGCTCGGTGGACGCCTCCGGCAAGGCCCGGTACCGGGTGCACGACCTGCTCCGGCTGCACGCGATCGGCGCGGGTGACGAGGAGCAGAAGGCGCAGGCCGTCAAGGACCTGCGGACCGTGCTCGACTCGCTGCTGCACAAGATCCGCCGGGCCGGCGCGGCGCTGCCGTTCGTCTACTTCGGCGTGCTCGAGCACTCCGGTCCGCTGGACCTCCCGGATCCGGCGCCGTTCACCGACACCGACGCGATCGCCTGGTTCGACAGCGAGCGGAGCACCTTCGTGCCCGCGATCCGGGCGGCCGCACAGAACGGCCTGCACGAGTACGCCTGGCGCATCGCCGCCGCCTGGGGCCCGTACCTGGACATGCGCGCGTACTTCGACGACTGGAACGAGTCGCACCAGCCGGGCCTGGTCAGCGCGATCGCCTGCGGGGACCGGCACGGCGAGGCGATCATGCACCGCAACCTCGGCCAGCTCGCGCTCTACCAGGACGACTGGGAGCCCGCCTGGCAGCACCTGTCCGCCGCGGCCGAGATCTTCGCCGAGGTCGGGGACCGCTTCGGCACCGGTATCACCGCCATCGGGCTTGGCACCTGGCTGCGCGAACGGGATCGCCCGGACGAGGCGCTCCCGCAGTACGAGCTGGCGGTCGACGCGTTCGTCGAGGTGGGCGACAAGAACGGCGAGGCGGTGGCCCGGAGTGCGAATGCCTCGATCTGGCTGCGGCGCAACGACACCGTGACGGCCGGGCGCTTCCTGGCTGAGGCGTTCCTGCTCGGCGTCCGCCTCGGCGACCCGCACCGGCAGGCAAAGATACGCCGCCGGATCGCCGCGCTGCGGGTGCAGCAGGGCCGTCATGACCAGGCCGTTCGTCAGTTGCGCGCCGCGCTGGCGATCTTCAAGGGGATCGGCGACGACCACTGCGGCGCCTACACCCGCTCCGAGCTGGGCCACGCGCTGATCCCGCTCGGCGAGGAAGCCGCCGCGCGCCGGATGCTGATGGACGCGATGGAGGTCGGCCACCGGCTCGGCGACCGCAGCGTCGAGGGCCAGGCCGCCCACCATCTCGGTCAGCTGTACGCCTCCACCGGGAACGTCGAGTTCGCCCGCCGCTATCTCAACCGCGCGGCCCGCGTCTGGCAGTTGGCCGGCAACGACGCGAAGACCGCCGAGGCGCGCGCCGAACTGGCCGCTCTGAGCACCGACCGCGCGGTCGGCTGACGCCGCAATCCCTGCTGTCACAGGGTTTCCGCGACTGCGGGTGAAATTCTGTGGCGCACAGTAGCGGATGTTCGGAATGTACGGCGGCTGTATGCGGCCGGGTGAGTATTTCCTATGCCACGGCAGGGGCCGGAGGATGGGGGAAGTGCGGCCATGGGGGAGATCGTTGTGGAACGCCGGTCGGTGGAGCGGGTCTCGAACCCGCGAGACGCCGAAGCCGCGCTGACCTGGGAACTGGAGCGGGTCGGCTCGACGGCGTGGCAGGACTGGACGCTGAAGTTCCAGCGGATGGCGTTCGGCTATGCCCACGACAGCGGCTGGCACGACTCGGCCGACGCGTTGAAGTGGCTCGACCATCACGCCCTGCTGCACGAGGGGGCGGTGCCACGGGGGGCTTTGGTCTGGTACCAGGCGGCGGCGGACCGGATCCGGGTGGCGTGTTCGCTCGGGTCCGGTCAGGTGATCGGCCCGCTGCCCACCGGTGAGGTGGGCGTAGTCCTGCTGACCAACCTCAGCACCGACTTCGTCTGGTCAGACCCGCACTTCCCCTTCGCCGACTGAGGAAGCGTTGCGCTCGCGGCGCCGGGCCAGCACGTACTCGACGATCATCGGGATGACCGAGATCAGCACGAGCAGGATCAGCGCAGACTCGAGGTGCTCGTGGATGAACTTCACCCGGCCGAGCGCGTGGCCGAGCAGGGTGACGCCGGTGCCCCACAGGACCGCGCCGACGCCGGTCCACAGGAAGAACTTCTTCGGGTCCATCCGGCCGGCGCCCGCGGTGACGGTGATGAAGGTCCGCACGATCGGCACGAACCGGGCCAGCACCAGCGCCCGCGGCCCGTACTTCACGAAGAACGCGTTGGTCTGCTCGATGTACTTCGGCTTGAGGAACTTCGCGTCCGGATTCCTGAACAACGTGGTCCCCAGCGCCCGGCCGATGTAGTAGCCGGAGACGTTGCCGGCGAAGGCCGCGACGGTCAGCACCACGCAGGCCGCCCAGAGCGGAACGCCGATCGTGCCGAGCGCGATGAAGAGGCCGACCGCGAACAGCAGCGAGTCACCGGGCAGGATCGGGAACAGCAGCCCGCACTCGATGAAGACGACCGCGGCGGTACCCCACAGGGCCCAGTCTCCCAGCCAGTTCAGCAGGAATTCCGGGTCCATCCAGTTCGGCATCAGCATCGCGATAAGAGGAAGCACGCGCACAGGGTAGCGTCCCGACCTGTGGAGGAAGCGAATCGTGACAAGCCCGCGGACCTGATCGGCGCCGACCTGGTCGGCCCGGCGGAGGTCGGTGTCGGCCCCTGGCAGGGCCCGCTGCCGGACGATCCACGCCTGGATCCGGACCTGCTCGCGACCGGCGACCGCCGCAACGTGGTGGACCAGTACCGGTACTGGCGCCTCGACGCGATCGTCGCGGACCTGGATTCGCGGCGGCACCCGTTCCACGTCGCGATCGAGAACTGGAAGCACGACCTGAACATCGGCTCGGTGGTCCGGACGGCAAACGCGTTCCTCGCTCAGGAGGTGCACATCGTCGGCAACCGGAAGTGGAACCGCCGCGGCGCGATGGTGACGGACCGCTACCAGCACGTCCGGCACCACCCGCGCCTGGAGGACCTCGCGACGTACGCCGCCGAGAACGGTCTTCCGGTGATCGGCATCGACAACCTGCCCGGCGCGGTTCCCCTCGAGACGTACGACCTACCCGAGCAGTGCGTGCTGCTATTCGGCCAGGAAGGCCCGGGTCTCACCGACGAGGCGCACGCGATCTGCACCGACGTGCTGTCGATCGCCCAGTTCGGCTCCACCCGCTCCATCAACGCGAGCGCCGCGGCCGCCATCGCCATGCACGCCTGGATCCGCCACCACACCTTCGGCCAAAAGCCCTGAATCGGGCCGTGTTGCTCCGCAAGGTCTGCCAACCGCTCCTCGCGGCACCGCCCGCGAGCTGATCAGGAAATCGCCGCTGTCCGAGGTGGAGTCCAGGACCCACCTCGGACCGCGTTGCGTCATGAACCAGCGCGGACTCCGAGGATCGACTCGAACGCGTCGGTCAGGGCTCCGGTCGGATCCTCGGCGAGCGACGCCGCGCGGTACGCGACGTGCCCGTCAGGCCGTACTACGAGGCAGCCGGTGTCGGTGATCTCGCGGAGCCGGGCCCAGTCGCCGTACAGGTCTTCCAGTTCGCGGCCCGGGCCGACGACGTACGACTCGACGTCGACGCCGGTGTGCTCGGTGATGGCAGCGGCGGCCTTCACCCAGGCGTCGCCGCCGATGCCGGTGAGCAGGGTGAACCGGCCCTTGCCGACGACATCCAGCGTGCTGACCGTCTCGGTGCCCCGGGTGAGCCAGCAGTGCGGGATCCGCGCCCCGGGCCACGTGGTCGGGTGGTAGTAGAGCTCGGGATCCCTGTCGTAGGCGGGCTCCGGTGTCCCGTCGGGCACGACGGCCGCCGACCGGTAGCGGTGGCCGAGCTCGACCCCGTGCGCGTTGAACTCGTAGTCCTTGAGCTCGATCGCCTTGCGCAGCTCCTCGCGTTGCGCCGCGCCCTCGGGGGTGTCGTCCTTGCGCGAGTCGATGGTGCGTCCGGCCGGCGCGTCCGGCGTCATCCCGAGCGCGTGGAAGATCTGCCCGAACTGGGTGCGGCTCTTGTTCGCGCGCTCCACGATCTGCTGGGCGATCGGGGTCCGCTCCTCGTCGTAGGTGTCGAGCAGCTTCGGCGACGCCTGGCCGCGCAGTACCAGCGCCAGCTTCCAGGCGAGGTTGTACGCGTCCTGGATCGAGGTGTTCGAGCCGAGGCCGTTGCTCGGCGGGTGCCGGTGGATCGCGTCGCCCATGCAGAACACCCGGCCGACGGACGCCTTCTCGGCGTACATGTGGTTGACGCTCCAGACCGAGGTGCCCTTGAGCTTGACGTCGATGGTGTCGTCGCCGACCAGGTTGTGCACGATCTCGGTCGCCATCGCCTCGTCGACCACCGGCGCGGGCTGGTTGATGTCGTAGCCCCAGACGATCAGCCACTCGTTCCACGGCCGGACCATCCGGACCAGGCCGGCGCCGATGCCGCCGATCTGCGCGCCCGGCTGGAGCACCCAGTACAGGACGCTCGGCCGGTGCGCGACGTACTTGGACAGGTCGGCCTCGAAGACGATGTTCATCGAGCCCTCGATGTCCATCGAGCCGGCCATCGGCAGCCCGATGTCCTGCGCCACCTTGCTGCGGCCGCCGTCCGCTCCGATCAGGTACTTCGCCCGGATCTGGTAGATCTCGCCGGACAGCCGGTCCCGGACCGTCGCGGTCACCCCGTCCTCGTCCTGCTCGAGCGACACGTACTCCGTGTCGAAGCGCAGCCGCGCGCCCCGGCTGGCCGCGGTACTGACGAGGATCGGTTCGAAGAGGGTCTGCGGCAGGTCGCAGGGGAGGGTCGGGCTGGCCTCGGTGTAGTCGGCCAGGCGCTGCGGATGCGTTCCCCAGGTGCGGATCCGGCCGATCTCCTCGCCGGCCAGGCTGGTGCAGAAGGCGGTCTGGCCCATCAGCCCGTGCGAGGTGCCCTTGTCGATGATCTGGTCCTCGATGCCCATGTCCCGCATCAGTTCGATCGTCCGCTGGTTGGTGATGTGGGCGCGCGGGGTGTTCGCGGTCCAGCCGTAGCGGGTCAGTACGACGTTGTCGATGCCGTAGCTGGACAGGAACAGCGAGGCGGCTCCACCGGCCGGGCCGGTGCCGACGATCAGCACATCCGTGGTCATCATAGATTTTTCGTCTCCTCGGTGGTGGCGAGCACCAAGTCGTACTGGACGGTGGAGTAGGGCTGGTCGAGCTCGCGGCCGTCGGGTGCGGTGCCGGCCGGGTGCTCGATGAAGTCGGCGATCAGCGAGTCCTTCACGCCGAACACGGCGTCGTCCTGCAGATGTTCGTCACCGGCCGCGAAGACGTGGGTGATCAGCCGGGAGAAGCCGGGCGCGGTCACCATGAAGTGGATGTGGGCCGGGCGCATCGGGCCACGGCCGCCGGCCCGCAGGAGTTCGCCGACCGGGCCGTCGTCCGGGATCGGATAGGCCACCGGGCGCACGGCCCAGAACGAGTAGTTGCCCTCGGCATCAGTTGTCAGGTGGCCGCGGTTCTGCGGGCCGTCGAGGTCCTTCTGGACGTCGTAGAAGCCGTCCTCGTCGGCCTGCCAGGTCTCCACCAGTGCGCCGGGGATCGGGTTGCCCTGCAGATCCAGGACGCGCCCTGTCACCAGACAGGGCTGTCCCGGCGCGCTGTTGGACAGGTCCTCCCCGAGCTTGATCTCCGGCGAACCCTCGACGAAGAACGGCCCGAACACCGTCGACGCGGTGGCTCCAGCCGGTTTCCTGTTGCCCAGTCCGACCGTCAGCATGGACAGGCCGAGGACGTCGGAGAGCAGCACGAACTCCTGCCGGGTGCCGGTGGACTTGTGCCCGGTCCGGGTCAGGAAGTCGATCCCGGTGAACCACTCCTGTTCGGTCAGGTCGACCTCGCGGGCGAACGCGTGCAGATGTCGCACCAGCGCGCTCAGCACCGTCTTGGTCCGCGCGTCCGGACTGCCGTCGAAACTGGCCACCACCGCGTCGGTCAGTTCGTCGCCTTCAAGATCCATCCTGTCGCTCCTCATGCCTCGATCACCATCGCCAGTCCCTGGCCGACCCCGATGCAAAGGGTCGCCAGGCCGTAGCCGCCGCCGCGCCGGTGCAGTTCGTGCGCGAGCGTGGTCAGAATCCGTGTGCCGGAGCTGCCCAGCGGATGGCCGAGCGCGATCGCCCCGCCGTTCACGTTCACCTTGGCGCGATCCAGCTCGGGCCATTCCCCCAAGCAGGCAAGGCTTTGCGCCGCGTACGCCTCGTTGAGCTCGACCAGCGCCAGGTCGTCCCAGCCGATCCCCGCCTTGGCCAATGCCTTGCGGGATGCCTCGACCGGACCGATCCCGAAGTACTGCGGGTCGACGCCGTGCACCGCCCGGCTGACGATCCGCGCCAGCGGCGTGATGCCGAGCCGCTGCGCCGTGTCCTCATCAGCCATCAGTACTGCGGACGCGCCGTCGTTGAGGGTCGAGGAGTTGCCCGCGGTGACCGTGCCCTGGTCCCGGAAGGCGGGCCTGAGTCCGGCCATCACCTCGAGCGTGCCGCCGTCGCGGATGGACTCGTCCCGGCTGAGCGGCTGCGGCGCGTTCCGTCCTCGCGGCAGGATCGGGGCCAGGTGTTCCCACGGCACCACCTCGGCGTCGAACCTGCCGGCTGCCCAGGCCTTGCCTGCCTTCTCGTGGCTCTCCAGCGCGAAGAGGTCCTGCGCTTCGCGGTCCACGTGGTAGCGGTCGGCCAGTTGCTCGGTGGCTTCGCCGAGCGAGACCGTCCACTCCTTCGGCATCCGGGGGTTGACCAGGCGCCAGCCGAGCGAGGTGGACTCGGCCGTCACATTGCCGTGCGGGAAGGCCTTGTCGGGCTTCGGGAGCACCCAGGGCGCGCGGCTCATCGACTCGACGCCGCCTGCCACCAGCAGGGACGCGTCACCTGTCTCGATCGCGCGAGCCGCCTGGATCGCGGCTTCGAGGCCTGACCCGCAGAGGCGGTTGACCGTAGTACCGGGGACGCTGGTCGGGTAGCCGGCCAGCAGGGCGGCCATCCGGGCGACATCGCGGTTCTCTTCGCCGGCGCCGTTCGCGTTGCCGAGGAAGACGTCCTCGATCAGCGCGGGGTCGAGGTCGGGGTGCCGGACCAGCAGTTCGCGGAGGGTGACGGCAGCGAGGTCGTCGGGCCGGCCGCCGGACAACGCCCCACCCAGCTTGCCGACCGGCGTCCGGACAGCATCCAGCAGGTAGGCAGATCTCATCGGGTTGCTCCTTCGGGTCGCTTCGGCGTGGGACGCTCGCCGGCCCAGGCGCGAAGCAGGATCTCGGTCACGATGTCCTCGTCCAGCGGTACCGGATTGGCTGGGGCTTTCGCGGCGAACTTCCTGGCCGCTTCGCGGGCTTGCTCTTCGGTGAGCCCGAGTTCCCGCAAGCTCGTCGGCACCCCGGCCTCGGCGAACAGATCGAACAGCCCACTGGCCAGGTCGTCCGTCTCCAGAGCTGCCTCGAGCCTCGCCTTCGCCCGAGGCACGGCGCTGGCATTGAGCTTGGTGACTTGTGGGAGTACTGCGGCATGGGTCTCCGCGTGCGGCAGGTTGTAGGCACCACCGAGCAGGTGGCACAGCTTGTGGTGCAGGCCGGTTCCCGCAGTGGCCAATGCCGAGCCTGCCAGTGATGCGCCGTAGAGAAGGTTGCTCCTGGCCTCCAGATCGCTGCGCTCGGCAAGAACACTCAGCAGTCCTTCGCGAAGGGCGCGGACACCTTCGACCGCGGTGACCTCGGTGATCGGGTCGGCCTTGGGAGTCCAAGTCGCCTCGACGCAGTGGGCCATGGCATTCGCGACGCTCGCTGCGGTGACCTCGAGGGGGAGTCCGCGGCTGAGCAGCGGGTCGTAGACCACCGTCTTCGGGAGCACGATCAGATCGGTACCGGTGGTCTTCTGGCCCTCGGCTGACTCACCCCAGACGGGAGTCATCTCCGAGCCGGCGTAGGTGGTGGGCACGGCGATGATCGGCAGGCCGGAGGTGAGGGCGATGGCCTTGGCCAGCCCGATCGCCGAGCCGCCACCGATCGCGACCAGGCCGGTGGCGCCGACCTCGATCGCCTTTGCCCGCGCCTGGTCGGCCCGTTCCTTCGGCACGTGCTGATGAACCTCGTCGATGCGTCCGGCGAACCTGTCGCCGAGCCCGACCTCGAGCAGATCGGCCGCGTCGCGGACGGATTTGGTTGCTATCAGCAACACCTTGCCGATGCCCAGCTGGTCCGCCTCGTCGGGCACCTGGTCGAGCGTGCCGGGGCCGAGCACCACCCGGCCGGGCAGTGCGGTGTGGATGAAGGCCTCAGGCATCGACGGCCTCCCGGTTCCTGAGCTTCTGCAGCGCCGTCAGCTCCTCGGCGCTCGGCGGCGGCACGTCTTCGATGTCGTCGGCAACCTTGAGCGGCCAGCCGGTCGCCTTGACCGCCTGCTCGACGGTGACGCCCGGGTGCAGGCGGGTCAGGGTCAGCTCATTGGTCTCGGGATCCGGTTCGAGCACGCCGTGGTCGGTGATCACCAGCGTCGGGCCGGCGCCCTGAGCCATCCGCTCCCGGCCTGTCGGCCCATAGCCGACGGAGGAGACGAAGTCGACGCGCTCGACGAACGTGCGTGGTGACTGCTTGACGATCACGATCACCCGGCCCGCGGCCGCGGCGATCTCAGGTGCTCCGCCCGCGCCGGGCAGCCGGACCTTCGGGTTGTCGTGGTCGCCGATCACGGTGGTGTTGATGTTCCCGTAGCGGTCGATCTGCGCGGCGCCGAGGAACCCGACGTCGATCCGGCCGGCGCCGACCCAGAAGTTGAACATCTCCGGCACGGACACCACAGCGGTCGCCGTCGCGGCGAGATCGTCGTCGCCGATCGACAGCGGGAGCTTCTGCGGCCGTGCGTCGATGGCGCCCGACTCGTACACGAGCCGGCAGCCGGGCGCATGGGTCCGTCGCGCGAGGTTCGCGGCGAGGTTGGGCGGGCCGACACCGACCAGGCAGACGTCGCCGTCGTGGAGTTCGCGCGCCGCTGCCACGTTCATCATGTCCGCGCTGGTCCAATCAGACATTGGCGTTCTCCTTGAGGTTGTTCTCGGCGGCCCAGGCGAGGAACGCTTCGCGGTCTCGGGAGATGGCGTCCCACTGCTGGTAGAAGTCGTTGTCTCGAACGGAGTAGCCGGCCGCATACGACGGCCACGCCCCGTTCGGTACCACGCTCACCGCGGCCAGCACCCAGTTCGGCAGGATCACCGCGCCGGTGTGCTCGGGGAACTCGTCGACCACCTCCTCGACGGTCACGATCGCGAGCTTCGCTGCAAGCACGGCCTCCCGCTGCACCCCGGTGATTCCCCAGAGCATCACGTTGCCGTCGCGGTCCGCGAGTTGCGCGTGGATGATCGTCACGTCAGGGTTCACGGCCTTCACCGCCGCCAGTTCCTCGCCGGTGAACGGGCAGGTAACCCGGCTGATGATGTCCCGCTGCTCCTCCAGGTCCGTGCCGCGGTAGCCCCGCAGTACCGCGAAGGGCAGGCGGGCGGCCCCGGCCGAGTAGGCGTTCGCGAGCCCGGCGTGGCTGTGTTCGTGGACGGTGAGCTGGTGCGGCCAGTGGTTCTCCACGGCGTCGCGGAGGCGGTGGAGCGACCCGACGCCCGGGTTCCCGCCGTACGAGAAGACGAGTTCGTCGGCGCAGCCCAGGCCGATCAACTGGTCGTAGACGAGGTCCGGCGTCATCCGGACGAGGGTCAGGTGGCGGCGGCCCTGCCGGGCGATCTCGTGGGCCGCGGCGAACGGGATCAGGTGGGTGAAGCCCTCGAGCGCCACCGTGTCCCCGTCGTGCACGTGCGCGGCGATCGCGTCGGCCAGGGGAACTGGACTTGTCATCGGCTCTCCGCTAGGATTTCGCTCAGCGAAAGATTCTTCTTTCAACGAAAAGGCTAACCGATGCCCGGTGACACGTCTACAGGGACGTTCCTACAAGGACTGGAGCGCGGGCTCGCGGTGATCCGGGCGTTCTCCGCGGACACACCGTCGCTGACGCTGAGCGAGGTGGCCCGCGACGTCGGGATCACCCCGGCGACCGCGCGGCGGATCCTGCTCACGCTCGAGCAACTCGGGTATGTGCGCAGCGACGGGCGCCGGTTCTCCCTGACACCCCGGGTGCTCGCGCTCGGCTGGGCCTACCTGTCGTCCCTGGACCTGGGGGACATCGCCGGGCAGTTCATGGAGGAGTTGAGCGCGAAGACCCGCGAGTCGTGCTCGATCGCGACGCTGGACCTGCCGGACATCGTGTACGTCGCGCGTGTGCCGACCAGCCGGATCATGACCGTTGCCCTGGGCGTCGGAGCCCGGCTCCCGGCGTACGTGACGTCGATGGGGCGAGTGCTGCTGGCCGGACTACCTGAGGACGAATTGTCGGCGTACCTCTCGTCGTTCGAGGCGGAGGCTCTGACGCAGTACACGGTGACTTCGGTGGACGACCTGCGGGATGTGATCGCCAAGGCCGATGCCGACGGATATGCCCTGGTGGACCAGGAGTTGGAGTTGGGGTTGCGCTCGATCGCAGTACCGATCACGGACTCGCGCGGCCGGGCAGTCGCCGCCCTGAACGTTTCTGCGCACGCATCCCGTTCCACCCCGGAATCGTTGCGCGAAGACGTGCTGGAGCCGCTGCGCGAGTGCGCCGACCAGATCGGTACCGCGCTCCGCCGACGCGGACGGATCTGAGGCCAACGGTTGCCCTGGGAAACGTTTGAATCATCAAGTGAGACGGTCAGTTCCGTTTATACGGCCGGATAATGAGGTAAGGCCTAGGAAGTGAGGGCTCGCGACCGGCGGGTCCCGCGGGAAAGAGGACCCCATGCCCGGGACCTGGTGGGCCGCCGTGATCGTGCTCCTCGCGGTGGTGGCGATCATCGTCACCGTCGTGGTCCGGCGCGGTCTGCGCGACGCGAGCACAACCTTCGACACGATCGTCTGGGACGTCCAGGACCCCCGCACGTCCCGCCCGGTCGCGGGATCAGGTCGAAGGTCAGGCGCAGGATCAAGCGCCAGGACAGGCGCGGGATCAGGCGAGCGGTTCGGTGCGGAGCTGCGACCTGCTGTCGGTCTGGCCTATCCGGCGCCGGCCGACTTCGACGCGGCCGATCTGACCACGGCCGACCTGATCTGGCTGTGCGATCTGCTCACCGCCCATCCTGAACTGGCGGCGGTCGCAGCCGCGGTCCACAACGGGCGGATCGATGTGGTGGCCGACGACGGGCCGGACGCCGTGCGGAACTGGAGCACTGCCCTTGCCCCGATCTGCTCCGTCGTGGCGCTGCACAAGCCCGCGCCGCACACCGGCGATGCAGAGGTTCTGAAAGCGGGACGCTGCACCGTGCACCTCCGGCAGCACGAGTTGACCGATCAGGATCAGAGCACCTTCCTGCTGCAGACCCTCACCGACCAGCGCCTCCGCCGCCGCCCCGACTACCACCGCCGCGGCACCGCCACCTCCTGACCCCAAATCGCCGCCCTCCCGCACCCCCGAGCGCCAAACCTTCCTGCTCCGCCGTCTACCCGCCGCCGCGGCACACCAGATCCTGACCCCAAAGCCCCACCCGCCCGCACCCCCGAGCGCCAAACCTTCCTGCTCCGCCGTCTACCCGCCGCCGCGGCACGCCCGGTCCTGACCCAAAGCCCCACCACTCAAGTACTGCGAGCGGTGGGGCTTCTGGTTGTTGGGTTTGTGCTGCGAGGGCTGGTGCTTCCGGCTGTGAGTGGGCGAGGTCAGTCGGTTTGGGTGACCTTGCAGAGGCCGCGAGGGGCGTCGGGGTCGAGGCCGAGCTTGCGGGCGAGGGCTTCGATCGCGCGCTGGGCCGGAATGATCAGCGCCAGCGGGGCCAGAGTTTCGGGCAGGTCCGGACCGGCCAGGTTCACGTCGCAGCGGGAGGCGAAGGTCGCGTCGCCGCCGATGCCGAGGATCTTGCTGCCCTTCTCCCGGACGATCGAGGCCAGCTCCGTCATCCCCGGCAGCGCGGGACCATCCCCGGCCGCCACCAGGATGGTGACCAGGTCCGCGTCGACCACTGCGATCGGCCCATGCTTCAGGTCGGCGTACGAGAGTCCGCGGACCGGCTGCAGGCAGGTCTCCTCCAGCTTGAGGGCGACCTCGAGCGTCGTACCGAAGGTGAGGCCGCGGCCGCTGGACAGTACGTCGTGCGCGCCGGCCAGCAGGTCCGCCGCGGCGTCGACCGAGCCCTCGAGCATCTGGGCGGCCGCCTCGGGGACCCGGGCGATGTCGGCGTCGAGGGTGCCCGGCTTCTGCGCGAGCGCGTCGACCGCGACGGTGATCGCGGCGAGCTGTGTCGTGTAGGTCTTGGTCGCCGGGACGGCCAGTTCCTTGCCGGCCTGGGTGATCAGGGCGACGTCGGCGGTCGAGGCGAGCGGGCTGTTGCCGTCGTTGGTGATGCCGACGACCGCGGCGCCGTTGCGCTTGGCCCACTCGGCGGTGTCGACGATCTCCTGAGTCGCGCCGGACTGGCTGACGGCGACCACCAGTGAGTTGGACAAGTCCAGGTTCGCGCCGTACAGGGTGGCCACCGAGGGCGCGGCGAGCGAGGCCTGGCGGCCGGCGTGGATCTCGGTCAGGTACCGCCCGTAGACGCCGGCGTTGTCGGACGACCCCCGGGCCACGAAGATCACGTGCCGGCGGCCCGCCGCCAGCCGGGTGATCTCGTGCCGCAGCGGCAGCACGTGCTCGAAGGTCGCGGCCAGCGCTGCGGGCTGCTCGGCGATCTCGCGTGCCATCTGGGTGGCGGGGGCGGGGACGGGTGTAGACACCACGACGATCACTGGTCCTATCTGGTCTTAACAGGTATGCTGCGCACGATAGCAGTGAGCGGAGCGCTGGGGCACCCCCCGATGCTCCGCCCAGGTCAGGAGGACCGAGTTTCGATGGTTGCGACGAAGCGGGCCCAGGTCCGGTCGGTGCTGGAACGGCTGATCGACGTCGAGCTGCACCCGGGTGACCCGATCCCGTCCGAACGTGCCCTGGTGGACAAGCTCAACGTGTCCCGGGTGACCGTCCGGCAGGCGATCAGCGACCTGGTCGAGTCCGGCGCGCTGGAACGCGTGCATGGCAAGGGGACCTTCGTGACCGGTCCCCAGGTCGACTCCCAGCTGCACCTCACCTCCTTCTCCCGCGAGATGCGGGCCCGCGGTCTCGAGCCGGGCACCGTGGTGCTCTCGGCGACCGAGATCGAGGCGTCCGACGAGACCGCCAAGGGTCTGCGGGTCGCGAAGGGCACCAAGGTGATCCGGGTCGAGCGGCTGCGCACCGCCGACGCCTCCCCGATGGCCTACGAGGTCGGCTACTACCCGTCCGCGCTCTTCCCCGGCCTGCTCGGCCGCGAGCTCGGCACCCTGTACGACGTCTTCGCGAGCGAGTACGACGTCGTCGTCACCTCCGGCGAGCAGACCGTCCGGGCGGACAACGCCGACGGTCACGTCGCCCGGGTGCTCGGCGTGGCCCGGCGGGCACCCCTGCTGGTCCTCGAGCGCACCACCTTCGCCGGCCGCAAGGTCGTCGAGCTGTCCTGGTCGGCGTACCGGGCCGACCGGTACCGGTTGCACATGGCCCTGACACCCCGGGGGCCGCGATCAGGTTCGGCTTGAAGCAGCCGACCCGACTCAGCCGCCTGAACCCGGCCGCCCAGCAGGCGCCGGAGCCAGGTGGCACGAAATAAACTGGACCGGTCCTGTTCATCAACTGGTCTGTTCAGCTGCCGTTCGCTCCCCGGCCACCTGGCCGGCCCGGCAGCAGGGCCGCCGCGTACGACGAAGTACGTGACGGTGATACTGGAGCTCAACCCACATGAACTTTGCTGTGAGGAGTACCGCGAGACATGCCTATTGCCACCCCTGAGGTCTACGCCGAGATGCTGGACAAGGCGAAGCAGAACCAGTTCGCCTACCCGGCCATCAATGTCAGCTCCTCGCAGACGCTGATCGCCGCGCTGCGCGGCTTCGCCGAGGCCGGCTCGGACGGCATCGTCCAGGTCTCCACCGGCGGCGCGGAGTACCTGTCCGGCTCGACCGTGAAGGACATGGTCACCGGATCGGTCGCGCTGGCGGCGTACGCGCACGAGGTCGCGAAGAACTACAACGTGAACATCGCGCTGCACACCGACCACTGCCCGAAGGACAAGCTGGACGGGTTCGTCCGGCCGCTGCTGGAGATCTCCGCGGAGCGCGTCGCGCGCGGCGAGAACCCCCTGTTCCAGTCGCACATGTGGGACGGTTCCGCGGTGCCGCTGGAGGAGAACCTCGAGATCGCCAAGGACCTGCTCGCCAAGGCCGCGGCCGCCAGGATCGTGCTGGAGATCGAGGTGGGCGTCGTCGGCGGTGAGGAGGACGGCGTCGCGAACGAGATCAACGACAAGCTGTACACCACCGTCGAGGACGGCCTGGCCACGGTCGAGGCACTCGGCACCGGCGAGCAGGGCCACTACCTGACCGCGCTCACCTTCGGCAACGTGCACGGCGTCTACAAGCCCGGCTCGGTCAAGCTGCGCCCGGAGATCCTGAAGGAGATCCAGGACCAGGTCGGCGCCAAGGTCGGCAAGGAGCGCCCGTTCGACCTGGTCTTCCACGGCGGCTCCGGCTCGACGCTCGAGGAGATCCGCGCCGCGGTCGACTACGGCGTGGTCAAGATGAACATCGACACCGACACCCAGTACGCGTTCACCCGCCCGGCCGCCGGTCACATGTTCAGCAACTACGACGGCGTCCTCAAGGTCGACGGCGATGTCGGCAACAAGAAGGCCTACGACCCGCGCGCCTGGGGCAAGGCCGCCGAGCAAGGCATGGCCAAGCGCGTAGTCGAGGCCTGCGAGCACCTCCGCTCCCAGGGCACCTCCCTCCTCGCCTGACCCACCACACCCCCGAAGAACCCGTCGCACTCCGCGGCGGGTTCTTCTCTTTCCACGGCTGTGAGGTTCCAAAGGTCTGAAGTCAGCTGGTCCGAGCGGTGCGGAAGGAGCGGCGGTAGGTGTCGGGTGGGACTCCTGCGATGCGTTTGAACTGGCGGCGCAGCGTGGTGGCGGTGCCCATGCCAGTGGCGACGGCGACCGCCTCGACGCTCTCGTCGGTGGCCTCCAGCAGTTCCTGGGCACGGCGGACGCGCTGGGTGAGGAGCCACCGGAGCGGGGTCTGCCCGGTCACGGCGTGGAACTGCCGTCCGAGATTCCGAGGGCTCGTGTTCGCCCGCCGCGCCAGGTCTGTCACCGTCAACGGCTGATCCAACCGTTCCTGCGCCCAAGCGAGCAGGCCGGCCAGCATATGGTCGCCCGACACCTGCATCGGCGTCGCCACGAACTGCGCTTGACCGCCCGGCCGATGCGGCGGCATCACGAGGCGACGGGCGACCGTGTTGGCGATGCCCGCGCCGTGGTCGAGATGGATCAGGTGGATGCACAGATCGACGGCGGCGGCCTTCCCGGCAGCGGTGAGCACGCTGCCGTTGTCGGTGTACAGCACGTCCGGATCGACCACAGCCTGCGGATGACGGGCACTCAGCTCCGCCGTATGAGCCCAGTGAGTGGTGGCTCGCCGACCGTCCAGCAGCCCTGCAGCACCGAGCGCGAACGCCCCGGTGCAGAGCGAGGCAACCCGCGCCCCCGCCTCGTGGGCAGCACGAACGGCGTCGACCAGTTCCGGTGGCGGCGGCTCGTCGATGTCCGCACAGGCCGGCACGATCACGGTGTCGGCGCTGATCAAGCGCTCCAGCCCATGGTCGGGCTCGACCATGAACGGCCCGATCCGCACCGGTCCTGGCCCGCAGAGCAGTACGTCGTACCAGCCGTCTGTGGCTTCCTGCGGGGGCGTTCGGAAGATCTCGTAGGCCACTGCCAGCTCGAAGTGCAGCAGCTGACCGGCAGTCGCGAGCGCGACGGTATGCATGTCCGAAAGTGTACGCATGATGTCGTTCCGGACTATCACGGTCAGGTCCGCCGGACGGCGAGAGTTGACCCTCCAGAACAACGAGATCAGGGGAGTCATGGGCACAGCGGACGCAGCAGTGGTCGTCTACGGAGCGACCGGGCACACCGGACGTTTCGTCGTCGCGGAACTGCTCGAGCGAGGCTTCACACCGATCCTTTCCGGGCGTGACGCAGCTCAGTTGGAGGTGCTGGCCAAGGAGTGCGGCGAGCTGACGGTGCGGCCGGCCACGGTGGAGGACCCAGCCTCCTTGGATCAGGCCCTCGCTGGTGCGGCGGCCGTCGTCAACTGTGCCGGGCCGTTCGCAGTGACCGCAGGTCCTGTGGTCGAGGCAGCCCTGCGCGCGGGGATCCCGTACGTCGACGTCGCCGCAGAGATCGAGGCGAACGTCGCGATGTTCGCCGACTATGCGGAGCCAGCTCGAAAGGCGGGCATCCCGGTGCTGCCGGCGATGGCCTTCTACGGCGGACTGGGCGACCTCCTGGTGACCGCGACCATGGGGGAGTGGACCACGGCGGACGTGGCGCACGTCGCGTACGGGTTGAGCAGTTGGCATCCCACGCCTGGCACCCGGACGGCGGGTCAGGTGTCCCATCAGCGCCGCGCGGGCCGTCGCGTGCGGTTCAAGGACGGTGCGCTGCAGTACCACGAGGACAAGCCACAAGAGCAGGAATGGGACTTCCCCGAGCCACTGGGTCGGCGAGCGGTGATCGCGGAGTTCACGATGGCCGATGTCGTCACCGTTCCCAGCCACCTGGCCGTGCCCGAAGTCCGCACCTACATGGCCGTCGACGCCGCGAGGGATCTGGCCAGCGAGGACACACCGGCACCTCAGGCCGTCGACGCCCTGGGACGTTCGGACCAGACGTTCGTAGTCGACGTCGTCGTCAGCGCAGGTGGTGTCGAGCGACGGGCCACCGCCCGCGGCCAGGACATCTACGCAGTCACCGCGCCACTGGTGGTGGAGGCGGTCCGCCGAATCCTGGCCGGCCAGACGCGGACAACTGGCGTCGCCTCGGCCGGCGCCATGTTCGACGCACCCGACTTCCTCCGCTCGCTGACTCCGCATCTCTCGATCGACCTTTCAGACTGACCCGCACACGGCAGGCGGCGGGGTTAGGCGGGTGAAGGCTTGGAGGCGTTCGTGGGCAGGCGGGACAAGGGAAAGGACCGCACGCCGGTACGGCGGGTGGCTCGGGTGAACGCAGCACGGACCTGCGAGATCACGGCGGCGGGCTGATCCAGATCCGGCCAGGAGATCCAGCAGTACTCGAGGGGCTCGGGTGCGGCTGGTTCGCCGGGGTCGGGCGCGAAGGCTTGGGCGGCGGCGTATTCCCGCGAGTCGTCGGGGTGCGGGCTCCAGAAGGGGATGCGCGGCTCGAACTCGACCACAGTGCGCTCGTCCGGGAACCAGAGAGACGAGCCCGAGAGGTCGGTGCCGTAGTCATCGGTGGGCTCGGGCATCGGCGGTGGATCAGGCGAAGGGGCCGGGAGATCGGCCTCGTGCAGGACCAACCGAAGCCGGGACTCGGCGACTGAGGCAGAGCCCGTCCGTGCCAGAGAGGCGACCAGTCGAGCCCGCTCGGCGCCTCGCTCGAGCTGGTTCGCCGCACGCTTCAGCGAGGCCGGGGTGGCCAGGCCGGCGTAGATCGCCGCCTCCGCCAGGGCTACCACTGGGGCGAGGGCTGAGGTGGCCGACAGCTCGGCGATGGCGCGAGCGGCCGAGACCAGGCGGAGACCGTTCCAGGTGCGGACGCCCGGACCGACGGGGTCACGGACATGGCGGTGCACTCCGTTGGCGTGTCGGCCGCACCGGCCTGTCCGGGCGGTGACGTGGACGCGGCTCAGGTCGAAGCCCCAGAGCGGCAGCGCGTGGAGTGCGGCGGCCGACTGGTGGCTGGCGATCAGCCCGGATTCGCCGGACCGCAGTACCTGGTAGAGGTGGCGGAGGTGCAGCATCTCGTCGTCGACGAGAGTGAGGGTCTGGTGCGGGGCATAGGTGCCCGGCCGGATCCGGCGCCAGCCGCCGGTGTCCAGCAGGGAGTCGATGTCGGGGTCGGGGTAACCACACGCGCGGGCGTCCGCACGCGTGAACACCCCGCCGCGGATGTGGGTCATCACGCTGAGTTGTGGGTTCACACCCAAGAAGATGCAGCGATCAGACCCTCAACCCGGAGCGGACCTCAAACCTGTGGAAAGAGGGCAAGAAAAAAGCCCGTCATGTCTGTATGACGAGCTCGGCGCGGGTCGGTACCCAGGGTTGCCAGAGGAGGGGCATGTTGGCCTCGGCAGGCGTGCGATTGCCTTTCCGCTCATTGCACGAGGCATGCGCGGCGACCGCGTTGAGCCACTCTGTCCGGCCGCCCCTGGATCTGGGCTGGACGTGGTCCATCGTGTCGGCGTTGTCCAGCCCGCAATAGGCGCAGCGGAACTTGTCCCGCCTCAGCACACCGTGCTTGCTGTACTTCATCCGGCCCGCGGCGTAGCGCCAGTGAGTCACCACGTAGCGGACCAGCCGCAGCACGCGTGGCACCGGAAAAGGGCCGATGGTCCGCTCACCGTGCGCCTCTTCGACCACTGCCACCTCGCGGACCAGCATCCGGATGGCGTGCTGGATCGACACAGTGTGCAGCGGCTCGTATGACGCGTTGAGGACGATCACGCTCATCCGGTGCCTCCTTCCGGCCGTAGCTGGGAACCACGGCGGTCTCGACGCAGGGTCTCAAGCATCCGTGGCCGTCCGGTGAACGGTCAACGGATTTCGCCAGACGGTCACGTACCGGTTCGGCTGCGTGATCGGCGAAGATATGCCTATGGAATTGAACAATCTGCTGTCAGGTCCACCCGAGACACTACTCCCCGTCGATCCCGCGGCCGCGGAACTCGCCGCCGGGGCCTCCGCGGTCGACACAGCGGCCAAGTATCCGACCTCGTCGCTGGCCTGGTCCGAGCTGGCCGAGGCCGCCCTCGCTGACGGCCGCACCATCGAGGCCTACGCCTATGCCCGGACCGGCTACCACCGTGGTCTGGACCTACTCCGCCGCAACGGCTGGAAGGGTCACGGGCCGGTCCCGTGGGAGCACGAGCCGAACCGCGGCTTCCTGCGCTGCCTGGCCGTCCTGGGCAAGGCAGCGGCCATCATCGACGAGAAGGACGAGGCCGAGCGCTGCGCCACCTTCCTGCGCGACTCGTCGCCGACCGCCGCGGATGTCCTCAGCTGAAACGGTTTGGTGAGGGCTGGGCCGACGGGCGATGATCCGTCGGTGACCAGCCCTTACGCGCAGGACGGCTACCGCGTCACCTTCGACTGGAGCCCGATCGGGGCGGCTGAGGTCCGTGGCGATCTGGTCGCCGTGGTGGACGTGCTGTCGTTCACGACGGCGGTCACGGTTGCCGCCGACGTGGGGATCGAGGTGCTGCCCTACCGATGGCGTGACGACTCCGCGAGGGCCTTCGCCGAGCAGCACGAAGCCGCGCTGGCTGTCGGGCGTGGCCAAGCGGGCGACGACGGGATCAGCCTCTCGCCTGTCACGATCAGGCGGGCCGGGGTTCGGCGCTTGGTGCTGCCGTCGCCCAACGGCTCGACGATCTCCCAGCAACTCAGCGACAGCGGATCCACTGTCCTGGCGGTCTCCCTGCGCAATGCGGCGGCGGCCGCGGCACTGGTCGCCACCAAACTGGCAGAGAACCCGTCGCTGACCGTAGTGGCCATCGCTGCAGGGGAGAGGTGGAAGGACGGCTCCCTGCGCCCCGCGGTGGAAGACCTGTGGGGTGCGGGTGCGTTCTTGGCCGCACTGGCCGACAGTGGCGCCGGGCCGCTGTCCCCGGAAGCTCGAGCCGCCGCAGCGGCGTACAGGGATGTCGCGGATGAGTTGCCGACTCTGTTGCACGACTGCGCGGGCGGCCGCGAGTTGACGCAGTACGGATTCCCGGAGGACGTGGCGATCGCCGCGGAGCTGAACAGCAGCCGCCTGGTACCGATTCTGCAGGGCGGCGTGTTCAAGCCGGTAGACTGACTGAGTCACCCGAACTCGAGGTACTGCCCGGTGACATAGCCGGCAGGCGGCGTGCGTCCCCGCTTCCTGCCGCAAATGGACGGTTGTAGGCGGCAAGACGGACCGGCGAAGCAGGGCGCCCGCGGTCAGATCACCGCCCCACCGGGCAGCGGAAGGTATCACCGTGCCGGCTCTCACCGGACGGATTCGCACGCCCAAACCGCAGAGCGGCTACCGCACAGCCCTGCAGACTCCCGGAGCGTGGAAGTTCTATCTGGCCGCTGCGCCCGCTCGCATCGGCATCGCGATGACCGGTCTCGGCATCGTCTGGCTGATCCACGGAGCCACAGGCTCGTACGCCGCTGCCGGCACGGTGACGGGTGGCTTCGCCGTTGCCGAGGCCATCGGTGGTCCCCAGGTCGCCCGGCTGATCGACCGCTTCGGCCAGACCCGCATGCTGCCGCTCACGTTGCTGCTCCACACGGGTGCAGTGGCCCTCCTGATCGGCCTGGCCGTCTCCTCGGCGCCCTTGTGGATGCTGGTTGGGGCTGGAGTGCTTGCAGGTGGTTCGCTGCCGCAGATCGGAGCACAGACCGCAGCTCGTTGGTCGAATGCGCTTCGCCGCAGCCCGGTGCTGTCGTCCGCTTTCGCACTGGAGTCTCTGGGGACAGGACTCGCGTTCCTGGTCGGCCCAGCCCTTATCGGAACCATCAGCGCACTCGTCTCACCAGTAGTCGGTTCCGGGCTCGCAACCACCTTGGTCGTAGCCGGTGGGCTATCCCTCTCGCTACAACGCCGTACTGCGCCTCCGCTCGGCGCACGGGTCTCCCGGAAGCAGCGGGTGCGCCTGATGCGTCCGGGGTTCCTTGCCCTGGTTGGTACGAGCATCGGCATCGGGCTGTTCTTCGGTGCCATGCAGGTGTCGGTGACCGCTTTCGCTGTAGGCCGGGGGACAGGCGAACTGGCCGGGCCTCTCTACAGCGTGACGAGCCTGGTCAGTCTGCTGGTCGGATTCGCCTATGGTGCAAGGCGTTGGCGGCTGCCGGCTCCTACCCAGCTAGTGATTGCTCTGGGCTCGCTGTTCGTACTCTCCCTGCCGCTGTTGACCGTGGACGAACCACTCGCGCTCGGCATCGCCCTTGCGCTACCCGGCGCCGCGCTGGCGCCGTACATGGTGTTGTCGTCTGTGCTGACCGAGTCGCGCGTCGCACCCGCAGTTCTGACGCAGGCCTTCACCTGGCTCAACTCGGGCAGCGCCGCCGGGATCGCCGCGGGTGCGGCGATCACCGGCCGCGTAGTGGATGCCCACAGCCCGCACTGGGGCTTCGGGTTGGCCGTGCTCGCCACACTCGTGGCGACCGCGATGGGTGTCGTCGTCCGGAGCTCAGGACCTGCGCAGCGGCTGCCGCATGAGAACCCAACCGAGCAGGGCGAACAGGGCCATCCACACCGTGATCACCAGGCGGCCGACCACGAACGGGCCGAGGATGCCGGGCGTCAGCGGCACGAATACGTAGATGCCGAGAACTAGCGGCAGATACCGCTGCCAGCCGGACCAGACCTTGGCACGCAGTACGGCGATCCCCGCGATGATGAGGAAGACGCCGATCGCGATCGACGTCACGCCGTACCAGAGGTCGAGGGTGTCGGTGCGAGGGCTCGGGTAGAGCGAGTCCCTGGCGCTGATCGCGGCCAGTTCGACCGCGGCCAGTCCGAGCATCGCGAGCATGCTGCCTCCGACGCCGATCCGGCCGAGCCCCGAACGGCCGGCGGCGCCGGAGGTCAACAACCCCGCCAGCAGGATGGCCAGGCAGATATGTTGGACGAAGAACACCGTCTGGGCGATGGTGAAACCCGTTGCGGTGAAGGGATAGCTGTACCGGCTGTCGTCGACCGCGGCCGGATAGCCGATCAGGAAGAGTCCAGCCGCGGCACCTACCAGCCCGGCCCAGAGTCCGATGCTGCCCAGGCGTCGGGTGGTCACCGATGCTGCCGGGCGAAGTCTTGCTGTGCTGTCAGTACTCACGGTGTGTCCCCCCACATCCGCTGCGAAAAAATACTAAGGTATACCTGATATTCAGGTTTACCTTAAGGAATTCATGACGTCAACGGATCGGCCCCAAGCCGCGAACACGATCGCGATGCTGGGCCAGGCGTACAGCCTGCTCGGCTTCAAGATCGTGGACGGCGTCGTGGGCGCGGGCTACCCGCAGAAGCCGTCGCACTCGGCCGTCTTCGCCCAGATCAAGCGCGAGGGTTCCCGGCTGACGGACCTGGCCAAGGGCGCCAACATGACTCCGCAGTCGATGAGCGAGTTGGTCGCTGAGCTCGTCGAGCTCGGCTATGTCGAACGCAAGCCCGACCCCACCGATGGCCGCGCCAAGCTGATCGTCCTCACCGACCGCGGCAACGCCTGCATCGACGCCGCCCAGACCACCATCCAGAGCCTGGAAGACCAACTAACCGCCATCCTCGGCGACCGCGGCCACCGCCAGCTCCGCACCCTGCTCACCAAGCTCCTCGCCGAGGGGTGAGCTCAGAGAAAGATAGGTGGTGTTGCCCTCAGAACGCGGTGCGGACAATCGTCACATAACGTAGTTTGTCGGTGCCTGGTGCGACACTTCGTCAGGTAGGAAAGACGCGACGAAGTCCACCGGTAGGCTCGCCGATGTGCCGAAGGAGGGGAACAGATGACCGACATCTACGCGACGCCGCTCCTGACCGCACGGGAAGCCGCGCGCTACTTGAAGATGCCCGAGTCGACTCTGGACAGTTGGTTGGCAGATGCCTCCCGTGAGCCACTGGTGCACGCGGTGCATCCGGAGCGACGCGGATGGCCACGAGTTCCCTTCGTCGGAATCATCGAAGCCTACGTACTACGGACTCTCCGCGAGCTCGGCTTCTCGATGCAGGACGTACGACGTGCTGCGGACCTGGCTCGTTCAGAGTTCGATGACCCTTACGCGTTGGCGTCCGAACGGATCGCGACGGATGGGGTCAGCTTGTTCGTTCGGATAGCGGATGAGTCGGTCATCCATGCTCGTGATCGCCAGATCGCCTTCCCTGAGGTCATCTCGGAATACCTGACCTACATCAGCTGGGACGCCTCGGGGAGCCCGGCGCGGCTTCGACTGCCGCAGTATCCGTCGGAGGCCGAGGTCATCATCGACCCACGGTTCGGATGGGGAGCGCCTGTCCTTGCCAAGAGCAAGGTTCCGGTCGAAGCCCTGGTATCGCTCTGGCGAACAGGCGAGCCGATCAGCGCTGTTGCCGAAGAGTACGACCTGCCGGCGGACGTTGTGGAAAATGTCCTCCGTCAGGCAGCCTGAGTACTTCTTCGATCGCAGTCTCGGTAAGGCCTCGGCCACTCGGCTACGTGCGCGAGGTTGGACCATCCATCTCATCGCAGACTTCTACACCAACGATGCCGCAGACATCGCTGATGAGGAGTGGATCGCCGAAGGCTGCTCGCGTGGCTGGCTGCTGCTCACCAAGGACAAGAAGATTCGCTATCGCGCCAAGGAACTCAGCGCACTGGATTGCGGACATCTGTTCTGCTTGGCGGCCGGCAATCTGGGTCTGGACGACATGGCGGAGCGTTTTGTCGTGGCGGAGCAGGCAATGATCAGGGCCAGTCGGAGGTACTCCGTTGGGTTCTGGCACGTCCACGCCGAAGGCCGCATCACCAAAATGTGGCCCTGACCGAGGCAACTGCGTGGAGGGTGGTCAGCGGTAGGTGATTTGGTGTTCGGCCTGGTTTCGGGTGGCGTATTCGGCGGGGGTCAGGCCGATCTGGTCCTTGAACTCGCGGGAGAAGTGGGCCTGGTCGAAGTAGCCGAGGGCGAGGGCCAGGTCGGCCAGTTCGGCGGCTTCGCCGCGGGCGAGGAGGTCGGCGCCGTCGTGCAGGCGGTAGCGGCGCAGTACCCACTTCGGGCCGACGCCGACGTAGCGGCGGAAGAGGCGTTGCAGGGTGCGGACGGGCAGGTCGAACCGCTCGGTGACCTGGTCCACCCGGGTGATCGAACGGTCCTCGGCCATCGCCGTGATGATGACGCGGACCAGGTCGTACTGCGCGTCCGCCGCCACCAGGTGGTCCTTCAGGAACGCCTCGAACACCGCCCGGCGGCGGACGTCGTCCTCCTCGGCGAAGACCAGGTCGGCCAGCCGGTCGGCGTCGTCGAACACGTCGCGCAGCGGCAGCACCTGGTCGCGGAAGGAGCCGACGTCGATGCCGGTCACCGCGCCGAACCCGCCGGCCCAGAACTTCACCCCGAAGGCCCGGCCCCGGCCGGTCAGCTCCCGCTCGAACTTGGCCGTGAAGACGCCGTTCACGAAAGCGCCGCCCGGCTGCTCGAACGTCACGTTCACGCTCGGGTAGGGCAGCACCTCGGCAACGTACGGCTCCTGCAGGTCCCACTCGACGATCCAGTACCACTCCACGAACCGGTCGATCTCGGGTCCTGGGGTCAGCCGGCTCAGCGTGCGGTGCCGGGCCTGCTCGCGCGGGTGCAGGATGCCCCGGTCACTGTCGAACGGCTGGCTGCGCACGATCCAAACCTACGACAGCCCACCGACAGAAGCGGGCCTGTCGCGTTCTTACAAGACCCGGAAGCCGGCTCGGCGAAAACTATCGGTATGACGAACACGGTGAACCCCATCCCGCCCGGCTACCACTCGCTCACGCCGTACCTCGCGGTCTCCGACGGCCCGAAGGCGATCGAGTTCTACCGGCAGGTGTTCGGGGCAGAGGTGATCAGCAGGCAGGACATGCCCGGTGGCCGGCTGGGCCAGGCGGAGCTGAAGGTCGGCGACTCGATGCTGCAGCTCAGCAACGAGATGCCGCAGATCGGGCTGCAGGCGCCGAACGGCGAGTGGGTGCACTCGTCGCTGGTGCACTACGTGCCGGACGTGGACGCGACGTTCGCCCGGGCGATCGAGGCCGGGGCGCGGCAGGTAGAGCCGGTCCAGACGTTCATGACCGGCGACCGGTACGGCACGGTGATCGATCCGTTCGGGCACCGCTGGGCGATCCTGACGAAGGTGGAGGATGTCTCGCCGGAGGAGGCGGACCGCCGGGTGAAGGAATGGCTGGCGTCGAACCCCGAGGGTCTGGACGGGTAGACGCCGCAGGCAACCAGGCAGAGGCGTTGGGTAACCCGGGGGAGGAGGGCAACCGGGGTACTCGGCAACGAGCCGGGCGCGCAGATCATGCGCGCTTGTGAAACGGCGAGAAGCCCTTGCGGGCAAGGACTTCGGGGCGATTGGTCAGCCCGGGGGAACGAGGAAGCGGCCCGCCGGAACCGTCCCCTGCGGCAGTTTCGGCGGGCCGCTGACTAAGAGTGTGTACGCGATCACGGAAAATGGCAACCCGTCGCCGATGATTGCCGCACCAGGTGTCACGTGTTGCGCACGCGGACGGTCTTTGGCGTGGTAATGCGCAGTTCCGCTAGGCTTTGGTCGCAAGAGCCTGGATGCGTGCCGAGGTGAAGTTTCGGTGAACGTGTCCGGGCTTCACCGTTTCCAGCGTCCGGCTGCGCGCAGGCTAGGGAGCCGTCGGAGCCGACGCGTGAAGAGGAGGGCTGAGATGCCCGCAATCGTGCTCGTCGGCGCCCAGTGGGGCGATGAGGGCAAAGGCAAAGCGACCGATCTGCTCGGGAACACCGGGGCCGAGATCGACTACGTGGTGAAGTTCAACGGCGGTAACAACGCCGGCCACACGGTCGTGATCGGCGACGAGAAGTACGCGCTGCACCTGCTGCCGAGCGGAATCCTGACCCCGGGCGTGACCCCGGTGATCGGCAACGGGGTGGTGGTCGACCTCAGCGTGCTGTTCGAGGAACTCGACGCGCTGCAGGCCCGTGGTGTCGACACGTCCCGGCTCGTGGTGAGCGCCAGCGCCCACCTGATCCCGCCGTACAACCGGACTCTGGACAAGGTGGCCGAGCGGTTCCTCGGCAGCCGCAGGATCGGTACCACTGGGCGCGGCATCGGCCCGACGTACGCGGACAAGATGAACCGGATCGGCATCCGGGTCCAGGATCTGTACGACGAGAAGATCCTCGAGCAGAAGGTCACCGGCGCGCTGGAGCAGAAGAACCAGCTGCTGGTGAAGGTCTACAACCGGCGCGCGGTCGAGATCGCCGAGGTGATGGACGAGCTGCTCGGGTACGCCGATCGCCTCAAGCCGATGGTCGCCGACACCCCGCTGCTGCTGGGCCGGGCGCTGGACGCGGGCAAGACCGTGCTGATGGAGGCGGGCCAGGCGACGCTGCTGGACGTCGACCATGGCACCTATCCCTTCGTCACGTCCTCCAACGCGATCTCGGCGGGCGCTTGCACCGGGTCCGGCATCCCGCCGACCCGGATCGATCGGGTGATGGCCGTGATCAAGGCCTACACCACCCGCGTCGGCGAGGGCCCGTTCCCGACCGAACTGCTGGACGCCGACGGTGAGTGGCTGCGGCAGCAGGGCTTCGAGTTCGGTACGACGACCGGCCGCCCACGCCGCTGCGGCTGGTACGACGCGGTGATCGCCCGGTACGCCGCCCGGGTGAACGGTGTCACCGACTTCGTGCTGACCAAGCTGGACACCCTGACCGGGCGCGAGAAGATCCCGGTCTGCGTCGCGTACGAGGTGAACGGGGTGCGGCACGACGAGATGCCGATGACGCAGACCGACTTCCACCACGCGACTCCGGTCTACGAGGAGTACGACGGCTGGGACGAGGACATCACCGGCGCCCGGAGCTTCGAGGACCTGCCGAAGAACGCGCAGACCTACGTGAAGGCGGTCGAGGCGATGAGCGGCGCGCCGATCTCCGCCGTCGGCGTCGGCCCCGAGCGTTCGCAGATCGTCATCCTCGACAACCGCATCTGAGGCCGAGCAGAACCACTCGGGCCACCAAGGCCCGGGTGGTTCTAGCGGCCGAGGAAGGGAAGGTCCCGGATCACCGGGTATTCGCGGATGTCGCCGAAGCCCGGGCGGTTGGGCAGGTCCGGCGCGTGGATCGGAGCACGGGCCCAGTCGGAGCCCCCGCCGGTGGCGGCGCTGGTGAAGGCCGCGGTCGCGGCGGCCACGAGGAGAGCCGCGACGATCAGGCTCAGCCAGGCCGGCCCGATGAGGTTGCGGAGGGTGATCCGCGAGCCGCGGCGGAGCGACGTGCCGCCAGGTCCGACCCAGGCGCAGAGCAGCCCGGCGATGCCTCCCGTCGCGAAGCCCACAGCGGACAACGGCTGCCAGTCCAGCCCGTGCGTGTTCGCCGCGCTGGCCGTGAATATCCCGCCGACCACGAAGCCCACGATGACCGGCAGGATCAGGCAGAACAGCGTGATCAGGGTCGCCGCGATCAAGTGGACCGGGCTCGCGGCAGCGGCCACCAGGCCATCCGACTTGCCGCGTCCGCCACGGACCTGCCGACGCCGCATCAACGCAGTACTGCCGCGGTCGACCGTCCGGGCCAGCACGATCAACAGGGCAGTGACCAGGAACCCGAAGCCTGGGACGAGCGCCATCAGCCCAGCAAGAGCCAGCATCAGCGCGACCAGCAGCACTGAGCGAGCCGCCTGCTGTTCGGGCCGCACGACTCCGTCTGCACCCTGCGGACGCTTCGCCACCGTGCCTTGCTGCGGCGGCTGGTTGTTGTACGGACCTTGAGGCTGCGGCCGGTACTGCGGCTGCGGCTCCGGCCGATAGGGGTGCTGGTAGTTCTGCGGATAAGAAGCCTGGTACGGCGCTACGCCCTGGCCCGGGTAGTTCGTCGGCTGCAGGGGCGGCGCCGCGTACCCGGCGAAGTTGGGCGCCGTACTTGGTCCGGCAACCCCAGGACCAACCGCAGGAGCACCCTGGTAGGGCAGGGGTAGAGCCGCCGGCGCCGCAGCGGTGGGATTCGGGCTGTACGTCGCCGGGTGACTCGGCACGACGGCGCCCTTCGCCTTCTGCTGGGCTGCCACGTCGCGAAGCTTGTCCCGCAGCGGCGTGAACGCAGACAGCGGCGGGATCACCGGCGGCACCAACTGCGCCACCTCCGCCGGGTCGAGCCGGTTCGGCGCGGCTCCGGCCGAGTCTTCCGGCATCACCCGGGTCATCACCGCGGTCGGCGGGTTGATGACCACCGTCTCCGGCGACTTGGCGACCTCCTCGGTCGAGGCGTTCGGGTTCGGGATCAGGGCCTCCCGGCCCTCGGCGTACCGGTTGAGGCCAGCCATGATCTCGACCTGGGTCGGGCGGTCACGCCGATCGGGTGAGAGCGCTGCCGCGAGGAGAGGCTTCAGGCGGGGGTCTAGGCCTTCCAGGTCGGCCTCGCCGCTGCGCACGCGGTGCAGCACGATCTCGAACGGTCCCTTGCCGAAGGGACGCCGTCCGGTGGACGCGTACGCGACAGTGGCTGCCCAGCCCCACCAGTCGGCGGACTCGGACACCATCTCGCCCTCGATGAGCTCCGGCGCGAGGTAGCCCGGTGTACCGACCACCAGGCCGGTCTGGGTCAGCCGGAGGTCGTCGGCGGCCTGGGCGATGCCGAAGTCGATCATCACCGGCTTGCCGTTGAACATCATCACGTTGCCCGGCTTGAGGTCCCGGTGGATCACACCGGCCTGGTGGATCGCCTGCAGCGACTCGGCGAGGCAGCCGGCCAGCGGCAGCCAGCGGTGTGGGGTCAGCGGCCCGCGCTCGTCCACCTGCTCGTCCAGCGGCCGGCCGGGGACGAAGCGCGTCACCAAGTACGGCCGGTCGCCCTCCAGGTCGTGGTCGAGGAGGGCCGCGACCCCGGGGTGGTTCACCTTCTGCAGCGTGGTCGCCTCGCGCTGCAGGCGGGCGCGCGCGGTGGGGTCATGGGCCACGTGCGGCCGCAGTACCTTGAGCGCGACCTCTTTGTGCTCCGGGCTCTCCGCCAGGTAGACGACGCCCATGCCGCCCTGCCCGAGCCGCCTGATCAAGCGGTACGGCCCCACCCGTTCGTCCGCCTCGACTGGCGTCACAGGTTGTCCCCCTGTTGCTGACATGGCATCTACGGTACGTCGGCAGCAGTGCACCGGGCGGTTCGTCACCGAACGCGTCCGCACGACGTCTGAGGTAATCGCCGGGCCGCACGATCACCGGCAGCCTTGTCGCATCGACAGCGACAACGGCATCGACAAGGAGCCACCTCATGACCCACTACGCGATCGCCAATCTCCGCACCGTCCGGGTGGGCGCCGAGATCGTGGAGTACCTGCAGCGGATCGACGCCACCCTGGAGCCGTTCGGCGGGCACTTCATCGTGCACGGCGGCGTCCCGGAGTACGTGGAGGGTGTCTGGGAGGGCTCGCTCATCGTGATCGAGTTCCCGAGCTACGAGCACGCTCGCGGGTGGTACGACTCGCCGGAGTACCGGAAGATCCTGCCGCTGCGCACGGACAACGCCGACGGCGTCACGATGCTGCTGGAGGGTGTGGACCGTTCTCACAAGGCAACCGACGTCCTCACCGAGATCCTGAACTGACACAACTGGGCACGGCCGGTGCCTCGGGGCGGTGGGCGCCGGCCGCGCCCCGGCTCAGGTGACGGGCATGGTGAAGGCCAGCAGCCCGGTGCCGGTGGTGTTGGTGATCCAGGGCCCGGTGCCGTTGTGGCCTTGGTAGGTCAGGCTGGTCGCATCTGTTGCCGGGCCGGAGAGGGTGAGCAGTAGCTTTCCGCCCGCCTGGTAGGTCACCGACGAGACCGTGACGGCCGCATCGTCGACCCGGAAGTCCGCTGCCGCTCCCGCATCGACCGTGAGCGGATCAGCCGAGCGGAGTTGCACGCTGAGCTGCGACCCGCTTGCGGTGACACTGGCCGGGTTCGGCGGAGCCACGCCCGCCGACGGCCCGCCGTACAGGTCTCTGGCCAGTACTGCGAACGTGTGGTCGCCCATGTCGCGATAGCCGCCCAGGTACGCGTAGTGGCAGCCGTCGTGGCCGGACAGGCCGTTGGTGGAGAGCAAGGTGACACCGAGGGAGTCGCCTAGCTGCCGCTGGGCCTCGCGGAGGTTCATGGCCGTCGTGTTGCCGCAGGGGGACGTGCGGACTTGGTAGACGTAGTACCGGCTGCCGCCGGGGACTGCGCTACCGAAGTCGGCTCGCCAGTCCTGCAGGAGCGAGGTGAAGCCGGTGACGTGGACGGAGGCGTTGTCATTGTCCGACTCGCCCTGGTACCAGAGCACGCCGCGGACCTGGCTGATCACCCCAGCGGCCGTCAGCCGTTGCCGGAGCCTGCCGTAGTTGGTGTTGAGGTCGTCCGGGTTCGCGTCGTCGCGCTGGAAGAAGCTGATCGGCTGGCCACCGTGCGCTCCGTTGATGAGCGCAACCGGGACCTTGTAGGTGTCGACGATGCGCCGGCCCATCCGGACCGCCCACTGGCCGATCGAGCCCGACTGGTTGGTGACGTCGCCGGTCGCGTAGTGCCAGACCCGGTCGGCACCGGAGATCGTGCCGTCGGAGGTCGAGGTGCCGTAGCTGCGCAGGTACGGCGACTCCTCGACGTTCGCGGCGCCGTTGTACTTCGCGGCCTCCGCGTTCGACTGGCCCTGAACCACGTAGACATCTCCGGAGACGACACCTTCGCGCCGGGCCACCACCCGGTCGATCCCGGGGCCGGTGGCACGCAGTTCGAAGGTGTACTCCTGCAGGCCGGCCTTGATCCTCGGCGTGAAGCGGAAGGTGCTTGCCGAGGAGGTGAAGGTCTCGGTCCGCCCGTTGCCCGAGACTCGGAGCTGGACCCGCTTGACCTGGGGGTCGGTGATCCGGCCCGCCACCGGCACGGTCGAATCACCCTTCGCGTCCCGCGGGATCAACTGGCGGTCCTGGGGCGACTCCGTCAGCGCGACGAGCGCAGTACGGACGTAGGCGGTGAGTTTGCGTTGTGAGTAGCGGTTCGCGTTGTTGGCGAACGTCCAGTCCGGCTGGCCGCCGGGGTTCGTGCCGATGCCCAGCGACAGCACGCCGGTGTCCGACTCGGTGAACGTGTTGATCGAGAAGACCTGCTTGGCCGCGAGGTTCGACGGCCGGGTCGGGCCGATCTCCGAGACCTGGAACGAGCCGTAGCCCAGCGGCGAGGTCGGGTTGTCGTCGGCGTCGAAGGTGATCGGCGACGCGTTCGCGACCTGGGTGCTGGCGCTCTCCTGGTACTGGTTCGGCCACATCTCCAGGTAGCCGGTCTGGCCCGAGCCGTTCGTCACGCTCGGCACGTTCGACCGCACGTCGAGGTCGCCGACGCGCTGCCGGACCAGTTCACCAGGCCTGGTCGGCAGCCCGATCCGCCGCGCGTCGGTGGAGAACGGCTCCATCGCCGTCCACACCCACTGCGGACCGTCGGGTCCGTCCAGCTCGAGGCAGTAGCCGACCCGGTCGAAGTTCGAGCCGATCTCGGCGGTCCGGTCGAGGCTGTACGGCGGAGTCTTGTTCAGGTAGTTCGCCCGCTCGGGCAGGTCGAGCTGCAGCACCGGGGTGAACCCGGCCGCAGCCGAGTCACACGCGGTCGCAGCTGCACTTCCCGTGTCGGCAGCAGACGCGGTCGCTGCGGTAGCGCCGAGGGCCGCGGTGGTGATCAAGACGACGGTGACGATCGAGGCGGTACTACGCGGCGAGACCCCGGGTGACGAGGGTGCGCGGACGGGCGCGGTTCGAGGCATGGCGGACCTCCGGAGGGCGGGTGTCTCCACCATGGGTAGCGAACCGATCACCCATTGTGCGAGCTTTCTGCGCCCAGCGGTCCGATCCCTGCGCCCAGTGGTTCGCGCCTGCCCGTCAGCGGCGGCGCAGGAGCAGCCCGCGGCTGCCCGGTTTGCGGAGGTAGACACGGCCTCCGACGACCGGCTCGAACCGCGGCAGGACCAGGTCGAGCTCCTCCTCGGCCGACCAGCCCGGCGGCCACGTCCGCTCGGCGAGCTCGGCCGGATCCATCGACACGAACACCCGGTCCGTGGGGAACCGGTCGAGCAGGCCGAGGTCCTGGCCGTAGTACAGCAACTCGATCAGCAGGTACGCCGAACCCGTCAGGCGCCGGGTGGTCGTCAGTTCCTCGAAGCTGTGCGGGTGGACCCGGCTGTCGCCATGTCCTTCGACCGCTTCACGGAGGCGGGAGAGGGAGGTGGGGTTCGGCTCGGTCGCGTCGACGGAGTATCCGTCCTGCAGCAGGCGGCGGGTCAACGCGCCCTCACAAGCGCCGACCTCGATCACCCGGCCCGCCGCTGGATCGAGGTGACTCCGCACCCACGCCGCCGTCGCGTCCAGCCGCTCGTTCTCGTACTGCGAGGTGATGGACTCCCAGGGCTCCTCGGCATCGCTCGCGGTCAGCGCGAACAACCGGGCGCGTTCCTCATGGTCGGAGACGAAGAACCGCTCAACCGAGGGGACCCGCCGGGAGTTGTCGTTCTCGAGCAAGTCCGGACTGCTGGTGTTGACGAAGTCGAGCTTGGCGTCGATCAACGGCTGGTCGAGTCGCTTGTCGACATCGGTGATCCATTCGAACGAGCGGGTGTCGCCCACGGCGTGCTTGACCGGCGCCCGGACCAGCCCGGCCAGGTCGAGTCCCCAGCGGCAGCGGCGTTCCCGCAGATCAGCGGGCGAGTATGTCCAGACGGTCGCCGCGACGTCACCGGTCTCGAACGCGATCGCTTCAGCGGCCGCTTCCGACGACCACGGCTTGTCGCCCGCGCCGGTCGTCGCCAGGAGTTCGGCCAGTGGAGCCAGGCGGCCGGCGAGCGGGACGGCGGCGGGCAGCTTCAGGTAGGCGCCGCGGTCGGCGATGACCAGATGCACCTCACGGCCCTGGCGGGGATCGAGGACTGACAGGAAATCGGTTACGACATCTTCCGGACGGAGCACTGCGACGACATCGATCACCCGCTCAATCTTATGCAAACTCTCTACGAAAAGCTGTCCGACGCGTGTCGGGAACCCGCACGGCAGGGGTCCGGCCGGTGACGCGCTCAGCCTCTCGGGAGGGGTTGCATCCAGGTCTCGCATAGGTTCAAGAGGTGATGAGGCGGGGATGGCTTGGCGTGCTCGCGGTCCTGGCGGCCGCAAGTGGCTGCGGGACCGAGGCGGCGGGCAGCCCTCAACCGCGGCCGACGGTGCCCGGACCCTCGTGGGCCACCCCGATCCCCGTCCGTACTCCGAAGCCGATGCCGACACCGGCGCCGAAGAAGTGCCCGCCGTCGGGCGCGATGATCACCGTCGGCGAGGTCGAGGCCGCGCTCGGTCATCGCGCGGTGGTGCTGAAGCTGACGAACTGCCGGGCCCGCACCCTGACGCTCGACGGTTACCCCGAGGTCGCCGTACTGGATGCCAAGCGCAACAAAATGAAGATCTCCGTCGCGCACGATTCTTCGTATCTGGCAACGGATCCAGGACCCGCCAGGATCCGGCTCGGCAAAGGCGAGTCGGCCCTGGCGGCGGTGTCCTGGAGCAACACCGTGGAGGTGTACGGCGGGGCGGTCGCCGGCACCTACCTGTCCGTTGCCCGAGGCAAGGGAGCTACCCCGGTCGGGCGGCCGGTGGTCACCGACATCGGGACCACCGGCAAGGTCGAACTGACCGCCTGGTTGCTGAAGTTCGCGAACTGAGGCTCAGCGCTTGAGTTGCGGGTAGAAGTTGTTCAGGTCGTCGTGCATGCCGGCCTTGACCTGCCGGGCGGTCTCGTCGGCGAGCACCTCGAACGCGCCGGTCTCGATGCCGTCCAGGGCCGCCTTCGCGATATCGGCGGGGTTCTCCTTCGGCGCGGTGACGGCCGTGGTCATGTCGGTCTCGACGTAGCCCATGTGGAGTCCGGTGACAGTGATACCGCGATCGAGCAGTTCCAGCCGGATCCCGTTGGTCTGGGACCAGAACGCGGCCTTGGTGGCGGAGTACGCGCCGTGGGCGGAGAGCCAGGACAGCGCCGAGTGGGCGTTCAGGATGTGGCCGCCGCCGTTGGCCTCGATCACCGGGACGAAGCGCCGGGTCAGGTTCAGCGGGCCGAAGAAGTTCACCTCGAAGACGGTCCGGATGTCCGCCAGGTCGGCGTCGAGGTAGGTGTCCGGCGAACTGCCGCCGGCGTTGTTGATCAGCACGGTCACGTCGGGCGCCGCGGCGACCAGGGCCTCGATCGAGGCCTCGTCGGTGACCTCCAGGGGAAGGTTCACCACCCGGTCGTCCGTGCTCGGCCGCGGAGCGCGGGCGGTCGCGTAGACCTTCTTCACGCCGCGGGTGAGCAGGTCGTCGACGATCGCCTTGCCGATGCCGCGGTTGCCGCCGGTGACGAGCACGGTCGCGCCTTCGAGTGTGGTCATGAATGAACTCCAGAGTGCTAGGAAGTGCGGAAGGAAACCGATTGGTTTCCAGAGCGTAAACCGATCTGTTTCCTTTCGCAAGGCGAGCCGGTACGCTCGATCTCATGACGACCCAGGCGACACCCCGCGAGCGGCTGCTGGACGCGGCGGGCGAACTCTTCTACCGCGACGGCGTGCACATCGGCGTGGACGCGCTCTGCAAGGCAGCAGGGGTCTCGAAGAAGTCGATGTACCAGCTGTTCCGGTCCAAGGACGAGCTGATCGCGGAAAGCCTGGCCAGCCACGGCCCGTCGTACCAGCAGGTGCTGGAGCCCGGTCCGGAGGACGGGAACACGCCGCGGGAGCGGATCCTGGCCGTCTTCGAGCGGCAGGACGCGGCGCTGACCGACGGCGGCTTCCGCGGCTGCCCGTTCGTGAGCACCGCCGTCGAGCTGAAGAACCCCGAGCACCCGGGCAGCGTGGTCGCCCGGCACTTCAAGCAGCGGCTGACGGACTTCTTCGAGTCCGAACTGGTGGCTGCCGGCGCCGAGGACCCGCAACTGCTGGCCGTACAACTGACGATGGTGTTCGACGGCGCGAGCGCCCGAGCCGTCGTACGGGCCCAGGCGCTCGGGGGCGTCGGTGTCACGCTGGCCGCATCCGTACTGGATGCCGCCGGCATCAAAGCGCCGGAGTTAGCCGGCCAGACCCGCTAGTACGACGCCAAGAAAAACCGGCCTGGCGATCCATCGCCTGGCCTCTGCCGGGTTCCGCGACACCCGCCGGGACCTCGCGGGGACCTCGGACACCCCGCCGGGACCTCGGATACCCGTCGGGACCTCGGACACCCCGCCGGGACCTCGGACATGAAATGGCCTGTCCGCGGTACCGCCAAGCTGTCCTAGGTCTCCACAACCATCCCAACCCTGCCGCAGACCCCGCCGCAGCCGCCGGTGATCGGCAAGCTGTCAGTAGCCGAGCGCGACTGCCAGATACCAACCGCATGGTCCCCGACGGCTCCACGGTCTACAGCGACCACCTCCCTGCCGGAGATGCGACTTTGTGCACCACGTGAGTGTTCTTCCGGCCGGGATCTGCTCAAGTGGTGCACAAGGTGCCGGTTTTGGGGAGTGCCGGTGGGGACCGGTAGGGGGAGTGTCGGCTGGCGGTGGCGGTTACTTTGGGTAATGTCGGGGCGGCCATGACGACGGTTCCCAGGGTCAGGAAGTGGCGTCGCTTCATGGGACAAGACCTCACTTTGTTCCGTTGTGGATGGGACAAATCGGCAATCTGTTCCAGATCGCCCTGGTTCTTTCACAACGTGAATCTTCTGTGGCTTTGGATATTGACGTGTTCACCCTCCGTCGTCAAACTTTCGAAAAGACACTGCGGTAGTGAGGGGATCGCAGTGTCAACCGCCCCCGCGAAACCAAGGAATCCGCCCATGCGAAAGAAGGCACTCTTCCCGGCGCTCGCTGCCGTGTGCGCTGCTCTGGTCGCCGGAACCCTGAGCAGTCCAGCCGTCGCCGCACCGAAGGCCGAGGCCGGCATCGGCGTACAGGCGCCGTCGGCAGTCCAGGCCCCGGCCACGTTCACTCACCCCGGCGTCGGCGTCAGCCGGCCGCAGTTGGACTTCGTCCGCGCCAAGGTGCAGGCCGGCGCGCAGCCCTGGACCAACGCCTTCAACCAGGCCAAGAACAGCACCTATGGTTCACTCAGCCGGACCCCGAAGGCGCGTGCCGTGGTCGAGTGCGGCTCGTACTCCAACCCCGACATCGGCTGCCGCGACGAGCGCGGCGACGCCATCGCGGCGTACACGGACGCACTGATCTGGTACATCACGCGCGACGATCGCTATGCGCAGAAGGCGATCCAGTTGATGGACGCCTGGTCCGCGATGATCCAGGACCACACCAACAGCAACGCGCCGCTGCAGACCGCGTGGTCCGCGTCGTCCTGGCCGAAGGCCGCCGAGATCATCAAGCACGTCTACGGCAACTGGCCGAACCAGGCCCGCTTCGGCACCATGCTGCGCAACGTGTACCTGCCGGAGATCATCAACGGCTCGAACTCCAACGGCAACTGGGAGTTGAGCATGACCGAGGCCATCCAGGGCATCGGCGTGTACCTCGAGGACCGGACGGTCTACGACAAGGCAATCGCGCTGTACCGCGTCCGCGTGCCCGCCTTCGTCTATCTGGAGTCGGACGGCGCGTTGCCGAAGACCAAGCCGAGCCAGAACCTCAACACCCGCGACAAGATCGTCGCGTACTGGCAGGGCCAGGGCACGTTCGTCACCGGGCTGACCCAGGAGACCTGCCGCGACTTCGTGCACACCGGCTACGGGATCTCCGCGATCTCCCACGTGCTGGAGACGTCCCGGATCCAGGGCATCGACCTCTACCCCGAGTTCGGTGAGCGCCTCCGCCAGGCCCTGGGCTTCCAGTCCCGCTGGGAGCGCAACCTGGAGCCCGTCCCGTCCTGGCTCTGCAATGGCGCCGTCAACCGCGGCCTGGGTCCGATCACCGAGGTCGGCTACAACGCCCTCCACACCCGCCTCGGCATCGCCATGTCGAACACCCAGGCCCTGACCGAGTCCCGCCGCCCGGCGGGCACCAACGACCTCTTCGTCGCCTGGGAAACCCTCACGCACGCGGAGAACCCGAGCTGACCCTCGGTCGAGACCTGCGGCCGAAGAGCCGGAATACGGTTGACCCTCGGACGGGTCGTGCGGTTCGGCGAGCCGCGGTCCGCAGTACTAGATCTGGGGTTCGCCGCGTTTCCAGTAGCCCTGGAAGGAGATGGCGGGCTTGGGGAGGCCGACGGTGTTGACCAGGTGGCGTCGGACCTGCTTGATCATGCCGGACTCGCCAGCCACCCAGGCGTAGTCGACGTCGAAGGGCAGGGCCGCTGCTTTGCGGGCCTCTAGCAACGAACCAGGGCCGTCGACGGGACCGCCGGTCTGGGGGATCCAGGTGATGTCCGCGCGGCCGGGCGTCGGCAGCGGGCGGATGTCGGCGATGTCCGGCACCTCGACGAATACCGTCGCCCGTATTGCGGGCGGCAGTTGCTCCAGGATCCCCGCGAGCGCGGGCAACGCGGTCTCGTCGGCGACCAGGACGCGGCTGACACTGGTTGCCGGGGGCACATAGTCCACTCCGGACTGCAGCAGGCCCCTGGTGCTGGTGGTGTCCACCGCGAACGGCAGGATCAGCCCGATCTCGTCACCGGATGCGGCCTCGCTCACCCATGCCGAGGCCGGACCGTTCACCCCGTGCAGGACGAACTCGATGTCTAGTTCGGCCACCTCGGGCCGGAGCGCGCGCACCGTGTACGTCCGCATGATGAAGCGTTCCTCGACCGGCATCGCGCACCACTCGGCGTACCACTCGGGGCCTGACGGCAGCCGCAGTTCGCCGTCGTCGGGCGGGGAGAGCAGGACCTTGATCCGCTGGTCCGGGCCCGCGGTCACCGCCTCCGCGATCCGGGGCGCCACGAAGGTCACCCGGCGCAAGTGCGGGCTGAGGTCGTCGATCGCCGCCACGGTGGCGAGCACCGAGTCGAACGCGATCGGCCGCTCGAGCACTGTCGTCATGCCGTCTCCGTCAGGGGTTTCTGCAAAAGTCGTGACATAGTCGGGGTTCAGGTGCGACCCGGTGAGCGAGCGGGTTATGGTGAAGCACCTAGAGGTTAGCCTTACCTAAGAGGATCCCAAAGTCCAATGCCACCGCTGCCCGCCCAGCGGACCGCCGCCGCGCCGCGACCGGAATCCGCTGTCGCCGATGCACCCCGACGCCGTCCGCGTACCCGTCGCGTGCCCCTGATCCTCGGGTTGCTCGGTTGCGTCGCCCTGTTGCTCCTGGTGTCGCTGCTCAGCATCGCCGTCGGCTCGAAGCAGATCCCGCTGTCGACCGTGATCGATGCCCTCCGCCACTACAACCCGGCGGACACGGACCACGTCATCATCCACTCGCTGCGCATCCCCCGGACGGTGCTCGGCCTGCTCGTCGGCGCCGCCCTCGGCCTGGCCGGCGCGCTGATGCAGGGCGTCACCCGCAACCCGCTGGCCGATCCCGGCATCCTCGGAGTCAACGCCGGCGCCGCGCTCTTCGTCGTCGTGGGCATCTACTGGTTCAGCCTCACCAGCCTGACGTCGTACGTCTGGCTCGCCTTCGCCGGAGCCGCGGCCGCCTCGGTGGTGGTCTACATGCTTGGATCGCTGGGCCGCGAAGGCGCGACACCGGTCAAGCTGGCGCTGGCCGGCGCGGCGTTGACGGCGATGCTCGGCTCCCTCACCACAGCCCTGCTGATCGGCGACGTCAACACGTTCGACCAGTTCCGGTTCTGGGCGGTCGGGTCGCTGGCCGGCCGCGGCTCGGACGTCGTCACCCAGGTGGCGCCGTTCATCCTGATCGGCATCGTTCTCGCGCTGGTCTCGGGGCGGGTGCTGAACGCCATGTCCCTCGGCGACGACGTCGCGCGCTCCCTGGGCCAGCGGGTCGGCCTGGCCCGCCTCTTCACCGCGGTCACCGTCGTACTGCTCTGTGGTGCGGCGACCGCGGCCGCAGGACCGATCGGTTTCGTCGGTCTCACCATTCCGCACGTGGCCCGGCTGATCACCGGCCCCGACTACCGCTGGATCCTGCCGTACTCGATGGTGATGGCACCCATCCTGCTGCTCGGCGCCGACGTGATCGGCCGGGTCGTCGCCCAGCCCGGTGAGCTGCAGGTCGGCATCGTCACCGCCGTGATCGGCGCCCCGTTCTTCATCGCCCTGGTACGCCGACGCAAGCTGGCGGACCTCTGATGGCGACCGCGACGGCGGAGCGCGGCCAGGTCATCGCGCGAGCCCGGGCCGCCCGGCAGGCAAGGTCGCTCGCGGTCATCGCCGTGCTCGCGGTGATCCTGTTCGTTACCTTCTGCGTCTCGCTCTCGCTCGGCGACTTCAAGATCCCCGTGATCGACGTGGTGAAGACCTTGTTCGGCGCGGGCGACAAGGCGACCGAGTTCATCGTCAACCGGCTCCGGCTGCCGCGCGCCCTGACCGGGATCCTGGTCGGTGCCGCGCTCGGCATGTCCGGCGCGATCTTCCAGAGCGTCGCCCGCAACCCGCTGGCGAGCCCGGACATCATCGGCGTCACGTACGGCGCGAGCGCGTTCGCGGTGTTCGCCATCATCACCCTCGGCCTCACCGGTACGGCGGTGTCGGCACTGGCGATCGCCGGGGCGCTGCTGACCGCGTTCATCATGTACCTGCTCGCGTGGCGCCGGGGCGTCTCCAGCTACCGGTTGATCCTGGTCGGCATCGGGATCGGGGCGATCGCCACCAGCCTCACGTCGTACTTGCTGACCAAGGCGCGGGTGGAGGTCGCCCAGCAGGCGCTGATCTGGTTGACCGGCAGCCTGAACGGGCGGGACTGGTCGAACGTGCGCTCCCTGGCGATCACGCTCGTCGTGCTCACCCCGGCGATGATCCTGCTGGTGAACCGGCTGAGGATCCTCCAGCTCGGCGACGAGACGGCGTACGGGCTCGGCCTGAGGGTCGAGTGGGCGCGGCTGGGGCTGATCGTGGTCGCAGTACTGCTGGCGGCCATCGCGACGGCGGCGGCCGGCCCGATCGCGTTCGTCGCGTTCGTCGCGGCGCCGATCGCGCGCCGGCTGACCCGCTCGCCGGGGCCGGCGCTGATCACCTCCGCGCTGATCGGAGCACTCGTGGTCGCGCTGTCGGACCTGATCGCGCAGCACGCGCTGGGCGACACCCAGCTGCCGGTCGGCGTCGTCACCGGGGTTGTCGGCGCGCCGTACCTGATGTTCTTGCTGGCCCGGACGAACCGGGTGGGAAGTGGTGGCTGAATTGGAGACCAAGGTGGACCACAGTCTGTCGGCCGAGAACCTTGCCGTCGGCTACGACCAGCGCGAGATCATCCACGACCTGTCGGTGCAGATCCCGACCGGGAAGATCACCGTCATCGTCGGCGCCAACGCGTGCGGCAAATCCACGCTCCTGAAGACGCTGGCCCGGTTGCTGAAGCCGAGCAAGGGTACGGTGCTGCTGGACGGCAAGAGCATCCAGTCGATCCCGACGCGTGCGGTCGCTCTGAAGCTCGGTCTGTTGCCTCAGTCACCGACTGCCCCGGAGGGGATCACGGTCGCGGACTTGGTCGGGCGCGGCCGGTATCCCCGGCAGGGCTGGATCCGGCAGTGGACCAAGGGCGACGACGAGGCGATCGCCGACGCGATGACGTCCACCGACGTGCTGGAGATCGCGGACCGGCCGATCGACGAACTGTCCGGCGGTCAGCGGCAACGGGTCTGGATCGCGATGGCGCTCGCGCAGGAGACCGACATCCTGCTGCTCGACGAACCGACCACCTTCCTCGATCTGACCCACCAGTTCGAAGTACTCGATCTGCTGGTCGACCTGAACAAGCGCGACGAGCGGACCATCGTGCTCGTCCTGCACGACCTCAACCAGGCCTGCCGCTTCGGCGACCACCTGATCGCGATGAAGGACGGCGCCATCGTCTGCGAGGGCAACCCCAGCGAGGTCGTCACCGAACAGGTCGTCCAGGACGTCTTCGGCCTAGCGGTCAAGGTCATCCCCGACCCCGTCGCCGGCACCCCCATGGTCGTCCCCATCGGCCGCCACACCACCCGCACCGACCAGGTCACCCCCGAGAACCCCGCCCCGGACAACCCAGCCTCGGAGAACCCCGCCGCCAAGGCGCTCGCCGCGAGTGCCGCCGCCAACGGGATCTGCCGCCCCGCCGACCGCTGACGCTCCCGCCGCCGGACCGGGTGAAGCTTCCGTCGAGGTTGGGGTGGACATCCAGGCCATCAATGCCCGGGTCGCCCTGAGGTCGCCACGCTCGGCGTGGGCTCGGTTTCGGGGGATTGATGGCGTGGGCGTCCGCCCCTACCCCAGCCCGGCGGCCGGCGTACCGCTTTGAGGCTTTCACCCCACTCCGAGTGGCCGGACTGGTGAAAGTCTCAACCGCAGGGTTCAACGATACGATTGAGGCTCATGAGCTTGGATCTGAGCGACGACGATCGCCGCCTCCTCGGCCTCTGGGCTGGGAATTGTGCCGAGCGGGTGTTGCCGTTGTTCGAGGCGAGGGCTCCGGGTGACACCCGGCCGCGCGAAGCGATCGAGGTACTGCGGGGCTTCGCGCTCGGGGGGAAGCGGACAGCTCGGCTGCGCACTGTTGCCTGGGCGGCATTCGCAGCCGCACGCGAGGTCGGCGACCCGGTGGCCAACGCTGCCGCACGCGCCGCGGGGTATGCGGCGGGGATCGCCTACATCCACGCCTTGGCGACACCGCACCAGGTGAACCATGTCCTCGGCCCGGCGATCTCTCAGGCGCAGGCCCGCGAACTCGCGGCGGGCGACGACCCTGCCGCCGGTGACGAGGAGATCCGCTGGGCTATCGAGCACGCTTCGCCGGCAGTGCGCGAGATCGTACGACGGCTGCCGGTCGGCAACCACCCTTGTCGTACTAGGCGGAGCGCGCTCCTTCGCCAGCTCGAGGCCGGCCTTCGCGGCTAGTCCGCAGTACGCCTTGCCTGGAAGACGATCAGGCCGGACAGGAGTGCGCCGAGGGTGCCGAGAGTGAGGTCGCCGAGGGTGTCGGTGTAGGCGGTTTGGAGTTCGGCGGAGTGGCGGACGAAGGCGACGTATTCGCCGAGCTCCCAGATCACCGCGGCGGTGGCGCCGAAGCCGAGGGCAACGAAGGCGGTCAGGCCGCGGGACAGGCCGCGCGGTACGAAGGCGAGCAGGACACCGGCGGTGAGCAGGGCCCACAGGATGAAGTGCATCGCGTCGTCCCACCAATCGATCGTGTCGAACAGGTTGAGGCGGTTGCCGAGCAGATCGATCAGCCAAGGCAACGTCATCAGCAGGTCCGCGTGCCACGGGAAGCTCTTGTGCAGCTTGCTCTTGGTGCGGCCGTAGGCGAACCACCAGAGCGGCAGCACCATCGCACCGAGCGGGTAGACGATCAGCCGGGCGGTCGAGGCCTTGCCCTTGACACCGCTGAGGTCGGGCCAGATGAGGGCCGTGAGCAACAACAGGAGGAGCGCGACCTTGGCGGCAACAGCGGCGTACTTCGTCCAGCCGGTCTCGCGAGCCGCCGGGACACTGGTGGCAACCATCGTCGTCATGCCTCCCGAGTCAACCCGCCGGGGCGGCAGCGCGCGTGAGTACAACTACGTGAAATGCCCCCTGATCCGTCAGTGTGACGGATCAGGGGGCCCGTGTCCCGCAAGGAACACCGAGTGGTTGGAGGGTCAGCTGACGCTGATCAGGTCGACCACGAAGATCAGGGTCTCGCCGGGCTTGATCGAGCCGCCCGCGCCACGGTCGCCGTACGCCAGGTGCGGCGGGATGACGAGCCTGCGCCGGCCGCCCACCTTCATGCCCTGGACGCCGGTGTCCCAGCCCTGGATGACCTGACCGACGCCGAGCTGGAAGGCCAGCGGCGCGCCGCGGTTGTAGGAGGCGTCGAACTCCTCGCCGGTGGAGTGGGCCACGCCTACGTAGTGCACGTTCACCCGGGAGCCGGCCTTGGCCTCGGCGCCGTCGCCCTCGGTGATGTCGGTGATCTCCAGATCCGCCGGCGGCGGGCCGTCCGGAGGATCGATCTCAGGCTTCTCAGTCATGCCACCAGCTAAGCAGATGGACCGGTCTGGACCGGCTGCCGGGGCGTCACCGGCCGGCCAGGACCTCGCGCAGCCGGGCGGCGAACTCGGCCGGCTTGCCGGGCTGGCCGTACTCGTCGCCGAGGAACCCGCCGTGGTTGCTCGGGAACATCGCCGGCGTCAGCCCGAGGCGCTCGGCGACCGCCTTCCCGCCGCGGCCGGCGAGTTGGTTGGCGGACTCCTCGCCGAACCCGAGGACGAGCTTGTCGCTCACCTTGGCGAGCGCGTCGAAGTCGGGCTGGTACGACGTACAGCCGCGCAGGTTCTGGCCGATCAGGGCGTCGTTGCGGGACCCGTCGTCCTCGGTCGGCAGCCCGAACATCGCCGGGTCGGGCGCCGGCTGGTCGGTGTAGTCCGCCGGGATCTCGCCCTCGTAGCCGACGATGGCGATGAACTTCGCCATCCCCGCGCCCATCCCGTCGCGCTGGTAGGTCTGGTAGATGTCCTCGCAGGCGGCCAGGGCTGCCTCGTGGTCCGGGATGATTCCGGCCAGCGGCGGTTCGTGCGCCACCAGCGTCTTCACCAAATCGGGACGCTGCGCCATCAGGGCCAGCGCGTTCACGGCACCGCCGCTGCTGGCGAACAACTCGACCGGTCCGGCGTCGAGGGCCTCGATCAGGGCTGCCAGGTCCCCGGCGTGGTCGTTCGGCGACAGCTCACCAGCGCCGTCGGCCCTCGTACTGCGCTCGACGCCGCGCGGGTCGTACGTCACGACCGTACGGTCGGCGAAGTGCGACGCCAGCGTCGGGAAGCCGCTCGCGCCCATCGGCGAACCGATCATCAGCAACACCGGCTGGTCGGCGAGATCACCGCGGACGTCGTAGGTCAGGACGGCCCCAGGGACGTCGAGCGTGTGAGTGACGGGATCGGGCATGGCAGCTCCTCTAGTCGCGCGCGTCACCCGCGAGCCTAGACGCGCAAGGAGTCCACCGACAGCCGAACGACCTGGCCGGTCCGCACCCTCCCGCCGCTAGCATCGGCTGCCGTGCGGAAGAAGTTGACCATCGACCGCCATTAGCTCCGCTCGCCATCACCACCGTCGGTCGGGCGGCCGTCCTCCTTGGCGATTTCTTCGTGTAGGAGCTCGGCAACGTCGACCACGTCGGTCTCGTTCATGGACGGTGTCGCAAGCGGTTCGTGCGCGAGGCCATAGTGGTCACGTAGGAACCGTTCGCGATAGATGTGGTTTGCGTCATGAGTGACGCTGGACAAGAGGTGGGCGTTCATCCCCGCGCCGATCACGGTGCCAAAGACGGGCACCGCCTGGCCGAGCTTCCGCTGGGTGATCCGGTACCCCAGTCTGGTGAAGACCTTCTCGACAACCCTGGTCACGGCGTTCTGGCGGAGCTGATCCCACGTGGCCCGACGTGCGAGTGCTTGCACGAGCTTGTTCAGTTCGATGTACGCAGTTGCCTTGCTGGCCTCGGCCGCGGTACCCACACTGAGCACTCCCAGGGCGAACAGCCTCTCGTCCGGATGGTCCACGTCGTAGCCGTAGTAGGCGGCAATGTGCGCCACGGCGCGGTTAGCGGCGACAAGCACGACCGCTGCGTCAGCCGCCATCACCCCAACGACCGTTCCGATACCAGGCGCACCACCTACACCGGCCCCGAATACTGAACCTCCGGCCGCAACGATCTCGCCCCCCGACACGGCGAACCCTGCCGCGGCACCTTCCACAGTTGCAACAGCGGTGTAGGCAAGTCCAAGGTTGGGTCTGACCTTGTCCATCTCACACAGCTCTAGCTTCCCGATGTCGTCGATGTCCGCGACCTCGTGGCCGCGCTTTCGATATGCCTCGACGATCGCTTCGTGGCCAACGGTGGCCATCGCGGCCCGAGAACCGACGTCGAGGAGTCCACCGAGGGCCTTCACGAAGATGCCCTCGAACTCCATGGCTCCAGGAATCGACTCGAAGCGTGCTCTTGCAGTCTGACCAGCTTCCGACATACGCCGCCGAAGCCCTTCAGGAAGCAGGCGCCTTGCCTGACTCTCTTGCTGACGCCTGCGCCACTTCTCAATCTCAGTCCAAGCGCGGCGGTCATACGGTGTCATTTCTGTTGCCATCGGCTCCCCCTCTACGTCCAAAAGATGTCTGCCCGTATCCGAAGCCAGAGGCTCCCACAACGTCTGAGGAAGTGCGGGGCATCCCCCCTTTGGTGGCCCCGCACTTCTTCGGGCGCTGCGGTTCCTCGGTGTCAGGTGGAGACGCCCGGTGGCTGATCGGTTGTCGTAGGAGGGACCAGTTGCCTTACGAGAGCGAGCAGATGCTGTAGTTCTGAGGCCGTCGGCGCCAGTTCGTAGGCGTGGTGATGACAGGCGCGGCTGAGTGCGTTCCAGGTGTACTCGGCCGTTTCGGCGGCCCCAGTCTGATCGAACAGATGGAGAACCGTGAGACGAGATCGCATCGTCACGGGGTGGTCCAGGCGGGTGATGAGGCGCTCACAATGGCCGGCTACTGCTTCCTCGAGTGCCTGTCTGATCAAGAACGCCGCGATCTGGGTCGGGCGCCGCTGCGGCGTGCTCTTCTTCTCGTCGAGGATCTCCTCGGCACGCTGGAGAAGCAGGTGGGCCCTCATGGTCGCCCGCTCAGCAGATCCTCGACGGTCTGACGAAGGTCGCGCACAGCCCCTGCAGCGTTGAACTGCATGCTGTTGTGTACCGCGGGCCCACACATCTTCATGGTGTTCTGCCGATACTGCTGGCTACGCCAACGACGAAGGTCTGCACGTGCCGCGCCATGCAGCGCAAGGGCGACCCGGTGCGATGTCGGCTTGGTGTCGTGCCACGTCTCCTCGACGACACGGCGCTCGGCCCCCGCAGTCAACTGTTGACGGAAGTACACCTCATGGGCTGCGGCCTCGACGGCAAGGCGGCAAAGCGCCGGGATTGCCCTGTCGAGCACGACGGCCGGGAGTTCGGTGTCAAGCAGCAGGTCGTTCGCGTCCCGTACGTAGCGCCGGGCGGGCGACTGGCACTCGACAGTCTCGACTTTGGAGCCGGTGCCGCGGGTGACCTCGATGATCCGGGCCTCGGCCGCAGTCCGGCGGACAACCTCGGCCAACCGGTCGTCGTGGGTGAACACGACGACCTGCCGGTCCTTCGCCTGCTCGAGGAGCACCTGGGCAAGGCCGTCCACCTTCGCAGGGTCCATCGCCTGGACCGGGTCATCCAGTACGACGAAGCGCAGCGGGCTGGCCGCCATCGTCGCCCGAGGCAGGAACAGAGCCAGGGCCAGCGCATGCAACTCTCCCTGGCTCATGACGGGCAATGCATCCGTCTCCACCCCGTCGACCTCGGCCCTGAGGTTTACCTGGCCGCGGTTTCGCTGTCCCGTCAGCGTGATCGCGCCCAAGTCGACGTTGCTCTCTTCACGAAGCTTCGCCCAGATCTGTCGTGCGCCATCGGCAAGGGGCTCGAGCCGCTGGTTCCGTAGATTCGCGGCATTCGCCTTGAGCCAGGATGCCGCGGCGGTGACATCGGCCAGGTCGTCGGCCACGGCGTCAGCGGCCTGTTGAAGCCCGAGCCAGGCAGCGAGCTGTTGCGCGATCCCGCGCCACTGGTCGTCACGAGCGCTCAGTGCAGCGGCAGCTTCCTCACGCAGCCGCGTTACCGCTGCGACGGTCGGCTGATAACGCGACGAAAGATGCTCGGCCAGTTCGACGTCTGATGCGGGAGCCTCGCGCCACACCTTCAGCGCCGTCTCAGCATCTCCCAGACCCGACAGATCGAGGTCGGCAGTCGGAGTCGAGAGACTCGGTACGGCGAGCAGGCCGAGCGCGGCCCGACGACGATCGTCGAGTTGCTGACGAGCTGCCCGCAGCTTTGCCATCTCGGCGTGCTCGGCGGCCAGTAACGCGGTGGTGCGTTCCCGCCAAGCATTGTCGAGTCTGCCCTCGCTGCACACCGGGCAGCTCAGGTCGCCGTGCTCGGTGTGAAGCGCAAGGGCTTGCTCCAGCAATCTGCTACGAGCCTCTGCCAACGTCGGTGCAGTCACGCCGATCGTCGCGAACTCTTCCACCGCGGCGAGGAGATCGTGCGCCGCGCCATCGACGTCGGTCTGTCCGGCGATGGTGAGCTCGCTGAGCGCCCGCAGTTGACCGGTGAGCTCGTCAGGCGCAGTCGCCCCGGTTGCGATCTTGCCGAGGACCTCGAGACTCGACTTGCGCTTGCGGATCTCGTCGAGCGCTGTCACGGCTCGATGGTCCTGCGTCGACTCCAGTAGTTGCCTGAGTGCCGACTTCCCTGCCTTGGACTCTATCGACGGCGCCCGCAGCCGCTTCACCTCGTGCGAGGTCCTCGTGATGGCATCGCTAATCAGGTCCAGGCCGAGGATGCCTTCCAAGGCCCGGTACAGGTCGGTCTGAGTGCCCTCCAGGCGCTGCCCAAGTTCGTCGTACGAAAGGATCGGCCGGTAGAGCTCGAGGGGCGTGCGCCATCCGAGCGCGTCGACACCGGCCGTACGTCGGGCACCGGCGCGCTGCGTCCAGACTTTGCGGTCGTCGAGGCCAGCATCGGCGAGCCACTCGACTCCGATCTCGGTCCGGCCGCTGCCTTCCTCAGCGAGCTCGATCAGGATGGAGGCGGGGTGACTCTGGTGCAGGTTCCGCCACGAACTCGCCCAGAGCGTGGCCTTCTTGCCGGACCAGCGGTAGCTGTCGCCGGTGAGAGCCAGTTCGAGAGCCTCGGCAAAGCTGGATTTCCCCGAGCCGTTCCGGCCGGCGACAACAGTGAGGCCTGGCCCTGGTTGCAGGTCGAGTCGTGAGGTCTCGCCGATGCCCCGGAAGCCCGACACGCTGATCGACTTCAAGAACGCGCCAACCGGTGGCTCCTCGACGGTGGCGGTGGCAGTGCCGGAGGTCGATCTCGTCGTGGGCGTTCCGCTCAATTCAGCGGCCAGGGCCTCGTCGCCTTCCATTGAGGCGAGGACCAGGAGTGTCTGTCGTTCAGAGAGTTCGGGGTCGTCCGCCGCCAGATTGAAGACGGTTTCGACAACCGAAAGGTCTTGCACAGCTGTCGGCGGGGTCTGGGTATTCGTCGGCTCGGTCTCGTTCATGACTACGGAACCTCCGGGAACCAGGACGTGACGACGTTGACGAGATGGACGAGGTTCTGGGTACGCATGACGGGTGCGGAGGCCTCCGGCTCGAAGTCCGACCGAGTCTCCGACTGCCGCCAGATGCCGGCGTCGGATACCGGCGCGGCCATGTGCGGACTCAAGGTGGCGAAGAAGGCGGTGATGTCGTCGTCGGCGACTTCTTTCGCGCGCAGCGCATGGAAGGTGCCGGCAAGCACGCGGAGCATGCCGACCGAGCCGAGCAGCGAGCGGCTCCGCAAGTCGACCGCACTGAGCCTTCCCTCGGCGACGTCGGCGAGATCCCCGAAAGCCTCGGTGATGCAATCGAGGAAGGCGTGTACACCTTCGACGACAGCCTCGTCGGTGAGCTCGCTCTCGCGGCGAGACGTCATTTTCCCGCCGACCCCGACGGCGACTGCTTTGGTGAGGTCGGCAACGTGCTTGGCGCCGATCAGGTTGATGTTGTTGCGAGTCATCCGGTCCTGTTCCAGGTCGACCCGGCCCTTGAGGAGCGCGTGGTCGAGGACACGGTCGAGGGTGCGATTGGCGATCTTCGAGCCGTCGAAGCGAGCGCGCAGGGCGGTCGAAATTCCCTTCGCGTTGTCTGCGACGTCGACGAACATCTGCCGGGCGAGGACGGAGTCGGGCTCGACGTAGATGTCCAGGCCGATGGCCTCGTGCTCGAGCCGGCTCAGCGCCTCGCGCAGTTCGGCGAGCTTCGCCTCCAGCTTCGTGGCGCGGTCACCAGAGCGAGCCCGGGAGAGATCCCGGTCGCACTTGGTGATCTCTTCGGTGAGTTGACGGAGACGCAGTCTGGTGCCGAGGATCCTGTGCTGCCCATCGATGGTGGTGAGGGCTCCCACCGTCCCCGTGGACCACGGGATGTCCAGGTACCCGACCTTGCCGTCGCTGCTCTCCAGCGGGTGGAAGTTGCAGCCGCCGTTATCCCGCGCTAGCAGGGTGGGCGCGACCCAAGCCGAGTGCGTACTGACGTAGTCGCCGAACGACTTCGCGTGCCGCGGGTCCACCTTCCGGTTGTCCGGATCGGGCTGGCTCGGATCCGGGACCGGCAGGATCTTGTCCAGGTCCAGCAGCGGAACGCGGGTGCTGTAAACGGTGCGCCCGCCCTGAAGGCTGCGCATGGCCAGGTAGGTATCGGTACGGCGGCCCGCCGTGATGCGGCTCGTGTCGACGCTCAGCGTCATCGAGGTCTCTCCAGGAAGTTGGTGCGGCGTGAACGGCATAAGAGAATCATGATCTGTGAACATAGTCAACAAGAATTTATGAAGACCGTGCGTACACGCCCGTGAACTGTGTATGGTTGCGCTGCGGCCGCAGAAGCGCCGTTCCACGGAAGGAGACCCATGGACCAGCCAGGCATGGTCTCGTCGATTGGCATCGCGAAGCTGGCGGGCGTCGGCCGGGCGGCCGTGAGCAATTGGCGTCGGCGGTACGCGGACTTTCCGCAACCGGTCGCCGGTACGGCGACCAGTCCGGCGTTCGAGCTCGCTGCTGTGGAGAGGTGGTTGTCGTCGCAGGGCAAGCTGCCGGCAGCCAGCGCTCCGCAGCGGATCTGGCGGGAGATCGAGGCGGCCTCGGGCGGTCCTGATTTGGCAAGCGCCTTGTGGCTTGCCGGTATGTCGCTCTTCGCGCGCTGGGTGGATGCGGAGGTCGAAGGTAGGGCCGGGTTTCTGTCACCTGACCGGCTGGCGGATGTCGTACGTCGAGTCGACCCGCTGGCCGCTGACTTACTTGCCGAGGGGATGCCTGACGCCTGGTCGCCTCGAGAGCAGGCGGTACTGGCGGCTGTCGAGCGACTCGAGGCCGATGAGGAACCGGCTGCTGTGTTCGAGCAGCTATACCAGCAGTACTTGTCGGCTCGTGGCTCCGCGTCCGACTACATGACGCCGGCCGGAGTGGCGCGGTTGATGCTGCAGCTGGCCGGGCGTGTCAGCAGCGTGATGGATGCTGCGTGTGGCACTGGCTCGCTGGTGGCACAGGCCGTGGTCGCGGGCGGGGGAGCTCCGGTTCAGTGCTTTGCCCAGGATCTCGACGCAACCGCTGCCCGGATCGCCCAGGTTCGGTTGCTGTTCGCGCACCGGCTCGCAGGCGTAGGTGGTCCTCCGTCGATCGTGCGCGTTGGCGACTCGTTGCGGGTTGATGCTTTTCCTGGCCACCTCGTTGATGCGGTGGTGAGTAATCCACCATTCGGCCTGCATGACTGGGGACACGATCAGCTCGCTTATGACCAGCGTTGGGCCTTCGGCGGCCTTCCGCCACGTACCGAACCGGAACTGGCCTGGGTACAGGATGCGCTCGCTCATCTTGAACCAGGCGGCCTGGCAGTGCTACTGATGCCGCCGGCTGCTGCGTCACGGTCGGCGGGGCGTCGGATACGTGGTGAGCTACTGCGCCGCGGCGCGCTGCGGGCGGTGATCGGGTTGCCGCAAGGGTTGCTGCCGGCCACATCCGTCGGGCTGCATCTTTGGATTCTCCGCCGACCGGCTGGTGGTGAGCAGCCGAGTCACATGCTCGTCGTCGACACCGCAAGTGCTGTTGGCGGCCGCAAGCTTGACCTTACAGCCGTCACTGATACGGCGGTTGACGCATGGCGGGCGTTTGACAGGGATCCCGCGGCCTTTGGTGTGCAAGCTGGCGTGTGCCGGGCAGTTCCGGTGATCGAACTACTCGACGAAGACATCGACGTCTCGCCTGCACGTCACCTTCCAGTCGACCTGGGGCCAGAACTCGATGCAGCAGATCTTCTAGCCGCCCGTGGTGATCTAGTTCGTCGGTTGGCTTCGCTCGAGCGCTCGATACCCCAGTTCGTCGATGGAGGTGAGTCGTCGCTGGCATCCGCACGGCGCGCGTCGCTGGAGGAGCTCACACGAAGCGGCAGCCTGGTGATCCACCGTCGGCTGCTGAGGTCTGGTTCAGAGGATGCCGCTGCGAACTCGTCGGCCGTCACCGGCGCCGATGTCGTCCGTGGCGCGCCTCCGACCGGCAGCGCGCCGGCCGATGCTGTCTCCATTGAGGCTGGTGACGTGCTCGTGCCGAGCCTTGGGCGTGCGCTCGTCGCGCGGGTCGCGACTGACGAGCAGGTTGGTGCGCGGCTGGGGAACAACTTGCATGCCATCCGAGCCGACCCGCAGGTTCTGGATCCGTGGTTTCTGGCGGGGGTATTGTCCGCCGGCGAGAACGCGCGCGAGGCTGCGCGTTCGTCGTCGACGCTCCGCGAGATGATGCGAGTGAACGTCAAGCGGCTGCAGGTGCCAGTGCTGCCCCTGGAGGACCAGAAGCGCTACGGTGAGGCGTTTCGTCGCCTCGCCGAGTTCGAAGCCGTGCTGGCATGTGCCTCCGATGAGGGGCGAGAGCTTGCCCGCGGCCTGTCCGATGCGTTGAGCAGCGGCGTTCTTACCCCTGAATCGGGCGAATGACATGACCTTGGTATCGATTCAGCCTCCCTCGGTAACGCCCGGGAGCGTTGGAACGATCCACTACACGTACTGGGGAGAGGAATCCGTTGAGCGAGACGACGCCGAAGAATCTGGCGAGCTTCATCTGGCAGGTAGCTGACCTGCTGCGGGGAGACTACAAGCGAGCCGACTACGGCAAGGTGATCCTGCCATTCACCGTACTGCGCCGGCTGGAGTGCGTGCTGGAGCCGACGCGCGACGCGGTACGGAAGGAGCACGAGAAGTGGGGAGATCGCAACATGGACCCCACCCCGTTCCTGACTCGGCAGTCAGGGCAACGCTTCTACAACATCACGGCGCACACGCTGACTTCCGTGGCGAATGCGCCGGACGAAGCGGCGAAGAACCTGCTCTCGTATGTGCGCGGCTTCTCTCCGAACGCGCAGGAGGCGTTCGAGAAGTTCCGCTTCACCGAGCAGGTGATGAACCTGGCCGAGGCAAAGCTGCTGCACCTGGTTGTGTCTCGGTTCGCCGACTTCGATCTGCATCCCAACCGGGTGTCGAACCACGAGATGGGCTACGTCTTCGAGGAGCTGATCCGGAAGTTCGCGGAAGACTCCAACGAGACGGCCGGTGAGCACTTCACGCCGCGCGAGGTCATCAAGCTGATGGCCGGCTTGCTCATCGCGCCCGACTTGGCCGACATCCAGGTGCCTGGGATGAGCCGAACCGTGTACGACCCGGCCTGCGGGACGGGCGGCATGCTGACCGCGGCCGAGGAGTTCGTCCTGTCTCACAACTCGGCGGGTCAGGTCTATTCGTTCGGCCAGGAGTTGAACCCGGAATCCTGGGCGATCTGCCGCTCGGACCTGATGATCAAGAACCAAGATCCGGACAACATCAAGCTCGGCAACTCGTTCACCAGCGACCAGTTGCTGCACAAGCAGTTCGACTACATGCTATCCAATCCGCCGTTCGGCGTGGAGTGGAAGAAGGCCCAAGCCGAGATCGTCGAGGAGGCGAACGACCTGGGCATGCGCGGGCGCTTCGGCGCCGGCCTACCTCGCATCAACGACGGTTCGCTGCTGTTCCTGCAGCACATGCTCTCGAAGATGCGACCTGTGAGCGAGGGTGGCAGTCGCCTCGCGATCGTCTTCAACGGCTCGCCGCTGTTCACCGGCGCTGCGGAGTCTGGCGAGTCAAAGATCCGTCAGTGGGTCCTGGAGAACGACTGGCTGGAAGCGATCGTCGCTCTACCCGATCAGCTCTTCTACAACACAGGCATCTCCACGTACTTCTGGATCCTTACGAACCGCAAGGCTCCATCACATCAGGGCAAGGTCGTACTCCTCGATGCCCGCGAGTACTGGGCGAAGATGCGCAAGTCCCTCGGCGACAAGCGCAAGCTGATCCCTGACGATAAGATCGAGGAGATCCAGCGCCTGTACGCCGACGCGCTGGCGCTTGCCGACGACGCCGACCACCTGCTGCACGGCAAGGTGAAGGTCTTCCGCAACGAGGACTTCGGGTATCACCGGATCACAGTGGAACGCCCGCTGAAGCTACGGTTTGAGGTCACCGACGAAGCGCTGGTCGAACTGGATGCCACCCTCACCTCCGGCAAGGCCACCTCGAAGTATGACGGGCGCGGCGGCCTCCTCGCTGCCTTGCGCCGACTGGTTGGCCAGGAACCGTCCTTCAAGAAGGCGGACTTCGCGTCAACCTTGCGCGATGTGCTGGCTGGCGTCGGCCAACTACCGCCCGCGGTCGACAAGGCCGTATGGAGTGCGGTCTCCGTGCGCGACCTAGAGGGCGAGGTCCAACTCAAGAAGGGCGCCCCGGAGCCCGACCCAGAACTACGCGACAACGAGAACGTGCCGCTCAACGAGGACATCGACGCCTACGTCGAACGAGAGGTTCTCCCGCACGTCCCCGACGCCTGGGTCGACCACGACAAAACCAAGATCGGCTACGAAATCCCCTTCACCCGCCACTTCTACGTCTACACGCCACCCCGCCCACTCGAGGAGATTAACGCAGAGCTAAGGGAACTGGAATCCGAGATCCAGACGCTTCTGGCCGAGATGACATCTTGAATACAGCTTGGAGCGTACTTGAACCATCGGTCGACCTTCCGCGCGCCTGGGGTGTCGCGCGCATTGGTGACATCGCCGACCTGGTGAACGGGTATCCATTCGCGTCAGAGTCATTCGCACCAGCCGGTGATATCCCCCTGATTAGAATCCGCGACCTCCTGACCGACCAATTTGAGACGTATGTCTCCGGGCGCGTCCCGCCGCATTCCCTCCTGCGCGATGGCGACCTGGTTATCGGGATGGATGGCGATTTCAACCTAGCCCTCTGGAATCGCGGCCCTGCGGCACTCAACCAACGTCTGTGCTTATTGCGCCCGCGCCTGGGTACAGACATCAGATTCGTCGCGTATGCCCTGCCGATGTTGCTCTCGATAGTTAACGATCTAACCTTCTCGACGACAGTAAAGCACCTATCATCCGGGCAAGTGCTAGCAGAACGAATCCCGTGGCCACCGCTGGAGGAGCAGCGGCGCATCGCTGACTTCCTAGACGCCGAGACCGCTCGAATCGATAAGCTGCTGAATCATAGAAGTCGGGTACGAGCACTGCTAGTTTTGAAACGCGGGAGGGTGATTGAAGAGCAGCTCGGACTAAATTCCGTTGACACGAGACTCGTTCCGCTCAAGTACTTGGTTGACGACGTATCCGTTGGCATCGTCATCACACCAGCAGCCTGGTATGTCGACGAGGGCGGGATTCCTGCGTTGCGGGGCATCAATGTTAAACCGGGACGCATTGTCCAAGATGACATCGTCCGCATCAGCGAGGAGGGTCATGCTTTCCATCACAAGTCCCGCCTTCGTGCGGGGGATCTGGTTGTCGTTAGGACCGGGCAAGCAGGCGTCGCCGCGGTGGTCCCGCCGGAGTTCGCCGGCGCCAACTGTATTGATCTTGTGATAGTCAGGCCGGCGGTCGATTTGTTGCCGCGCTACGCCGAATATGTTCTCAACTCGTCTTATGCGCAACGCCGAATTGGCGAGTATTCGGTCGGAACGATTCAATCGCATTTCAATGTGTCCGCAATGAAGCAAATGCCTATTCCCGTGATTTCATATCATGAACAAAAGCGGCGAGTTGATGCTGTGGACTTGCAGGTGGAGTCGATGGATTCGCTATCGGAAAGTTATCTACGCCAGGAACGCCTACTGTCCGAACGTCGTCAAGCGTTGATTACGGCGGCGGTGACTGGGCAGATTGATGTGACGACGGCCAGGGGAGTGGATGTGTCGTGACGAGGGCGCATACGGAGGAGGCGTTCGAGGAGGCGGTGGAGGGGGCGCTGCTTGCGGCTGGTTGGCACCAGGGGAGGGCGGATGCCTTCGATCGCGAACTGGCGCTTGATGCCAGTCAGTTGATGCCGTTTGTGCAGGTGGTCCAGGGGGATGAATGGAACACGATCGTTCAGTACGCGGGCGGCGATCTTGCCCTGGCTGAGCGGGAGTTCTTGCGCTTCCTGGCGAAGGAGATCGATAGTCGTGGCGCACTCGATGTACTGCGCAATGGGGTCAAGGACCGTGGTGTGCGGATCCAGCTGGCTTACTTCCGGCCGGCGCATACCGTGGCCGAGGATGCGTTGGACGAGTATCGGCAGAACCGGCTCTCCGTCACCAGGCAGCTTCGTTACGGCGATACGACCACCAACTCGCTCGACCTGACCCTGTTCGTGAACGGTATCCCTGTTGCCACTGCGGAGTTGAAGAACTCGCTGACTGGGCAGACTGTGGAGGACGCCAAGCGCCAGTACCGTGAAGACCGCGAGCCCAAGGAACTGCTGTTCGCGAAGCGGGCGCTGGTTCACTTCGCCGTTGATCCGGATCTGGTGTTCATCACTACCAAGCTGCGTGGGAAGGACACGGCGTTCCTGCCGTTCAACCAAGGCACCGGCGGCGCGGGCAACAGTGGCGGAGCAGGCAACCCGCCCGTTAGCGCTGGTGGCTCCGGGTATCGCACCGCCTACCTCTGGGAACAGGTCTGGAACCCGGACAACTGGCTCGACCTCATCAAGCGCTTCCTGCACGTCGAGGACCCGAAGATCGCGAAGGGTAAGGGCCGCTCCAATGGCCGCACCAGCGTGCATGACCGTACGCTGATCTTCCCGCGCTACCACCAGTGGGACGCCGTGCGGAAACTCACCGCGCACTCAGCGCGGAACGGCTCGGGCAACAACTACCTCGTCATGCACTCCGCAGGATCGGGCAAGTCGAACACGATCGCTTGGCTGGCCCACCGGCTCTCGACTTTGCACGGCTCGGCCGAACCAGGCGCGCTCGACGAGAACGCTGTACAGCAAGGGCTTATCGCGGCCAACGAGCCGGTATTCCACAAGGTCGTCGTGATCACCGACCGGTCCGTGCTGGACAAGCAGCTCCAGGACACGATCTACCAGTTTGATCACACGCCTGGCGTCGTCGAGCGCATCACCGGGACGGGCGGTTCCAAGTCCGCAGAGGTCACCAAGGCCCTCGCCAACACGGCCACCAAGATCGTCATCGTGACCGTCCAAACATTCCCCTATGTGCTCGAGGGCGTCTCAGCGCTTGCGGACAAGCGGATAGCGATCATCGTGGACGAGGCGCACTCCGGACAGTCCGGTGACTCGGTCACCAAGCTCAAGAAGGTACTGCGTGGGCTCGGCGCGGAGGAGACCGGCGATGACGAGGACCCGCTCACGTCGTCCGCCATGGCTCGCGGACGGCACCCCAACTTGTCTTACTTCGCGTTTACTGCGACGCCCAAGAGCAAGACCCTGCAGCTTTTCGGCGTAGACGACCCGGTGACTGGAGACAAGCGAGCCTTCCACATCTATTCGATGCGCCAGGCAATCGAAGAGGGGTTCATCCTCGACGTGTTGCGCAACTACACGACGTACAAGACGTACTGGCGCGTGGCGAAGGAAGGCGCCGAGGAGATCGAGGTCAACCCTGACAAGGCGGGCGCCGAACTGGCGCGCCTGGTCTACCTCGACCCGGCGACCATGCTCGGGCACGCCGAGGTGATCCTTCGCCACTTTCACGCTCACACACGCAAGCAACTCGGTGGTCGGGCCAAGGCCATGGTGGTCACCCGGTCGCGGGAGAGCGCAGTACGGATGTATCAGGCGCTGCACCAGAAGCTGGACGACCTGAGTATGGCCGACCCGGGCATCTTGGTGGCCTTCTCCGGTGAACTGTCGGTCGACGGGATCAAGTACACGGAGCCCGTCATGAACGACCACATCTCGGAGAGCGAACTGCCGGGCGCGTTCGCGTACACCCGCGCCGACGACCCGAACGCCAAGGCGCGTACTGGTGACAAAGATGGTGCTCCATTTCGCCGCGAGTTCCGCATCCTCGTTGTCGCCGACAAGTATCAGACCGGGTTCGATCAACCGCTCCTCACCACCATGTACGTCGAGAAGCCGCTCTCGGGCGTTGCCGCGGTGCAGACGCTGTCTCGGTTGAACCGCACGCATCCGTTGAAGAATCAGGAAGACCTGTTCGTCCTTGACTTCGCCAACGAGGCGGAGAACATTCAGAACGAGTTCAAGCCTTACTTCGAGGAGGCCGTGACGACGCCGGCCGACCCGAATCTGCTGTACCAGAAGCAGCGCGCTGTGATGGATCACCAGATCCTGGTCGAGTCCGAGATGCAGGAATTCATCGACGGCTACCTCGGCGCCCAGCCGGCAGTGGAGGTAGAGGGCGGCGGTCGGAGCTGGGAGAAGAAGCACGCCGGCCTGTATCGGCACATCGAGCCCGCGGTCCAGCGTTTCGACAGGCTCGCAGCTGAGGATCGGGATGCCGCCGACCTGTTCCGGTCGGACCTCACCGACTTCGTCCGCAAGTACGGTTTCCTTGCCCAGGTCATGCAGTTCACTGATGCCGAACTGGAACGCCTCTACCTCTACGGCAGGCATCTGCTCAACCGGCTGCCCTCTCGGCAGAATCCGGCGATGGACATCGGTGAGATCGACCTCACTCACCTCCGGGTCAGCAAGACCGGTGATCATGACGTCAGTCTCGAGCCCGAAGGCGAGCAGGTGCTGCCCGGGTTCGACGAGGGCGGCGGCGGGATCGTCAAGGACCCTCGGACCGCGCTGCTGGCGGATCTGATCAACGACTTCAATGAGCGCTATGGCCTTGGGCTCAGCGAGGCTGACAAGCTCATGTACGAGGAGCGGGTGGTCGCCGCGGCCGAGGATCCCGATCTCGAGCAGGCGGCTATTGCCAGCCGCAACGAGGGCGACTTCGAGATGCCGTTCAACAAGCGGTTCCCGGACATCATGGTCGAACGTGCCGAGGTCGGGACCAAGTTCACCGAGAAGTTCTTCTCCGACAGCGAGTTCCAGGGCAGACTCACCCGCGAGGCCCGCAAGGCGGCGTACCGGATGATCCGGCGTCGCCACAACCTGCCTGAGACCACGGGGTGAGGCGAGACCGAGGGCTTGATCGCGGAGCGTGACGGGCTGCAAACTGTCCAGACACCTTGGGGAGGAGGGGCGTGGCTGCTTCGTCACAGGTCATCGCCGGACGCTATGAGTTGACCACGCCCATTAGCCGGGGAGGCATGGGCGAGGTTTGGCGTGGGTACGACACGGTGCTCGACCGCGACATCGCAGTGAAGCTGATTCGTCCTGGCATCGTCGACACGGACGAGGATCGCGAGGAGCTGATCGGCCGCTTCAAGCGCGAGGCGAGGGTCACCGCGAAGGTCGAGCATCCTGGCGTGCCGGCGGTCTACGACGCAGCCTTCGACTCCAGTGTCGATCGGCTGTTCATCGTGATGCAGCTCGTTCACGGGGTTTCGCTCGCTGATGTACTCGCCGAACGCGGCGCCCTGCCGACGGCATGGGCTGCCTCCATCGCGGCGCAAATCTGTGCGGTTCTGTCCTACGCGCACGCGGTTCCCATCGTGCATCGCGACCTCAAGCCGGGCAACATCATGATCGCCGAAGGCGGCGGCGTGAAGGTGCTGGACTTTGGCATCGCCGCCGTACTGCGCAGTGGCGTCACCAAGCTGACATCGACTGGGCGGGTCATCGGCACCAAGCCCTATATGTCGCCTGAGCAGATCCAGAATGCGCCGATCAGCCCACAGAGCGACTTGTACGCGCTGGGCTGTCTGCTCCATGAGGTCCTCAGCAGGCAACGGGTGTTCGACGCCGAGGACGAGATCGCGTTGATGTACCAGCATCTGGAGGCTGAGCCGACCCCGTTGCGGCGGATCGTTCCGGAGGTGCCGGCTGAGCTTGAGGGCCTAGTGCTCGAGTTGCTGGCCAAGCGGCCGACCGAGCGGCCTCAGAGTGCCTGGGCTGTGTACGACCGGCTCGTGCCATTCCTGCCTACGGCGGAACCCTCTGCCGACGATCAGGAACTCCCCGCTGGAGCGGTGCCCGATCCGACGAGGCCGTACCGACGTCCCGGCGCGCCGCGGCCGCGTCCTGTCGCTGGTGCGTCGGTTGAGCCGCTGGTTGATCCTGTTGTTGATCAACGGGAGATCGATAGCGCCCTCTCGGAGGTCGAGGAGTTGGTCGACGGCGAGAGGTTCACTCAGGCCACGGACTTGTTGGCCGAGTTGCTTCCGCGCGCCTCGGCGGCCTTCGGTGCCGAAGGTACGTCTGTGCTCGACCTGCGGATCAGCTATGCGGCCGCGCTGCTCCTCGGGGGTGATTACCGCAGAGCGGCGCCGCAGTTCGAAGCGCTCGCGGCTACTTTCGAGCGGATCCAGGGGCCGCTCGATGAGGAGACGCTGGACTACCGGCGGCAGGCGGTCGTCTGCCGGATAGCGCTCGGCGAAACCGACGCAACGATTCCGGAACTCGAGTCGATCATTCGCGCTTACAAGCAGGTGGATGGTGACAGCCACGACGTCCTGGCATTGCGCTTGAGCCTCGCGCGGCTTCGTATCAGCGCTGGTCAGCGGCAGGCGGCCGTAGAAGAGCTGCGGCAGCTGCATGAGGACGCAGTCGGCATCCCTGGATCAGGCGACGAACTGACTGCGGAGATTGACCAGATGCGTCGTCGTCTTGGTGGGTCTGAGGACGGGTGAACATCAACGGTGCCGATCTCCAGCGGGTCACCTCGGCGGTCGCGCCGCAACCGCCAACTGTCGGCAAGTCGTTGGCTGTCACCGGACTCCGCCCTCCCCGGCGTGGTGCGGGGACCGCCGTGAACACCAGCTCGACACCTTGGACAGGGTATTTCCTTTCCAAGGTACCCAGTTGGTGTTCACGGCGCCTGGCTCAGGCAGAACGACGCAGATGAGTGGTCACTCACTCGTGGATCCACGAGTCCAGCAATCGGTTGCCGGCAACCCGAATCCACGACTCGGCGACTTTGTAGGCCCACTTGCGCCTTGAGGTCAGCGGGCGGAAAGTTGCGAGCATTGGTGGCAGCACCCGCCGACCCCGAGCCGCGCGCGCCCGCAAGTCCGTAGCACAAGCACAACGTCCGAAGAAGTGCGGAGGTGTCTCCGCACTTCTTCGGACGTAAGAGCTAGGAAGGAGAAGCCTACTTCTGGACGGTTTTGTTGTACTGGTCGATTTGGGGCTTGATGGAGTCGGCTGCCGCCTTCATGGCTTGGGCGGGGTCGGTGCCTAGGACTGCCTTTTCGAGGCCGTCTTCGGAGGCCTTGCGGGCTTGGGGCATGACGCCGAGGATGCAGCCGGAGGAGGCGTTCGAGGGCTTGGTGTTGTGGAGTTGGGTGATGGCGGTGGTGAACTGCGGGTACTGCGCCACCCAGGCCTTGTCCTCGGGGAGGTCGAGGGCCTTGGAGTTGATCGGGAAGTAGCCGGTGCCGGTGTGCCAGGCGGCCTGCTGGGCGGGCGATGACGCGAACTTCACGAACTCCCAGGAGGCGCGCTTCTCGGCGTCGGAGTGACCCGGGCCGTCGACCCATAGGGAGGCGCCGCCGATGATCGGACCGCCGGTGTCGGAGGCGGTCAGCTTCGGGAACGGCGCGGTGAGCACGGTGAACTTGCCCTTCGCCGCGTCCAGGTAGCCGCGCAGCGAGCCAGTGGACTCCAGGTGCATCGCGGAGGTGCCGGACTTGAACACCGCCTGCGCGTCATCCGTCTTCTTGCCGGTGTTGGGCATGTAGCCGAGCTTGACCATCTGCTGGTACCAGGTGGCCACCTTGACGCCCTGCTCGTCGGCGAAGTTCACCTGGGTGGCGAGGTCCTTGCGGCCGTTGTCGTTGTCGCAGTATGTCGAGCCGGACTGGGCGATCAACTGCTCCATGAACCAGCCGTAGATCGCGGCGTTGAAGCCGTACTGGACCGTCTTGCCACCCTGCTTGACGGTCAGCTTCTTGGCGGCCTCCATGATCTCGTCGAGATTGGTCGGCGGCTTCGCAGGGTCCAGCCCGGCCTTCACGAACGCTTCCTTGTTGATGTACAGCAAGGGCATCGACGTGTTGAACGGCATCGAGTTGAGCTTGCCGTCGATCGAGTAGTAATTCGCGATGTTCGGCTCGATCGAGTCCAGCGTGTAGCCGTCCTTGTCGGCGAAGCTCTGCACCGGCACGGTCTGCTTGGAGTCGATCATGAACCGCGAGCCGATGTCGTAGATCTGCACGACCGAGGGCGTGTTGCCCTGTTGCACGGAGGTCTTGTACTTCGTGATCGTCTCGTCGTAGTCGCCCTGATAGACGGCGGTGACCTCGATCTTGCCGGTGTGCTCGGCGTTGAACGCCTTCACCAGCTTGTCGACGGCCTCGCCGTTCGCGCCTTTCATGCCATGCCAGAAGGTCACCTTTGTGACGCCGGTGGCCTGGTCCAGCGCGTTCGCGCCGGGAGCGTCCTGGCCGCCGCTCGCGGTGTCGCCGCTGGAGTCGCCGCCACCGCAGCCGGCGGCGACCAGCGCCACCACTGCCAGCAGGGCCGCCGCGGTCGCCGTACGCCGTTGTCGGACAGATCGCATCGCTGTGCCTCTTTCGTCGAACTCGATTACCGGATCGCGCCCGCGGTCAGGCCGCGGACGATGAAGCGCTGGCCGAAGATCACGATGGCCAGGGTGGGAAGGATGGAGAGGGTGACGCCGGCCAGGATCAGGCCCGGGTCGGCCGCCTCGACGTCGTTCAGCTGGCTGATGCCGATCTGCAGCGTCCGCCGGTTGGCGTTGTCGCCGATCAGCAGCGGCCAGAAGAACTGGTTCCAGGCGGCCAGGAAGACGTACAGACCGACAGCCATCAGCGCAGGCTTGTTCAGCGGCAGCAGGATCCGCCGGATGAAGCGCCAGTGGCCGCACCCGTCGATCACGGCCGCGTCCCGCAGTTCGGTCGGGAACTGCAGGAACGACTGCCGCAGCAGGAAGACCCCGAACGCGTTCGCCAGGAACGGCAGCACCAGGGCGATCATCGTGCCCGCGTACGACGCGGTCAGCCGCTGGCCGCCGAGCTCCCACCCGGTGATGGTCAGGTAGTTGGGCAGCACGATCGACTCCCACGGCACCATCAACGTGGCCAGGAACAACCCGAACAGGACGGTCCGGCCCCACATCTTCATGAAGACGAACGCGTACGCCGCGAGCACGCTGGTGACCAGCTGGCTGAGGGTGATCACCGAGGTCTGCAGGATCGAGTTCAGGTACTGCCGGCCGATCGCGGTGGTGGAGGTGGCTCCCTCGTAGTTGCCGGTGAACACGCCGTGCGGGAACAGGTCCGGGGGATATGCGGAGATCTGCCCGGGGGACATGATCGAGCCGGCGATCACGTAGTACACCGGGAAGATCACCGCGAGCGCGGCGACCACCAGTACGGCGTACGTGATGAGTCGTCCGGCGGTCAGCTTCCTCACTTGTAGTGCACCCGCCTCTCGAGTACGCCGAACTGGATCGCCGTACAGGCGAGCAGGATGACGAGCAGCACGATCGCCTGCGCCGAGGCGGCGCCGAAGTCGCTGGCGTTGTTGGCGAAGGCGGTGTGGTAGATCGAGTACACGAGCGTCTTGGTGGACTGCTCGGGTCCGCCTTCGGGGGTGAGGATCTTGATCTGGCCGAAGCCCTGCAGCGACTGGATGGTCGAGATCACGATCAGGAAGAACAACTGCGGGCCGAGCATCGGCACGGTGATGAACCGGGCCGCCCGCCAGCCGCCGGCGCCGTCCAGGGTGGCCGCCTCGTTGATCTCGGTCGGGATCGCCCCGATCCCGGCCGACAGCACCAGCACGTTGTAGCCGATGCTCATCCACACGGTGGTGATGGCGACGCTGATCAGCGCCCAGCCGGGATCGGTCAGCCAGCCGATCCGATCCACCCCGAACCGGCCGAGCAGCCCGTTGGCCAGGCCGATCGCCGGGTTGTAGATGGTCGCGAAGATGACCGAGGCGCTGGCCACCGAGAACGCGAACGGCAGCGCGAACGCGGTCCGGAAGATCCGGATCCCCCTGATGTGCTGCTCCAGCAGCAGCACGATCGCCAGCCCGCCGAGCACGCCCGGGATCACGGTCAGCAGTACGAAGGCGAAGGTGACCCAGAGGATGTGCCGGAACTCCGCGCTGCCCAGCATGTCGCGGTAGTGCTGCAGGCCGACGAACGCGTCCGGGCGGCCGAACAGGTCGGAGCCGTGCAGGGACAGCGAGACGGACTTGCCGAGCGGCCAGACGATGAAGAGGGCGAAGATCACCACGCAGGGCAACAGCATCAGCCAGGAAGCCACTGAGCCGGCGGTCGGCCGCCTGCGAGGGCGCACCGGTGCGGGAGTGGCGGTCGGTCGGCTGCCGGGGCGGGCCGGCGCGGTAGTTGTAGTCAATCGAATACCTCCAGTCACGGCGCAGTCTTACACCGTCCGGGGCTCACGCAGCCGCGCAGGTGCGTCCGGTTACTGCTCGCGCGCCTGCGCACCCGCGGACGAGATGCCCTAGGCTCATGCGTCGTGAAGGTTCTAGTCATCGGCTCTGGCGGCCGCGAACATGCACTGGTCTGGGCACTGAGCCAGGACCCTGATGTCGAGCAGGTCGTCGCGGCCCCGGGCAACCCTGGCATCGCGGCGTTGCAACCGGCGTACGACGGGCAAACGGTCGTTTGCCGACCAGTGGACATCTCGGACCAGGACGCGGTGGTGGCCCTGGCGACCGGGCTCGGCTCCGATCTGGTGGTCGTCGGGCCGGAGGCGCCGCTGGTCGCCGGGCTCGCCGATCCGCTCCGCGCGGCCGGGATCGCGGTCTTCGGCCCGTCCGGGGAGGCGGCCCAGATCGAGGGGTCGAAGGCCTTCGCCAAGGACGTGATGGCCGCCGCGAGCGTGCCGACCGGTCGCGCCTACGTCTGTACCACGCCCGAGCAGGCCGCCGAGGCGATCGACGCCTTCGGCCCGCCGTACGTGGTGAAGGACGACGGGCTCGCCGCGGGGAAGGGCGTGGTGGTCACCTCGGATCGCGAGGAGGCGCTCGAGCACGCGGCCGGCTGCGAGCAGGTGCTGATCGAGGAGTTCCTGGACGGCCCGGAGGTGTCGCTGTTCGCGATCACCGACGGCGTCACGGTGCTGCCGATGCAACCCGCGCAGGACTTCAAGCGGCTCGCGGACAACGACGAGGGCCCGAATACCGGCGGGATGGGCGCCTACACACCGTTGCCCTGGGCACCGGATGAGCTGGTCGACGAGATCACCGAGAAGGTGCTCCAGCCGACCGTCGACGAACTGCGCCGGCGCGGTACGCCGTTCAGCGGGCTGCTCTACGCCGGCCTGGCGCTGACGTCGCGCGGCGTCCGGGTGATCGAGTTCAACTGCCGCTTCGGTGACCCCGAGACCCAGGCCCTGCTGCCGCTGCTGAAGACACCGCTCGGCGGACTCCTGTACGCCGCGGCGACGGGCAAGCTGGAGGCCCAGGGACCGCTGGCCTGGCGTACGGGTGCCTCCGTCGCCGTGGTGGTCGCCGCCAAGAGGTACCCGGCCAACCCTCGCAGCGGTGACGTGATCACCGGCATCGAGCAGGCCGAGGCGGGAGGCGTCCGCGTCTTCCATGCAGGTACTGCGATCGAGGGCGGCGAGGTGGTCACCGCCGGCGGCCGGGTCCTCGCGGTCACCGCGACCGGCAAGGACCTGGACGAGGCCCGCCAGCGCGCGTACGCCGGCGTCGGCCAGATCCTCATCAAGGGCTCCCAGCACCGCACCGACATCGCCTTGAAGGCATCCCGCGGCGAGATCGAACTCAACCGGTAAGACCGCTGAGAGCGCCGCGACCCCTGGTCGCGGCGTTCGTCGTTCCGATGCAGCCTTACCGGGGTGGGGTGTACGGAGCGACAGGTAGTGCTGGGGTAGTCGCCGAGGGTTGAGGCGTGCGCCGCGCCAGGCAGTGGTCTGTACGGCGACTACTTCCTGTCCTTCGGTACACCGGCCGGCCGGCGTACCGAGGGTCTACCCGCCGTACCAGGCGAGTCGCAGTACCAGGGACAATGGAGGACGTGTCGACTTCCCGCAAGCCCCGGATCCCGAACGTTCTCGCTGCTCGTTATGCCAGTCCTTCGATGGCTGAGCTGTGGTCGCCGGAGCACAAGATCGTGCTCGAGCGGCAGTTGTGGCTGGCGGTGCTGAGCGCTCAGAAGGACTTCGGGGTCGCCGTGCCGGACGGGGTGATCGAGGACTACAGCCGGGTGGTGGACCAGGTCGATCTGGAGTCGATCGCCGCCCGCGAGCGGGTCACGCGGCACGACGTAAAAGCGCGGATCGAGGAGTTCAACGCGCTCGCCGGGCACGAGCACGTGCACAAGGGCATGACGAGCCGGGACCTGACCGAGAACGTCGAGCAGTTGCAGATCCGCGCGAGCCTGGAGCTCGTCCGCGACCGTGCGGTGGCTACCGCGGTACAGCTGGGCCAGAAGGCGGCGGACCACGCGGCGCTGGTGATGACCGGGCGCTCGCACAACGTGGCCGCGCAGGCGACCACGCTGGGCAAGCGGTTCGCGTCGGCTGCCGACGAGCTGCTGGTGGCGATCGCGCGGCTCGAGGAGCTGATCGACCGGTACCCGCTGCGCGGCATCAAGGGCCCGGTCGGTACTTCGCAGGACATGCTCGACCTGTTCGGCGGGGACGAGAAGCTGCTCGCCGGGCTGGAGTCGGAGGTGGCTCAGCACCTCGGGTTCCGCCGGACGCTCACCAGCGTCGGCCAGGTCTACCCGCGGTCCCTCGACTACGAGGTGGTCACCGCGTTGGTGCAGCTGGCGGCCGGGCCGTCCAGCCTGGCGACGACGATCCGGCTGATGGCCGGGCACGAGCTGGTCACCGAGGGGTTCAAGGAGGGCCAGGTCGGCTCGTCCGCGATGCCGCACAAGATGAACACCCGGTCCTGCGAGCGGGTGAACGGCCTGGCCGTGATCCTGCGCGGGTACGCCTCGATGACCGGCGAGCTGGCCGGCAACCAGTGGAACGAGGGCGACGTCTTCTGTTCCGTCGTACGGCGGGTCGCGCTGCCGGACGCGTTCTTCGCGCTGGACGGGTTGTTCGAGACGTTCCTGACGGTGCTCGACGAGTTCGGGGTCTACCCGGCCGTGGTGGCGCGTGAACTGGAGCGGTACCTGCCGTTCCTGACCACCACCAAGGTCCTGATGGCCGCGGTGAAGAACGGCGTCGGACGGGAGACCGCGCACGAGGTGATCAAGGAGCACGCGGTCAGTACGGCACTGGATCTGCGCAAGGGGCTGCCGGGCAACGACCTGTTCCGCCGGCTCGGCGAGGACGGCCGGCTCGGCCTGACGGAGGAGCAGATCGTCGGGATCGTCGGCGAACCGCTCTCGTTCACCGGCGCGGCGCTCGCCCAGGTGAACAGCGTGGTCGCCTCGATCGACCTGCTCGCGAAGCGCTACCCCGAAGCCGCGACCTACTCGCCGGGTGACATCCTCTAGCTCGTGTTCGATCCGCTCACCTGGGCCCTGGTCGCCCTATCGCTCGCCGCGATGGTCTTCGCTGTGGTGCTGGCTGCCCTCGATCGCCGGATCAACTGGTGGCTGCTCGGCCTGCTCGGCGTCGTCGAGGTGGCGCTGCTGGCCCAGTTGGTGGTCGGGATCGTCCAGCTCGTCGGCACTGACCGGGACGTGTCGGGGCCGTTCTTCGTCGGGTATCTGATCGGCGCGCTGCTCGTCCTGCCCGTCGGTGCCCTCTGGGCTCTCGCGGAGAGCAGTCGCTGGGGAGCGGGCGCGCTGGCGGTCGCCTGTCTGGTGATCCCGGTGCTGGAACTGCGGCTGCACGACATCTGGGTCGCCTGAGATGGCGGACGCGGAGGCGACCAGGCACGGGCCGGGCCGGATCCTGATCGCGGTGTACGGGATCTTCGCGTTGGCGGCGACCTCGCGAGCCGCGGTACAGATCGCGACGCAGTTCTCCGAGGCACCGATCGCGTACGTCCTGTCGGCCGTTGCCGCGGTCATCTACTGCGCGGCCACCTTCGCGTTGGCGAAGGCAACGGACGTCTCCCGCAAGGTCGCCTTCGCCGCGATCTCGGTGGAACTCGTCGGCGTCCTCGCGATCGGCGCCTTCAGCTACCTGGCTCCGGACGACTTCCCGGACCAGACCGTCTGGTCCCACTTCGGCCAGGGCTATCTCTTCATCCCCGTCGTACTTCCGGTCCTCGGCCTGCTCTGGCTCCGGCGCACCCGCCAATGAGACTAGTGAGAAGCGTTGAGCTGTCCCGCCAACCGGTCGTGGCGCTCGGCGCTGGCCGGGTTGAGGCCGATGATCTCGACGGTCTTGCCGTAGCGCCGGTACTTCGTCGTGATGGCGTCGAGGGTGGCGACGGTCGAGGCGTCCCAGATGTGCGAGTCGGTGAGGTCGATCAGTACCGTCGCCGGGTCGTTCAGGTAGTCGAACTGGTAGACCAGATCATTGCTTGAGGCAAAGAAAAGCTCGCCGGTCACCTTGTAGACCTTGGTGTTCTCGTCCGGCCGCGCGGTCTCGGTCACCTGGGTGAAGTGGGCCACCCGGCGGGCGAACAGCACCATCGCGACCAGCACGCCGACGACGACGCCGATGGCGAGGTTGTGGGTCGCGACGACCACGATCACGGTCGCCACCATCACCGTGGTCTCGCTGCGCGGCATCCGGCGCAGGGTCCGCGGGCGGATGCTGTGCCAGTCGAAGGTGCCGACCGAGACCATGACCATCACCGCCACCAAGGCGGCCATCGGGATGTCGCCGACGATGTCGCCGAGGCCGACCACGAGGACGAGCAGGAACGCCCCGGCCAGGAAGGTGGACAGCCGGCTGCGGCCGCCGGACGCCTTCACGTTGATCATCGTCTGGCCGATCATCGCGCAACCACCCATCCCGCCGAACAACCCGGTGATGACGTTGGCGGCGCCCTGTCCCCAGGCCTCCCGGGTCTTCGACGACGGGGTGTCGGTGACGTCGTCGACGAGCTTGGCCGTCATCAGCGACTCCAGCAGGCCGACGAGCGCCATGCCCAGGGCGTACGGGGCGATGATGCGGAGGGTCTCGAGGTTCAGCGGGACGTTCGGCCAGAACAGCGACGGCAGGCTGTCCGGCAGCTTGCCCTCGTCGCTGACGGTCGGAACCCCGACGGACGCGACCGTCACGAGCACCGACAGCACCACGATCGCGACCAGCGGTGCGGGCACCACCTTGGTCAGTGTGGGCAGTCCCACCAGGATGACGATCCCCGCGGCCACCAGCGGATAGACCGCCCACGGTACGTCGATCAGGTGCGGCAGCTGGGCCAGGAAGATCAGGATCGCCAGCGAGTTGACGAAGCCGACCATCACCGAGCGCGGGATGAACCGCATCAGCCTGGCCACCCCGAGCACGCCCAGGACGATCTGGATCACCCCGGCCAGCAGCACCGTGGCGATCAGGTAGTCGAACCCGTGGTCGCGCATCACCGGCGCGATCACCAGCGCCACCGCGCCGGTCGCCGCCGAGATCATCGCCGGCCGGCCGCCGAGGAACGCGATCGACACCGCCATCGTGCAGGAGGCGAACAGGCCGACCCGCGGATCGACGCCCGCGATGATCGAGAAGCTGATCGCCTCGGGGATCAGGGCCAACGCGACCACCAGACCCGCCAGTATCTCGACGCGCAGCCGCCGCGGCGACCGCAGTACGGCGCGCAGCGAGGTGATTTCGGACGCGGGCGTGGCTGACCCGGGCGTCAGCGAGGGCATGGGGTACTCCAGGCAGGTCTGGGCGACGGCCTTCCGGCCGGGCGGTGTACGGCGCCTCGTCGCGCCAAGGGTCGGCGTCTGAGCGGCGCCGGGGCAGAGTGGGTGCCTCCTGGCACGGGTGGGATCGGCTCGAATTCTATCCGAGCGGGCGGTTGCGGCCGCGGGCGGACCGCTGTGGTGGACTCCCAGGGAACTGCCAGCCGGGCACAGGGGCTGCCTAAGGTTCGCCGGACAGCATCGGTGACATGCAGACACCAGGTCACCCTCGGGTCGAGATCGTCGTACCCGTTCTGAATGAGGAGAACGACCTCGGCCCGAACGTCAGGCTGCTCCGGGAATTCCTGGACACCGCGTTTCCGTTCGCGGCCGAGGTCTGCATCGTCGACAGCGGCAGTACCGACGCCACCTGGGAGGTCGGCTCCCAGTTGGCGGCCGAGCTGCCCGGCGTCCGGATCATCCGGCTCGAGCAGCCGGGCCGCGGCCGTGCGCTGAAGCGGGCCTGGTCCGAGAGCACGGCCGACGTGCTCGCCTACATGGACGTTGACTTGTCGACAAATCTGTCCGCACTGCTGCCGCTGGTCGCGCCGTTGCTGGCAGGCCACAGCGACGTTGCCATCGGGACTCGTCTGGCCCCTGGCTCCCGGGTGGTCCGGCGGCCGAAGCGGGAGTTCCTCTCGCGCGGCTACAACCTCCTGCTGCGGGCCACGCTGGGCCAGCGGTTCTCTGACGCGCAGTGCGGGTTCAAGGCCATCCGGGCCGAGGTGGCGGCGGAGTTGTTGCCGCTCGTGCAGGACACCGAGTGGTTCTTCGACACAGAACTACTGGTACTGGCCGAGCGCGCGGGGCTGCGGATCCACGAGGTCCCGGTGGACTGGGTGGACGACCTGGACACCCGGGTCGCGATCGCCAAGACGGTGGTCGAGGACCTGCGCGGAATCGCCAGGCTGAGCAGGGATCTCGGCCGCGGCCGCATCCCGCTCGAGCCGGTACGGCAGGCCTTCGGGCGTCCCGCGATTGCCGATCCGCGGACCGCGTTGGCGGCTCGCGTACTGCGCTTCGCCGGCATCGGTGTGCTGAGCACCGTCGCCTATGCCCTGCTGTACCTCGGGCTGCGCCAGGCGATGCCTTCCCAGCTCGCCAACGTTCTCGCGCTGCTGATCACCGCCGTCGGGAACACCGCGCTGAACCGCCGGATCACCTTCGGCGTCCGCGGCGTGGAGAACCGCGGCCGGCACCAGCTACGTGGGCTGGTCACCTTCGCCATCGGGTGGAGTCTGACCGCCTCGTCGTTGTGGTTGCTGCACACGGCGGTCGCAGTACCGGCTCAGGGCGTCGAGATCGCGGTACTCACGATCGCCAACCTGGCCGCCACGGTGGTCCGGTTCGCCCTCTTCCAGAGCTGGGTCTTCGACGACAAGGCACCCACCCTTCCCACTTTCGAACCCCCGGCGGTTCTCGACACCACCCGGAGCAACTGATGAGCACGATCACCGAACCCCGCAGCGTCCCCCCGGCGTCCCCGCACGCCGACGGCCGGGCGGGACCTCGCGGCTTCGTCACGGCGTACTCGATCAGCCGCGAGAGGCTGCTGTACGGCGGACTGTTGTTGCTGACGGCAATCGCCTATCTGTGGGGATTGTCCAAGAACGGCTACGCCAACGAGTACTACGCGGCCGCCGTGCAGGCTGGTTCCACGAGCTGGAAGGCCTGGTTCTTCGGGGCGTTCGACTCGTCGAGCTTCATCACCGTGGACAAGACACCCGCTTCGCTGTGGGTGATGGGGCTGTCCGGTCGGATCTTCGGGTTCGGCGTCTGGAGCATGCTGATCCCGCAGGCGCTGATGGGAGTCGCGAGTGTCGCCTTCCTGTACGTGTCCGTGCGGCGGTGGTTCTCGGCGAACGCGGCTCTCCTCGCGGGCGCGATCCTGGCGCTGACGCCGGTCGCCGTCCTGATGTTCCGCTTCAACAACCCGGACGCGCTGTTGATCCTGCTCCTGGTGGCGGGTGCTTGGGCTGTCACTCGGGCGATCGACTCGGAACGGCATGCTGCGCGGTGGATGGCGCTGGCCGGGGTGCTGGTTGGCTTCGGGTTCCTGACGAAGATGCTCCAGGCGTTCCTGGTGCTGCCCGCGTTCGGCTTGGCGTATCTGATCGCCGGCAAGCCCGCGCTCGGGAAGCGCCTGCTGCACAGTCTCGGGGCGTTGGCCGCTCTGGTGGTCGGTGCCGGCTGGTGGGTCGCGATCGTGGAGTTGATGCCGGCCTCGGCTCGGCCCTACATCGGCGGATCGACGACGAACAGCATTCTCGAGCTGACCCTTGGCTACAACGGCCTCGGGCGGCTGACGGGCAACGAGGCCGGTTCTGTCGGCGGTGGCGTCGGGAACCCCGGTTGGGGTGGCGCGACCGGTCTGCAGCGGCTGTTCGGCGGGGAGTTCGCCAGCCAGATCGCTTGGCTGCTGCCGGCGGCGTTGCTGGCGACGATCGTGTTGGTGGTGGCTGCTGGGCGTGCCGGGCGTACTGACAAGACTCGGGCGTTCGCGATTCTGTGGGGTGGGTGGCTGGTCGTCACCGGGCTGGTCTTCAGCTACATGCAGGGGATCATCCACAGCTACTACATGATCGCCCTCGCTCCGGCGATCGGCGCGCTCATCGGTGCCGCTGCGATGGTGCTGTGGCGCCGGCGGGCGGAGTGGTTGCCGCGCGCAACTCTTGCCGGCGGCGCGTTATTGACGGCCGGGTGGAGCTTCTCCTTGCTGCAGGCGACACCCACCTGGCTGCCGTGGCTGCGCTGGACGATCCTCATCGCCGGGGTTGCGGCTGCCGGGTTGGTGATGATCCTGCCGGAGCTCGAGCTGCGTCGTACGACGGTACGTCGAGCCGGGTTGTTCGCCGCTACCTTGCTGGCGTTGACGGCGCTCGCGGGACCTGCGGCGTACTCGATCCAGACGATCAGCACGGCCCACGCCGGCGCACTCCCGTCGGCCGGCCCGGCGAGCGCCGCCGGCCGGATGGGCGGCGGAGGCGGCGGCCCGATGGGCGCACCTCCCGGCCAGGGCGGCACCGGTACTACGAACGGCCAGCGTGGAACCGGTACTACGAACGGGCAAGGCGCGCCGGGCACCACGAACGGCCAGGGTGGAACGGCCGGTCAGGGCGGGACCGGTACGACCGGTCGCGGGCAGGGTGGCGTCGGCGGCGGCTTCCTCGGCGGCGGTGGGATCAGCGGGGTGTCTAACGAGCTGGTGACGCTGCTGCAGCAGGGCGCCAAGGGGTACACCTGGGCCGCCGCGGCGGTCACCGCGAACGGAGCGGCGCCGGTGCAGATCGCGGCCGAGGTTCCCGTGATGGCGATCGGCGGTTTCAACGGAACCGACGCGGCGCCGACCCTGGCCCAGTTCCAGGAACTGGTTGCCCAAGGCAAGGTCCACTACTTCATCGGATCCGGTGGTGGCGGCTTCGGTGGCGGCCGCGGCGGCGGCACCTCGAGCGAGATCAGCACCTGGGTGGCCGAGAACTTCCAGGCCCAGACCGTCGGCTCCACCACCATCTACGACCTCACCACCACCAACTGACAACCCGGAGACAGAGATGACACAGAACCCCGCCGGTACCCCGCCCCGCCCGAACGTCCCGCACTGGGTCACCAACCCCCAGGGCCCAACAGGCAACCCGACGCCTGCTGCCGGCGCTGGGCAGCCAGGACACGCGCAGCCGGAACAGCAGTGGCAGGCAGCCCGCCATGGAACCCCAGCACCAGGCAATCCGGGTGTCGGATCCGCGTCGAGCACCCCAGTAACCGGAGTACCGGCCGCGGCGGGCACCCCAGTAACCGGAGTACCCGCCGCGGCGGGTGCCACAGGCACCGGAGTACCGGCTGGTGCGTCGGCCGCAGCGAAGAGTCGGTGGCGGTCTGGGGATGGGAAGCCGACTGGAGTTGTCCTTGCCGGAGCCGGGTCGCTGCTGGCTGTGCTGGCGTTCCTGGGCGGGACTGCGGTCGGGCATGCGTGGGGGAGTTCGGGGACCGGGACTGGGCAGACGCAGTTCAACGGGCCCGGCGGCGGTCGGTTCCGGCAGCTTCCGCAGGGCACCCAGCCTGGCCAGGGCACCCAGCAGGCGCCCGGCACCCAGCAGGGCCAGGGAACGGCCCCGGGCACGCAGGGGCAGGGAACTGTGCCTGGGCAGGGGACAGTTCCCGGCGACGGGACGCAGGGGACCGTGCCTGGGCAGGGGACGGACGGGACGCAGGACTCGGGCACGGTACCTCCGGGACAGCAGGTGCCTGGGCAGGGCACGCAGTCTGACGGTCAGGCCAGGACCACCTGACGAGGTGAAATGGCAGGGACTGCCATCTGGTGCGTAGGACCACTTAGACGCCGCGGGAGCGTGTTGCTCACGGAGGGCGAGAGGAGCGACACGCTTCATGCGTTCGTTTGAGTGAATGGTGGGGTAAGGATCGGGACGTGGAATGGTCGAACGTCACCTGGTTCCTGACCGCGCTCGGCGCGGTCGTCGTGCTGTTGACGCGCGTCCGGCTCGGAGGTGAGAGCGCGAGTGAGACGCGATCGAGCGGCGTGGCGAGTTTTTCGGGTGCCCTGGTGCGGGTGCATACGACGGTCGGTGTGCTCACCCTGCTGGCCTGGATCGCCGCCCTCGTGATCGCTCGCCGCGAGATCGCTCTCGTGGCGCTGGTCGGTTGGTGGCTGCTGGCAATCGTCGGACTGTTGCTGCTGGCCCGTTGGCTCCCGAGCGCGAGCAAACACGCCAAGGACAAGGCGACCGATGCCTGGGGCTCCGGCGCCGGCCTGTCCCTGCTCGGCCACGTCGGCATGGTCGTCGGCGTCGCCTACTTCACCTTCATCACCGTCACGGACCGCCTTTGAGCCAACCGCCCGAAGTAAGACGGCCGTGAGTCAGGAGGTGCGGAACAGGCCCTGCCGTAGCGCGCGGAAGATGGTGCTCGGATGGCTGAGCGAACTGGGATGGGCGAGCCGGGCAGCGTTGACGACTACGCGCACCTGTTTGAAGTACGAGTGCGCGGGCTGGTCGAGGGCTGGCCGGAGCCCAGGTGCTCCGACGGGCAGGAGGCGTGGAGCGTCGCGGGAATCCACCGGATCGCCGCCCGGCCGATGGTCGGCGTACCCGGAGATCAGTACTAGCCAGCGATCGCCCTCGACCAACAGCACGCTACCGATCCGCGCGACCTGGCTGTGGCGAGGCGTTTCGCCCCGCAGGTTAGATCAGTCAGACGACTGGATCCGCGGTGCGGGTCGGTCAGGCGGGCGGATCGGCGGTGCGGGTTGGTCAGGCGGGAAGCTCCGCAATGCCGGCCGTCGGAGCGGGCGCACGGCAGCCTCGCCCGGCGTGGCGTGATCCTCAGCTGCCCTGTCCGGACGAGGTGCGCTGCGTCGTGGGACCTCAGCCCGGTCGCGCGCATGGCGGTCCTGTCCTGGGCTCCGTGGACCGCATGACGGCAGGGCGCCAGTCCCGATCCCGGTCATCAGCGGTGGTGGCCGGTCGCGAGTTGTTGGCGTGGTGCAGGGCCCGGTGACCCGGGGTCGGGTCGTCGGGTGGATGGGTGTGTCTGCCGGTGCCTGGTTCGGGTGGGTCGGGATCCGCACAGGGGTCGAACTGCGCGGCCGGGTTGTCCACGGTGGCAGCGGCGCCATTCACGGTGGTGGTGTGTGCCGGGTGGTTGGCGCGGTTCCGGGCATGGCTGGGTAGTGCTCCGTGGCCGCGGTAGCTGGTGGTGGGTGTGCGGTAGCGGGTTCGGGTGGGGTTGGGGTCGGCCCAGGCAGGTCTGGCGACGGTGACGGTGCCGCCGTGGAGGGTGATGTGCCAGTGGCCGTGGTGGGTGTCGATGTGGTGGCGGCGGCACAGCAGGACCAGGTTGGTCAGGGCGGTGGGGCCGTGGTCGATCCAGGAGATCAGGTGGTGGGCGTCGCAGAAGATCGGCGGGGCCTTGCACACGACGCAGCCTTTGTCGCGGGCGTTGAGGGCGCGGCGCATGGCGCGGTTGACGAAACGCTGCGCCATGGCGACGTCGAGGGGTTCGGAGTTGGCGCCGAGCACGATCGGGATGATCTGCGCCTCGCAGGCCAGCCGCCGGATCGCGCCGGCGGACAGTCCTTCGCCGTGGACCAGGGTGCCGACCGCGTGGGCGCCTGCGTCGGTGAGGTCCTTGAGGTCGATGGTGATCGTGATGTGCGCCTTCGGGCCGTGCCCGGCCACCGCCGCGGCACCGCTCGCGGAAGCACCAGTCCGGGCACCATTGCCCGTGCTGCTTGCACCGTCGTCGTTGCCGGTTGCGGTGAGGGTTGCCTGGTCGGTGTCGGCTGGCGTGCGCGGGCTGGCTGCTGTGATGGCGTTGGAGGCGACGTTGAGGACGTCGGTGAGGGCGTCGGCGCGGCGCTTGTCCGGGCCGCGCGGGTCCAACTCGCCGGTGACGGTCTTGCGGGGCTTGGAACCCTCCAGGATCAGGGCTTGGAACAGTTCGGCGTTGTCGTTGGCCAGGTAACCGCTGAACTTCACCCCCCGCTCGGCCGTCCTCAGCCGCAACTCTTCGCGCGCGTAGGCCTTGTCCTCTTCCGGCGCCGGGCCGTCGGCGTCGAGCAGGTCCCGGACCCGGCGGGCGGCCTTGCGCAGTTCCGAGGGGTTGAAGTGGCGGCCCAGGGCGACGAGTTGTTCCTCGGCGACGGCCAGGTCTTCGACCGCGACGGTCTTGGGGACGTTCTCCAGTTCGGCCACGATCGCCGCGGCCTGCGCCGGTGACAACACCACCCCTGCATCGGCTTCGGACTCCACGCCCGGGTTGCTGTCCGGCTCGTCCGGATTGGCGTCGGTGTCGCTACCGTCGGCGTCCGTACCGTCGGTGTCGTGCACTGGGTCGGGGTTGACCGGTGGGAGGGCGTCGGCCACGGCGGGATACTTCCGGAGCGCCTTGGCCAGGGCCAGGTCACGCTTGATCACACCGGGGTCGAGGCGGTGCCGAAACGCCAGCAGCCGGGCGGTGTCGCCGGCGCCGAGGGTGGCGGCGTGGCCGGTCGCGTCGTAGGCGGCCAGGACCTGCAGGCGGTAGGTCTGCAACCGGGAGATCTCGGCGTGGAGCGCGTCGAGAGTCGCCAGCATCTCGCTGTCACTCATCGACCATGCTGGCCGCTCACCCAAGATCTCCATACCCGAGACCCTAGACACCGCCGCCGACAGTTTCTGGTCCGGAAGGCCCTTATTTGTAAGGGATCCCGAAGATTGACCGAAACTCGACGCAGGCATCGGATCCGGCCAAGTTGTCCACAAGCCGACGGAGCGCCGTACTCGCTAGGAGACGCGACCGAAGGCGAGGAAGTGGAGGCCGGCGGACATCATCAGGGGGTCGGTCTCCAGCAACCGGGCCAGGAGAATGGCAGACGGGAGTAGGCGGGGAACCTCGTCGAGGGTGGCGTTCTCGAGACTCGGTGCTGCCGGGCCTTCGACACCCAGTACTGCGATGTCGGCGAGCCCCGCGCTCTCGAACTCCGAGCGCAGCTCCTCCGCATGGTGAAAGTGCGCGTTCGTGAACCCCTCGGGATCGTCATAGTTCCGACCGGTCGCGAGGGCGTCCGTGAACAGGTGAAGGCTGTCCTCGGCGAGCCGGCCGTTGTTGCCGCACTCGAGCGACCCGGCGTACCGGCTGATGCCTGCGGCAACCACCATCCCACCCGGTCGCGTCACCCGGGCAGCCGCGGCCAGCACCCGCGCGCGATCCGCCGCCTCGACCAAGTGATACAGCGGTCCAAGCAGCAACGTCACGTCGACACTGTCGTCTGCCTAGTCCAACTGCCGCGCATCCCCCACGACAGCCGCGAACCTCCGCAACGGCCGCGTGCTGACCGTTGCGGGATTGACCGTCTGGGTCGGCGAGGTGACCTTGAGGGCACCGTCCAAGTAGAGCTCGACACTGCCCGGCTGCGGCACGATCGCGCCCGCCGCGACGGCGTCGGCGTAGAAGCCGGGGAACCATCGGTCGAGTGTCGCCTGCACGGCCGGCAGCAGGGCATGGACCTGAGAGCCTTGCGGTACTCCGGGTCGCGGCTCGTCCGTCGCCTGGGATTCGTCCCACTCGATCACAATCATCTCTTCGGCGTGATCGCTGAGCATCCGCGCCGCGACCAGCCCGGCCATGCTCGCCCCGAGCACCACGGCTCTGCGCAGGATCATCTTGGTGTCGGCCGGCGGTTCCGCGGTACTGATCCGGGCGGAGCGTTGGGCAGCAGACAGCGGCATGTTCGCACCCCCAGGGCTGAAACCGGCCGCGCTTCGACTGTAAGGAGCCCTCACTTCGCAGAGCCGCGCGTGGCGGCCGTGGTCAGTGCTGGTTGAGGCCGATGAGCAGGGCTTTGAGGCTCCGCCGTACTGCGGCCTCGAAAGCCTCGGGGGATAACGTCGTCCCAGCGCCGGCCACCCGGTCATACATGAGGCCGTCCATCATCGCCGCGGCCGGCCAGGCGGCTGCTTCCGCGTCGGCGATCCCGAGCGCGGCGAGCAGGCCGGCGAGCCCCTCGCGCAATTGCCGCCCGCCTTGGATGATCGCCTCTCGCAATTCCGGCTGACGGCTTGCTTCGAGCGACAACTCGTACCGCGCGACCAGGTCGTCCGGCCGATCCCGCACCAGGTCCACGACCATCCCGACCAACAAATCCACGGGGTCTGCATCGGTCGCTGCTCGGTCCGGGGCCGGGCCGGCTGCGCCAGGAGGGGGCTGGGCGGTCAGGTCTCGGGTCAGCATGCGGTTCACGCAGGCGGTCAGGAGGGCCGAGCGAGTGCGGAGGTAGTACGAGGTCGAGCCCGGCGGGAGGCCGGCTTCCGCGTCGACGGCTCGGTGGGTGAGGCCGCGGAGACCGCGGGTGGCCACGAGGTGGATGGCTGCATCGGCGATGGCTGCCTGGCGGTCCTCGCCGAGCGGCACCTTTTTCGTCACGCGGCACACTCTACCCAACTCGCCTCTACAGATGTAGAGTCAGCGGGCATGAGGACAGCAATCGTGGTGGGAGCGGGGATCGGCGGGGTGACGGCGGCCGTCGCGCTGGAGCAGTGCGGCTGGCAGGTCACGGTGCTGGAGCGGGCGCCGGAGTTGGGCGAGGTCGGCGCGGGCATCTCGGTGTGGCCGTCGGCCGTCGCCGTGCTGGAAGACCTGGGCGTGCAGGGTGTCGAGAAGGCCGCAGCGACCGGTTCGGCGGCCGGGATGCGGCAGCCGAGCGGCCGCTGGCTCGTCGAGGCCGCCGACATCGGGGTGGAGATCCCGGTGATGATCCACCGGGCGCAGTTGCATGACCTGATCACTGCCCGCTTCGGCCCCGGCATCACCGTCCGCACCGGCATCACCGTCACCGGCCTCACCCAGGACGACTCGGTCGTCACGATCACCGGCACTAGTCCTGACGCAGGCGACGAGGAGTTCCCGGCCGACCTGGTGATCGCGGCCGACGGGATCCGCAGCATCACCCGCCGCACGCTCCACCCGTCACACGAAGGACCGCGGTACTCCGGCTACACGGCGTACCGGGGGATCGCAGAGGCGGACATCAGCGACGGCGGCGGGGAGACGTGGGGACGCGGGCAGCGGTTCGGGTTCGCCCGGCTCATCGACGGGCGGATCTACTGGTACGCCACGGCCAACCGCGAAGCCGGCCGACCGGTCGGTCCGGGCGGGATCCACGACGACGTCACCAGGCTCTTCGGCGGCTGGCACGAACCGATCCCCGCCCTGCTAGCCGGGACACCGCCGGAATCCGTTCTGCAGAACGACATCTACGACCTGCCACTGCCGCTGGCCCCGTTCGTCGAGGGCCGCGTGGTCCTGCTCGGCGACGCCGCGCACGCGATGACGCCGAACCTCGGCCGCGGCGCGTGCTCCGCGATCGAGGACGCCGGCGCGCTCGCCCGACACCTCAGCGCGACCGAGGATCTTCCGACAGCACTGAGCCGGTACGACGCCGAGCGGCGTCCCGCGACGGCCAAGCTCGTCAAGCGGTCCAGGAGCATCGGCACGATCGGTCAGCTCGACAACCGGGTGCTCTGCACGCTCCGCGACGGGCTCTTCGGCGTCGGGGGCAAGGTGGCCGGGTTGCTGGCCAGGCGTCGGCGGGTGGAACAATCCCGGGTGTGATCATCCCTCCGCAGGCTGTCGAGATCCCCGGCGCGAAGCACATCCACTCCGGCAAGGTCCGGGATCTGTACGAGCTGGAGTCGGGCGACCTGCTGATGGTCGCGAGCGACCGGATGAGCGCCTTCGACTGGATCCTGGACACGCCGATCCCGGACAAGGGCAAGGTGCTGACCGCGATGAGCCTGTGGTGGTTCGAGCAGCTGGACGTGCCGAACCACATCCTGTCGACCGACGTACCGGCCGAGGTCGCCGGGCGCGCGGTGGTCTGCGAGCGGCTCGACATGTTCCCGGTCGAGTGCGTCGCCCGCGGGTATCTGAGCGGCTCGGGATTGCTGGACTACAACGCGACTGGCGAGGTCTGCGGGATCCCGCTGCGGCCCGGCCTGGTCGAGGGCTCGCGCCTGGACGAGCCGATCTTCACCCCCGCGACGAAGGCCGACATAGGCGAGCATGACGAGAACGTTTCGTACGACGCTGTGGTCGCCACCGTCGGCGTGGAGACGGCCGAGTCGCTGCGGGGGCTCACCCTCGACATCTACCGCGAGGCGCATGCCCGGGCCGAGCAGCGCGGGATCATCCTGGCCGACACGAAGTTCGAGTTCGGCGCTCGCCGCGACGGCACGATCGTGCTCGCGGACGAGGTGCTGACGCCGGACTCCAGCCGCTTCTGGCCGGCCGACCAGTGGCAGCCGGGAAAGCAGCAGCCGTCGTACGACAAGCAGATCGTGCGCGACTGGCTCCAGTTCGACTCCGGCTGGGACCGCAAATCGGGCGAGGCCCCGCCGCCTCTCTCGGACGAGGTCATCGCCCGCACCCGCTCGGCATACATCAACGCCTACGAACAACTGACCGGCCGCACCTTCACACCCTGACCCGACCTGTTGCGTCCGAAGACCTGAGGAGACGCCTCCGCGGTTCTTCGGACGCAAGCCCTCGCAGACGTAAGCCGTCTTCAGAAGAGGCCGACGCCGAGGGCGAGGGTTACGAAGCGGGCCAGGCGGCCGGCCAGGACGGACAGGGTGAAGGTGACGACGCCCATCCGGCTGGCTCCGGCGATGAGGGCTACGCCGTACAGCGGGGGGATGCCGACCGACGAGCTGAGCAGGGTGACGGGGATGCCCCAGCGGCGGTCGCTCAGGGCGTCGAGGAGGCGCTTGCTGAGATCGCGGTTCCACTGCACGAACCGGCCCCACCGGGTTTCCAGGTTGAGCGGCTTGGGTTCCTTCCCCTTCTTCGCCGCGTAGCCCGGGCGGTAGCGCACGGCCAGGAACATCGCGACCTTCCCGATGGTCTGGCCGACCGACACCCCGACCGCGGCGACCACCGGATCGAGCGCGCCGGAGACGCCCACACCGAGGACGTACGCCTCCGCGTTCAACACGGGGATGACGGCAGACCCGATCCCGAAGCCCACCGCCAGCGCGAACTGCCACAACCACATGCCCTGAGGCTATGTGCAGGCCGTTGCCGGCTCAGTGATGCCAGCCCCACTTCAGGAGAAACCCGGGGCCCCTCAACCCCGGGTTCCAGCTCCCTTGACAGCCCTCGGCTCCTCCGACGGCACCACCTCGCCGGCGCGGACCGCGAGGGAGATTCCTCTCAGTGCCACGTCGCGGCGGTAGGCATACTCCACCCGGCGCATCTCGAGGGCGAGGTCGGTCATCGACTGATCTCCTTCTGTTGGGCGATCCGGTCCAGTGCGCTGTCCAGCCAGCGCAGGTCGGCGTCCAGATGCATGGCGATGTAGTCCCGCACCAGCCAGGACGGCGAGTCGTCGTCCGGTGCCACGGCCTTCAGTTCGCGGATCCGGCGAAGGTGGCTCGACCGCTGCCGGGTCAGGAACGTGGTCGCGTCCTCGCCGGTGCGGATCGTCGCGACCACCTTGCGGACCAGTTCGTCGACTCCGCCGAGGGCCGGCTGGATCGGCTCGGCGAGCCAGTTGGCGAGGTGCTCGCGGCCCTTCGCGGTGAGTGCGTAGACGGTCCGCTCGGGACCGCCGTCCGAGCCCCGGTCGACCACCTCGACGAGTTCGTCGCGCTCGAGCCGGGCCAGCGTCGTGTAGACCTGCCCGAACGCGAGCGGCCGGCTGTCGGGGAACCAGGCGTCGTTGCCGCGCTTCACGTCGTACCCGTGAGCCGGCCCGTTGTGGAGCAGTCCCAGAACGAGTTCAGCTGTTGCCATGGAGTGACTATACACGCGGTGTATGTACTCAGTGAATAGTCGAGGATGCGGAATCTTGGCGCTCGATCGGTAGGATTCAGGCGTCATCCCCGGTCCGAACCAGGAGTTGTAGTGGCTCGCGTTGTCGTCGACGTCATGCTCAAGCCCGAGATCCTCGACCCGCAGGGCAAGGCGGTGCACGGCGCGTTCGGCCGGCTCGGCTTCGACGGCGTGGCGGATGTGCGGCAGGGAAAGCGCTTCGAGATCACCCTGGACGGTGAGGCGACCGAGGAACAGGTCGCCGAGATCCGCAAGGCGGCGGACACGCTGCTGGCCAACCCGGTGATCGAGGATTACACCCTGCACGTCGAGGGCGACCAGTGAAGATCGGGGTCGTCACCTTCCCGGGCTCGCTCGACGATGTGGACGCCCGCCGGGCGGCCACGGTCGCGGGAGCCGAGGCGGTCGCGCTGTGGCACGGCGACGCCGACCTGCACGGGGTCGACGCGGTGGTCCTGCCGGGCGGCTTCTCGTACGGCGACTACCTGCGCGCCGGGGCGATCTCCCGGTTCGCGCCGGTGATGGGCACGATCATCGAGAAGGCGGCCCAGGGCCTGCCGGTGCTCGGCATCTGCAACGGCTTCCAGGTGCTCTGCGAGTCGCACCTGCTGCCGGGCGCGCTGATCAAGAACCACCACCGCAAGTTCATCTGCAAGGACCAGCCGCTGCGGATCGAGAACAACCGCACCGCCTGGACCAGCGACTACGACGCGAACCACGAGATCACCATCGTGCTGAAGAACCAGGACGGCTCGTACGTCGCGGACGAGGCGACGCTGGACCGGCTCGAGGGTGAGGGCCTGGTGGTCGCGCGGTACCTGGACCAGAACCCGAACGGCTCCTACCGCGACATCGCGGGGATCAGCAACGAGCGGGGCAACGTGGTCGGCCTGATGCCGCACCCGGAGCACTGCGTCGAGACCCTGACGGGCCCGAGCACGGACGGCCTCGGCTTCTTCACCTCGGTGCTGAAGGCCGTCGTCGCCTCCTGATGAAGTCTCGGCGGGTGCGGCGGGTTCTGCTCCGCACCCTGTTCCTGGTCGCTGCCGTCGTCGTCGGTACCACGAGTGCGGCCTCGGCTGCTCCCGGTACCCAGCCGCAGGGTTCGCAGGACTTGCTGGCCAAGGTGGTGGTGATTGGTGTGCCGGGGTTGCGGTGGAGTGATGTTGAGGCCTCGCCGGAGTTGACGGCGCTGGTGAACCAGTCGAATGTCGGGTCGATCACTGTGAAGACGGCCGGGCCGCATACCTGCCCGATCGACGGCTGGCTGACGATCAACGCAGGCACCCGCGCCTGGGGCAGTGTGCCCGACCAGGGGTGCGGTGAACTCCCCGGTGTCGTCGACGGCAAGATCCAGGGCTGGCAGACGTACGTCGACCGCCAGGCCGAGCACCACACCGGCGCCCCGCTCGGGCGGCTCGCGGAGAGCCGTGACCGGATCTGCGGCTTCGGCCCAGGTGCTGCGGTCGCACTGGCCCGCACGGACGGCACGGTCGCCAACTGGACCGAGTCCCTCGACCCCGCGCTGCTCGCGAGCAACGCCTGCGGTGACGCGATCATCGACGCCGGCCCGATGCCGCTGCGCGAAGGCCGCGAGGAGGCCCGCAAGAAGGTCGCCGACCTGGTCGCGCAAGCCCGCGCGGCCGACGGCTGGGTGCTCCTCGTCGGAGTCGCCGAGGAGACCGCCGTCGCGCACCAGGAACCACTCGTCGCGATGCAGTTGCCGCCGGACAACGGACCGCGCTGGCTGACCAGCGACTCCACCCGTCGGCCCGGCCTCATCCAGCTCACCGATGTGACCGCGACGATCCTGCGCGGCGAGGCGAAGGAGCTCGACCCGGCCGGCTCCGAGCAGCCCGGGCCGCTGGACGGGAACGAGATCCATTCCACCGGCGACGTGCACACCGATGCCGCCGCCGTCATCGAGGACCGCCTCGACACCAACGAACGGTTCGAGCACCCCCGCCCGGTGCTCGGCTGGCTCGCGATCACCTTGCTGGTGGCGCAACTCGCCGCGCTCGGCTGGTTCCTGATCACCCGCAGCCGGCGTGCCCGCAGTACGAGCGTGTTCACGCTGCTGACCCAGGGTGGGTTCTTCATCACGGTGTTCCTGACCACGGTGACCCAGTGGTGGCGCTGGCCGTCGCCCGGCCTTTCCCTGTACTTCGTGGCGCTCGCGATGAGCGCGGCCGTCGCCGGGCTGGCCTGGGCGTTCCTCAAGGAGTACGCGTACCTCGGGATCCTCGGAGCGGCGTACGTGATCCTGCTGGTCGACGGAGTGCTGGGGACGCCCCTGCAGTTCGGCAGCATGTTCACGGACGGGCCGGTGATCGGCGGGCGGTTCTACGGCTTCGGGAACTCCACCTTCGCCGTATTGGCAGTCGCCGCGCTCGTCATGGCCGGGTGGGCCGCGCAGAGGGTGCTGGACCGCAGCAGAGTGCAGGCGGCGCTCGTAGTACTCGCTATCGGCGGCCTGGCGATCATCGTCGACGGCAAGCCCGGTTGGGGGACGGACTTCGGCGGCATCATCGCGCTCACCCCGGCCGTGCTGCTGATGGCCTGGCTGACCTGGCGCGGCGGGATCACCTGGAAGGCGTTGCTGGGTATCGGCGTCGCGGGAGTGCTCGCTGTGTCGGCCGTCGCCTTCCTGGACTACCTGCGCCCGGCGGACCAGCGGAGCCACTTCGGCACCTTCGTGGCCCGGCTTCTCGACGGTGACGTGAACGACGTGCTGATCCGCAAGCTGCAGATGTCCCTCGGCTTCTTCGATTCCGTCGCCGGCTGGGCCATGCTCATCGGGGTACTGCTGGCGATGGCCGCGACCGTCTGGCCGGACAAGGTGCCCTCCGAGGCGTACCGCCGCTTCTACGTGAGCAAGCCGATGGTCCGGCCGACCCTGTTGGCCCTCTCCACCTGCGGCCTGATCGGCATGCTCCTCAACGACGCAGGCGTCGTCCTCCCCGCGATCATGGCCGGCTTCGCCCTTCCTTTGCTTGTAGCGCATCTCCTGTCGGTGAACGCCGACCAGCAGCCCGCTACCGTTTCACCCGAGCCCCACCTAGTACAGGAGTCATAAAGTGTCGACCGACACCGTCAGCAACGCGACCAGCAGCCCGGACGTCGAGCAGCCGTGGGCGGAGCTCGGGCTGAAGCCGGACGAGTACCAGCGGATCCGCGACATCCTGGACCGGCGGCCGACCAGCTGCGAGCTGGCGATGTACTCGGTGATGTGGAGCGAGCACTGCTCGTACAAGTCGTCCAAGGTGCACCTCAAGCGCTTCGGCGAGATCCCGCAGGAGACCCCGGCCGGCAAGATGCTGGCCGGCATCGGCGAGAACGCCGGTGTGATCGACATCGGTGAGGGCTACGCCGTCACCTTCAAGGTCGAGTCGCACAACCACCCGTCGTACGTCGAGCCGTACCAGGGCGCGGCCACCGGGGTCGGCGGCATCGTCCGCGACATCCTGGCGATGGGCGCCCGCCCGGTCGCGGTGATGGACCCGCTGCGGTTCGGCCCGCTGGACGCCCCGGACACCAAGCGTGTGCTGCCGGGGATCGTGTCCGGCGTCGGCGGCTACGGCAACAGCCTGGGCCTGCCGAACATCGGCGGCGAGGTCGTCTTCGACCCGACGTACCTGGGCAACCCGCTGGTGAACGCGCTCTGCGTCGGCGTGATGCGGCACGAGGACCTGCACCTCGCGAACGCCACCGGCATCGGCAACCAGATCATCCTGTACGGCGCGAAGACCGGTGGCGACGGCATCGGCGGCGTCTCGGTGCTCGCCAGCGAGACCTTCGCCGAGGGTGGCCCGACCAAGCGGCCCGCGGTCCAGGTCGGCGACCCGTTCATGGAGAAGCTACTGATCGAGTGCACCCTGGAGCTGTTCGCCGCCCGGATCGTCGAGGGCATCCAGGACCTCGGTGGCGCCGGGCTGTCCTGCGCGACCTCCGAGCTGGCCAGCGCGGGTGACGGCGGCATGTTCGTCTCGCTCGACAAGGTGCCGCTGCGGGACGCCTCGCTCGCTCCGGAAGAGATTCTGATGAGCGAGTCGCAGGAGCGGATGATGGCCGTCGTCACGCCCGACAATGTCGAGCAGTTCCTGAAGATCTGTGAGAAGTGGGACGTCCAGGCCGATGTGATCGGCGAGGTCACCGACACCGGCCGGCTGCAGATCGACTGGCACGGTGAGCGGGTGGTCGACGTACCGCCGCGCACCGTCGCGCACGAGGGCCCGGTCTACGAGCGCCCGTACGCGCGGCCGGACTGGCAGGACGAGCTGCAGGCCGACGGCGCCGAGAAGTTGCCCCGGGCAAACACTCCGGAGCAGCTGCGGGACACCCTGCTGCGGCTGATCGCGTCGCCGAACCTGTGCGACAAGTCCTGGGTGACGGACCAGTACGACCGGTACGTGCTGGGCAACTCGGTGCTCGCGCAGCCCGAGGACAGCGGAATGATCCGGGTCGACGAGACCAGCGGACTCGGCGTAGCGGTCTCCACCGACTGCAACGGCCGCTTCGCGAAGCTCGACCCGTACATCGGCGCCAAGCTCGCGCTGGCCGAGTCCTACCGCAACGTTGCCACCACCGGTGCTCGCCCGGCCGCGGTGACCGACTGCCTGAACTTCGGCTCGCCGGAGGACCCGGGAGTGATGTGGCAGTTCTCCGAGGCCATCCGTGGTCTGGTGGACGGCTGTATCGAGCTGGGGATCCCGGTCACCGGTGGCAACGTGTCGTTCTACAACCAGACCGGCGAGACCCCGATCCTGCCGACGCCCGTGGTCGGCGTACTCGGTGTCATCGACGACGTGACCCGGCGGACCCCGATCGGTTTCACCGCCGAGATGGAGGGTCACCAGCTCTACCTGCTCGGTGAGACCGAGGAGGAGCTGTCCGGCTCGGAGTGGGCGCACGTGATCCACGGCCACCTCGGCGGACGCCCGCCCGCGGTGGATCTGGCGGCCGAGGCGCAGCTCGCGGACATCCTGATCAACGCGTCCCGCGACGGCCTGATCGACGCGGCGCACGACGTCAGCGACGGCGGCGTCGCCCAGGTGCTCGTCGAGTCCGCCCTGCGCGGTGGCACCGGCGCCCGGGTGTGGGCCCCGGACGGTCTCGACCCGTTCCTGTTCCTGTTCGCGGAGTCGGCCGGCCGCGCGGTCGTCGCCGTACCGCGGACCGAGGAGGTCCGGTTCACCGACATGTGCACCGCGCGCCGGTTCCCGCACACCAAGATCGGCGTCGTCACCGGCGAGTCCCTCGACGTCCAGGACCAGTTCGAGATCCCGCTGCCGGAGCTCCGCAGCAACTGGACGGCGACCCTCCCCAACGCCCTCGGCTGACGTGAGCCGCGAGCTGGACTGGGACGGCGCGGTCAACGCGCGGGACCTCGGCGGACTGCCGGCTGGATCGGGAACGATCCAGCCGGGCCGGATCTATCGCTCGGCCCGGCCGGATCTGCTGACCGAAACCGGCTGGCAGCAGTTGGCGGACGCCGGGGTCGGCACGGTCATCGACCTGCGGAACGACGACGAACGGCTCGAGGTGCGGGTGCTCGACGTCGTGCACCACCACCCCGTCGAGGATCAGCAGGACGAAGAGTTCATGGCTGTCTGGGGCGAGCGGCTCGACACCCCCGAGTACTACGGGGAGGCGCTGCGTCGCTGGCCGGGACTGATCACCTCGGTGTTCGCGCGGATCGCGGATGCCCCGGCGGGCGGCGTACTCGTGCATTGCAAGGCCGGCAGGGACCGGACCGGGATGATCATCGCGATGCTGCTCACCCTGGTAGGGACGCCGGTCGCGGGCATCCTGGACGACTACGAGCTCGGCCTGCGCACGATGAACGCGTACTACGAAGTGACTCCTGGGGCGGGCGAGCAACCGCTCAGCCCCGAGGCGCTCGACGAGCACTGTGCGCACGCCTGCCTCGCGATGGTCGCCTTCCTCGGCTCCGTCGACATCGCCGCCTACCTCACGTCGAGCGGGCTGACCTTCGAGCAGCTCGACCGGTTGCGGGACCGTCTCGTCGCACCCTGACTCCTGTACCGGTTGGGTCTTGCCCTTGCGGCTGGCACACTCGGGAAGGACGGAGTGGGGTGTGAGCGATGACCGATCGGTACAAGGGTCGGCCGAGAGCTGATCTGGCGAACCTGGCCGGGATGGCCGCGGCCGCGAGTCAGGAGGCTCGGGTCGTCGCAGCGCGTCGCAGGATGCTGACGGTCCGGCTCACCGACGAGGAACGCCGGATCAGCATCGACGAGCTGTCCGAGCAGTTCGCGATCGGGCGCCTCGACGAGCCTGAGCTGCACCGCCGCGTCGACGTGGTCAACGAGGCCGTCACGCATGCCGACCTCCAGCCCGCGTTCGAAGGTCTCCCGCTGCCGTCGCTCTACACCCCGAAGCCACGTCAGCCCGGCCGCTGGCGCTGGGCCGCCTTCGCCGGGGCCGTCTGGCTGGCCCTCCCGTTCTTCCTGACCGGGCTGGTCTTCCTGGTCTTCGGCCGCGAGATCGCCGCCGCCATCTTCGCCCTGCCGTCCCTCGCCTGGGTCTTCTTCGCCTACCGCTGGGCCTCCCGACCCCGCCGCCAGAACCCCCAGCACCCACCCCGCCGCTGACCCTACCGAACTCCCGCCGACCCGGTGAGCGGGGTCCACTCCGGGTTGCGGTCGGCCGCAGGTCCCCCATCGACTCCGTGTCATAGCCTCCGGGTATGACGGTGTTGCGGTCGATCGCGTTGTTCGGAGTGGCTGCGGTGGCGGAGATCGGTGGGGCGTGGCTGGTGTGGCAGGGGGTGCGCGAGCACCGCGGGGTGTTGTGGATGCTCGGCGGGATCGTTGCTCTCGGCGCCTACGGGTTCGTCGCCACGCTGCAGCCGGACCCGAACTTCGGGCGCATCCTGGCGGCGTACGGCGGGGTCTTCGTGGCGGGTTCACTCGCCTGGGGAGTGGTGGCTGACGGGTTCCGGCCGGACCGTTGGGAGCTCGCCGGGGCGCTGGTCTGTCTCGTCGGCGTGGGCCTGATCATGTACGCGCCCCGCGGCTGAAATAGCCTGGCACCGTGCCGACCCCACTGCACGACCCCGGTCACGGGGATACCTCGCCGTGCCCGTCGACGCGTCGGCGATCGCCGAGCTGATGCGGGCGTCCGTGCTCGACCTCTTCCCGGCGTACTACGACGCGGCGCAGACGGCGAGTGCCTCCGTGCACATCGCGGCGCTCGACCTGGCCCTGATCGAGGACGGCACGTACTACGTGCACGAGGCCGGCGGGGAGCTCGTGGCCTGCGGCGGGTGGAGCCGGCGGAACAAGCTCTTCAACGGCACGGATGCCGGCGCCGACGAGAGGTTGCTCGACCCGGCGACGGAGCCGGCCCGGATCCGCGCGATGTTCGCCCGCGCCGACTGGACCCGGCGTGGGCTCGGCCGGGCGATCCTGACTTCCTGCGTGGACGCCACCCGGGACGAGGGATTCACCCGGCTCGCGCTGATGGCGACACTGCCCGGAGTACCGCTGTACAAGGCGTTCGGCTTCACCGAGGTCGAGCACGCCGAACTGACCCTGCCCGACGGCGTGGTACTCGGCGCCGTCGCGATGGAACGCGACGTCGACACCTTCTGAACTGGAGATACGAATGACCGCAGGCACCACCGTCCCGGCCCCCGACGGCACCGAGGTCGTGCTCGGCGAGATCGGCACCCGGGTACTGCTGGAGAACTCTCGCGTCCGGGTCTGGGAGGTCGCCCTCGAAGGCGGCGAGGCGCAGGGCTGGCACCTGCACCACAACCCGTACGTCGTGCTGTGCCTGGCGACGTCTCCCTGCCACATGGACTGGCTCGACGCAAGCCCCGCCCGTCAGCTGAGCGAGACCATCGGCGGCTCGGTCTACCGCCCGGTCTCCCCGGTCCACATGCTCACCAACGACGGCGACTCGCCGTACCTCAACCGCTTGATCGAGCTCCTCGACCTCGGCGAAGAAGCCTCGGGCGAACCCTATGAAGTTGCCGAAGGCATCGAACAGGACGGCGCCTTCGAAGGCGTCGGCGAGGTCCCCACGAAGGTCGTCGTCGACGACCCGGACGTCCGCGTCCAGCACGTCACCCCCGACGCCGGCGAGTCCTACACCTGGCGCACCGGCGCCTACCCAGCCTTGGTCGTAGACCTCGACCGCGCCACTCCCACGGTCACCTACCTCCAGCCAGGCGAGACCCACACGCTGCCCGCGAAGCCTGAACGCACCAACGGCTTCAACCTCGTAGAACTCCGCTACTACGCCGCTGGCTGAGCGTCAGAGCTCGGACTGTAGGAGAGCGCGGACGTCGGCGGCGCTGGGGAGGGTCAGGGCCTTGGCGGCGACGGCAGCGGCGGTGGTCAGGTTGGTCTGGCGGAGGCGAGCCTTGACGAGTGGGACCTGGGGGCCGACCGCGCTCAGTTCGTGAACGCCCAGGGCGGCAAGGAGTGCGGCGGCATCGGGGTCGCTCGCGAGGTCCCCGCAAACGGCGACCTCGACGCCGGCGGGCACTCCGCGGACCACGCGGTCGATCAACTGCAGGACCGCCGGGTCGAGGGCATCGGCCAGTGCCGCGACGTTGGTGTTGCCGCGATCCGAAGCCGTCGTGTACTGCGTGAGGTCGTTCGTCCCGATGCTGACGAAATCCAGGCCGTCGGCGAGGCTGGCGATCCGCAACGCGGCCGCCGGGACCTCGACCATGATGCCGACCTTGATACCACACGGGTGGGTGCCGATCGCGCCGAGCTGCTCGAGCGCCCAGGCGACCTCCTCGGCCGTCGTGACCATCGGGAACATCACCTGCACCGGCGTCTCCGTCGCCACCTGGCAGATCGCCTTCAGCTGGTCCCGCAGCAACTCGGGCCGGCGCCGGAACACCCGGATCCCGCGCTCGCCGAGGAACGGGTTCGCCTCGCGCTCCTGCGGCAGGAACGGCAGCGGCTTGTCCCCACCGATGTCCCAGGTCCTGATGGTGATCGGCTTCCCGCCGAGCGCCGCCGCGACCGCGCGGAACACCTCGGCCTGCTCCTCGACGGTCGGCGGCTGCCGCCAGTTGCCGAAGAGCACCTCGGTCCGCACCAACCCGGACCCGTCTGCCCCGCGCGCATCCACCGCATCCTGGACCGACCCGACGTTCGCCAGTACTGCGATCGTCTGGCCGTCCGCCGTCACTGCGGGTCGATCCGCGTCGGCCAGAGCCGCTGCCCGTTCCGCGGTCCGCGCCTCGATCGCAGTACGGAAGGCTGCCTCGTCCGGCTGGACCACGAACGAGCCGTCGCGCGCGTCGAAGCCGACCAGTACGCCGTCCGCCACCGCCACGTCGCCGATTCCCGTGACCAGCGGAATCCCGCGCGACCGCGCCACGATCACGCCATGCCCGGTCGTCCCCGCGGCCCGCACGGCGATGCCCGCGACCCGCCCGGCATCTACCCCGGCCGCGGTCGCCGCATCAAGCTCCGGTACTACGAGAATCCCGCCTTCGGGATACCCCGCCACGTCCAGCGGGTCCACGGACGGTGCTGCGGTGCCGCGGGTGAGGGCCCGTAGTACTCGGTCTCGGACGCTACGGACGTCTTGCGCGCGCTCCCGTTGGTAGGCGTCGTCGAGTCCCTCGAAGGTGGTCGCGAGCTCGTCGAACGCGTTGTGCCAGGCGTCGGGTGCGCTCGATCCGTCGGTGATCGCCTGGGAGATCAGCTTCAGCTGAGCGGGGTCGTCGAGCAGCGAGAGTTGCGCCTCGAAGATCGCAGCCTCGGCCGCTCCGACTCGCTCAGCAGTGTCGTCGCGCAGCCGAACCAACCCGTTGGTCGCCACCGCCCGCGCCTCGTCCGATCGCTTCTGCTCATCTGTGGAGGGCAGGTAGTCACTCAGGTCGACCGAGGCATCCACCACCACCGCCGGCCCGATCGCCACATCCAGCCCGGATCCACCCGCGCTCGGGGGCGCTGTCGAGGTCTCAGCAACAGGAGCCGGTGCATCGTCGAACGCCCGGTCAGCCAGTGCGCTGATCGCTTGGAGGGCCGCATCCGCGTCCGGACCTGAGGCGCCGACCCGGAGTCGATGACCCTGCTGGGCGTTGAGCGTGGCAACCATGCTCAGACTTCCCGCGTCGACCGGTCCGCGGCCGGTGTCGAGATCGGTCAACGTCACGGCCGCGTCGAACCCATTGACCAGGGCAACCAGCTTCGCGGCCGGTCGCGCGTGCAACCCATGCTCGTTGCCGACCGCGATCTCCACGAAGGCGCTCTCGGCAGCAACCGGCGTCGAATCGACCACAGCCGGGCTGTCTCCGAGGTGATCCTGCTTGCCGGCGAGGCCGCGCGAAGCCTCGGTGATCACCGCGTCCAGTGAGGCGCCGGTCGACGCGGTCACCACAGCGGCGACCAGGCCCTCCACCAAGGGCGCACTGGAGAGCTTCACCCGCTCGGCAACCTCGGGATCGACGAACTCCAGGGCCAGTTCGGCGCTCAGGATCGCGCTGCCGAGATCGAGCAGTACGAGGATTCCGTCCGGGCTGTCGGCTGTCCCGATCGCCTCCGCGACGGCTGCCGCGTCGGTACCGAAGGTCGTCTCGTCCAGCCCGGCGGCGACCGCGATCACCGGGCGGTCGCCCTCGGCAACCATCTCCGAGGCCAGCCCGACCGCCGCCTCAGCCAGCGCCCGGCTGTGCGACACCACCACGATCCCGATCAACGGGTTATGCCAACGTTCGAGCGGCGGATTCGAGCAGGAGGGTGGTACTCGTCGCGCCCGGATCCTGGTGCCCGGCACTCCGCTCACCGAGGTAGCTGGCCCGCCCCTTGCGAGCCACCAGCGGCGTCGTCGCGTCCCGCCCCTTGGCAGCCGCCTCGGCCGCCGCCGAGAGCGCCCCGCCCAGGTCGGAACCACCCGCCACGGCCCCGTCGTACGCCTCGAGCGCGGGCGCCCAGGCGTCGTACATGGTCTTGTCGCCGACCTCGGCCTTGCCGCGGGCGAGGATGCCACCGACACCTGCCGTCAGTCCCTCACCGACCGAGGCGGGCGTGATCTCCTTGCCCGCCAGCGCGGTCCCGAAGCGCAGGAAGAAGGTGCCGTACAGCGGCCCGCTCGCGCCGCCGACCTTGCTGACCAGCGTCATGCCGGCCTTCTTCAGCAGTTCGTCGACGCTCTCGAACGTGGTCTCGTCGAGCACCGCGACGACCGCCTTGAAGCCGCGGTCCATGTTGCTGCCGTGGTCCGCGTCGCCGATCGCCGAGTCGAGCTCGGTCAGGTACGCCGCGTTCTCGTGCAGCGTGGCCGCCAGGTCCCGCAGCCAGTTCGCGAAGTCCTCGACGGTCTTCTGCTCACCCATGCTCACGCTCGCCAGCGTAGGCCGGGGGTGTTCACCGGAGCGTCCCAGAGACGTACCAGTTCGTCGTCCACCTTGAGCAGCGTGACCGAGCAGCCGGCCATCTCCAGCGAGGTGATGTAGTTGCCGACCAGCGAGCGGGCCACCGTGATGCCGGCCCGGTCGAGCAGTTGCCGGACCTCGTTGTACATCAGGTACAGCTCGATCAGCGGCGTGCCGCCCATCCCGTTCATGAAGGCGATCACCGTGTCGCCCTGCTGGTACGGGAGGTCGCCGAGCACCGGGTCGACCAGCAGCGCGGCGATGTCCTTGGCCGGTGCCAGCGGCAACCGTTGCCGGCCGGGCTCGCCGTGGATGCCGATGCCGACCTCCATCTCGTTCTCGGCCAGCTCGAACGTCGGCTTGCCCGCGGCCGGCACGGTGCAGGAGGTGAGCGCCATGCCCATGCTGCGGCCGTTGTCGTTGATCCGCTTGGCGAGGTCGGCGACCTCCTGCAGCGGGCGGCCCTCCTCGGCGGCGGCGCCGACGAGCTTCTCCAGCAGCACGGTCACGCCGACACCCCGGCGGCCCGCGGTGTAGAGGCTGTCCTGGACGGCCACGTCGTCGTCGGTGACGACCGACAGCACTTCCGTACCGGCCTCGGCGGCGGCCAGTTCGGCGGCCATCTCGAAGTTCATCACGTCGCCGGTGTAGTTCTTCACGATGTGCAGCACGCCGGCGCCGGCGTCGACCTCCTTGGTCGCGGCCATCATCTGGTCCGGCACCGGCGACGTGAACACCTCACCCGCGCAGGCGGCGTCCAGCATGCCGAGCCCGACGAAGCCGCCGTGCATCGGCTCGTGGCCGGACCCGCCACCGGAGATCAGACCGACCTTGCCGGCCTTGGGTGCGTCCTTGCGGTAGACGATCCGGTTCTCGTGATCGACCCGGATGTGGTCGGGGTGCGCCGCCTCCATCCCACGCAGCGCTTCACTCACAACATCGGCAGGGTCGTTGATGAGCTTCTTCATGAAGCCCATCTGAGCACACCGAACGCCGCTGCGGGAGCCCCCCAGGCGTTCCGGTCAGTCGGCCGCCTGCTCGGCGACCTCGGCCTGCTGCTACCGGGGAGGGGTCAGTCCTTGGGGCGGAGGAGGGGGCGGACGACCTCGCGGGCGTCGTGGATGCGGGACTTGATGGTGCCGAGCGGGGCTCCCACCAGGGCGGCGATCTCCTCGTAGGACAGGCCGTACACGTCCCGCAGTACCAGCGGGGTGACCATCTGGGGGCGGTCGCGTTCGAGCGTCTCGAGGGCTTCCAGCAGGTCCAGGCGGGTGCCGGCGATGACGCTGGTGGTCCGCGGGTCCGGCCGGTCCATCTGGTCGGGGTTGTGCGCGGCCTGGGCGGTCCGCTTGAGCTTGCGGTACGTCGAGCGGGCCGAGTTCGCCGCGACCGAGTGCACCCAGGTCGAGAAGCTGCTCCGGCCGGAGTACGTGTGGATCTTCGTGGCGATGTTGAGCAGCGCTTCCTGGGCCGCGTCCTCGGCGTCCGCGGAGTACGGCAGCACGCTGCGGCAGATCCGGAGCACGCGGGGGTGGACCAGCCTGAGCAGGTCGTCCATCGCGTTCTTGTCACCGCCGGCGGCGCGCTCGGCGAGGACTCCGAGCTCGTCGGTCGGGCTGCTGCTCTCGCTCATCTGCGCCTTCGTTGTCATCGGTCCCCCGGGCGTGGGACTCCGAGTGATCCATAATGCCTTGTATGGGGGTCCCAACCAGACTAGGCCGGTACGTCGTGCGCCGACGCCTGGGCTCTGGTGGTTTCGCGACGGTGTGGCTGGCTCATGACGAGCAGTTGGACGCCGAGGTGGCCATCAAGGTCCTGGCCGACAACTGGGCGCACGACGACTCGGTGCGCCGCCGTTTCCTCGAGGAGGGCCGATTCCTGCGCCGGGTCGAGTCCGAGCATGTCGTCCAGGTGCACGACGTGGGCGAGCTCGAGGACGGGCGGCCGTTCCTGGTGCTCACGTACGCCGACCGCGGCACCCTGGCGGACCGGCTGAAGAAAGAACCGCTGGTCCTGGAGTCGGCCGTCGGGGTGATCGTCCAGGTGGGCCGAGGGCTCCAGGCGCTGCACAGGCGGGGACTCCTGCACCGGGACGTGAAGCCGGCCAACGTGCTCTTCCGGAGTACCGACGAGGGCGAGCGGGCGGTCCTGTCCGACCTGGGCCTGGGCAAATCCCTCGACGAGGTGTCGAGGATCACCCTGCCCGGCGGCACCCCGTCGTACGTGGCGCCCGAGCAGGCGATGGGGGAGCGGCTGGACCAGCGAGCCGACCAGTACTCCCTGGGTGCGGTCGCGTATGCCGCGCTGACAGGTCGTTCCCCGCACCAGGTGGACGGCCTGGGTGCGGCCGGCCGGGTCAAGGCGGCCCCGCCCCCGAGCTCCCTCGGGTTCGACGTCCCGGACCGGGTCGACGCCGCGATCGTCCGCGCGCTGGACCCGAACCGCGAGAACCGCTGGCCCGACATCGAGGCCTTCACCCGCGAACTCGTCGGCGCCCTCGACGAAACCACCCAGAACTTCCTCCCGGCCGGCGCAGTCGCCAGTACTGCGGCCCCGGTGGCCGCGGTCGGCACCGTCACGGCCGATCCGGCCAAGCTCAAGCCGGAGATCGTCCTTCCCGAGGTGGAGCCGGAGGTCGGCGAGAAGACGGCGCTGAGCGACTCCAACGCCCCGACTGTGGTCAAGATGCCGGCGGACAGCTCCACCGAGGCCGCCGCCAGTCCGGCCGTGCCCGAATCAGTCCCTGCTTCAGCCGGAACCCCGGACTCCACCTCAGCTCCGAGCAAGCCCAGGCGCAGGCGGCGGGGTCGCTGGGTTGTTGCCGCGGTGCTTGCACTCGTCATCGGCGGTGGAGCGGGATACGGCGTCGAGCGGTACTTGCTGCCGGCCCATGACGTCACGGCCACTGGGAACGGGTTCTCGGTGGTGGTCCCGAGCGACTGGGCCGGTGTCGTCGCCAAGTCGAACTGGCGCCCACCGGGCAATGCTGACGACCGCCCCGCGCTGCGCGTCAGCGAGAACGACAACTGGGCCTTGCCGGACCTGGGCGTCTTCGCCGGCCTGATCGATCGCAACGGCGACCCGCGCAAGCGGTTCCCGGATCCCAAGGAGTACAACTGCGGCCTGCCGGGGGAGATCCTGGACTCCATCATCGGTGGGAAGCCCGGCCTGGAGCAGATTTCGGCGCAGTGTGGACCGGGCGCTACCATCCTGCTACAGAGAGTCGTCGATACGGGGAGCGACTTGATGTTCGTGCAGGTCCAGGGCCCCGATCGGGACAAGGTCATCGAGGTGGCCGACTCGATCGTGTACAGAGGTGAAGGAACTCCGTGATGATGGTCGTCGAGCGGCTCAGGCCGTCGCCCGCGCTGCTCCAGGCGAACCGCCGCCGCTTCTACCGCATCCGCTCAACGATCTTCCGCATCATCTGGCCCCGCTGACCTCCTCCGGAGGCCACCGGGTGCCGCGGACGGCGTCGGAGCACGGGTAGCTCAGATGTCTTCGTCGGTGCGGGTGGCTGTTTCGGTGGCTCGGTCCAGGACGGCCAGGAGGGCGTCTTCGTCCTGTGGCAGGCCGGTCGAGCCCATCTCGAAGATGCAGTTGCCGCTCTCGTCGGCTATCCAGCGGACGATCACGTAGCGGACGCTCGAGTCCGGCACATAGGTGTAGACCAGGGTCGCGTTGTGCGTGTCCGGGTCGACCTGCTCGTCTAGCACCTCCACCATCTGGTTGGCCGGGATCGCCTTCAGCTCACTGATCCGGATCGCCATCGACTCGGCCGGCGGCCGCTGGACGGTGAAGCCCGCCTCGATCCGGATCCAGCGCTTCTTGGTCGGGTCGGTGTACCTGCCCAGCTTCGGCGGATCCGGCTGGGTGAAGTCCCAGAGGGCCGGCACCTGGACCCGCACTCTCGACTTCACCGCCATGCGCGCGGTGAACGTGCGGGTCTTGTAGGTGAGCTCGTCCGCCTCCAGTGCCGGGGAGTCGTCCGGCACGATCTTCTTGGCGGGCGGCGTCGGGGACTGAGTGGGCGGAGCGGTGGGCAGACTCAGTGCGGAGAGCGGGCTGGCCTCCCCGTTGGTCGCAGCGGTCCCCGGGGTCGTCCACAAGCCCACCCCGTAACCACCCGCTGCCCCCAGCAGCGTGATCGCGAGCAAGCCGGACCCGAGCAGCGCAGTACCGACCCTCCGTCCGGCCACGGCCACCCCTCCTCCCGGTCCGCCCCCAGCACGTCCCTTAGACACCGTAAGTCACCGGAAGGTTCGGGCGTCTTCCGGTCAGCCGGTCTCGTGGACCGAGCGGGTCGCTTCCTGCAGAACCGAGTTGAGGCCGGCGGCGTCCTGGGGGAGTCCGGTGATGCTCATCTCGACGGTCGCCAGATCGTCGCCGTGAGCGGCGGCTACCCAGGAGACGATCACGTACCGCCGGGTCTGGTTCGGGATGTAGGTGTAGATCAGCGTGGAGACCGAGCGGAGCTCGCCGTCGGCCTCGATCTGGTCGTCGGTCTGGGACACGATCCGCAGGTCGTTCTCCGGCGCCTGGCTCTTCTCCAGGTCCACGATCAGCTTCTGCCGTGATTCCTTCGGGCTCAGACCGGGTGGGGAGATCGCCTCGACGCGAACCCCTCGCTCCTTCAGCGGATCGAGGAACTTGACCTCGGCAGGGCTCTTCGGGTTGGTGGTCAGCTGCCAGCCGCGGGGTACCTGGATCGCTAGTTCCACCGTCCGATCGGAGGCCTGGACCTGAAAGGTGTGCTGGCGGAAGGTCAGCTCCGCCGTGGTGAGGGCCGGAACATCACTGGGGACGGGAGTTTTGACCGGCAGCGCCGCGGCGGGGGAGATGCCGCCCAGTGGTGCGGCGGCGCCGGCGGTGAGGGTGGTGCCTGGCTCGGTCAGGACGCCCGTCTCGTAGCCGGCCGCGGCACCGACGACTGCCAGCAGTACGACACCGCTCACCAGGACTGCGGTCTTCACCCGTGCACCAGATCCCAGAAGGCCAGTTCGAACCGCGCAACCCGGTCGAAGGCTCGGGTCATCATAGGTGTCAGCTCCTCGCGGTCCACCAGCTCGCCGAGCTGGTCGACGTACGCGGAGAACTCGGGCGAGGACCAGTTCGCGATGAAGCCGGCGTACTGCGTGTCCGGGCTGGTGCTGTCGCGGACGGAGGCCCAGGCGTCGTAGTACGCCTTCTCGACGGCGTAGAGGACGGTGATGCCGACCGGCCAGCCCTCCTGGACCGAGGCGAGCAGGTATGAGGAGTAGCCCAGGTTCAGCAGCGAGGGCTCGGCGGTGAGGTCGAGTCCGCGCTCGGCGGCCTCGGTCTCGAACAGCTCGAGCTCCGGCACCAGGCCGGCCAGTCCGCCGGCCAGCACCTTGCGGGCGTCATCGTCGGGAGCCACCTCGGACAGCGCCTCGAGGAAGCTCCGGAAGGACAGCACGAAGTAGTGGTCCTCGGTCAGCCAGCGGTCGAAGGTGGCCTTGGGCAACGAACCGGCGGAGGTGCGGGCGACAAACGGGTGGGCCAGGATGCGCTTCCAGGCGCGGGCCTGCCCGGTGAGCAGGGCAGAGGTTGTCTCGGGCACATCGCCATCTTCTCAGGCCGGTCGGAGGGCCGCCTGCCCGATTCCGGCGAGCATCGGACTGAATCCTTTCAAAAGGTGACCTCCGAACCCTTGACACGCCAAGTGAGGTCTTCGTAGCGTGCCGCAGTGAGGAAGATAACACCCCTTCACGTTTTGTTCCCATTCAACGGTGATATTTCCGGGGTTCTGTGCTGCCCCGAGCTCAGGAGGAACCGTGGCATCCGAGATCATCCGTCCGCAGGTCAGCCGGAGGCGACTGCTGCAGTTGATGGGCGGCGTCGCGGTCGCCGGCACCCTCGCGGGGTGTGGTGGCGGCAACTCCGCCGGCGGCAGCGGCGGCGGTCCCCTGAAGGTGATCGGCGCGGGCAGCCAGGAGGCCGGCCTGCGCAAGGCGCTCGACGAGTACAAGAAGCAGAACAGCTCGTTCGACTTCAACCTGTCCTTCTCCCCGGCGGACCAGTTGCAGACGGCGCTCCGGGCTCAGCTCGCGGCGGGCAACGCGCCGGACATGCACGCGGTCTACCCCGGCAACGGCAGCGCGATGTCGATGGTCCAGCTCAGCAAGGCGAACCTACTGACCGACCTGAGCGACCAGGCCTGGACCCAGAAGATCCCGACCGGCTTCAAGGGCGCCTACCAGCAGGACGGCAAGACCTTCATCTTCTCGCCCGGGACCAGCGTGCTCGGCGCGATCTACAACAAGAAGGCGTTCGCCAAGGCCGGGGTCGAGGTGCCGACCACGTGGAGCGAACTGCTGACGGTCTGCGAGACGCTGAAGAAGAAGGGCATCGTGCCGCTCGCCCTCGGTGCGCAAACGCCCTGGGTCACTCAGCTGATCAACTACGCGCTGGTGCCGGGCACCGTCTACGCCAAGCAGCCCGACTTCGACGACAAGATGGCCGCCGGCTCCGCGACGTTCGCGGGCTCCGGCTGGGCCGACGCGATGAACAAGTACCTCGAACTGCAGAAGCGCGGCTTCTTCAACGACAACCCGAACGGTACGACGTACGAGCAGGCCACCTCGATGGTCGGCACCGGCAAGGCCGCGATGGCGATCCAGGTCTCCGCGGTCCTGCAGGCCTACCGGGACGCGGCGCCGTCGCCCGACGACCTCGGCATGTTCCCGCTGCCGGCCACCGACACCGCGGCCGACAACTGGATCCCCGGCGGCATCGTGGTCGGCCTGGCGGTCAGCGCGAAGAGCAAGAAGGCCGACGAGGCGCGCAAGTTCATCGAGTTCTGCGGACAGCCGGACATGATCAACACCTGGGCCGAGGCGGTCGCCTGCGTTCCCCTGTACTCCGAGGGCGAGGCGAAGGTGGACCCCGTACTGAAGCCGTTCCTGCCCTACCTGTCGGGCAACAAGGCGGTTCCGTTCATGGACCAGCGCTGGCCCAACGCCGAGGTGCAGCCGACGCACTTCGCCGTCGTCCAGGAGTTGCTCGGCGGCAAGACCACCGTCGACGGCGCGCTGAAGAAGATGGACGAGGCCTACCGGAAGGCCGCATGACGGCGGTGATGGCGCCGCCGGTCAAGCCCGCGCCGCCACCGGTGAAGCGGGTACGTCGCGGGGGTGGCATCGCGCCGCCCTGGTTGTTCGCGGCGCCGGCGTTGCTGGTCTACGCGCTGGTGATGCTCTACCCGAGCATCGTCGGCGCGGGGTCGGCCTTCACCGACTGGTCAGGGGTCGGCGAGCAGCGGTCGTTCGTCGGGTTCGACAACTTCCAGGAACTGGTGAACGACGACCAGGCGCTCGGCGCGCTCCGCAACACACTGCTGCTGACATTGGCGATCGTGGTGGTTCAGAACGGGCTCGGCCTGCTGCTCGCGCTCGGCGTCCACACCACGATCAAGAGCCGGATGGTGCTGCGGGTGATCTTCTTCGCCCCGGTCGTGGTCAGCCCGGTGATGGTGTCCTTCCTCTGGAAGTACGTCTACAACCCGGCACCGGACGCGGGCCTGAACGCGGCGCTGAACGCCGTCGGGCTCGGGGCGCTGCGGCAGGACTGGCTGGGCAACCCGTCGCTGGCGATCTGGTCGGTCGCGTTCACGGTGATCTGGCAGTGCGCCGGCTACTCGATGGTGATCTTCCTGGCCGGCCTGGAAGGCGTGCCGAAGGAGTTGCACGAATCGGCGATGGTTGACGGGGCCGGCACGGTCGCGCGGTTCCGGCACATCACCTGGCCGCTGCTGGCGCCCGCGGTGACGATCAACGTGATGCTGTCGACGGTCGGCGGCCTGACGCTGTTCACCCAGATCATCGCGATGACCAACGGCGGTCCGGGGTACGCGACCGACACGTTGTCGACCGTGCTCTACAAGCAGGCGTTCGTGTTCGGGAAGTTCGGCTACAGCACCGCCGTCGCGCTGGTGCTGGCGATCTTCGTCGCCGCCGTCTCCTTCCTCCAGATCGCGTACCTCCGCTCCCGGGAGACGACCGCATGAGGACCGCCTACCGGCCCCGCACCTTCGTCCTCGAGCTCGTCATGGTGGCGACCGCGGTCGCCTTCCTGTTCCCGGTCTACGCCTTGGTGACGCTGGCCTTCAAGGATCCCGAGCAGATCGCGAACGCTCCGCTGTCGCCGCCCGATCCACCGTCGGTGGACAGCTTCGGTACCGCGTGGCAGTCGGCCTCGCTCGGGTCCGCTCTGCTGAACAGCACGCTGATCACCGTCTCGAGCGTGGTGGTGCTGATCGTGCTCGGCTCGCTCGCGGCGTACTTCCTGGCCCGGCAGGTCGGCCGGTTGAGCTACAGCCTCTACATCCTGTTCCTGGTCGGCATCATCCTGCCGTTCCAGCTGGGCATGATCCCGCTCTACCAACTGGTGAACGATCTCGGCCTGCTCGGCACCTATCAGGGGATGATCCTCTTCTACACCGGGATCCAGCTGCCGTTCACGGTGTTCCTCTACACCGGCTTCATCCGGTCGCTGCCCGCCGACTACACGAACGCGGCACTGATCGACGGGGCCTCGCACCTGCAGGCGTTCGTGCACGTGATCTTCCCACTGCTGCGGCCGATCACCGGGACGGTGCTGATCCTGAACGCCGTGCACATCTGGAACGACTTCTTCACCCCGCTGCTCTACCTGGGCGGGTCGGGCCGGGAGACGGTCCCGGTCCGGGTGTTCGCGTTCGTCAACGAGTACACGTCCGACTACGGGCTCGTCGCGGCCGGCCTGGTGCTCGCCGCGCTGCCGATCCTGGTCGTCTTCCTGCTGCTCCAGCGCTATGTCATCCGCGGCTTCTCCAGCGGACTGAAGGGATAACCGCGTGCCGTCGCTCGCCGAGATCATCGCCGATCCTCCGAGGTCCTTCTCACCAGTACCGATCTGGTGGTGGAGCGGCGAACCGCTCGACCCGGCGCGGTTGCGCTGGCAGCTCGAGCGGTTCGTCGAGGGCGGCGTCTACCAACTCGTCGTCCTCAACCTCGCGCCGGCCGGATCGGACCACGGCTGCGACGCCGACGATCCACCGTTCCTGTCCGAAGCCTGGTGGGAAATCTTCCTCGGCGTCTGCTCGGATGCGGAGGAGCTGGGCGTCTCACTGTGGTTCTACGACCAGCTCGGCTTCTCCGGAGCGGACCTGCAGGCCGGGTTGGTCGCCCGCCAGCCGTCGTACGCCGGACGTCGGCTGCAGCGCGCAACCACCGCCGGCACGGGTCGCCTGGTTCTCAGCTGCCCTGCGGGTGGTCGGCCGATCGCGGCGGTGCTGGAACGCTCGGACGGAAGTCCAGGCCAGCCGGTCACTGTCACGGGCGACGGCGCGGAGTGCGAAGCGCCGATGGAATCCACGCTGTCCTTGTTCTACGAGACCGACCACGGCTTCGACTACCTCGGCAGAGAAGCCTGTACTGCGTTGCTCGACCAGGTGCACGGGGAGTTCGCCCGCCGGCTGGGCGATCGGCTCGGCAAGGTGGTGGTCGGGTCGTTCCAGGACGAGCTGCCCTCGGTGCCGACGTGGTCCGCCACCTTCGCCGACGAGTTCGTCAGCCGGTACGGCTACGACCTGCGGGATCGCCTGGCTGCCTTGTGGGGTTCGCCGCTACCGGATGCGGATCAGGTGAGACGCGACTACCACGCACTCCGGGCGACCCTGGCCGAGGAGGCGTTCTTCAAGCCGCTGCACGAGTGGCACGAGCAGTACGGCCTCATGGTCGGTTGCGACCAGCAGGACCCCGCCCGCGCGGGGCGCCCGGTCGAAGGTGTCCAGCTGTACGCCGACTACGCGCGGACGCATCGCTGGTTCAGCGCGCCGGGCTCCGACCACCACGGGGACGCCCGGATCCACTCGTCGCTCGCGCACCTCTACGACCGCCCACGCACGTGGATCGAGGCATTCCACTCGACCGGGTGGGGCGGCACGCTCGAGGAGACCTTCGACTGGTTGCTGCCCTGGCTGCGAACGGGCGCCACGCTCTACAACCCGCACGCGGTCTACTACACGACCAGAGCCGGGTGGTGGGAGTGGGCGCCGCCCTCGACGGACTGGCGCCAGCCGTACTGGCGGCACCACAAGCACTTCGCCGACACCGTCGCCGGGTTGTGCGCCGCGCTCTCGATGGGCCGGCACCTGTGCGACGTCGCCGTACTGTTCCCCACTGCGACAGCGCAGGCCGATCTGACGATGGATGGTCCCGGGCCTGACGCCGTACGGGCTCAAGAGGTGTATCGGGAGCTGATCGGAGATGCGACCTGGTTCGCGCCGTTGCGGGGTGTGCTGGATGGTGCGCGGCTCGATGCCGATGTGATCGACGATGACTCGCTCGCGGGTGCGGAGGTACGGGTCGGGTCGGAGGTGCGGTTGTGCGTCGCCGATGAGGAGTACGCCGCCGTCGTGTTGCCTGCAGCAACTGTTCTGGAAGGTGCGGTGGCCGAGCGGCTGGATGAGTTTGTTGCCGCGGGTGGGTTGGTAGTTGCCGTCGGCGCGCTTCCGGCCCGCGGTGTTGCCGGTGGTGACAAGGCGGTCGCGTTGTTGCGTGAGCGGTTCGCCCGACGTGAGGCGCAGCTGGTGGCGACCGCGGAAGAGGTTCCCGCTGTGCTGGCGCGGTTGCCGCGCCCGGTCGAGGCCGAGGTGCCGACGCTCGCGCGTGAGGTGGATGGTGAGCTGGTCGTCTTCGTCACCGCGACCGAGTGGAGCGCGACGCGGGTCGGCGATGGTCGGGCCGTTGAGCGCGGCATCAGTCACGACTGGGCGACCGTCGGCTATGACTTCGACTCCGACCGGTATCTGCGCGAGGTCGTCGTCCGGGTGCGCGATATCCCGGGTCCGCCGATGCTGGTGTCTCCCTTCGGTGGTGAGCCGAAACCCCTTGCCTACAAAGTGGATGACGATGTCGCGGAGGTCGTTGTGCCGTTCGACCAGGGACCCGCCGCGCTGTTGGTGTTCGCCGCCGGCAACCCGTCGGCGCCGTCCGTCGTTGCTGAGGACTGGCAGCACGAGGTGGTCGACGGCGAGTGGGAAGCGACGCTCCTGCCGACCTTGGACAACAGTTGGGGCGACTTCACCTGGCCTGCTGCGGCACCCTCGGGCGAGGTGGTCGTGGAGCGGTGGGAGCTGCTGCATCGCGTCGCGGGTGACGAGCAGTGGCATCCGGCCCATGCGACCTTCGGGCCGCACGGGCTGATCGACGGTACGCCGATCGAGTACTCCGAGAGCCGCGGCATCTACAAGGATCCGATCCACAAGCACGCGCTCGGACCGAAGGGACACGTGCCTGAGGAGTTCCTGGACTTCGGCGTGGTCGCGGCCGGGCGGACGGTCTGCTTCCAGGCCGCCTTCACCTTGGATGAGGCGCTCGACACCACGGCGGTGGTCGGGGCTCCCGCGGCCAAGGAACTGCTGCTCGACGGCGTAACCATGCCGATCGACGACGCGGGTGGTCACTTCGCCGCCGCGGCCGTCCGTCTCTCCACCGGACGGCACACGGTGGAGCTGCGCCTGACTCCGGAGGTGGAGACGCCGCTGCGGGCGAACCTGGCGTTCGTCCGGGACACCTCCGCCTACCGGCGACCCCAGTGGATCGCCCTGGCCGAGCCACCACCTGCCGGTACTGCGATCCGGTTCACCACGTCCGTAGTACCGGCTGGTGAGTCGGAGGTGACGTTGACCGCGAGTGGGTCGGCGCGGGTGTTCGTCAACGGGGTCGAGGTGGGCCGCCAGGGCGGGTTCCTGCCGTACGAACGTCCGACGCCTCGGGTACGGCGGTACAACCTCGCCGAGGCGCTCCGGCCGGGAGAGAACCAGGTGACGATCGAGGTCACGCAGCCGTCGCCGATCCTGGTCGACGGGCTCGTTGTCTCGGACCACGGCTGGGTGGGCGAGGTCGCCGGGGTGCCGGCGAAGGTGGTGCGCAGGCGGCAACAGCATCGCGCGCTCGCCGATCTCCACCTGAACCGCCGGCCTCACCCGTTGCCCAAGGCATCTTGGCTGAACGGCTCCAGTTCAGGCTCGGACGACTCGGGTTCGGGTGTGGTCGAGCCGATCACGTTCGCCGTACCGCGGATCGATCCGCAGCGCGTCGAGTACCTACGGTTCGACCTGCCGCCGGGCACCGTTCGCCTCGAGTTCGCTCTGGCCGGGCATGCTGTCGTCGCCGTGGACGAGACCGAGATCGCCACGGGCTCCGGGCACCTGGTCGCGGAGGTTCCGGCCGGCGCTCGCGTCGGTCAGCTGACCTTGCTGACCACGCCGGGCTTCGAGGCGGGTGCGGCGCTCACCGGACCGATCCGGGTGATCGTCGGCCCCGGGCGGATCGGCCTGGGCGACTGGGAGGACCTGGGCCTGTCGGAGTACAGCGGGGGAGTCCGCTACCGGCGACAGCTCACGATCCCAGCCGGCGAACGGATCCAGCTCGACCTGGGTCGAGTACGCGGTACTGCGGAGGTGCTGGTGGACGGGCGGAGCGCGGGGGTCCGGTTCTGTTCGCCGTACGTCTTCGAGCTCACCGGGTCAGTGGGTGAGGTCACTGTCGACGTCGAGGTCTTCGGCACGGCCGCGCCCTACCTGGACGCGGTGAGCCCGACCCATTTCGTGTTCGGGGGACAGCGGACGTCAGGCCTGTTCGGGCCGGTCCGGCTGCGGTCCCTGGCAAGCCCGCCCAAGCACCAGTGATCCAAGCCCCAGTGATCCAAGCCCCAGTGATCCAAGCCTCTGTGATTCGAGCCCTAGTGAGGAGCCTGATCAAGTGACCGAAGATCTCAGACCAGCGGTGAGGATGGCCCGGCGCCGATTCCTCACCCTCACGGGCGCCGCGACCGCGGTGGCGTTCGGTACCAACCTGCCGGGCAGCGCGCTCGGTACCGGCGGGACCGGCGGTCTCACCAGCAACCCGTTCAATCTCGGAGTCGCCTCAGGTGATCCGTTGCCCGACGGCGTGGTGATCTGGACTCGCCTGGCGCCCAAGCCGTTCGAGCCGCTCGGCGGTGCTCCCTACAAGGAGGTCCGCGTCGACTGGCAGGTGGCGACCGACGAGCGCTTCCACCGGGTGATCCGCTCAGGCCGGGCCACCGCCCGGCCGGAGTACGCGCACAGCGTGCACGTCGACGTACGAGGGCTACAGCCCGGCCGCCACTACTGGTACCGCTTCCGCTGCGACGGTTACCTCAGCCAGACGGGCCGCACCCGTACCGCGCCCGCGCCCGGTGCTCGTGGCGGTCAGTTGACGCTTGGCGTGAGTTCCTGCCAGTCGTGGCCAGACGGGTACTACACCGCACAGCGGCACCTGGCGTCCGAGGACGTGGACGCGGTGGTCTTCCTCGGCGACTACATCTACGAGTACGGCATCGCTGCTGCCGGTGGACTGCGCAACGTGGCCGACCCGGTACCCAGCCAGTTCCGTACCGAGGCGGACACGCTGGACCGGTACCGGCTGCAGTACGCGCTCTACAAGGCGGACCCGGATCTCCAGGCGGCTCACCTCAACGCGCCCTGGATCACCACCTGGGACGACCACGAGGTCCAGGACAACTACGCAGGCACGGTCTCCAGGACCAACGCTCCCGTCGAAGACTTCCTGGTACGCCGTGCCAACGCGTACCGCGCGTACTGGGAGCACCTGCCGCTGCGGGGTCTTGCTCCGCAGGGGCCGAACTACCAGCTCTACAGGCGATTCGGCTTCGGGCGGCTGGCCGAGTTGAGTGTGCTCGACACCCGTCAGTACAGGTCCGACCAGGCGGCAGGCGACGGCTGGAAGGCCGACTCGGAAGCACGACGCGACCCGGCGCGCGTACTGGCCGGGCAGCAGCAGACGCAGTGGTACTTGAACGGCCTGAACCGCTCACGGGCCACCTGGAACGTGCTGGCCAACCAGGTGATCCTGAGCCGGATGGACCTCGACCCGACCGCGGCAGACCTCTACAACATGGACGCGTGGGACGGATACGGCGCCGAGCAGAAGGTGATGCTCGACGGCATCGCCGCGAACCGCCACCGCAACCCGGTGGTGCTGACCGGTGACGTGCACGCCGGCTACGCGATGGAGCTGAAGCGCGACTTCGCCGATCCGTCTTCGCAGACGTACGGAGTGGAGATCGTGCCCACCTCGTTCAGCAGCGGCGGCAACGGCGTCGACGTGTCGGCGAACGGCCAGAAGTTCCTGGACGGCAACCCGCACCTGAAGCTGGTCAACGAGAAGCGCGGTTACTCCGTACTCCGGTTCGACGAGCGCGAGCTCCGGGTCGACTTCCGCGCGGTGCCGTACATCGACAAGCCGGGCGCCCCGATCTCCACGATCCACTCGTTCGTGGTCGAGGCCGGCAACCCGGGTCTGAACTCCGTTGCAGGCAGCACTGTCGAAGACGAAAGGGCGGTCCGATGAGAATCCGTGGCTGGAAACCGTTGGTGCTGCTGGGTGCGGTCCTGATCGGGGTAGTTGCCGCAGGCATCACCGGGCCGGCCGTTGCCGACCGCCCCACTCAACGCGGCCTGACGCTCGCGGCCGACGTGGCGGAGGTCTCCGCCGTACCGGTGCCGTGCGCCAAGCAGGGCTTCGAGCTGCGCTTCGGCAACACCGGCAAGACCGCCGTGTACGCCGACGCGTTCCTGGAGGCGGGTGCACCACTGACCCTGTCGCGCAAGCTGGTCTCGAGCTACCTGCCGCCTGGCTACACGCTGAAGGTGCCGATCGACGTAGGCGCGCCCCGCGGTACAGCGCCTGGCACTTACGCGATCGAGGTCAAGGCCGGTGACCAGAAGCTCAGCGTGCCGGTGAAGGTCGGGGAGCCGCCTGTTGACAACAGTGGCAACCTCGCGCGCTTCGTGCCGGTGACGGCGTCCAGCGAGCACCTGCCGGTCTACCCGGCCTGCGGCGCGGTGGACGGCGACCGGGACTCGGAGCACTGGGGGAAGACCACCGGGTGGAACGACGCCACCAAGGGCAACTTCCCCGACTGGCTGCAGGTCACCTTCGACAAGCCGGAGACCGTGGGCCGGGTCGACCTGTACACGCTGAACTCGAAGCAGTACCCCGCCGCGGGGTACGGCCTGAAGGACTGGGATGTGCTTGCTCAGGTCAACGGAGCTTGGCAGACGGTCGCGTCGGTCCGCGACAACACCGCCGGGCTGAACAGTTCTACCTTCACCCCCGTCACCGCCACCGCGGTACGGGTCCTCGCCCTGGCTTCCAACGAAGGGCCTACCTACTCGCGGATCGTCGAGCTGGAGGTCTTCGCGGAATAATCGCGAGCGGCGTGCGGGGTGGCGCGACTACAGTTCCAGCGTGTTCGCGATCGAGCTGGATGAAGCTGCCGAGTTGCGCTTGCTGGAGCCGTGGCAGGCCGAGGAGTTCCTCGCCCACATGGACCGGGCTCGTGAGGTGGTGGACCCTTGGATCCCGTGGGCGAAACGCAGTACGGACCTGGACTCGGCTCGCGCCACCCTGCAACGCTACGCGGACCTCGCGGCCCGCGACGCCGGCCGCCTCTACGGCATCTGGCTCGACGGCACCCTGGTCGGTGGCACCATGTTCGTCTCCTTCGACGCCACCGCGGGCAACTGCGAGATCGGCTGCTGGCTGGAGCCGGCCGGCCAGGGGCGCGGCCTGATCACCAAGGCCGCAACGCACCTGATCGACTGGGCGGTGCGCGTCCGGGGTCTCCACCGGATCGAGTGGATCACCCGCCCCGACAACACCGCCAGCAGCAACGTCGCCCGCCGCCTCGGCATGCAGCTGGACGGCACCCTCCGAGCCGACTACCTCCACGATGGCGTGCGCCACGATTCCCAGGTCTGGTCGCTCCTAGCCCCCGAATGGCTCGCCCGCTAGCCCAATGTGATCCCGGCCTCGTCTGGCGTCTGCATGTCACAGACGGTTGGGGAGCCGTGTCCCTGGTCTCAGAAACAGTTTTCTGGAATCAGGAAGGTGATGGTCATGCGGGTGTTCGTGGCAGGCGGTACCGGGGTGGTGGGGCGGCGGCTGGTGCCGCAGCTCGTGGCTCGGGGCCACCAAGTGACGGCTACGACGACGGCCTCGGGCAAGCTGGGCTTTCTGCGGGATCTGGGCGCGCAGGCGGTCGTGATGGACGGGCTCGATGCGAGGTCGGTCCGTGAGGCGGTGGCCGCGGCTCGGCCGGACGCGGTCGTGCACCAGATGACCGCAATCTCTGAGGGCAAACCGGACATGAAACACATGGACCGGTGGTTCGCCACCACCAACCGGCTGCGCACCGAGGGCACGGATCACCTGCTCGCTGCTGTCGAGGCGACCGGCGTACCCCACTTCGTCGCGCAGAGCTACGCGAGCTGGAACGGGATCCGTGAGGGCGGCTGGGTGAAGACCGAGGAGGACCCGCTGGATCTGCTCGAGGGAACGGTGGCGAACCCCGGGATGAAGGCGATCCGCCACGTCGAGGAGGCGGTCGCCAAGGTTGGCGGCGCGGCTCTCCGGTACGGCGGGCTCTACGGACCCGGCGCCACCGACGACCAGGTCGAGCTCGTGCGCAAACGACAGTTCCCGGTCGTCGGGGACGGCGCCGGCTATTCCTCGTGGGTCCACTTGGACGACGCGGCGAGCGCCACCGTCCTGGCGGTGGAGCAGAAGGCAACAGGCGTCTTCAACATCGTCGACGACGAACCTGCGCCGGCTGGCGACTGGCTGCCCTACCTGGCAGCATGCGCGGGCGCGAAGCCCCCGATGCGAGTCCCCAAGTGGCTGGCCCGCCTGCTGGCCGGCGAAGTGGCCGTCACGATGATGACCGAAGGCCGCGGTTTCTCCAACGCCAAAGCCAAACGAGAACTCGGCTGGCAACTCCGCTACCCCTCGTGGCGCCAGGGATTCAAGGAAGCATTGTCCTGAAGTACTGCGGTACTGCCGCACCCCTCACCCGCATCGTCAAGACACACCGAGCCCACGAACTACCGACCGATAGTCGGAGAACTCTGAAAGTGGAGGCGAATGCCCGGCAGTTGCTGAGGACGGGTGAGTGGCGTACGCAACGACAGGTAGTACCGCGTTCTCTGTGCGCCTCAACCGCCTCGGTAGGTGTGGAGGTTGACGTCCCGAGCGACGTCTTCCTGTCGTTCGGTACAGCCGCGCCGGAGCAGTGCCGCACGCAGGCGGAAGCCCTCACCGCCGCTTGCACCCGACTCGCCACCCTCGACCAGTCCGTCAGTGCAGGCGCGCACCCCACCCGCGTCAGCGGGACCACGTCGTACGCCGCCTAGCGCCTCGCACTAGTCCGGCAGGTCGCTCGGCAGCATCGGTCGCATGAAGGTGCGGTCATACCGCAGCACGCACCCGCTCTCCTCGCGGATCTGGTCGGCCTCGATGAACTCGGGATCGACCCCGAACCCCTGCCGGTACTGCTCGTAGGCGGCCAGGCTCTCGAAACTGAACAACGCCAACGCACGGTCACTCGCCCCCTCCGACGGCAGGAAATAGCCGTGATGCGTCCCACCGTGCCGCTCCACCAGTTCCATCCAGCGCCGGCCGAACCTTTCGAATGCCTCGATCTTCGCCGGATCGATGACGTAATCCACCACGCAAGTAATCACCGCACCACCTTGTCATCCCCGGGTGGCAGCGGCGGGATCAACCGGTCAGCAACCGGTCCGGCTGGAATCTGTTGCGCAGGGCAAGGAATGACTCGATCAGCGCACCGACCCGCGGGCTGACCAACTCGTCGTCGAGCAAGCAGGTGTCGCCGGACAGCTCGAACTCGCGGGCGCTGTCGGACACAAGGTTCAGCAGCTCGGTGTTGCTCCGCAAGGTCAACCTCTGCAGGGCGATCCGATGCGCAGCCACGCCGGTCATGCCGAGCAACATCCGTTCGCCCATCATCACCTCCAGCCATGCCTCGGCCAGCGGCGCGGACAACCTGCTCAGCCACGGCTGTACTGCGGGTGCCACCCGTTCGCGGAACGACGCCACCCAGGGCGAGCACTCACCGACCAAGGGGTTGACGGTGAACCTCGCCGTGGTGGTCCCGTCGGCCACGATCGCGCGCAGCATTGCGACGTTGTCCCGCACGGTCGCGAATCTCGGCGAGCCGCCGAACAGGTCGAGGTCGTACTCCACCATGCAGCCCTTGCGTCGCAGCAGTTGTACCGCGACCAGGAGTTCGCTCAGGCGTGTGGCATCACCGGCGATCCCCGACAACTCCAAGCGGACAAGGGAAACTCCGTCGCCGCGCGATCCGTCGTACGCCCCCGACAGCACGTCGCGAGGCGTCCAGGAGGCGCCCGCCACCATGCTCTGATCAGTATCCATGGTCCCCCCACGACGCCGATCGAATAGTTCAAGGTCCGCCCGCGCCGGGCCTATGTCAAGGGGGTCACCCGGTGTGGCCGGCCGACCTCGCGCTGGCAGCGCGGGCTCCTCGTCGCCGGCGGGTGCAGTGTTGGTACCAGCCGTACGCGAGCAGGGCGCAGATGGCGCCGTTGATCACCGCCGCGCCGATGTCCGTGAGGTGATGCATCCCGCGGTACAGCCGCGCGAATGCCACGAGCAGCGGCATCGCGAGGCAGAGGATCACTGTCGTCCACCGCAGCCACGCGCGTTCGATGCCCAGCGCGAGCAGTGTGAACGCGAGGTAGAGGCCGGTCGACGCACCCACGTGCCCACTGGGGAAACTCGCTGTCGGTGGTGACGCGTCGAGTTTCTCGACCGGTGGGCGGTCGCGGTCCACGACCCTGGCGGCGATGAGGAAGATCAAACCCTGCATGGCGATCGCGATCGGTGGGACGAGCGCCAGGCGCAGGTCCCGGGTCCGCCACAGGAGCAAGGAGGAGACGATGATGCAGACACCGATCACGGCCGCGGTGTTGCCGATCTGCGACCACACCGCCGTGATCGTGTTCCAGGTGCCGGTCCGGTCCGCGGCGAGATCCTTGTTGACCGCCTCTTCGGCGTGGAACCCGTCGAGTGGTCCTTTCAGTGTGAGCCCGATGCCGATGATGAGGCCACCGAGCGCTATGCCGGGTGCGACGGCCCTGGTGAGGAGGTCGCTGCCGTCTTGCCGATGAATCCGATCCATGAAGCGAACATAATGCCCAGACCGAGTACGTGCCCGGCGAGAATGTCGGACGGGAAGTGCGCACCGATGAAAAGCCGGTCCAGGCCGACGATGACAGGCACCACGATCGCGAGCGCGACCGCGATGCGGCGTTGGGTGGCGGAGAGCAGCGGCCAGAGCAGGAAGACCATGACGCCGGCCGCCAGGGTGATGTTCAGGGCGTGGCCGGAGGGGAAGGAGTAGCCCTGCGCGTGCGGCACCGACTCGTCGTCGACGATCGGCCGGGAGCGCTGGGCGATGAGCTTGGAGACGACCCCGATCACCCAGCCGACCATCATCGTGACGAACGCCCACAGCGCCCGCCCCTTGAGGTTCTTCGACCTCCAGACCCAGACCACGACTGCGGTCGCGATCAGGTACACGAAGATCGGCTGGCTGACGAGCTGGATCACGGTCAGGGCCGGCACCAATCCATGACGAACGCTGAACCCGGTGGCAGCCCGGATGGCCGCTTCATCGGCCCTGATCAACGGATCGAACTGCTGCCGCACCGCAAACCCCAGCAGCACCACGGGCAGCGCGAACACCGTCATCGCCAGGACAGCCCGGAGCAACCGCCAACGCCGCGCCCGGACGACAGCAGTCGCACCTACCCGCCGCATCGCCATAACCAACCTGTACCCATCCACCCACCTACCGGACGCTCAACACTTCTCCGGGGATTCCGTTGTAACGCAGAGTCATCATCCGCGATGTAGTCCCCGAGGGGGACTCACATGCATCACTTCAACTCGCCACCAACCTGGCCCGCACCACCATCATCCGACTGGCAACCACCACCCGGCTGGCGCCCAGACCCGACCTGGCCACCCGCGCCACCCGGCTGGCGCTTCTGGCTGAACGAACGAGGCGGCCGCAGCATCGGCCCTCGCGGTCTGTACGGCTCGGTCGGCCGAGGTCGCCTGGCAGCGGCGGGTATTGGTGGCGGTCTCATTCTCCTGTTCGTGTTGGGAGCGATCGGCGGCGGCAACACCGGACAAGCGGCGCAGGCGGGTCGGCCTGGTCCAGCGCCGACCGTCACCGCGACCGCCACGGCGACGGCGACTGTGACGGTTCGCGAGACTGTGCCGGGGCCGACCGCAACGGTTACTCAGCCGCCACTTCCTGCACGGACGGTGACCGTCAAAGCGCCCACGGCAACCACTACTGTGACGAAGCCCGTCCCGCTGGCGCAGTCGAGCAAGAGTGTCCAGCCGCGGAAGACGACGGCGCCGCAGGTGTACTACGCGAACTGCACGGAAGCGCGGGCCGCCGGGGACACGCCTTTGTATGTAGGGGATCCGGGATACGCCTCGCACCTGGACCGCGATCACGACGGAGTCGCGTGCGAGTAAGCCGGCAGAAATTGCCTCTGTGTAATTAGTTGCTTACTGTCCGTCGAGCTGGTCAACGCGCCGAGAGGGCCCATATTCTTTACCAAGATTTAGGCGTGACGTTCGAGGTTGCCGGTCGTTGAGCTGTCAGACAGTTACTGATCATCGGGGTCCTGGGGGACCCGGGAGGGCCACCCGTGCATCGATTCAATCCACCGCCCAGCTGGCCTGAGCCGCCGACCGCCACGTGGCGTCCGCCGCCCGGGTGGGAACCCGACCCCGCGTGGCCTGACGCACCCGCGGGCTGGGGATTCTGGATCAACCGTCATGGCCGCAAGGCCAGTGGTCCGATCGGGGCGTACGGCGCCCTCGACGCGGGCCGCCTCGAGCTAGCCATCGCCGATCCTTCGCTTCTCCTCATGCACAGCTGACGGAGTTTGCGCAGACTGCCACCTAGCGTGAAACGGGTCCGGCCTCGATGGCCGGGCCTGTTGCTGTTCTACCGGGGGACTGTTTCAGCGGACGAGACCAGCGCTTCTTATCGCGATCTGATGTTATGTTATCAATGTGGCTAACATCCGCGGGAGGGGAGAGCGGCCAGTGCGCGAACCGGCCTGGATCGGCGTGGACCTGGGAACGCAGAGCGTCCGGTCCGTCCTCGTCGACGCGACCGGGACGGTACTCGCCCGCGCGGCCCGCCCACTCACCAGCCGCCGCGACGGCAGCCGGCATGAACAGGACCCGCGCGAGTGGTTCGACACCGTCGAAGCCACCCTTGCCGAGGTCAGTACCCCGGACGTCCAGGGCCTCACCATCTGTTCCACCTCCGGTACCGTCCTCCTCACCGACGCCGACGGCAACCCCACCACCGCAGCGCTTATGTACGACGACGCGCGCGCGGCCGGGTACCTCGAGCGCATCGTGGCGGCGGATCCCGCTCGCTGGGCTGGAGCGATGCAGCCGACCTGGGCACTCCCCAAGATCCTCTGGCTCCTCGAACAGCAGGACACCGAGCGGACCAGCACCCACGTAAGCGGCAGCCTGCGGATCGCGCACAGTGCCGACGTGGTCGCGAGCCGCCTGGCAGGTCATCCCGTCGCCACCGACACCAGCCACGCGCTCAAGACCGGCTACGACCTGGTCGCAGACCGCTGGCCACTCGAAGCCTTCGACGCCCTCAACCTCGAGCCCGGCCTCTTCCCCGAAGTAGTCCTGCCCGGCAATGAGCTCGGCCAGGTCTCCAAGGCAAAAGCCCAGGTCACCGGGGTCCCCGAAGGCACTCCCATTTACGCCGGCATGACCGACGGCTGCGCGGCCCAGATTGCGGCCGGCGCCCTCGCTCCAGGCGCTTGGAACTCCGTCCTCGGGACCACCCTCGTCCTCAAAGGCGTCAGCAAGGAGCTCCTCCAAGACCCGACCGGCGCCGTCTACAGCCACCGCTACCCGGATGGCGGGTGGCTCCCCGGCGGCGCGTCCAACACCGGAGCCGGCGCACTCACAGCGATGCTCCCCGGCGCCGACCTGGACGCCCTCGGCCGGCAAGCCCGCGAGCTCGGCCCGATCAACGCCGCGATCTACCCGATCACCGGCAGAGGCGAGCGATTTCCCTTCGTCGCCCCGAAGGCCGAACGCTTCCAGCTAGGCGATCTACCGGATGACCTGCACTCGTATGCCGCAGTACTGCAGGGTGTCGCGTTCATCGAGAAGCTCGCGTTCGAGCATCTGGCGAGCCTCGGCGCCGAGCCGGTCCGATCCGTCTCGCTCACCGGTGGCGCCGTCCGCAGCGGCTACTGGAACCAGCTCCGCGCCGACGTCCTCGGCGTACCGGTGGAGCTGCCCGCCTCGCCCGACCCGGCGTACGGGATGGCGGTGCTCGCGGCGTCGGCCGGTACGTCGGTGACGCGGACCGCCGAGCGGATGGTCCGGATCGACCGGGTGCTCGAACCGCGACCGCAGGAACGGCTGACCACCTTGTACGGCCAGTTCGTGGCCGAGCTGGATCGACGGGGGTACCGGGGATGAGGACGACCGTCGTACTGGCGCGGCACGGGCGGACCGAGTGGCACCACGGCAACAGGTACACCGGTTCCACGGATCTGCCGATCGACGAGGTCGGTCACCGGCAGGCGGAGCAGCTGAAGGAGTGGGCGGCGGACTTCGCGCCGGACGCACTCTGGTCGTCGCCGATGCTGCGAGCCCGGCAGACCGTCCAGCCGATAGCGGATGCGCTCGGGCTCCCACTGACGCTGGACGATCGCCTGCGCGAGGTCGACTTCGGTTCGGCCGAGGGGCGCATGCTGAGCGAATTGCCGCCCGCCGTGGCCAAGGCGTTCGAGCTGGATCCGGTCGGCTGGCACTTCCCGGGCGGTGAGGATCCAGCGGAGGCGGCGGATCGGGTGCACGAGGCGTTCCACCAGATCGGACGACAGCACCAGGGCAAGAAGGTGCTCGTGGTCGCGCACAACACGTTGCTCCGGCTGCTGGTCTGCCGGGTGCTGGGACTGGAGCTGAAGGAGTACCGCAGACTTCTACCGGCCCTCGGTCCCGCGGCGCTGGTGCGTTTGCGCTGGGAGGACGGCACAGTGGGTCTCGAGGCGTTCAACACCCCGGCTGTCCGAATGGAGACCCTGGCATGAGTTCTGACACCGTCGACGGCGACACCCGGCCGGCACCCGCTGATCCTGGCCGCCCCGACACGGCCGAGCTCAGTCGCCCGGCCCGCCGCCAGGCCGAGATCGCCGCGTACGTCGTCGAGCACGGTTCGGTGTCCGCGAACGACCTGGTCGAGGCGTTCGGGGTCAGCGTGATGACGGTCCACCGCGACCTGGACGAGCTCGAGCGGCAGGGTGTCGTCCGCAAGTACCGCGGCGGCGTGACCGCTCAGCCGACCAGCGTGTTCGAGAGCAACGTCGCGTACCGGCTGAACACCGCGCAGGCGGAGAAGTCGGCGCTGGCCCGGCACGCCCGGGCGATGATCGAGCCCGGTATGTCCGTGATGCTCGACGACTCGACCAGCGCGCTGGCCCTGGTCGACCTGTTCGAGGACATCACTCCGTTGACCGTGGCAACCAACTTCCTGCCGGCGATCAGCAAGCTGACCGGACTGCGCGACATCACCCTGCTCGCCCTCGGTGGCATCTACTCCGCCACCCACGACTCGTTCGGCGGGATGCCTTGTGCCGAGGCGGTCGAAGCACTGCACACCGACTTCCTCTTCTGCAGCGTCTCGGCGGTCTCGCCGACGCACGCGTTCCACCAGGAGGAGGAGATCGTGCTGGTCAAGCGGGCCATGCTGCGGTCCGCGCGGACGAAGGTGCTGCTCGTCGACCACGGCAAGCTGCGGCGGACCGCGCTGCACCGGCTCGCGCCGCTGACCGATTTCGACGTCGTGGTGGTGGACGAGAAGACCCCGGCCGACCTGGTTCAGGCCTTGCGTGACAACGGCGCGACCGTGGAGGTCGCACCGCTCTAGCAACACTAGGAGGGGAGTACCGCGTGGACGTGGGAGTGGACGTCGGCACCACCGTCACGAAGGCCGTGGCCTTCGACGAGGCGGGCCGCCAACTGGCCGAGACCTCCCGCCCGACCCGGCTGGTCCGGCCGGGGCCCGGCCGGTTCGAGCACGACACCGACGAGATTGTTGCCTCGGTCAACGAGGTGGTCGCCGAGCTGGCGGCGGACGTCGGCACCGAGCCGGGCGTGCTCGCGATCACCGCGCAGGGCGACGGTCTCTGGCTGCTCGACTCCGACGGCAACCCGGTCCGCCCGGCGATCTCCTGGCTCGATGCGCGCAGCGGCGCGATCCTCGAGCGGTGGACCTCCGAAGGTGTTGCCGAGCAGGTCTTCCGGCGATCTGGCAACCGGATGTTCCCCGGCGCGTCCGGCCCGCTGCTGGCCGCAGTACTGGCTGAGGAGCCTGAGGTTCTCGCGCGCGCCGGCACAGCGGCGTACTGCAAGGACGTCGTGATGCAACGCCTAACCGGAGTCCGGGCGACGGATATCTCGGACGGCTCGGCGCCTTTCCTCGACCCTCGTACGAACGAGTACGACGCTGACGCCTTGAGTGCGTGCGGTCTCTCCGATTGGCAACACCTGCTGGCTCCGGTCGAGCCAGGCGGTCCCGTCGGCGAGCTGCGCGACTCGGCCACCGGGCTGGCTCTGGGGACACGCGTCTCGGCCGGCCCCTACGATCTCCCGGCCGCCGCGATGGGTGCGGGAGTCAGCGAAGTCGGCGACGCCCTACTGACCGTCGGTACTACGCTCGCCTGCCAGGTGGTCACGCGAGAACTGCCGGTGGACGACGAGCCGGCCGGGTTGTTCCTCGGTACGTGGACGCCCGGAGTGTGGTTGCGCGCGATGCCCGCGATGGTCGGCACGGCTGCTCTCGATCGAGTGCTGTCCTTGGTGGGGCTGGGAACCGATGCGCTCCCGGCACTGCTGGCCGACAGTCCGGCGGGTGCTCACGGCGTCACAGCGCTGCCTTATCTGTCGGAGGCCGGTGAGCGTGCGCCGTTCGTCGAGACCGGCGCGCGCGGCACGATCGACGGGATCTCGTTGTCGACCACCCAGGCCGATGTGGTCCGCGCGACCTGCGAAGGAATCGCCTACGCCGCGCGGCACTGCCTCGACGCGGCCGGCTGGACCGGCCGGGTGACGGTGTGCGGCGGCGGTGCGAAGAGTCGCGAGTGGACCCAAATCCTCGCCGATGTGCTGAACAGTCCGCTGCACACGACCGACGCGTCCCAGGTCGCCGCGCGGGGTGCCGTGATCGGCGCGCGGCTCGCTGCCGATCCGGCCGGCGCCGGCCCGGAGTGGGTCGCCGTTAGCCGTCAGGTCGACCCCGATCCGGCCCGTGCCGCCTTCTACGACGAGGGATACGTCCACTACTTGCGCCGCGTCGAAGCCGCGCGTCCCCGCTGGTCCGACCCGGCGCCAACCGTCCTTGCGCAAACCTCTGGAGCTCGATGAGAACCGTCAGTACTCTGCTCGCCGGCGACCACTTCGTCCGCAACGATCTGCTCGCCGCCTCCCTGTCGAAGCTGGAAGGTGTCACCTTCGACTTCCAGGAGGTGACCTTGCCGTGGCCGCTGACGCCGTACGGGCGGGTCGCCGAGGTGGATGAGGCGAGCGATGCCGAGGACCAGTTGGTCGCGGCGTTGCCCGGGGTGGAGGTGGCGGTCACCCAGATGGGGCCGTTCACGGAGAGGGTGCTGGAGGCGGCGCCGGACCTGCGGTTCCTGGTCTGTTGCCGGGGCGGTCCCGTCAACGTGAACGTGCCTGCGGCGACCAAGCGCGGCGTCATCGTCTCCTCGACTCCGGGACGCAATGCCACCGCCGCCGCCGAGCACGCGGTTGCCCTGATGCTGGGTGCATTACGCAAGCTTCCGCAGTTGCAGCGCACTCTGGAACAGGAGCAGTGGCGCAGCGACCTCTACGCGTACGACGAATGTGGCTCCGAACTGGACGGCGCGACCGTCGGCCTGATCGGGTACGGCGCGATCGGCCGCCGGGTTGCCCGGGTGATGCTTGCCTTCGGCGCCCGGGTGCTCGTAGTGGATCCGGCGACAGACCCGTCCTCGGCGCCGGAAGGGACCGAGGTGGTCGAGCTGGACGAGTTGCTCAGGCGGTCCGACGTGGTCAGCCTGCATGCACGCCTGACCGAACAGACCCGCGGCATGATCGGGGCGAAGCAACTCGCTCTGATGCCCCGGGGCGGAGTACTGGTGAACACTGCGCGTGGCGGCCTGCTCGACTACGAGGCGGCCGTCGACGCGCTGGAGTCGGGGCAGTTGGGGGCGGCGGCGTTCGACGTGTTCCCGGCCGAGCCGGTGCCGGCTGGTTCTCGGCTGCTGACCGCGCCGAACGTCGTGATGACCCCGCACCTGGCCGGCGCGACCCGGCAGACCGCGGAGCGGGCCGGTTCGATCGCCGCCGAGGCGGTCGCGGCGTACCTGGCGGGTCGTGATCCGATCGGACTAGTTTCCTGACTGTGGGGAACCGACAGCCATGAATCTGGCGAGCTCCAGCACCGGGACTGAGCTCCTCCTGCTGCTGTTCGCGTTCGTGTTGTCGATGGTGATCGGCGTCGAACGGCAGATACGACAGAAGAGCGCCGGGGTGCGTACTCACACGCTGGTCGGCACCGGTGCCGCGGTCTTCACCCTGATCTCCGCGTTCGGTTTCCCCAGCGTCCTCTTCGGCACCGACGTCAACGTCGACCCGTCCCGGATCGCGGCCCAGATCGTCTCGGGGGTCGGCTTCCTCGGCGCCGGGGTGATCTTCATGCACCGCGACATGGTGCGCGGGCTGACCACCGCGGCGACGATCTGGATGACCGCCGCGGTGGGGATGGCCTGCGGTGCGGGCATGCCGGTGCTGGCCGTGGCGGCGACCGCGCTGCACCTGATCACGGTCGGACCGTTGGCCCGGCTGACGAAGTACCTGCCGTCACCGGACCGTCGCAAGCTCATCACCGTGCGATACGTCGACGGGGCCGGGGTGCTGCGGGCGATCCTGGCGACGGCGACCTCGATGGGGTTCGAGGCGTCGGTGCTCCGCACGGAGGTGCACCGCGAGGACGGAAGGCAGCAGGTCAGGGCCTCGATGCGGTTCACCGGCCGGACTCCGCTGCAGAGCCTGGTGATCGCGCTCGACGATCTGGAGGGCGTCACCGGGGTGCAGTTGGCGGACGATGACTACGATTGAAAGTCATCAGCTATGCTGATGGTATGGCGAGCGATGCGGGGGCACACGAAGTACGGCAGAGCGTCTTCCGGCTGGTCCGGCGGCTGCGGCAGGAGCGGCCCGACGCGGGGCTGAGTTATTCGCAACTCGGGGCGCTGGGCTGGTTGGAGCGCGACGGGTCGATGACGAACGCCGATCTGGCTGCGGCGGAGGGTGTGGCGCCGCAGACGATGATGCGGACGACGGCGGAACTGGTCGCCGGTGGATTGATCAGCCGTGCTGATAATCCCGAGGATCGCCGTCAGGTGCTGCTGACGATCACCGAAGCAGGCCGGGAACTGATCCTGGAGGATCGGCGGCAGCGTGACAGCTTCCTCGCCGAGGCGATGGAGACCACCCTGACCCCGACCGAACGCGAACTCCTCCGCCTCGCCGCCGGCCTCCTCGACCGCCTCTCCGAGTACCAGCAATGACAGCTACCGCAGTCTCGGCAGACGCCGAGGTGGTCGTCCAGCAGCCCGAGTTGCCGCGGCGGTTTGCGGGGGCGATCGGGCTCGGGACGTTGTTGCAGCCCTTGAACTCGTCGATGATCGCGGTCGCGCTGGTCCAGATCGGCCTCGACTTCCACGCCGGCACGGAGACGCAATGGCTGGTGTCGGGCCTCTATCTCGCGACCGCGATCGCGGCCCCGACCGCCGGTCGCCTGGCGGACCTGCTCGGCGCCCGGCGAGTGTTCCTCTCCGGCCTCGTCCTCGTCGCTCTCGTCTCCGCCCTCGCCCCCTTCGCGCCGACCCTCGGCTGGCTGATCGCCGCCCGCGTCCTGCTCGGCATCGGGACGGGCGCGCAGTTCCCGTCGGGCGTCGCGATGATCCGCCGGATGGCCGACCGGCGAAAGGCCTCCGCGGTCGGCGCCCTCGGACTCCTCGCGATCTTCGCCCAGACCTCGGCCGCCCTCGGCCCCAGCATCGGTGGATTCCTGGTCGGCACCTTCGACTGGCAGGCGATCTTCATCTTCAACCTGCCGGTGGCCGCGATCGCCGGCATCTGCGTCCTGGTGCTCGTGCCGCGCGACCCGCCGCGCCAGCGGGACAAGAGCAGATCCATCTGGCGTGAGATCGACCTCGCCGGACTCGTCCTGTTCAGCGCGGCGATGACAGCAGTGATGCTGATCCTGCTCTCTCTGGCCGACCAGCCGCTCTGGTGGCTGCTGGCTGTGGCGATTCCCGTCGGAGTGATCTTCGTGGTCTGGGAACGCCGCGCCGCGACTCCCTTCGTCGACGTCCGGCTGCTCGCCACCAGCGCGACGCTCTCGATGAGCTATCTGCGCACAATGCTCACGTACGTGGCGTTCTACGCGATCTTCTACGGCCTGCCGGGCTGGCTTGAGCAGAGCCGCAAGCTCGACCCGTCAAAGGTCGGTCTGGTGGTGCTGCCGATCGCCGCCATCGGCGCGCTCACCGTCATCGGTGCGACCAGGCTCGCGCGGAGCCGCGGCCCGGGCCCGCTGCTGCTGATCGGCTCGGCAGGCCTGCTGGTCGGTGGGGCGGCCCTCGCCTTCGGGGTGCACTCGGGGACGCCGATCGTCGTACTGGTCGTGATCAGCGCGGTACTGGGTATCCCCAACGGCTTCAACGGCCTCGGCAACCAACTCGCCGTCTACAGTGCGGCGCCGGCCGAAGAGACTGGCGCCGCCGCCGGCCTCTTCAGAACCTCCCAGTACGTCGGTGCGAACCTGGCCGCCGCGGCCATCGCCCTCGTGTACTCCGGCCCCGCAACCGACGCGGGCCTCCACAGACTCGGCTATCTCGTGGCCGGGATCGCCGTCCTACTCCTGGTGGACGCCCTGCGTCAGTCCCGCTCTGGACCGGCCTCTGCGTGAAACGATGTGATTTCGCTGAGCAAATCACATCGATTATCTATACGTCACCATTGATCGGTGATAATTTCACGGCGTGCCAACCACTCCGCCCCCTGAGACTGCCGCGCTGCGCGACCTGGCCGTGTGCCTGGCCCACGCTGCCGGGGAAGAGTTGCTGGACCGCCAATCAGGTTTATCGATCGACGCGGCCCGGTGTCGAGACCAAATCCTCCGCCACTGATCCTGTCAGTGCCGCGGACCGCGCCTCCGAGAAGCTCATCACCGATGGGCTCACGGCGAGCCGCCCGGACGACGGTCTGCTCGGTGAAGAAGGCGCGGCCAAGACGTCGACGACGGGCCTGACCTGGGTGTTCGACCCGCTCGACGGCACGGTGAACTACCTCTACGGCCGCCTCGACTGGTGCGTCAGCATCGCCGTCGAAGACGATGCCGGCGCCCTGGCCGGAGTGGTCCACCAACCCCGCACCGGCATGACCTGGTCCGCGATCCGGGGCCACGGCGCCCACCGCGATGGCAGACTCCTCGGCCCGCTGCGTGACGTGATCCCCGCGGCTGCCTTGGTGAGCACCGGCTTCTCCTACCTGGCGGATCAGCGCGCCGAGCAAGCGGAGTACGTCCGCCGCCTGCTGCCCGTAGTACGGGATCTGCGGCGGGGTGGGTCGGCGGCGCTGGACCTGTGTGCGGTGGCGGACGGTACTGCGGACGCGTACTACGAGCACCTGATCCAGCCCTGGGACATCGCGGCCGGCGCGTTGATCGCGCGGGAGGCCGGGGCAACGACCATCGGCGGACCGGGTACTGCGCTGCCGCGCGGCGTGCTGGCGGCTCCACCGGAACTGGCGACGGCGCTCGTCGAACTGCTCGCCCCACTGAAACCGAGGAGGCTGGAGTGACCGCCCTCGACGGCCGCAACTCCAAAGTCGCGATCTACACCGGCCTGCAGCAGATCTACGCCGACAACGCGGCGCCGAAGAAGGTGTTCAGCTCGGTCGCCCGCCGGCTCGAGGCGATCGGTGACGAGGTTCGCCGCCAGTACGAGGAGAAGGTGCTTTGATCATCACCGGCCACCGAGGCGCACTCGGGTCCGAACCGGAGAACACCCTGCGCTCGTTCCGCCGAGCCGTCGCGGACGGGTGCGACGAGATCGAGCTCGATCTGCGGGTGACGTCGGACGACCACCTCGTGGTGATGCACGACGCCACGGTCGGCCGGACGACGAACGGGTCGGGCGCGGTCGAGGACCTGACCTTCGAGGAACTCCGGTCCCTCGACGCCGGCCTCGGCGAGGTAGTGCCGACCTGGGCCGAGACAGTCGAGGCCGTCTCCGTGCGCTTCCAGGCGGAGGTGAAGGCCGCGCGGGCGGTCCCACTACTGGTGGAGTCGCTGCAAGCCGATCCCGCTCTGGCCGCCCGGACTCTCGTCACCTCCTCCCACGCGGACATCCTGCTAGCCGTCCGCCAGGCGATGCCGACGGCCGAGACCGGCCTGATCTTCGGCCGTACGCCGGACGTGGCAGACGTCCTCGCCCTGACCAAGGCAGCCCAAGCCGGTACTGCGCTGTGCGGCATCGCAGGCCTCACCGTCGAAGCCGTCGAGAAACTCCACAAGGAAGGCTTCGCCGTAACGGCCTGGCCAGTCCCCGACGCCGCCACCTACTCCCAAGCAGTAGCCCTAGCCGTAGACGGCATAACCACAGACCACCCCAACCACCTCCCCATCTCAACCCCCACCCACTAACTGCCAGCCGAGTGTCGGTGCGCCGGCCCACAGCTTCCCGTGGAGGGCTGCTCGTTGCTCAGTCCGCTTTCCGTCACCTCAGCCATTCAGCCGACCTCAGCCGGGGGCGTTCGTAGTACAGGTGGTCTGGGTCACATCTTGATGTGCGGAATTGTTCTTACATGAGCGGGAAATGTGTGATTGCCTTTGGTTCATGAGCATCAGCATCGGTGTGGTCGGAGCCGGCCAGTTCGCCCCCTCGTTCCTGCGGTTGTGGTCCGCGCATCCCGACGTCTCGGCCGTCCGGCTGACCGACGTCCTGCCGGACCGGCTGGCCGAGCTGTCGGAGAAGCAGGGCGTGACCATCACGTACCAGTCGTTCGAGGAGATGCTCGCGTCCGACGTCGACGCGGTCGCGATCTTCACCCAGCGCTGGCTGCACGGCGAGATGGCGATCCAGGCGCTGGAGGCCGGCAAGCACGTGTACTCGACCGTGCCGATGGCGATCGAGGCGGACCAGATCGCCCGCATCATCGAGCTGGTCCAGGAGACCGGCCTGACCTACATGATGGGCGAGACGAGCTTCTACTACCCGTCGTCGGTCTACTGCCGCCAGAGGCTCGCCGCCGGTGACTTCGGCCGGGTCTTCTACTCCGAGGGCGACTACGTCCACGACATGGACCTCGGCTTCTACGCCGCCTACCAGTACAGCGGCGGCGAGGACTGGAAGAAGACCGCCTCGTTCCCGCCCATGCTCTACCCGACGCATGCCGTCGGCAACGTTCTCTCGGTGACCGGGCAGCACGCCACGCATGTGTCCTGCATCGGTGTCAAGGACGACCGGGGCGACGGCGTCTTCGACAAGGAGATCAGCCAGTTCGACAACGACTTCAGCAACGCGACCGCGCTGTTCAAGCTCGCGGACGGCGGCGTGATGCGGACCAACGAGATGCGCCGCGTCGGCTACCCGTCGCACATCCGTGAGTCGCGGCTGCGAGTCTTCGGCACCGAGGGCAGTTTCGAGCAACTGGCCACGACCACGCTCTGGCAGACCAAGGAAGGCGTCGAGGACGTCAGCCACCTGATGGAGACCGCGCCGAGCGGTTCGCTGGAGGACGACGACCTGGCGAACGTCGACCCGGCCCTGCGCGACGCGTTCATGTCGGGGCTGTCGCCCGTGCACGACCGCGACCGGCTGCCGGCCGCGTTCGCCGGCCTACACAACGGCCACGAGGGCTCGCACCACTTCCTCGCCGACGACTTCGTCCGCGCGGTCGCCGACAAGACCCTGCCGCCGATCAACGCCTGGGTCTCCGCCCGATACACGCTGCCCGGCATCTTCGCCCACCAGTCCGCGCTGCAGGGCGGCGTCCAGCTGGAGATCCCCGACCACGGCGACGCCCCCGCCTGAGCCTCACCTGCCAGTGCCGCACCTCTTATCCGGAAGGGGTGCGGCACTTTCGTCCGCCGGTCGTTGGTAATTCACGTGGAAGCCTTGCAGGTGGTCGGCGACTGACATAGGACAGAGTCATGATCATCCGCCACCCTGCCTCCCCCCGCTCAGCCCTGGCCGGTACTGCGCTCGCAGCCGCGCTGGTGGCCGGCTCAGTAGCCGCCAGTACTGCGGTCGCGCAGCCCCCCGCCGCTGAAACCGCCTCGGTCTCCAAGTCGCTGCCACTAGGCCCGGCCAATCTTGCCGAGACCCGCAACACCAGCACCCTCCAGCCGGGGGTGACGCTGACGACGATCGTCCGCGGACAAGCCGGGCCCGAGTCCTTCTGGACCGTCGAGGTCGCGATCCCGTCGAGCTCGCCCGACCCCGATGCCCCGGCGACCGCGCTGTCCGACCAGGCGACCGCCGACGCCACTGCCGGGCGTCTTCGCACCGCGGGCCTTGACCCGAGGGTGGAGAACGTCCCGACTCCCAAGCTCGCTGACGCGGGCGGGGGGTCGCTCGGCTATCGCGTCCGCCTCGGCTCCTTCGCCACGAAGGCCGAGGCCGATGCCCTCCGGACGAAGGTGATCGCCGCCGGACTGGGCGGATCCAGCCTCTACACCGGCTGGGACGGCGAACCCGACGACGTCAGCGGTTCCACCGGCCCCTGGCACGTCCAGGTGCTGACAATCGACCCGAAGAAGTTCCACGGCGGCCTCGACGCGACGTACGGGCCTGACATCGAAGCGCGCGAGACCACGAGCGCGCTGGCGACCCTGACCGGTGCCACCGCCGCGGTCAACGCCGGGTTCTTCGTGCTCGACCCGAAGGCCGGCGCTCCTGGCGACCCCGCGGGTGTCGCGGTGTACGACGGGCGACTGGTGAGCGAGCCGACCGCTGGACGGCCCGCGCTGGTGATCGGCGACAACGCCCGCGGTACTGCGGTCGAGCGGTTCCGCTGGCGCGGCGAGGTCCGTGGCGTGGGACGACCGCTTCCGCTGGACGGACTGAACCGAGTGCCCGGCCTGATCCGCAACTGCGGCGGTACCGCGGACGACCTGCCGACCGCGATGCCCTTGCACGACGTCACGTGTACCGACGCGGACGAGTTGATCGCCTTCGACGCGTCGTACGCGACCGCGACGCCGAGCGGTCCGGGCGCCGAGGTGATCGTCGACCGGCACGGCGTGGTCACGGCGATCCGTACGACGGCCCGCGGCGGCGCGATCCCCGAGGGCGGCCGGACCGTCCAGGCGACCGGCACCCAGGTGGCGCCCCTTCTAGCCGCGGCCAAGATCGGCAAGCGACTCGAGATCAGCGCGTCCCTCGTCGACACGCGGGGGCACGATGTACGCCTGTCGCCGCGGACCACGATCGTCAACGGCGGACCTGAACTGGTCCGCGACGGCCGCCTGCTGGCGACCCCGAAGGCAGACGGCATGGCCCCGGCCGACAACCCGAGCTTCTACTACGGCTGGGTCCACAAGCGGAACCCCCGCACGATCGCCGGCGTAGACGCCCAGGGTCGTACGGTCCTGATCACCGCCGACGGCCGCAACGTCGACAGCCTCGGCCTCGGAATCGGCGAAGCCGCCGCAGTAGCCAAGTCCTTCGGCCTCCGCAGCGCCATCAACCTAGACGGCGGCGGCTCCACCACCATGGTCGCCAACAACAAGGTCCTCAACACCCCCTCAGACGCAACAGGCGAACGCCCGGTCGGCGACGCCCTGGTCATCACCCCGCAGAGGTAGATCAACCCCCGTGCCGACCGACAGGAAGTGCCCCTCGTACTCCGCCTCAGGCTGCCGGCACCCACCGTGAACCGCAGCCGCTGAAGGAAGTACTACCTGTCGGTCGGTACGCCTGTGGACAACTCCAGAGGCGACCGGCCGTTCTCCGGCAGGCTTGTGCGGATGGAATCCGTGCCCAAGGTGGTGGCCCGCAATCGCGGCAACGCCACCTTCGCCGAGCTGGTCGAGGCGACCTCGCGCCGAGCGCTCGCGCAAGGGGTCAAGGCGGGGCAGGTGGAGCGCCTGGCCCGCGGGATCTACGTCCTTCCCGGCGATGACCGTGATCGCCGGACAGCCTTGGCGTACGACGGAGTCGTCTCGCACCTGAGTGCGGCGGTCGCCTGGGATCTGCCGCTGCTTTCCCCTCCGCCGAAGCCGCACATCACAGTCCCGACAAAGCGCCGTCCGCGGCGAGGGCCGCCTGCTGTGCTGCACTGGGCGCCGATCGATCCCGGCGACCGGCCGAGTCGGCTGACCTCAATGGTCCGGACGGTGGCCGACTGCGCGCGGATCCTGCCGTACGGCGAGACGCTCGCGGTGGCCGACGCCGCCTTGGCGAGTGGGTTGATGCACCACCGCCAGTTGGTCGCGGCGACCGACGCGATGCGTGGACCTGGGCGGACGAATGCCCGTCGGGTCGCCGCAACCGCGACCGGCGCCGTGGACAGCTTCCTCGAGTCGATGCTCCGGGCGTTGCTGATCACCGCTGGCATCGAGGGATTCGTTCCGCAGTACTTGGTGGAAGATGGGCGCTTCCGTGCTCAGGTAGACCTCGGCCACGGCGTGGCTCGGATCGCTCTGGAGGCCGACGGATACCAATTCCATGGATCGAGCAGTGACTTCGCGGTCGACTGCCGCCGGTACGACGAACTGGTGGCCGCGGGATGGCTCGTGCTGAGGTTCACCTACCAGCAGGTGATCTCCGACCCGGAATGGGTGGTGGCCACAGTCCGCCGAGCGTTGTCGCACCGGTTCAGCTGACGTCGGCGTACGGACCGACAGGACGTACTGCCTGTACTCCGGCCCGCCGCGCCGTGGGTGAGGCGGGGGGACGGCCGCGGCGGGATGTACTTCCTGTCCGTGGGTACGCCGGACCCCACGGGGCAGCAGTACCTAGTCGTAGATTCGGCGGAGTCTTACCGACATCGAGTTCTCGATGTGTTGGGTCATGGCGGCTTCGGCGGTGGTGGGGGTGCCGGAGGTGATGGCTTCGACTATCTGGCGGTGTTCTACCAGGACTTCTGGGCCGATGTCTCGGTCGAAGTGGAGGCGGAAGATGTGGAGGTGGCAGTGGGTGCGCTGGAAGGCGAGGCGGACCTGTTCGCTGCCTGACAACCCGGCGATCAGCGAGTGGAAGCGGTTGTCGTGCGCGGTGAGTGACTTGTAGCCGGCGTAGTCCACCGAGGTCGGTTCCACCGCCGTCGAGAGCTCGGCGGACAGCCGTTCCCGGCCCTCGTCATCGATCAGCTCTGCGGCCCGCCGGGCCGCCCAGGGCTCGAGCAGCAGCCGGAACCGGTACAGATCGTCGAACTCTTCCCGGCTCAACAGCGGCGTCGCCCGGTAGCCCTTGAGCGGCTCCTTGTCCGCCAGCCCCTCCGACTCCAGCCGCGCGAGCGCCTCGCGGACCGGTGTCGACGACACCTGGAACTCGCGCGCCAGCCCGTCGATCGAGATCCGCGCGCCCGGCCGGACGACGTGGTCCATCAGCATCGTCTTGATCGCCTCGTACACGTCGTCGGCGAGCATCTGCCGCCGCAGCAGGCGGCGGTCGCGCGGCTCCACTGTCTCAGTCATCGAGGCCCATCCTCCGGGGACTGGTCACGGCCTTGACCCCAGCCGTGTTGTTCGGCAGGGTGGCACTGTAATCATGCATCATGCACGATTCCAGGTCCGCCAGCTACCCGGAGGCGTAGAAAACGATGCTCAGGTTCGACGAGATCGGCGTGCTACCCGAGCCGGGGGACAACGTCGCCATCTCCTCGCGCCGCCTCGAAGCCGGCACCGTGATCGACTTCGACGGTACTGCGGTGACGCTGCCGCACACCGTGCTCGAAGGCCACCGGTTCGTGGCTCGCCCGGTCGCCATCGGCGAACCGCTGCTCTCCTGGCACACCCCCTTCGCCCGAGCCCTCCGCGACCTCGACAAAGGCGACTACGTCTGTACTCCGACCAGCCTGGCCGCCGTGTCCGCCCGAGGGGTAGAGGGTCTTCCGCAGGAGCCCAGCGCCCGCAACGAGCCACTCGACCCCTACGAGTTCGACGAGTCCGCCCTGAACCTCGGCCAACAGGTCACCTCGATCGAGCAGCCCGGCACCTTCCTCGGTTATCCCCGCGAGCAAGGACCAGCTGGCACCCGCAACCACGTCGTACTACTGGCGACGAGTTCGCTGAGCAGCGGGTTCGTGACGGAGTTGGCTCGTCGGTTCGATGGAGCCGAGGGGTTCGACGGCGTCGTACCGGTGGCCCATACCGAGGGTGGCGAGAGCGGTACTCCGAACAACCTGCACGTGCTCCTGGCCACGCTGGCCGGCTTCGCGCTGAACCCGAACGTCGGAGCCGTACTGATCGTCGACACCGAGGACGAACTCGTCTCCGGCCAGGCGATCAAGGACTTCATGGCGGAGAAGGGCTATCCGCCGATCCGCGTGCCGCACGCGTTCTTCACCCGGCACGGCGGCTTCGAGGCGGACCTCACCGCGGCTGGGCGACTGGTCGAGCCGTGGTTGCCGGTCGTCGCGGCGCAGCGTCGCGAGGAGGTGCCTCTCGCTGATCTGTGGATCGGCCTGCAGTGTGGTGGTTCCGACGCATTCTCCGGCGTCAGCGCGAACCCGTTGTCGGGAGCCGTCGCGCGCGAGGTGATCCGACACGGGGGCATCGCAGTACTGGCTGAGACCGATGAGTTGATCGGTGCCGAGGGCTACGTTCTCGAGAACGTCCGGGACTTGCCGACGGCAAGGAGATTCCTCAAGACGGTGCAGTCGTTCAAGGAACGCGTCGGCTGGCACGGGCACACCGCCGAGGGGAATCCGTCCGGGGGCAACGTCTACCGGGGTCTGTACAACATCGTGCTCAAGTCGGTCGGCGCCGCGCGAAAGCTCGACCGCGATGTCCGGCTCGACCACGTGATCGACTACGCCGAACCGATGCCCGGCCACGGGTTCGTCTTCATGGACAGCCCGGGCAACGACCTGGAGTCCGTCGCGGGCCAGGTCGCGAGCGGCTGCAACCTGATCTTCTTCACCACCGGCAACGGGTCCATCACCAACTTCCCGTTCGTGCCGACGATCAAGTTCGTCACCACCACGACGAGGTACGAGTTGCTGCACGCCGAGATGGACGTGGACGCCGGCCGCTACCTGACCGGTACGCCGATGGATGACCTGACGGGTGAGACCTTCGACCTCACCGTGCGCGTGGCGTCGGGTGAGCCGAGCGCGGGCGAACGCGCCGGCCACAGCCAGGTGTCGATCTGGCGGAACTGGCGGCAGAGCGGACCGCGCGAAGGCATCTCCATCACCACCGACGGCCGCACCAGCCGCAGCCTCGCCGACCTCCCCGCCGAGGACCGCGACGCACCTCTGCCCGGCTTGCCGCTGGAGGTCGAAACCCCAACTACCACCGGAACCTCCAGCACCACTGGCTTTCCGGTCACACTGCTGGCGGCGGACGGCCGGCGGGCTCCCGAGCAGGTCGGGCTGATCCTCCCGACGAGCCTCTGCTCCGGCCAGATCGCCCTCCGGCTCGCAGCCCAGGCCGAGGCCGACCGGTGGGCGGGCGACGCGGTGAGCCGGATGGTCGCGCTCCCGCACACCGAGGGCTGCGGTTCCAGCGGCGGCGCCTCCGAGGAGACCTTCGCGCGCACGATGCTCGGCTACCTGCTGCACCCGAACACGCGAATGGCGCTGCTGCTCGAGCACGGCTGCGAGAAGACGCACAACGACTACTTCCGGTCCCGCCTGGTCGAGGCCGGCGCCGATCCGTCCCGCTTCGGCTGGGCGAGCATCCAGGCCGATGGCGGTCTCGACGCAGTCACCGTCCGGGTGCGGGACTGGTTCGGCAGCTTCAACCTGCCGTCGCCGGAAGAGGTCCGCGGGACGGTCGGCGAGCTGACCGTGGCCCTCGAAGCCCGCGGCACGTTGACCTCCGAGACAGCCGAGGCGATGGCATTGATCGGCCGCGAGATCGTCGGCGCGGGCGGCTCGGTCGTGCTCTCTTCGCGCGGCGCCCTCCTCACCGACGAAGGATTCCGGTACGCCGCCTTCGGCTCTCCCGCCGCGGTTGAGCCGACGATCGCGCACGGCCAGCGGTTCGCAGTACCGGGGTGGCACGTGATGCGGATGCCCGGTACCGACTGGATGGAGACGGCGACCGGGTTCGGCGCCGGTGGCGTTCAGCAGGTGCTCGCGCATGTTGCCGGTGGCACCTTGTCGGCGCAGCGGTTCGTCCCGGTGGTGGAGTTCAGCAACGACCCTGAGACGGTGGCGAAGTACGGGGACGATCTGGATGCCGTTGCCTCGGGCAACCCACGGGAGCAGGCGCAGGTCGGACTGGAGGCCATTGCGGATGTTGCCAGCCGCCGGCACGTGCCGAGGGCGGTTGCTTCCGGCAATGTCGGCTTCCAGATCACTCGCGGTCTGCTCGGCACCTCCATGTGACCCCAACGCCCCTGCAGAGCTTCAAAAGTGAAAGGTGGACACCCGATGCACTTGGTCCGGTACCAGCTCCCAGGACAACGGCCCCAGGCCGGCGTCCTCAGCGGTGACACAGTGGCGCCGGTCGATGGGGTCGCCGGGATGGCGGAGCTCCTGCGCCTGACCGCCGACGAGCTGCGCACGGCGGTCGGCAAGACCGGCGACGAGGTGGCGGTGGCCGACGTGAAGCTGCTCCCGCCGCTCGACGGACTCGGCGAGGTCTGGTGCGCGGGTGTCACCTACGAGCGCTCCCGTGGCGCGCGGATGGAGGAGAGCACCGAGCAGTCCGTCTACGACCGCGTGTACTCCGCGCCGCGGCCCGAGCTGTTCCCGAAGTCACCGGCCTGGCGGCTCGTCACGGACGGCGAGGCGATCGGGATCCGCCACGACTCCAGGCACGACGTACCGGAGCCCGAGCTGGCGGTGGTCGCGAACAGCCGCGGCGAGATCGTCGGGTTCACCATCTGCAACGACGTCAGCTCCCGCTCGATCGAGGGCGAGAACCCGCTCTACATCCCGCAGGCGAAGGTGTTCGCGGGCGGTTGCGCGCTGGCGACCGGGATCCGGCCGGCCTGGGAGGTCGCCGACCCGAAGAACCTCACCATCGACCTGGTGATCCGCCGGGACGGCGCCGAGGTCTTCACCGGCACCACCTCGACGAAGCAACTGGTCCGCGAGCTGCACGACCTGGTGGACGTGCTGTTCGTGCCGAACGAGTTCCCCGACGGCGTCATCCTCGCGACCGGCACGGGCATCGTGCCCGAGCTGGACTTCGCGCTGCGGGCCGGTGACGTGGTCGAGATCTCGATCAGCGAGGTCGGCACGCTGACGAATACGGTGGCAGTCGGCCGGGAGCCGTTCGCCTACCTGGCCGCCCAGACCTTGGAGGAGACGCGATGATTCCGGACACCACCCCCGCCGAGCTCGAGCAGGCTCTCGCCGACGCGACGGAGGCCGCCAAGCCGCTGGCCGCGTCGGAGCCCGCCGTCCGGGCGGGCTGGATCCGTGCCGTCGCCGATGCGCTCGACGCGGCCGCGGACGAGCTGGTACCGATCGCGATGCGCGAGTCGTTCCTGCCGGAGGCGCGGCTGCGGGGCGAGGTGGCCCGCAGCAGCGGCCAGCTCCGGATGTTCGCGGACGTGCTCGAGGAGGGTTCGCTGCTCGAGGTCGTCATCGACACCTCCGACCCCAACGCCAAGCCGGTACCGCGACCGGACCTCCGCCGCGTCCTGGTTCCGCTTGGGCCGGCACTGGTGTTCGCCGCCAGCAACTTCCCGTTCGCGTTCAGCGTCTGCGGCGGTGATACCGCGTCCGCGCTGGCGGCCGGCTGCCCGGTGATCGTCAAGGCGCACCCGGGTCACCCGGAGCTGTCGGTGAAGACGGCCGAGGTGATGATCGAGGCGCTGCGGGCAGCGGGCGCACCAGCGGGCACCCTGGGTCTGGTCCAGGGCTACGACGTCGGCGTCACCGCACTGAAGGACCCGCGCATCACCGCGGCTGGGTTCACCGGATCGGTGCCGGCGGGCAAGGCGCTCCACGAGATCGCCGTCACCCGCCCCGAGCCGATCCCCTTCTACGGCGAACTCGGCAGCCTTAACCCGGTCTTCGTCACCCAGGCGGCGATCGATGCTCGCGGCAACGACATTGCCACCGGGTACGTCGGGTCGTTCACGCTGGGCGTCGGCCAGTTCTGCACCAAGCCCGGGTTGCTCTTCTTGCCCGTCGGCCACGGGCTCCAGGACACCCTGGCCGAGGCTGTGGGTGGAGTCGCCGAGGGGAAGATGCTCAACGACCGGATCGCCGAAGGCTTCTCATCCGGACTCGACCGGCTGCAGAAGGTCGAGGGTATCCGGGTGATCGCATCCGGTGGAGCGACCCTGCTGCAGACCACTGTCGGCGAACTCCTGGAGCGGCGCGACGAGATCCTCGAGGAGTGCTTCGGTCCGGTCTCCATCCTGGTGGAGTACGCCTCCGAGGACGAGTTGGTCAGCGCGGTCGAGGCCTTCGAAGGCAACCTGACCGCGACCCTGCACGCTGAGGAGGCCGCCGACGCCGAACTGGCGCGCAAGCTGCTTCCACTGCTGACGGAGCGCGCCGGGCGAGTGCTGTGGAACGGCTGGCCGACGGGTGTCGCCGTGTCGTGGGCGCAGCACCACGGTGGCCCGTTCCCCTCGACCGTCGGATCGATCCACACCAGCGTCGGCGTGACCGCCGCACGCCGGTTCCAGCGGCCCGTGGCCTATCAGGACACCCCGGACACGGTGCTGCCCGCAGTACTGCAGGACGCTAATCCGGCTGGGATCAGCCGCCGGGTGAACGGCGAAGTGACGACCGCGGAGGTAACTCGATGACTGACCTTCCCCCCACCAACGATCCCAACCAGACCGTCGGCTCCGAGGCCGACGAGCTGACCAACGACCCGACGGGCGAGCCGACCCCGGAGAAGACCGGGCGGGTCGCCGGCGACGCCCCTGGCCGCCCTGAGGGGCACATCGGCCGGCGGAGCTTCGACCACTGGTTCGGCGAGAAGGACCGGAACGGCTTCATCCACCGGTCCTGGATGCGCGCGCAGGGCTTCTCGGACGAGGTGTTCGACGGCCGTCCGGTGATCGGCATCTGCAACACGTGGTCCGAGTTGACGCCGTGCAACGCGCACCTGCGCCGGCTCGCGGAGTCCGTCAAGCGGGGTGTCTGGCAGGCCGGTGGATTCCCGCTGGAGTTCCCGGTGATGTCGCTCGGCGAGACGATGCTGCGGCCGACCGCGATGCTGTTCCGCAACCTGCTGAGCATGGACGTCGAGGAGTCGCTGCGCGGCAACCCGATCGACGGCGCGATCCTGCTGACCGGCTGCGACAAGACGACGCCGGGCTCGATCATGGGCGCGGCGTCGGTCGACCTGCCGACGCTCGTGGTGACCGGCGGTCCGATGCTGAACGGCAAGTTCCGCGGCTGCGACATCGGCTCCGGTACGGCGGTGTGGCGGTTCACCCAGGACGTCAACGCCGGGCGGATGACCCAGGAGGACTACGCCGCGGCCGAGTCCGGCATGTCCCGCAGCAACGGTCACTGCATGACCATGGGCACGGCGTCCACGATGGCCTGCATGGCCGAGGCGCTCGGGCTGCAGCTGACCGGTTCGGCGGCGATCCCCGCGGTGGACTCCCGGCGCTATGCGATCGCGCAGCAGGCCGGCCAGCGGATCGTGCAGATGGTCGAGGAAGACCTCAAGCCGAGCGACATCCTCACCCGGGACGCGTTCGCGAACGCAGTACGGGCGAACGCGGCGATCGGCGGTTCTACCAACGCGGTGATCCACCTGCTCGCGATCGCGGGCCGGGTGGGCGTGGACCTGACTCTGGACGACATGGACGAGTGGGCTCGCGGCGTGCCGTGGCTGGTCGACCTGCAGCCGTCCGGGAAGTACCTGATGGAGGACTTCTACTACGCGGGCGGGCTGCCTGCCGTGATGCGGGAGATCCTGCCGCTGCTGAAGGCCGACGCGATCACCGTGACCGGCAAGAGCATTGGCGAGAATGTCGCCAACTCCGAACGGACTGTCGACACGGACGTGATCCGGGCCGTGGGCAACCCCCTCGGTAGCGGCGCGGGAACCGCAGTACTGAAGGGGAATCTGGCTCCGGACGGTGCCGTGGTCAAGCAGTCCGCGGCGTCCGAGAGGTTTTTGCAGCATCGCGGCAAGGCGCTGGTGTTCAGCAGCATCGAGGAGTACGACAAGGCCGTCGACGACCCGGATCTCGACGTTGACGAGGACACCGTTCTCGTGCTCCAGAACGCGGGGCCGCGCGGCTATCCGGGCATGCCCGAGGTCGGCAACCTGACGATCCCGCGCAAGCTCGCCGAGCAGGGTGTGGACGACATGGTGCGCATCTCCGACGCGCGGATGAGCGGTACGGCGTACGGGACCGTGGTGCTGCATGTCGCGCCCGAGGCGGCTGTCGGTGGTCCGCTGGCACTGGTTCGTACCGGTGACTGGATCGAGCTCGACGTGCCGGCGCGGACGCTGCACCTGGACGTGTCCGAGGAGGAGTTGGCCAAGCGGCGGGCCGACTGGCAGGCGCCGTCGGCACCGACCGATCGCGGCTGGGCGCGGCTCTACGTCGACCACGTCACCCAAGCCAACCAGGGCTGCGATCTCGACTTCCTGGTAGGACGCACCGGGTCGGCCGTCGGCCGGCAGAGCCACTGATGTCCGGCGGACCGGCTGACCCGTCCGCCGGGACCGGGGCCTGGGGTCCTTTCGAGGCGATCCGCGGGTTGCGTCCTGACGGTGTCATCCCGCAGGTCACCACGATCCGCCGGCTGCTGCCGGACGTCCCCACCGAGCACGATCCGTACGCCGCTGCGCAGGCAGCCCTGGCTCCACTGGCTGGTTCGGTGGCTCCAGGTGCCCGGATCGCGGTGACGGCCGGGAGTCGCGGGATCCACGATCTGGTGGTGGTCGTGCGCGCGGCTGTCGACTGGCTCCGCTCGGTCGGCGCGGAGCCGTTCGTCGTACCGGCGATGGGGTCGCACGCTGGAGCGACCGCCGAGGGACAGCGGGAGATGCTGGCCGGTCTCGGCGTGACACCTGAATCGGTGGGGTGCCCGATCGAGGCGACCATGGAGACGGTTGTCGTGGGCACTTTGCCGGACGGCACTCCTGTTCACCACGATGCTGTGGTGGCCAAGGCTGATGGAGTGCTGCTGGTCAATCGGGTGAAGCCCCACACCGACTTCCATGGGCCGGTGGAGAGCGGGCTCGCCAAGATCCTGGCGATCGGGCTCGGCAATCGTCAGGGCGCCGCTGCGCTGCATGCCGGTGGGATTCCGTTACTGGGCACATCCATCGAGGCGGCTGCCCGGATGATCGTTGACGCCGGCAAGGTTCTTGGTGGTCTGGCGATCCTGGAGAACGCACACGAGAAGACCGCTGCCGTCGAACTTGTGGTTGCCGAGGGCATCGGTCGAGCGGCGGAGACCGTGTTGCTGCAGCGGGCCGGGAGCCTGATGGCGCGGTTGCCGTTCGACTCCCTCGACGTCCTGGTCGTGGACGAGATGGGCAAGGACAAGTCGGGCGCCGGGATGGATACGAACGTGCTCGGGCGGTGCTGGGTGCACGGGATCCCCGAGTTCGAGTCGCCTTCCATCGCGACGGTGACCGTGCATCGGTTGTCGGAGGCGTCGCATGGGAACGCGTCCGGCCTGGGCCTGGCAGATGTGATGCCGGCGCGTCTGCTCGAGCAGATCGACCTCCGCACGAGTTATGTGAACGCGCTGACCTCGGGAGCCGGGGGAGCACGAAGGTCCCGGCTGCCGATGGTGATGGAGGACGACGCGGCCGCAGTATTGGCCGCGGTGACCATGAGTGGGCGGCGGGACTGGTCATCGTTGCGGTTGGCCCGGATTCGGGACACGCTGTCGCCGAACGAGCTGATGGTGACGCCGGCGCTACTGACCGAGGCGGCGGACCGATTCGATCTGGAGATCGCCGGGACCGCCCGGGACCTGACCGACGCGACGGGATCGCTGACGAGCTGGGGAGAACGATGAACCTGCGGGAAGCCCGTGCACTGCTCGCCGACCGGGGCCTGGCCACGCCGGCGCCGGACTTCGCCTCGACGCGGCGGTTCGGCGACGGAGCGCAGTACAAGGTGGAGATTCCGAGCTGCGAGGGACCCGCGGTGATGCGAACCGTGCTCGACGAGGCGTCGGCGCGCGGCGTCACCGTCCACCGGGTCTCGCAGGGCAGCGGCGTGATGATGCTGACCGACGGCGAGATCGACGAGATGCTCACCCTCGGCGCCGACCACGATGTCGAGGTCTGCCTCTTCCTCGGACCGCGCGGCGCCTGGGACATCGGCGGCCAGGCCAAGGTCTCTGCGGCCGTCGGCGGAGTTGCTCGCGGCAACGAGATGGTCGCCGCCTCGCTGTGTGACGCGTACCGCGCGGTCGAGCTCGGCGTTCGCAGTCTGCTGGTCGGCGATCTCGGTGTGCTGGAACTGCTCGGTCTGCTGAAGAAGGAAGGCGAGCTGCCGACCGACCTGGTGCTGAAGACATCCGTACTGATGCCGTTGCCCAACGCATCGACCGCGGCACTGTACGAGCGGCTCGGCGCGACCAGCCTGAATGTGTCGACCGACCTGCCGATCGGTGTGCTGGCCGAGATCCGGGCCGTGACGACGGTACCGATCGACATGTACATCGAGGTGCCGGACGACCAGGGTGGTCACGTGCGGTTCTACGACGTACCTGATGTGGTGCGCGTGGCGGCGCCGGTTTACCTGAAGATGGGTTTACGGAACTCCCCGAACATCTACCCGGTCGGTGCACATCTGGCCGCGACGGCCGAGGCGCTCGGGCGGGAACGGGTTCGCCGGGCCGAGCTGATCCTCCGGCTGCTCGCCGAACAGGAGGAGGAGTGACCTCCGACCCGCTGATCGCGCGGCTGCGCTCTTCTCTGGGAGAGAAGGCTGTCGTCACCGATCCCGACGTACTGGACAGCCATCGCAACGACCACGCGACCTTTTGCTCGGCGGGAGTACCGCGGCTGCTGGTGCGGCCCTCGTCCACCTCGGAGGTCCAGGAGGTACTGCGGGCCGCGGGGGAGTACGGCGTACCGGTGGTCACGCAGGGCGCGCGGACCGGGTTGTCTGGAGCGGCGAATGCGCTCGACGGGTGCCTGCTGCTGTCGACCGCTCGGCTGAACAAGATCCTGGAGATCTCGGTCGAGGACCAAGTCGCCGTGGTGCAGCCGGGAGTGGTGAACTCCGAACTCTCGCGAGCCGTTCTGGCCCAGGGGTTGTTCTACCCGCCGGATCCGTCGTCGTGGGAGATGTCGACGATCGGCGGCAACATCGCGACCAACGCAGGCGGGTTGTGCTGCGTGAAGTACGGCGTGACTGGTGACTTCATCCGCGGTCTCGAGGTCGTGCTCGCCTCCGGTGAGGTTGTGCGGACCGGGCGGCGGACGGTGAAGGGTGTCGCGGGGTACGACCTGACTTCGTTGATCGTCGGCTCGGAGGGGACGCTCGGTGTTGTCACCGAGGCGACTCTTGCGCTGCGTCCTGAGCCCGAGGCGGCACTGACCGCGGCGGCCACGTTCATGTCGATCGAGGACGGGATCGCGGCCGCGGCTGCGATCATGGCTTCAGGGCTGCGTCCTTCGCTGTTGGAGTTCCTGGACGGGCCGACGGCCCGGGCGATCCAGGACTACCGCGACATGGGGTTGCCGGCGGATGTCGGCTCGTTGCTGATCGCCCAGTCGGACCGCGGTCCGCGGGCCGCTGAGGATGTTGCCGCGATCGCTCGCATTTGTACATCTTTTGGCGCGGTGGAGGTTGCCGAGGCGTCTGATGCCGAGGAGTCGCGGATGTTGCTGGAGGCCCGGCGGCTGGTGAATCCGGCGCTGGAGCCCCTCGGGGTGACGTTGGTGGACGACGTCGCGGTGCCGCGGAGCAAGCTCGTCGCGTTGCTCGACGGGATCGCCGCCATCGGCACGAAGTACGACGTACTGATCTGTTGCCCTGGGCATGTAGGTGACGGGAACATGCATCCCACCGTCGTGTTCGACCGCGACGATCAGGCGGCCGAGGCGCGGGCGTTGGAGGCCTTCGGCGCGGTGATGGAGCTCGGGCTCTCGCTGGGCGGCACCATCACCGGCGAGCACGGCATCGGCACGCTCAAGGCTCAGTGGCTGGAACAGGAGCTCGGCCCGGTCGGGCTCGGCCTGCAACGCAAGATCAAAGAGGTCTTCGACCCGGGGAATCTGCTCAATCCAGGCAAGGTACTGCGGCCGGTCCGGGCCTGACCGATGTGGGTTGAGATCACGCCGGACGACGGTCCGTCCGAGCTGCGCCGAAAAGCGTCGACGGTCCGGCCGTCGCCGCGTCAGGTGAGTTGGCAGCGCCAGGAGCTGACCGCGTTCGTGCACTTCGGGCCGAACACCTTCACTGGCTTGGAGTGGGGTACCGGGCTTGACGATCCGGCGGTGTTCGACCCGTCGGGTCTCGACTGCGGCCAGTGGGCGAAGGCCTTGGCGGGCGCTGAGTTCAGGAGCGTGATCCTGACCGCCAAGCACCACGACGGCTTCTGTCTTTGGCCGAGCAGGTATTTGGAGCACACTGTCGCGGCGAGCCAGTTCCGGGGCGATGTCGTGGCTGAGCTGGCGACGGCGGCCGGGGCGCACGGTCTTGCGATGGGGTTCTACCTGTCGCCCGCAGATCTGCATCAGGAGAAGGCGCCCGGTGGGTACTACGGCAACGGCAGCCCGGTGGTCGAGTCGGTCATTCCCACTCTGGTGGAGGGCGATGATCGGGCCTCGCTGGTCGCGTCTGGGGAGCTGCCAGTCTTCATTATGTCGTTGACGACTACAACCGGTTCTATTTGAACCAGCTGTACGAGCTGCTCACGCAGTACGGGCCGATCGCGGAGGTTTGGCTGGACGGAGCGAACCCGACGGGAACGGCTCAGGCTTATGACTACGGCGCGTGGTTTGACCTGATCCGCCGACTGGCCCCCGAGGCAACGATCGCGGTCGGCGGGCCGGACGTTCGCTGGGTCGGGAACGAGAGTGGGTACGCGCGCGACAGCGAATGGAGCGTGGTGCCCTTCACTGGTGTACCGAGCGATCTCGGACGGTCGATGGTTGCCGGTGAGGTGGCGGAGGAGGTGGCAGCGCCTTCGCAGCTGCTGGAGGCGGACTACCTCAGGTGGTATCCGGCTGAGGTCGACGTCTCCATCCGGCCGGGGTGGTTCTATCACGCCGAAGAGGATGACGAGGTGAAGTCGGTTCCTGAGCTGCTGGACATCTATCGCAGGTCGGTCGGACGGAATGCTGTCCTGCTGCTGAACATCCCGCCCGACCGACGCGGGTTGTTCGCCGAGACGGATGTGGCTCGCCTGACCGAGTTCGGTGCGGCGGTGCGGGCGGCGTATGGCACCGACCTATCCGGCTCCTTGCCTGCGGCAATCAACGTGGTGGGCTTGAGTGAGGACATCACCCAGGGGCAGCAGGTCGAGTCGTTCGCCGTCGACGCGGCCGTCGAGGGGGAGTGGGTGGAGATCGCCACCGGCACGACCATTGGTCACCGCCGGCTGCTTGCCTTGCCCAAGCCCATCGAGCCGACGGCCGTGCGCCTCCGGATCCTGTCGTCACGGGCCGACGCAACCGTCACCCTGTCCCTCCACTTCGACCCGACCTTGTAACCGGGCTGTCGTTGTCTCCCTGCCTGGAGTCGAACCAGGGACCCAGCCTTCGGAGGGCCAGGCGTGCATCCGTCACCAAGGAGTTCGCGGTACGCCGGCCGCGCGGGCCGGCGTACCGAGGGCTTTACTCCTCGACGGAGACCACACGGACCCAGTCGGAGCAGTCGCCTTCACACCACACGTGATCGCCAGAGTGGGCGATCCGATCGCGCTGGACATGCCCACAGGCAAGCTGCACACGGCGCAAGGCGTGACCTTGCTGGACCGGAGCACCGGTCCTACCGCCAGGAATCTTCCCACGCTTGTTTCTGAGATCGGCCATAGCCGGTCCTCCTTCCCAACTGATTGTTGATTGATACGAAGCGGAACTCGGATTCGAACCGAGGTAACCGGGGCTGCAACCCGGCGCCTGACCACTCAGCCACACCGCCTTGTGTGCAGGAGACAGGATTCGAACCTGCTCAGCGCGAAGCAACGGGGCTACAACCCGCCCCACCTCTCCCACGGTGGCGCTCCTGCTCGCTGTCCTACGCGGTGAGGGCGAGATTCGAACTCGCGAACCGGCCCGAAGCCGATCGACGGTTTAGCAAACCGCTGCCCCTGCCATCAGGCGGACCTCACCCGACCCGGCCGCCGTGCCCCCACGGCGGCCGGGTTCTCCATGTCACCGGCGATTCCGGTGACCAGTCGATCGGTCCGTCGTGTCCCCTGAGCACGACGGACCGCAGTACGGTTTCAGCCCTTGACGCAGATGACCTGCTTCAGGTGGGCGACTACCTCGACCAGGTCGGACTGGGCGGCGATGACGGACTCGATGTCCTTGTACGCAGCCGGCAGTTCGTCCAGCACACCGGCGTCCTTGCGCGACTCGACGCCGGCCGTCTGGGCGATCAGGTCGTCGACCGTGTAGCGGCGCTTCGCCTCGTTGCGGCTCATCCGCCGGCCTGCCCCGTGCGAGGCCGAGTAGAAGGACTGCTCCGAACCGAGACCGCGGACGACGTACGACCCGGTCCCCATGGAGCCCGGGATCAGACCGAGATCGCCCTTGCCCGCCCGGATCGCGCCCTTGCGGGTGACGAGCAGGTCGAGGTCGTCGATCGTCTCCTCCGCCACGTAGTTGTGGTGGCACGAGATCGGCTGCTCGAAGGTGATGTCCTGGACGAACGACTCCCGGACCGCCTGCATCACCAGGGCGAGCATCACCGCGCGGTTCCGCGAGGCGTACTCCTGCGCCCAGGTGAGGTCCCGCCGGTACGCCTCCATCTCCGGCGTACCGGTCAGGAACACGGCGAGGTCGCGGTCCGGCAGGTCGGCGTTGTGCGGCAGCGCCTTGGCGATCCGCATGTGCCGCTCGGCCAGTTCCTTGCCGATGTTGCGCGAACCCGAGTGCAGCATCAGCCAGACCCGGTCCTCGTCGTCCAGACAGACCTCGATGAAGTGGTTGCCGCCACCCAGCGAGCCCAGCTGCTGCTGGGCCTTCTTCTCCCGGTCCTGCACCCCGTCGTGCAGACTCGAGAACGAACCCCAGAAGCGGTCCCAGCCCCGGTCGAGCCCGAGCTTGCGAACGCTGACCGGGTACGCGTGCGCCCGGAAACCGACCGGTACTGCGGCCTCGATGCGCGAGCGGATCCCCGACAGGTCGTCCGGGAGGTCCGCCGCGGTCAGCGAGGTGAGCACGCCCTCCATGCCACAGCCGATGTCGACCCCGACGGCTGCCGGCGAAACGGCCTGGTACATCGCGATCACCGAGCCGACCGTCGCGCCCTTGCCCAGGTGTACATCCGGCATCACCCGCACACCGTGGACCCACGGCAGCGCCGCGATGTTCCGCAGTTGCTGCAGCGCCTGCGCCCCGACCTCATGCTCCTGAGCCCACATCAGAGTGGAGCTCTTGGCCCCACTCAGCGGGACCGGGTACTGAACGTTCATCTCCCCACTCCTCTGTCTGGTTCGTGTGCGGCAGAGCAGGGTCTTGAACCCTGACGCCCGTTGAGGGACAGACCGTTTTCGAGACGGCTGCCGGTAGGCCGAAACTCGGCTTACTCTGCCCGGCTGGCGTGGAGATCCCGGGTGTCGAACCCGGTAAAGCGACCTTGCAAGGGTCACCCGCGTGCCGACGCGATCCCCGCACGGCGTAGTCAGGAACTCTTTACGCTGTACAGAGCTGCCAGGGCAGGGCTCGAACCTGCGGGACCTCGGGTCAGAACCGAGGGTGGGACACCGACGCCCACCTGGCACCGCTCTGACGCGGCACCGGTGGGCGGCGCGTCAGAGTGCTAGCTCCGCACGGGAAGGGATCCACGGTTGCCACAACAGCGGCATCCCGGCTTCCTCGGGCGTGCGGCAGCCCTTCTTCTCGTTGCAGGACGCGTGTGCCGCGACAGCGTTCAGCCACTCACCACGCCCGCCCCGGGACCGGGGTACGACGTGGTCCATCGTGGTGGCGCCCGCCTGACCGCAGTACGCGCAACGGAACTTGTCGCGCTTGAGGACGCCTGCCCGGGTGTACTGGAGCCGGCCGGACGCGTACCGCCACTTCGTCACGACGTACCGGACCAGTCGCAGCACACGGGGGAGGGGGAACGGGCCGATGCTGGCGCCGTCATGCGCCTCCTCGACCACGGCGACCTCCCGGACGAGCATCCGGATGGCGTGCTGGATCGACACGACGTGGAGCTGCTCATATGAGGCGTTGAGCACTATGACACCGCTCATGCTTGGTTCCTCCTCTCATCCAGTGTGCCCGACAGTTACTCGCGGGGTCAGGTATCTCGGTGCGGCTCCAGGGACTCGAACCCTGAACCTCCTGGTCCTAAGCCAGGCGCCTCTTCCAATTGGGCCAGAGCCGCTCAGCCCGTACTGCGGCCCGCCGGTGCGGCGGCTTCGCAGTACAGGTGCTGGGGTGTCCGGCGGGGCTCGAACCCGCTTCCTCCGGGTCCACATCCCGGCGCATCGCCCGCTTCTGCTTCGGACACAGCACGCCCGGCAGGACTCGAACCTGCAACCTCCTGCTTCGTAGGCAGGTGCTCTCTCCAGTTGAGCCACGGGCGTTCACCGCACCCTGCGCCGGATGGACAGCGGATTTCCGGCGCAGGGTGCGTCTGTCGACCGGCGTCGGGCGGGCGCGGGGCGAGCCGCCGGTACCGATCAGGTTGGTCCGGCCTGAGTCGGCCGGCGCCGTTTGGGGCGCCCGCTCGGCCGGTAGCTGAGCATGCTGCGGGCGCCTGGTCGAGCTGGGGAGACTCGAACTCCCGATGACCTCAACCCAAATGAGGTGGCCTAGCCGCTGGCCTACAGCTCGCTCTCCCCGATGCCTTCAGCCGGCATCGGGGAATTGCAATGGCATATCCAGTTGTCAATTGATCAATTCGCCGCTCGTAAGCGTCGACAAAAGCATCGGTGGAGGGAATCGAACCCTCGCGGCGCGGGTTTGGAATCCGGCCTGCTTCCACAGCTCACCGACGATGACAGGCAAAAAGAAAGAGCCGCCTCGGTCGGGGTTTCCCGACTCAGGCGGCTCCTGATGATCCTTGTGGAGATCACACAGGCGGACCGCCGTGACTCGGGCTCGGGCTCGCGTCGGGGCGCTGGGTGTAGAGGTATTCGTGCAGGGATCGCAGACACACCGGCATGGCGACGCGCTCGAGGCGCCACGCCCTGGTGAGGTTCTGCTTGCCGAACACGGTGGTCTCCTTGATCTGTTGTCCTTGCGGGCATTAGTTTCACCCGCAACCGTTGCCTGAGTCAATGCATTTCTCGGACTTCTTATTCCCGGGTATTTCTTCCGGGGTCGGACGGCCGGTACGACGCGCCTGCCGCCGCGGTGGTTCCGGGATTGTCGGTGAGGTCTGTTGTGATGGAGCGATGACTGTTCTGGTTCTCGGTTGCACCGGCTCGACCGGCGTCGAGCGGCTGGTCCTGCTTTCCACCATGCACCCCGAAGAGATCGGCGACGAACGCCTGCTGGCCGCCGAACGCACGGTCCGCGACTCCGGTACTGGGTGGACCGTCGTCCGCGCGCACTGGTTCAACCAGAACTTCGACGAGGGCTTCTTCCGCCCGGCGATCCTGGCCGGCGAACTCGTCGTACCGCTCGCAGACAGCCGCCAACCCCGGCGCCACTGACCCAGAAATCGCCTACTTCACCGACCAACTGAAACTAGGCGACGCCACCCCCACCCCCGCAGGTCAGGACGTCACCGGGCGCTCACCCACCCCCTTCACCGACTACGCCACCACGGCCGCCGCCACAGGCGCCTGGGACGACCAACCTCCGAACTAGCCTCAAGCCCACGGACGCCTCCGGCTGAGCGGCTCCAAGGCCGCGGACTCCGACCGGAGTATCCGATTCGGAATCCTCCCGCCGTCCCGCTACACTCTTGCATCGGCCCTAGGGCCACCGCCGCCTTAGCTCAGTCGGCAGAGCGTCTCACTCGTAATGAGAAGGTCGTCGGTTCGATTCCGACAGGCGGCTCCACAAGAACCCCCAGGTCAGAGGCCAGTTTCCTTGCCCGGGGGTTTGTCATTCCCGCCTCAAGTTCCCTCCGTGCCCCGTGGTGCCCCAGATCTTCTGTGCGGCGTCCCAGAGGTTCTGGTCGATCAGGTGCCCATAGAGGTCCATCGTCATGGCCGCTGAGGCGTGCCCCAAGACCCTCTGAACGACCTTCGGGTCAGCTCCCGATCCGAACCAGGCCGATGCGGCAGTGTGGCGCAGCTCGTGGACCCGCAGAGCCGGGACACCGATGGCCTTGATAGCAGCCGACCAGCGCGCCTTCCGCCACGTCCGAACGCTCGACCTCAGCGACTACCCGTCCGGCGCTCTGTTCCAGCGGCATGCCATCGATCGGCGTCAGATCCAGCCCGACTCGGTCATCACCGAATTGACGCACGATCTGCCAACCCCGAGCCAGCCAGAGACCTCAGCTCGCCGGGCACGCAGCACGCTCGTCCTGTCCATCGCCTGACCCACTCCCGCCGATGCTGTGGTCCGCCAGTAGATCCGCGACCCCTGTCGGCCAACTGATCCGCGACGGGCTAGATACCTGGCGACCGCCGAGCCACGGATCTGCCGATGAGCGCTCGTTCTTGCGCGCGCTTGTGGGAGTCGGTGATGCCTGCTGAACTGTGCTTGTGGAGGCCGGGACGGGTCGGCGAACAGCAGGTGAACCGCGTTGGGCCGGGCACGACGGCGGCACTCTGCCGGTTCTCGCCGACTTGCCGCGGATGACGCCGCGACGCTTGCGGGAGCCGGCGGTGGCGCTTTTGCGTGTGGCGTGCGGTCGCGAGGGGATGGCGAGCGCGGTTGAGCGGTGAACAGTTGCGCGTGCTGGCCGAGGAGCAGGCGGCGTTGCGGCGGGTCGCGACGCTGGTGGCGCGCGGGGTGCCGCCGGAGGAGTTGTTCGCGGCCGTTGTCGAGGAGACCGGTAGGCTGTTTTCGGTCGAATACGTAGCCATGGGTCGCTATGAGCCCGATGGCACGTTGACCATCGTGGCCGGCTCGGCCCGGGCAGGCGACAGCTTCCCCGTCGGCAGCGCGTGGGGCCTTGGCGGGAAGAACCTCGGCACGCTCGTTTTCGAGACCGGCCGTCCGGCCCGGCTCAGCCTTGCCGATGTCTCCGGCCCGATTGGTACAGTCCGGCCGGAGGGGATCGGCTCAGGCGTCGGGGCGCCGGTCATCGTCGAGGGGCGCCTCTGGGGTCTGCTGATTGCGGGTGGGACGCCGGAGCAGCCGCTGCCGGCGGACATCGAGGCGCGCCTGGCCAACTTCACCGAGCTGATGGCGACCGCGATCGCGAACGCGCAGAACCGCGCCGAGCTGATGGCCTCGCGGGCGCGGATCGTCGCCACCGCCGATCAGACGCGTAGGCGGATCGAGCGCGATCTGCACGACGGCATTCAACAGCAGCTCGTCTCGCTCGGCCTGGAGCTGCGCACGGCGCAGGCGACGGTGCCCCCGCAGTTCGGCGAGCTCGAAGGTGCGTTGGCGCGCGTCGCCGACGGGCTCAGCAGCGTGTTCGACGAGTTGCGCGAGATCTCCCACGGCATTCACCCCGCGATCCTGTCCGAGGGCGGGTTGAAGCCGGCACTCGAAGCGCTACGGCGCCGTTCGCCGGTACCGGTCGAGCTCGACCTGCACACCGACCGACGGCTGGCAGAGCCAGTCGAGGTCGCCGCGTACTACGTGGTGTCAGAAGCGTTGACCAACGCCGCCAAACACGCGCACGCATCCGTCGTGCAGGTCGAAGTCGACACCCAGGACGCGACCTTGCAACTGGCGATCCGCGACGACGGCATCGGCGGAGCCGACCTCGGCCAGGGGTCCGGACTGCTCGGGCTCAGCGATCGAATCGAAGCGCTCGGCGGCACTCTGCAGGTCACCAGCCCCGCCGGCAACGGCACCACGGTGCTGGTCAAGATCCCACTCGAAGGCCCGGCCAGCATAGTGTCGCCCGAGCCGTAACGCCGGTTCCATCACCCACCACGCAACGCAGTTCGACGATGGCGCCTCGCTCCGCGCGGGGCTGGCCGGCACACCTCACGGAAGGCGGAGGCCCGCCGCCTTCTGAAACTGTCTCTAAGCACGCAATGGCTGCTTCGACCACCATCGCCAACATGTAGCCGCCGCGATGTGCTCGTGCCTAGATGAGTGCGTTGATCACACCGCCGGAACGCGAGCCCTCGCGGCGGCACGCATCTCGTCCTCGACTGAAAGTCGACAGTTCGGCGAGGTGCGGAGGGTCTGGTGTTGGCGAACTCCCTGACACGCTCTACCCGACGCGCGCGTGATCGATGAACGCGGTCAACGCGTCCACAGTTGCGTCGGGCTGCTCGTCGGGAATGAAGTGCCCGGCTTCCGGGATGACGACGCCGGTCACGTTCTCTGCCCAGGGGCTGATGGAGGCGGCCATGTCGTGCATCGAGCCGTGGGAGCTGGAGATTCCGAGGACCGGGATGGTCAAGTGCCCTCGGGCGAGAGCGTCCTGGTTGTTGCGCGCTGATTCCGCGGCGTCGCGGAAGTAGGCGAGAGACGCTCGGAGCCCTCCCTCGGCTGCGATAGAGGCGGCGTAGTAGTCGATATCGGCGCTGTCGAACGTGTTCGGGGACAGTGTCTTCACCCTCAAGAACCAGCCCACGTAGTCACGCTCGCGGCCGGTGATCAGCGTCTCGGGCAGTTCGGGCACCAGGTGGAATGCCAAGTGGAAGGTCTTCCAGGCCAGTTCGGGATCCGTTGGGATGGCGTCCGGGAGGCTGATTCCGGGAATGCCGGCGTCGAGCAGGGCGACGCCGTGCAGGCGGTCTTGATACCTCACGGCGAGCGAGAAGGCGACGTTGGCCCCGATGTCGTGGCCGACGAGCCAGTACTTCGGCACGTTGAGCGCGGTCAGCGCGGCCTGGACGCGCGATGCGACCGTGTGAGTGTCGTAGCCCCCTTGGGGACGATCGGAGTTGCCCTGTCCCGGCAGGTCGATCGCGATCACGTGGAAGCGCTCGGCAAGGCGCGGCATCGCTTTGTGCCAAGCCCACCAGGTCTGCGGGAATCCGGCGAGCAGCACGACGGTGGGGCTGCTCGAGCGACCGCTTTCCACGGCGTGAAGCCGGATACCTTCCGCGTCGACCCAGCGATGGGCGAAGCCCGCGAGGTCGTGCAGCGGCGGCCCGGGGACGCGGTTCTGGTCGGGAGAGTCGGTCATCCCTCGAATCTACAAAGACTCGCTCTACCTGCGCTGCCTGGACCGCTACACCGTCCGGTATGGAGACAGGTACGAACAGGCGCTTTCCTCCGGGGCGTTTCGGGGAACCGCTGCGGGCGATACAGGCGTTTTTCGAGGTCACCCTCCAAAGCATCGCCGACCCCGACGTGCCGGACGGATGTCTGGTCGCTCAGACCGCGATGGTGACGCCAGTACTCAGCCCGCTATCGCCACGCGTGCGATCGAAGCCGTGGGCTTCAGCGTGCGCGGCTGCGGACCGCCTTGAACACCGCGAAGTTCGCCGAGAACTACGCCACTCACATCACGGCAGTCAACCAGTCGCTGGCCGTGATGAGCAGGGCCGGGGCGAGCCAGAAGCAGCTCCGCACGATCGTCGACATCAGCATGAGCGCGCTCTCGCAGGCTTGCACAGCCGGGGCTAGAGCCTGTCTCTTGGACCGTTCTCAGCGGCACACCCGGGTCAACGATCAAATGAACTGAAACGTGCGCCCTACTAGGCGTGTTCGACATGCGTGGTATCACTCGTGGCACAAAATCGCGGATACTCATGGGGAATTTCGCGTGTGGTGCGGGCGGCCGTGTGAACAAGACCGCTGGTTGCGAGCCGGTGCGACGACGAAGTTCCTCCTCGTAATGAGAAGGTCGTCGGTTCGATTCCGACCGACGGCTCAACGTCTGGCCAGTCAGCTGGTCTCAAAGGACTCTCGGGCCGCAAGGCGTATCCCAGAAGGGATGACGGCCACCCTTGACCCCGGGCGAAGGGTCGCCGTCGAGCTCGACGAGCTGCGGAGCGGCCGTCACGCGTGGACTGTACGAAAACGGCCAGCCGTCAGGCCCGGGTGACCACTGCAGTCCGTGCGGCCGGGGTGAAGTCCATGTCGTTCCAGGGCGCATTCAGCCGTGGTTCCCGACGGGCGGCTGCCGTTCGTCGCTGCGGCAGCCGCCCGAGCGCGGGTTATCGCAGGAACTGCAGGAGGATGCTGGTGAGTTCCGCGGGGTGTTCTTGGTAGAGCCAGTGCCCGGAGTTCGGGATGACCATCCCGGTCACGTTGGTGGCGTACTTGCGGACCCAGGTGGCCTCACGGGTGCCCAGGTTGGCCGAGGCGCCGATGGCGAGGACCGGCATCTTGAGCTTGGTTTTCTGGTAGATGGCGTTGTCCTTGACGTCTTGCGGCAGGGTGGCGAACCATTCGATGCTTGCCCGCAGGTGTCCGGGTTGCGCGAGGGCGTGGGCGTAGATGGCCATGTCGCATGCGGTGACGGCGCCTTTGACCACCTCGCTCGTCGGGATGAAGTCGGTCACCCACTGCTTCTCGCGGCCGGTCATCAAGTCCTCGGCCAGGCCGTTTTTCTCGGCGAACAGGCCGAACCACCACAGTCCGGGGCCGTTGGGAGTCAGCGAGGGGAATGTGTAGATGGTCGGGTCCGGGATCGGGGCTTCGCTGAGCACGAGTTTCGCGACGTCATTGGGGTGGGCGGCGGTGTAGGGATAGGCGACCGTGGTGCCGATGTCGTGGGCGACGATTCTGATGTTGCGGCTGAGGCCGAGCTTGACCATGAGCGCGTGGATGTCGTCGGCCATGGCCTTCTTTGTATAGGCGGCGGCGGGCGCGGGGGCGTCGCTCAGCCCGGCGCCGGGCAGGTCGGGCGCGACGACGGTGTAGTGGCGGGCGAGCGCGGGCAGGATGTGGTTCCACGTGTACCAGGTCTGTGGGTAGCCGTGCAGCAGGAGCAGGGTGGGCCCGTGGCCGCCGCGCACGTAGTTGATGCCGATGCCGTTGACGTTGGCTTTGCTTTCGATGAAGCCTGCCGGGGGCGATGGGTTGAGTTGGCAGGCGGGCTGGGCCGTAGGGGCGGCGCCGCCCGGGGTGGATTGGGCGTGGGCGGATCTGGTGTGGGCGGACGCTCCTGGTCCGGCCGTGATGAGCAGCCCGGCGATGCCGGCGACCGCCGCGATGACGATGGCGGGTGTGCGCACGCTTATCGGGTGTGCGGTGCGGGTGAGTTTCATTGTCCTGCCTTTCCGTGTTTGTGCCAGGTGCGGTTTGCATAGCTGGTTAGGGACAGTTGCGACGTTAGGAATGCGGGGGCTTCCCCTCGCTTGGGGCAGATGACTGGCGCGGCGCCATCCGTCGGGTGGTCTGCCACGGGCGGATCTCCTGTCCTGACTGTGTTCCTTACGGTGACGGTTCCGGCACCGTCCTGGACATTTCCGTGCCACTCGCCGCGGCCGTTTCGTGCGGTCATCTCGTCCTCTCTTTCTCGCTCTCGCTTCTTTCTCGCTCTCGTTCTCGCCCATGCACCCCTCATCGGAGGGCCATGTAGCTGCCTGTACAGCGCAGGAATCCTTCTCTTTGGCATCTCGTGGGCAATTGGCGTCAAAGGCAGGACTGCGAGCAGTGCCGTGAATGATTCGGTGCTCAGCTTGTGGTGTTGCGTCCCAGCCGCACCGTCATTGCGCAGACGATGGCGGCGATGAGCAGCAGTACGCCGTTGACGTTCAGCGCGGTGTGCAGGGCGGAGGACATGCTGGCGCCGCCCGCGATCCGGCTGGTGAGGATCACGCCGAGGACGGCGGGACCGAGGACGGCGCCGTACTGGCGCAGGGCGGTGTTGGCGGCTGCGGCCATGCCGGCGAGGCGATGCGGGACGGCGTTGATCGCGGCGACCGCGACGGCGCTGAGCATGAATGCGTCGGCGACGCCGAGGATGGCGAGCCTCCACGCGGCAGCCCCGATCGAGGTGTCGGCTTGCATCCCGGTCAGCACGAACATCGCCACTGAGCCGAGCGCGAGCCCGACGGCGAGGAGCGCGAGCGGTGGCCAGCGGGTCAACAGCCGTCCGACAAGCGGGTTCGCCACGGCAGTGACGCCGTTGATGAACAGCAGTCGCACCCCGATGGCAAGCGGTGAGAGGTGTTGCCCGGCACCGAAGAACAGGCTGAGCAGGAAGATCGTTCCGACGAGCGCGAACAATGCGATCACGGCCGAGAAGCCGGCGGCGCTGAAGGCGGGCGACCGGAACAGGGACAGGTTCAACAGGGGTGAGTTGGAGCGTGCCTCGACAGCCAGGAACGCGGCAAACGCGGCGGCGCCCCCGGCCAGTCCGATAACGGCCCGAGCCGAGCTCCAACCGGACTGGCCGCCCTCGATCACACCGAAGACGCTGGCGGCGATCGCGATCGTCGCGGTGATCTGGCCGGGCCAGTCCAGGTGGCGGCCGTCCGGCGCCTTCGATTCCGCTAGGCGCAGTGCGGCGAGGACACCGGCGACCAGGGCGAGCCCCGCGTTGGGTACGAAGACCCAGCCCCATCCGGCGTACCGGAGGATGGTCCCTGACAGCAGTGGTCCGACGGCGATGCCGAGCACGAGCCCGGTCGCCCACAGCGCGACGTAGCGCGCCCGGGCCCGCAGATCGGGTACCGCGTGGGCGATCAGCGCGAGCGTGGTCGGCAGCAGCAGACCGGCGCCGGCGCCAGTGACGGCCTGACCGGTCCACAGCAGATGAAGTGCGGACATGCCGCTCAGCGTGCCGGCGACCGCGGCGATCACCGTGCCGAGCACGGTCAGCGCCATGCCGATGAGATAGACGCGGCGGCGGCCATGAAGATCCCCGAAGACACCAGCCGAAAGAATCATCGCCGCCATCGGAAGGATGTAGCTGTCACTGACCCATTGGAGGTCAGCCGTCGATGCGCCGGTCGAGGCGCCGATCGTGGTCAGCGAATCGCTGACCGCCGTGATCGGCACATACGTCACGAACACCCCCAAAACGGCCAGCGTGATGGTCAACGCGACGGTCCGCGTGCTGGGAGCGCGAGCCTCTCCGCCGTGCCGCTGCGAGTGGGCGGGGGCGATTCGTCCCGCTCTACTTGCGTTCGTCGCCATAGTTGGTTCCCTTCGCCTTCATTATCTGAACGTGAAGATAAATTTATCACAGCGTTGAGATTCTTCAAGCTGCTATATTTGTGGGCATGGCCACAGCAAGCACTCGACGCGATCGGGTCGACTCGATGCTGGCGTTCCTCGCCACGCTTGAGCCTGAGCGTGATGCCTCCGCGAAGGCGATCGCCTGGCGACTACGGCGGGCCGCCCGCAAGTTGGACACCGAGGTACGCCGTCGGCTAGCCCCACTCGGCATGGAGCTATGGGAGCTGGAGATCCTCAGCGGACTGCGCCGCGCGGGCGGCACGCTGACCGTCGGCGAACTGCTGGACGTGGCCCAGCTAACCTCCGGCGCGATCACTAACCGCGTCGGACGCCTCGAGCGCAACGGCTACGTCCGACGCGACGTCGACCCCGCTGACCGCCGCCAGGTTCTCGTGACGCTCACCCCCAGTGGCCTCGAACGCCAGCAACAAGCGGTCGAGGCCAACGACGCCGCGGAACAGGAAGTCTTCTCCGCCATCGACCCCGCACTGCAGCAGCGGCTGTCCGGCGACCTGCGTGAACTGCTACTCGCCATCGAAGGACCAGACCCCCACGCCTGAAGCCCACAGGAGCGTCAGGGCCTGACAGCGGGGCTGGCGGCGGTCGTCTATCGCTTGGTCGCGACTGGCACCCGCGAATGGGGTTCGCTTGTCCGCGTGGTGAGGCGACCACCGACGCGAAGCCGCCACGGGCCGACGCCCGGCGTAACCGGGCACGGCTGCTCAGCAGCCCGGCGCGCCTCGTGAGCAGGTGCCCGCGGATGTCCGGTCAAGGGTTCTGGCCCTGACCCGTACGACACCGCCAACCGAGACACATGTTTGTCGCACTGGTCCAGCCGGACGATGGCGGGCTTTGTGACCCGGATCGACAAGATACCGGTCTCGCATCGTTGGGTGGCGAACTTGTGGCGTGAGCACGGCCTAAACCGCACGGGCAGAGCACCTTCAACTGGACCCGCCGGGCGGGGCGGTCGTGTTGAGCCTGGACGAGAAACCCAGGTCCAGGCGTTGGATCGCACCCATCCGTTACTACCGGTCGAGTTCGACGCAACCGAGCAACGTACCCACGACTACGTGCGTCACGGCGCCACCAACCTGTTCGCCGCTCTCAACCTCAGCACCGGTGAAGTAATCGGCGACTGCGGGCCACGCCGTAACGGGCCTGCGTTTCTGGCCTACCTGAAGAAGGCGTCGCTCCACACGCCGGCCGTGAGATCCATGTGGTGTTGGACAACCTGTCCACCCACAGCGTCGTTCCGGTGCAGCCGTGGGGGGGAAGATGCCCGGAGCTTCAACGGTTGGCCTGTTCCGTGGGGAGGAATTGGCTGAGGTACCGGAAGATCTCGGCTTCGTCCGGGTCGGCGGCACGCATGCCTACGTATCCGTCCGGTCGGATGATGAGCAGGGTGTCGCCGTTGATGCTGTAGTCCTGGTGGGTGTGGCCCTCGTTGTCGGTGAAGTGGGTCATGTCAGGTTCGGTAGTGGGTGATGCGGCCGGGAGGAGCGGGAACGACTTCAGGTGGTCGTGGAAGTGTTCGGCGAGAGCATCCGCGACCTTGGAGCTGCGTGGCCCGAAGGCGAGTGCACTCGTGTGGGGCCCGCGGAGCAGGTCGAAGAGTCGAATTGCACTCCCGTCCGGCCCTTGCAGCAGTGAGTCGGGCGCGCGGTCGCCTGCCTGAACCATCGTCTGCTCGCCTCGGCGAGAGCCGTTGAGCTCACTGACGGGGTAGTGCACCTTGAGCTGCAGGGTGTCGGAGCCCTGTCGGTCACCTGGTGCGACTCCCTTGATGCGTCCGGCGATGAGCTTGGAGGAGAGGTTCAGGACGTCGGCGGCGATCGGGAGTCGCTCCTGCTCGTAGGTGTCGAGCAACCCGGCGGGTGCGCCGCGAAGGACGTGCGCGATTTTCCAGCCGAGGTTGTAGGCATCCTGGATTCCGGTATTCATGCCCAGTCCACCTGCCGGCGAGTGGACATGGGCGGAATCGCCGGCCAGGAACACCCGTCCTGTGCGGTATCGGTCCACCATCCGCACGTTGAAGCGCCAGATGGACTGCCATTCGACGCGGCGTACGCGGATGTCGGTGCGCCCGCTGCGTTCCTGGACCAGGGCCTGGATCTGGGCGAGCGGCAGCTCGCCCGCAGTGTCAGGTGCCACGCCGACCTGGAGCTGGAAGGTGTCGGTAGCCGCCAGCGGGCACAGTGCCAGCAGTTTTCCGTCGGCGCTGGGCCACCAGTGCCAGAAGTCACGGTCGAGGCCGCTCACCTCGACATCGGCGGTCAGCATTCGGACTGTCTCGTCGGTCTCCCCCAGAAACCCGATCTCCAGCAGCTTGCGTACGGTGCTGGACGCCCCGTCACAACCGATGGCATAAGAGAACGAGTCGCTCTCGGACCCGCTCGCGGTTTGCAGGGAGGCGTGCACGCCGTCGCTGTCCTGCTTCAGGCCGGCCAGTTCCGACCCGTACTCGACCGTCACACCCAGCTCGCCCAGCCTCTCGCGGAGAATCTCCTCCACGCGCCACTGGGGAATCAGTACGGTGCGCGGGTACGGGGTTGACGCTGTGGGTTCCGGCGCGTCGGGGACCACGTCACTCGTTCCCAGGACCGCCCGACCCCGGTACTTTCGGATGGCCAGCCGAGAACGGCTCATGGCCACAATGCGACCAGCAACCCCCAGGTCGTCGAAGACCTCGATGCTGCGAGGTTGCAGCCCCTTCCCCCGAGAGCCCGAGGAAGGGCCCCCAGATTTGTCAACAAGACGGACGTCTACACCTCGGCGCGCCAGCTCGACAGCGGCGACCAGCCCGACCGGGCCAGCCCCCACGACGAGCACCCGCCCTCCAGAACTCGGCCTGCGCGCACCCGCCAGGCCACCATTGACCTCACGCAGAGTCATTGGCCAACCTTTCTATAAGAGATAAATACGAAAAGGAACCTATTCTCAACTTCCTGCATGGAAGCGTCTGACCTGCCACGAAGGCCCATCGCGGCGGGCAGACAAGCACAGCGCGCGGTCGGCGCGGGTGAGTCAAGCAGCTCCGGGGAGAAGGCCACGGCGGTCTGCGGCGTCCAGGCGATTTCCGCTGCCCTTGTCGAAGTCGTTCCAGAGCGGCACACGACAGAGACGTACCAGTGATGACCAGCAGGGGATCGCCCCCGGTCTTGCTGTAGACGTGGTGGTCATGGGCAAGGTCGTTGTCCAGCTTGGCCAGCATTCAGTGTCCTTGGTGTGGATCGGAATCCGATGGTTTGCGGCCGCAACGCGCGTTCCGGTGGGCCAAGACGGCGGCTGCTGCGTGACGGGCCACCGCTGCGACCGAGGGGTCGCGGTCCGCACGCGCTGCCACGCCGGCGGCGTCATACAGCAGGTGCAGTTCGCGTCCGGCCGCCTCGTGATCCGGGACGTCGGCCTCGGCGGCCAGTTCGGTGAGCAGAGCGCGAGCCCAAGCGCGGTAGTCGGCGTGGGCACGCTCCACGAGACTTCCGCGCGCCGCTTCCGCGCTGGCGGCGAGGAAGGGACAGCCGTTGTAGTCCGGTGCGGCGAAGAAGTCGCCCTGGACATCGGAGACCCCGAGCAGTCGCTCGCGGGGGGTGTCGAAGCGGGCCAGCCCCTGGGCGATGGACACCTCGATGGAGGTCCGGCGTGCCTCGAGGTAGGCGAGGACGAGCGCTTCCTTGCTGCCGAAGACCAGGTAGAGGGACTTCTTGGAGGTGCGGGCTCGCTTGGCGATGCGGTCGACGCCGACTGTCTGCACGCCTTCGCTGTAGAAGAGTTCGTCAGCAGCTGCCAGCAGGCGCTCTCGCGCCCGTGTCCCACTCGTGCTGTCCATTCAGCGGGAGACGCTGAGGGCTTCGACCGGGCCGGACAGCGCTGCCTTGAAGTGATCGCTGGAGTCGTCGGCGATCAGTTCGGAGGCCCCCTCCTGCAGGGCTGCGACGATGTCTGCGGCTACTGCGCGCGGGTCGTTCTTGGCGCCGTCGATGTGGCTGACCAGGTCGGTGTCGGTCAGGGAGAGTTGGACGCCGAGTACCTGGGTGCCCTGCGCGGCCAGTTCGGCCCGCGGCGTGTTGGTGATCGAGATCAGGGCGGCCTTCGCGGCGCCGTAGGTGCCGGAGCCGGGGAATCCGGCGATCCACGCGGTGACCGAGTGCAGGTTGACCAGCGCGCCGCCGCCGTTGGCCGCCAGCACTGGTGCCAAGGCCTTCGCTACGCGCACTGGTCCAAAGGCCACGATTCCGAAGACGCGCTCGACCTCCTGCTGGTCGTCCCGCAGGAGGGGGCCGAAGGTCATGATGCCGGCGTTGTTGACGACGATGCTGACGTCACCGGCGGTCCGCGCGAGATCGGCGGCGGCGTTCGGGTCGGCCAGCTCGAACGCGAGCGGAACGATCCTCGGGTCGGTCTCCGGTTCCGGCGTACGCGAGGTGACGTACACCTTCGCGGCCCCCGCCCGCAGCAGCTCCTGCGTGATCTGCCGGCCGAGCCCTCGCTGTCCGCCGGTGACCAGGACGGTCGCTCCGCTGACGGTTGTCATCTCGTACTCCGTTCGACGCTGAGAAACGCCCAAATCTTGTGCGACTGAAGCGTAAGGCGGTTTGTCTCTGTCAAGCGTGCTCGCTTCGATGACCGAAGTCAAGTAGACTTTGCCTATGTCATGGATCGCGACCGCGAGATTCGAGGCCCGCACCGCTCCGGACGGGCTGGCGCTGGTGCAGGATCTGGTCAACACGCACGCCATCGAGCGCGACGGAGCTGACCTGCTGGCTGGCCGCGCGTCTGCACAGCAGTGGCTGCAGGAGGCCACTCGTCAGTGGGCTGGCGACCGCGGGCTGGATCCTCCCGACTCGACCCTGCCCGAGAAGGACCTGGAGGCGCTGCGCGAGCTTCGGGCGGGTGTTCAGGAGATGCTCGCGATCTCACCGGACCAGCGGCCCGCGGACCCGGATGGCACACCGTCCACGGTCACCCAGCGCGCCCAGGTCAACCTGGTCACCGACGAGCTCCGGCGGGTCGCCATGGTCCCGGTCGGTACAGGTGCCGGCTGGCTCGCCTCAGCCATCTGGTCGGAGATCCTGCTGGCCCAGCGCGTCGGCACCTGGTCCCGGCTCAAGCTGTGCCGTGAGCCCGGGTGCCGGTCCGCCTTCTACGATGCCTCCCGCAACGGCAGCGGCGTCTGGCACAACGTCCGCAGTTGCGGCAACATCGCGAACCTGCGCGCCTCCCGCATCCGCAAGAAAACACACACCACCAGCCGACCACACTGACAACAGCGCGGGGCCAGAGTCGCAGTCGCTACTCTGACCGTCCCACCCGCCAGGCCGCAGTGACGGCGCTTGTGCCACACCGGCTCCGGGGCTCGCTCACCGTAGGGCAGATCGCGGGGCACCGCTCAAGTTCGAAGCCCGTCAGGGTTCGTCCGGGATCGACTGCAGGGCTGTTGTGAGGACGGCGTCGAGTATGGCCTGGGCCTGGTCGCCTGAGGGGAGGGCTCGCGCGATCGTGACGGCGCCCACGATCGAGGCGACGAGTGTCCAGGCCAGCTGCTCCTGTTCCTCCTGGGTGCCGGGCATGGCGGGGGCCAGGGTGGCGATCACATCGACCATCCGGCGCCGGTACGCCTCACGGACGGAGTCGCCTGCCCGTGCCACGTCCGCGCTCAGTGACGGCATCACGCAGCCGTGCCCGGGGTCCTCGCGGTGCAGGTCACTGAGGTAGACGCGGAGCACCTCGCCGAGCAGGCGTCGTCGTTCGGCCGGCTCCTTGTCGGCGAGGCCGGCGAACTCGATGCCCAGTTGTGAGGCCACGACCTCCTCGAGGACGGCTTCCTTGTTGGCGAAGTTGGAGTAGAGGGCGCCAGAGGTGACCTGGGCCGATGCGGCCAGTCCGTCGACCCCGACGCCGTGGAAGCCGTTCTCCTTGAGCGTACGGCCCGCCTCCCGCACGATCGCGGCCTTGGCCTGCGCTCTGTGCTCCTTCGAGTACCTCATCCCGGCCTCCTTTCAGATCTCCGGGCTCGCCGGCCACTTTAGGGTAGCGCTCGTTATATAACGAGCGCTACCCTAGGCGTCGACCACGGGCGCCTCGCTACTGCGGCGGCAGAACGGTGTCGTTCTTCGCGAGCAACTCGAGCATGCGCTCGTCAATGCGCTCGGGTCCCCAGGGCAGTACCTGGACGCCGGGCTGTGGCTCGTCGCCGCCCTCCACGAACATTGCCTCCGCGCCACCGGGCGTGTAGATGAACACGAGCGTGGCGGGCCGGATGCCCGGGTTGTGGAAGCGGTGGACGTTGCCGCGCGGCAGGAACACCACGTCACCGGTCGACGCGGTGAAGGTCTTGTCACCGCTCAGGAACTCCAACTCGCCGTGGGCCACGTAGAACGTCTCGTCGGTCCGCTCGTGGATGTGCGGCGGCGGCCCGCCGCCTGGCGGCACCATTGCCTCGATCAGACCGAGCTGGCCACCGGTCTGCTCACCGGAGAGCATGACCGCGTAGAGGTCTCCGTTGAACCACGTCGTCGCCCCGTCCTTGTTCGGGACGTAGACACCGCCCTTCTTCGCGTACTCCAGGTCAGCGCTGCCCTCCGGCACGTTGAAGGTCATCTCAAATCCAATCAATCGTTGATGCGTCGCCGGGTTGCAGTACCGTCGACGCGCTCGGAAAGGGGGGAATCACCCGCCGACCCTGCTCCTGCCGGACAGCTCGCGTTTCCGAAGCCAGGTTGGAGAGGGTCGCGGATGACTTCCGGGTGTTCAGTGGCGCAGGAATCCCAACGTCTGCTGCACGAAGAGGTCGTGGTGCTGGAAGATGCCGCCGTGCCCGGAATCGGGGTAGATGCTCAGCTGGGCGTTAGGTAGCAGCTGTGCCAGCTCGAAGGAGTTGATCGTCGGCAGCATGATGTCCTCGTCGCCGTTCACGACCAGGGCGGGCTGCGTGACGGTCGCCAGGCCGGCGGGTGACGTGCCCTGCTCCCACTTGGCGAGCGCGATGAGTTGGGCGCCGATTGACTCGTTCGTCACTGGCGTATCCCGGTCTTGCAGGGTGCGTCCGTCGAGGCGGCCCAGAAAGGCGTCCGCAGCTGCCTGACTGGTCGGCGTAGGCGAGAAGAACAGGAAGTGCTTGGGGTGCTTCCCCTGGGCCGACGCCTGCTGAATGGCGTTTTGGAGCACGGCTCCGGCGCTCGCCCCTCCCTTGCCGCCGGCGGGGCCAGTGCCGGCCAGAATGAGGCGCCGGACGAGGTCCGGGCGCTGCTGGGCGACCACCTGGGCGACCATGCCACCCAGGGAGAAGCCCACCAGGTCGACTGTGCCCAGCCCGAGGGCTTCCAGGAACGCGACGGTGTCGTCGGCCATGGCCTCGACGCTGTCGGGGGTCTTGCCTCCGGATCCGCCGACGCCACGGTTGTCGAAGACGATGACATGCCGCTCGGAGGCGACGCCATCGATCACTGCGGGGTCCCAGTCGTCCAGCACGGCCGTCAGGTGGTGCAGGAATACGACCGGGACACCGCCTTTGGTGCCCACCTGCCGATAGGCGAAGGGGATTCCGCCGATGTCTACCGTCGTGGTCAGCGTGTCCTTGTAGCTCACTGTCATTTCCTTCACTCTCCGAACTCGCGCCGCTTCGGGGCGGCATGCCCAGCATCGTTGGATAACGATCGCTATATAACGAACGCTATCCTATGCGAGTGGCGTACACCAGCCGGGGGGCGAAAGGTCACATATGCGGTACACCAAGGAGCACAGAGTCAAGGCGAAGCAGGCGATCCTGCGTAGCGCCTCACGAGTCCTGAAGCGGGACGGCTTCAACGGCGTCGGCGGTCTTGCCGCGTCGGCGAATTTCACCTCCGGCGGGTTCTGCTCGAACTTCGCCACCAAGAAGGCGCTGCTGGAGGAAGTGATCAGCGCGGAACTGGGAGCGATGTTCGCCGGCATCGCCGACGCCGACTCGTCGGATCGCGGTCAGCGTCTTCGGGAACTGATCGCGAACCGAGGCCTCGGATTGGGCCTACTTGATCCGAGCGAGGACCCGGACGACGTGATAACTCGGGTCGCTGGTCATCTGAGCCGGGCGGACTTCCTCATCCGAAGTGCTGTCACATCACTAGACGAGGCGTGTACGGAGATCACGGAGCGGCAGCCGTTCCCGTGAGCAGGCGGTCCGCCGAGCTTGTGCCCCACTGCAAGCCGTGGTGCTGTTCGTGGTGCGAAATCCTCGGCGCCGAGGAGGAAATTCGCGTGTGGTGCGGCGAGAGCAGTACGCAAATCCGCTGGTATAGGCTCAATCACACGCTGTCGTTCCTTCTCGTACTGAGGAGGTCGTCGGTTCGGTTCCGACAGTCGGCTCCACCTCGCCCGGCTGCGGGCCGGACTCAACACGCGGGGCGAGACAGCGTTTGGCTGGCGTGAAGCGCTTGCCTAGGGCAACACTGGCAGGGTGGGCGAGCTGACACCCGACCTGCTCGGGCCTCATTGGCCATCCTGCGAGGCTAGTCCCAAAGCCGGTTAGTTAGGCGGGTTGGGGTGCTGTCAAGGGCGTGTTGAACATGGAGCAGCGGAGCTCCTTGGGTAGACAGGTTTGTCCTCGCGAGACAACCAGCTACCAGAGGGGCTCCGCTGTCTGATCAGTCTGTC
>NZ_JBHSKE010000008.1:0-160527 GCF_042657745.1 Kribbella qitaiheensis | reverse complement strand
CGAGCGGTGGCCGCCTCGCGTCCGGGACCGCCGCGCCGCCAGATCACGAACTACGGCTGCCGTACTAGCCACCCGGCACTAAGCCACAGCCCCGTTCCGAAGGTCCACGCGCACTTCTGAGCTGTCCATCTGGGAGATCAACACGCTTTCACTCTCCCAGCGCACATCGGTGACGACCTCCAGATTCACCCGCCAATCAATCTCACCACTACTGCGCACAGCGAAGAGTCCGACTTCAGCGAGAACAATTAGCCTATCCAGATAAGAAATGAGCCTGAAACAGTCGAATCTCGAATCGAGGCCAATCTCACGATCGATGGTCATATTGGGCGAGATTCGATACAAGTGCGAGTTGCAGCCAACCCAGCGCGCTCCGCCCCATTCGCTACCAAAGATCGTGGGGGACTCAAATTCTGAATCCATTTGAATCCCTACAGTTGGCTCCCGGCCGCCCTCCCCGGCATCATCCGCAGACGAGAACACGTACACGGGACCCGAGCCGGATCCGTACTCGTTCGCGATCTCCAGGTCGGCGGACGATCCGGCACGCGCTTCTCCGGAACTCGACCAGACCGAACACTCCATTGCACTGCTACCGAATGAGATCGTGAACATCGGCACGACCATCACCTACTTTCGGTATCTTGAGTTCGACCCGTACAACTGCCCGGTGATCAGTCTATTGCCATCCCAGATCGTCTCCGTCTTGAGCATACCATCGGGTCCCTTCAGGAGGCCCTCTCTCACAATGCGCCCATTGTCCTGAGTCCGCACCACAGAGCCGGGGTCATTGAACACCTCGTCCAGATGCTTCGAGAAGATCGCACGTCCTGCGGCGCTATCTCCAATCCCAATCCGGTTCAATTGGCTGGCCATGTCGCCGCTTCGTTGAATGTTGTGAGCAGTCCCAGTGGCATTCCCGAAGAAGTACTCCAGTTTAGTGCCGATTTCAGGGCTTGCGGCTTTGGCCGCGTCATCGGCTAGCTTGGCGGCGGCCTTTTCGGACAGAGTGACCGCCGCTCGATCGGCAACCTTGACGCCAATGCCAACTGTCCCCGTGGGGACGATTGCCGAGCCGAACCAGCGGCCGGCTTCATAGGCGGTGCTGTCGGTGTTCGCACCGAATTTCGAGGCCACGTTGTGGTAGATCTGGCTGTCCGCCGTGCCCGTTGCCTGGCGGATGCCATTGAGAGGGCTCACCTGCTCGCCTGTCTCGATAATTCCCTGTACTGTACCGGCGCCGATGTTCTTCCAGTTTTCCACGAGCTGCTGGTTGTGCTCTTCGTCAGACGTCGTGATCGGCAGATGGAATGCGTACGGATCGCCACCCAAGCCGTCGGAACTGTCATTGATGTGGCCGTCGAGTTCGATGCGGCTGACTGGGTTGCCGCCGCCGAACATGTAGCGGTTGGTGTTCCATGGGTGCGTGCCGAGCCCGATGTCTTTGAGTGCGCTGTCATACATGTCGCGGGTGAGGAACCGGTTGAGGCCATACATGGCTGGACAAACGATCCGGCTTTGGGGATCGGTCGCGGATGCCTCGGCAGACGTCATCGACGACGCCGTGTGGCAGGTCGACGGCACCGAGGTCGCCCGCGGCCTCGATGCATTCGTGACCCTCGAGCCCGGTGAGCCGACGATCACCTTGCGAGTCGGCAGGGCCAGAGTCAGTGCAACGGTCGTCGCGACATCCCCGACAGACGAATCGGAGCCGCCAGCCGGATAGCGACCTTCAAGCTCTCCCCAGTAGACGGCGAGCGGATACCGCACGCGACGCAAGGCGGCGGATGCGCGACAGCAGCACATGGCTTTACGCATTGTTTTCAACGAGAACCGATGGGTGACGATGCTCAGAGCTGAGAACTGCTGGACAGCAAAAGCGCAGGTCAGAGGCTAGTTTCGACAGATTATGGCATTTGGCCAGTGTTCTGGCTGGTAATCAGCGGTTACGGGGTTGGCCTCAGATTTCGTGGGGTCGAGCTCGACGCATGTGGATGGTCCAGGACTTCGCGGCCGGACTCATCGATGGCGTCGAACTCGGTCCCGGCATCGATCACGGCGTACAGATCACGGAGATCATCTGCGCCATCGAGGACTCGATCAACACAGGACGAACCGTGGACCTGAGCGACACGAGCGGTGATTTCATGGTGGTGTGGAGCACGATCAAGGAGAGGTCCTCGAAGTCGGGAAGGCTTCGAGACGTGGGCGCCGAAGGGCCGGATGGATTCTGGTCCTGGTGGCGCTGCTGACCCTGATCGTCCTCCGCGCCTCGACGGATCGTCCGCAACATCAGGCCGCGCCGAGTCCCACCCCGTCCGATCTGATCAACACAACCCCGGACGGACGGTCGGCGCGGGTGTGGCCGACGGCGCCCGGCGCGTGTGGAGCGGACACGCTGCTGCCTATCGTGTCGAGTGCGCCACCCGCGGAGCACACCGGGATCCAGGTGCTCCTGGGTGGAGACCGGCTACGACTCGTCGACTTCGACAGCGGCCGCGCGACGACCTTGCCTGACGCAGTCGTCCGCCCAGGCGAGTACGCCGCTGTCCTGGCCGGTGATCCGGTCACGGCGTACGCGACAACCGGGTCGTGCAGCGAGACGGCTCCCTACGCGATGTTGCGCATCAGCGTCGATCACCGGGTGAGTGTCATCCGCCCACTCGGTCCCACCGAGGGGGTGCTGACCGATCGCAATCGGGTCTGGATCGCTTCCTTCGCCAGTGACATCGACAACCCCTACGCGACGATCGCTCCGGTCGCCGGCGGGCAGCGGGTGCGGCTGCCGCTCGGCTTCTACGCATCCGCAATCGTGGGCGAGACGATCGTCGGGCTGATGCAGCCCGATCCGTCGATCTCACCGACGTGGCTTGCGCTCGTCGATGCACGGACCGGTCGGTTGCAGGCCAAGCTCGAACAACACGTGGCGCCGCTCGCGGCCGGGGCAGGCCAAGTCTTCTGGACCAGCGGCTGTCAGGACGACGCGTCACCGTGCACGCTCCACCGCCGGTCGATCGCCGGCGGGGAGACCCTCGGATCCCCCCTTCCACGCCCCGCCTGCTGCGGTGTCGTCAGCCCTGACGGTACGAGGGTTGCCTTCCTGATCGAACGGGCATCGACAGAGTCACGGTTCGACGGCCACCCGCTCCCGCCCATGGACATCGCGATCATGCAACTCGACACCGGCCGGCTGAGCATCATGCCGGGGATCGAACTGCCCGCCAAGTCGCAACCCGGGCTGGCCTTCGCCGGCCGTGGTGACTGGTTGGTGACCGCCCTCGACGCGGGATCCCGTACTCGGCTCCTCGCCTGGCGGCCCGGACTGCGGCAGCCGTACGAGACGAACGCGCTTCCGGGCCTTGTCCATGACCCGCCGACGCTCGTTGTCACCAGCCACTGACCACCTCGTCGTCGTGGTCGCGACGCCCTCTCCCACCCGGCGCACCCTGTAACAGCGCACCTGACGCCCGGCGACGCACGCAACCCCACCAGACCAAACCGAGTCACCCGTTCAGCCTCAAGCGTGTGGTTAAGGTGCGTGTCCCCCCTCGGACACCGACCTTAACCACATGCGTGGTTGGGTTCATGGAGACCTCGGCCATCCGTTCTCGGTGGTCGAAGGTGATCGCGAGATCGAGGGCCTTGTAGAGATCAGCAAGGTCGCCTCGATCCGCTCGATCGAGTACTCATGTCACCGAGTTCAGCGACCATCTCGCGGACTTCATTCGCACTGAATCGTTCTGTGACCTCGATCGCATCCATTCCAGCCTGGGCGGCACGTTTCTCAGCGACTGCGGCGTTGTCCTGACTCGTCAGCTGCTCCGGGTCCCAGCCAGCCTCGAGCGCCCGCTGCAGCCGCGCCATTTCGGCCTCCGCCGCGCCGATCCGACGCCTGAAGGCAGCCTCCGCCACCTCGGCCGGATCCGGCCCTTCCTGAGACCCGACCAGCGCCGCGACGGTGCTCTCCAGATTCCGCGGGCTGAACAGCCCACCGATCCACCGGTTCACCTCATTGGCCAGGTGATCCTCCCGCAGATAGACAGTCGGAGGATGATCTAGCAGTTCCCGGGCGCCGGGAACCAGGGTTCGTGCGGCGCAGCGATAGAACGTCGCATGAGAACGCTTGGCGCCTTCCATCTTGCGACCACATTCTGCGTGCCTGATCGCGCCGCGGAACAGGTAGGTCGCCGCCGCCACCACTCGCGTCCGATTCGGCGACGACCGGCCGGCACGGCTGGCGCCCGCGCGGGCCCGCAGTTCCAGCTGCACTCGCGTGAACTCTTCTATCGAAGACGATCGCCGGGTGGGCAGGCTCACGTGAGCGCACGACCTTGGACTGCGCTGACCGCCTGAATCGCACGGACCGTCATCGCCCACGTTCTAACCCAAGGTGAAGCCCACGTTGGCACCAGCACCAGAGCCCGCTTCATCGGCAACCTAGTACTCCAGCCGTAGTTCGTGATGTGGCGGTGTGGCGGTCCGGGACGTAGCGCAGCCACCGGTTGATGATCTCGGGTTGTGTGGACTCAAGACGGTCGCGCGGTGGCTGCGTGCCATAGCGTAGACCCTGATCGTTGGCAGCGTGGTTTCGACGAGCTGGCAGGGCGGATCGCGTGCCGGTTCGCGCGGGTCGAACCGCGTCGGCGGGTCGGGTTGTTCCTGCTGGGGTTGCTGGCTGGGCTGCCGCGGGTGAACTGCTGGACGATCGCCGAGCACGCTGGTGAGGTGTCCCCGGACGGCATGCAGCACCTGCTGTCTCGCGCGGCCTGGGACGCCGACGCGGTGCGTGACGATCTGCGGAGTTATGTCGTCGATCACCTGGCCGATCCCGACGCGGTGCTGGTGGTGGATGAGACCGGCGACCTGAAGAAAGGCACTCACACCGTTGGGGTGCAGCGTCAATACACCGGGACCGCGGGCCGGATCGAGAACGCCCAGGTCGGGGTCTACCTGGTGTATGCCGCCAAGGGTGGGCATGCGTTCATTGACCGGGCGTTGTACTTGCCGAAGTCGTGGACCGCAGACCCGGACAGGTGCCGTGCCGCGGGGGTTCCCGACGACATCAGGTTCGCCACCAAGCCCGCGCTCGCAGCCGAGATGATCACCCGCGCGCTGGACGCCGGTGTCCCGGCCTCATGGGTGGCTGGCGACGAGGTCTACGGCGCAGACTCCAAGCTGCGCTCAGGTCTGCACGAGCGCCGGATCGGTTACGTGCTTGCGGTGGCCTGCGACCACCAGATCACCACCCCGGCCGGCAAACACCAGGCCAAAGCGCTGGGCCGCCGGTTGCCGTCACGCGCGTGGAACCGGCTCAGTGCCGGTGTCGGCGCGAAGGGTCATCGCTGGTACGACTGGGCGCTGATCGACATCACCGACCCCGAGGTTCCCGGCGATCACGCGTTGCTGGTCCGCCGCTCGATCAGCACCGGTGAACTGGCGTTCTACCGCTGCTACACACCCACCCCAGTACCGCTGGCGACCCTTGTCGCCGTGGCCGGGCGCCGGTGGACGATCGAGGAGTCTTTCCAAGCAGGTAAGGGATTGACTGGCCTGGACGAGCACCAGGTCCGTCGCTGGACGTCGTGGCACCGGTGGACCATCCTCGCGATGCTCGCCCACGCTTTCCTCGCTGTCACCGCGGCAACCGCACGAGCCGACACCACTGCGCCGCCTGGGCTCATCGCGTTGACCGCGAACGAAGTCAGGCACCTGTTCACCAACCTGCTCGACCACGCCCGCCGCGACCTCGCATACCTGCTGCACTGGTCACGGTGGCGACGCCGCCACCAAGCCCGAGCCCGCGACTGCCACCACCGCCGTCAAGCAGTCCAACTCGCCTGATCACGAACTACGGCTGGAGTACTAGTTGCCAAAGATGTGACACCGACGCGACTCGCGGCTACTACCTACCTTCGGCCCGACGAAATCGTAGAGCTTTCGCGGGCACGAAGTACGAGCCGACCGGCTCAGGACGCTAGGCGCAACTCGAACTCGATCGCGGTGAACTCGACTCACCTGGCCCGCCGCCACACCGGAAGCAGTAGGCGCGCGAGTCGGAATCGACAGCCAGCCCCGCACGGCCAAACCAGGCAGCCCTCTGATCGAATTTCCCACTTCAACAATTCCATACCGAAGACTCAATCTGATTCCGCCGCTAGCCTGACCACGACATTCTTTGGGCCCGCTACTTCGCACCACCACAACGCACCCGGGTGCGAAGGCACCGGCGATGTCGGCTGACTGTGTTGCGATGAACTGATCTCGGGGCACTACCAGTCGATTGCAGGATGTCGTCTGCGGAACGGTTTTGGGGTTGTCGTTCCAGGTCTCGGCCCAGCTGCGAATATCGGCGGCGAGCTCTTTGACGGTGCGGTGGGCTGAGCGTTGCACTGCACCACTGGTTACGCCGTCTTCGGCGTGGAAGTGGGGGCCGGCATCCCGTCATCGATGGCAGGTGATTTGCGACTGGCACGCTTACCGTCGTTGCACAAGAATGTTGGGGATGGTGTCGGAGTTGCCGCGTCCTGGCTGGCGGTCCTCGGATCCCCCGCAACGGCCGGTGTGGTTTATCAACCCGAGATCTGGCGGGGGCACTGCCGCACGCGCTGCGGTTGCCGAGCGGGCACGCGACCGAGGGATTGAGACCGTCATCTTTGCGCCGGGCCAGAGCCTGGAAGCGCTGGCCCGGGAAGCTGTGGCCGATGGTGCGGACGCGCTGGGGGTTGCCGGTGGCGACGGGGTCGATGGCGGTTGTGGCCGCGGCGGCCGCCGCGCATGGGCTTCCGTTCGTGTGCGTGCCGGCCGGGACGCGCAACCACTTCGCTCTCGATCTCGGAGTGGATCCTCACGATGTGCTCGGCGCGCTCGAGGCGTTCGCTGGCGGGATCGAGCGCCTGATCGACGTGGCGGACGTGAATGGTCGCCTGTTTCTCAACAACGTCTCGCTCGGTATCTACGGCGACGCCGTCCGCAGTCCCGGCTACCGCGATGCCAAGATGCGGACGCTCCTGGAGACCGCCGAGAAGGTGCTCGGCCCACGCGCAGAGGTGCCTGCGCTGCGCCTGGTCGACGATATGGGGCGCGAGCACCAGCATCTCGCGGTTGTGCTCGTGTCGAACAACCCCTACACGCTCGATCGCCCGGTGCCCGTCCGGCCCTCGACAGCGGCCGACTCGGGATCATCGTTCTCGACGCACCCAGCGCTGCCCCGCACCCCCCGCGGGCTGCCCCCCACACTCCAGGGCGAGCGTGGAGCGCACCACGTCTGGACGTCAGCGCGCTGCCACCGGTACACGCAGGGATTGATGGCGAGGCGATCGATCTAAGCCCGCCGCTGCAGTTCACTATCCGGCCCAGGGCTCTGCGAGTCCGAATCTCGCCCCGCCTTTGAGGCATGCCACCATCGGCGCCGTTGTCGCCTCCCAGGCAAACGCGTCCGCTGCCAGAGGGCTGATACGCCGAGGAGGTGCAGGCTCCGTTAGGGCTGCCGGTTACGCACGTTTCGCAGTTCGGTCTTGCAGTCGGTAGATGCGGTCGCATCCTGCAGCGACTGTCGCTGCGGTTCCGGCCCCCACGATGGAACCGATGATCACGTCACCCGGATAGTGCACGCCGGTGTGGACTCGCGAGTAGGCGACGCCGCCCGCCAGCAACCGGATCGGCACGGCCAGCCCCGGCAGGTGACGGCCGACCGCGTAGGCGAACGCGAACGCCGACGCGGCGTGGCCGGACGGGAACGAGTCGGATTCCGGCATCGGTACACGGCGAGCCGCAAACATGGCGTAGTCGGCGCGATCCGGGCGCCGCCGCTGGGCAAGCGGCTTGATGCCGAGATTGACGGTCGCCGAGGTAACTCCGATCGCCAGCACGCCCTCCAGCGCCGCGCGGCGTCCACGCCTGCCACCGAGCCCGGCGATCACGGCGGCGATACCAAGCCATAGCCGCGAGTAGTTCGCAGCGTTCGAGAGCCGGCGAACGGGGTCGTCCAGCTCCGGGGTGGGGGTATCCGCCACAGCCTCATACACGGCCCGGTCCACGGCCGCCAGTTCACCCAACGCCGCGACCCACACGGATTCGGCGCCCCGCCGCGCCTCAACCCGCCGCGCCAGCGCGTCCGCGACGCTTTGTTGCTGTGTGTCTGCGTGGGAGGACATGGGGAGGAGCCTTCGATTCAGTGGTGGCCGGACACGAGGTGCAGCCCAGCACCAAGGCTAGACCAAGGCTAGACCGGACCTGGCGGTCAGCGCCTACGGCCACCCCCAGCCGAGGCGGCGCCGCCGAACGCAAGCCCCGTCGCGGCACCCCGCCGCTCAGTCGGCGACAGGCGCCGATCAGCTCGAGCCCGAGCCTCTCGTCCAGGCCGAGGACCCCGTGCAGTGCAGCCTGGTCGAGGAGATCGCCTCGCAGCGGTGTGTGAGGCCAACCATCCTCCGATCGCGTTGGGTAGCCGGCCGCGGCCAGCCTGGGGTGGCACGGTCGGCTATGCACTGCCACCGCGAACTTGCCCAAATGAGTCGCGGGACCTTCTGCCGTACTCGCTAGCCAGTGGCTGGGCGCGGCCGTCCTGCGCCGGGTAGAAGAGCACCGGCGAGACAGAGACAGGATGCCGGCGAACACGTCGTTATGGCCGCGTCAGCCTCACCGGGGCTGGCCTGCGAGTCGTCGGTGTCGGCAAGGACGGCAGCAGCGCGGGTGGCGTGGATCGTGTCCCTGTCCGCTCGCCGCTGAGGACCCTGGCGGCGTTGATCAGGGCCCGCGCGGTGACCGCCTGGTTGCGGTTGAGGCCGCCGTGCGTGAGTTCGGCGGCCGTCGGCTTGCCGGTGGCGCCGAAGGTGTAGAGGATCACTGCGATGTCGTCGTCGGAGCGGCTGACCGGGTCGGTCGCGGGCGGCGTCGCCGCCAGCGCGGCCTGGAAGTCCCAGTCTCCGGGCGCGACCGCCAGGCAGTCGCCTGCGGCCTTCGCACCTGCCTCCGCCTCGGCGGCACGGTCATGCCAGGCAAGTAGCAGTTTGGCGCCGGAGTCGCGGAGGTAGTACTCCACCTCGCGCTCGGTAAGCAGCGGGTTCATTGGCACGACGACCCCGCCGGCCCGGAGGATGCCATAGTACGAGATCGCGAACTGCAGGTTCGGGAGCATCAGCCCGACGCGGTCGCCGGGCTCCAGTCCGTTGCCGCGCAGCAGCGTGACCATCCGGGACGCGGCGTCGTCCAGGGCCGCGTATGTCAGCACGTGGTCATCCATCCGGACGGCCGGGTGGTCTGGGTACATCGAGGCGGACTCGGTGAGGTTCTGGCTGAAGTTGGTCATGTCGGCCTCGTCGTCAGATCTTGCCGAAGGCGAGCCACAGATAGGCCACGAGCAGCACGGTGACGACGAGCGCTGGTGCCAGCTCGGCTACGCCGTCGTGCTGGCGCAGGTGCGCGCCGAGGGCTCCAACCATGAGAAGCAGCAAACCCGCCGCGGCGAGCACACCGAGCGGGGGTATCGCGAGGCCGAGCAGGACTCCTGCGGCACCCGCGACCTCCAGGACCCCGATGCGCTGGTAGGCACCGACACTGAAACCGACATGCGCGGCCCGGGCCTGCATCGACGGTACGGCTCGGATCTTGCTTGCGCCCAGCACCGCAAAGGCGACAGCGATGAGCGCGGCCAAGGAAACAAGGAGCGGGGTAGTCATGGCCGCACCTCCGACTTCCAGGGAACGGTGAATGCGTCGACAAACGCGTTGCCAGCTGCTTGGTCGACCTCGTCCCGGTCCAGATCCGGCTTCTCGAACTCCAGCCAGGCGAGCCCATACACCTTGACCGCCGACGCGTCCTGGGCGCGGTACCGGATTGTGTCGCGCAGCAGGTCCGGGGTCATCACATCACTAGTCATTGCAAACCTCCGTTAGGTGATGCCGTGCGGGCAAGGCGTCAATCATTCCCGCCCGCGGCGGCATGAGTGCTGTAAGGAGAACTGGGACTCCGTGGCCACCAGTTCGATTGAGGGACTACGAGTTGTCTGCGGCCTTGGCGAGCTTGTCGGCGTAGGCGCGGGCGTCGATGGCGCCGAGCATCGCCAGCTGCGCGCTCTCGACCGCCCAGTCGGCGAAATCGAGGGCTTTGGCCGCGTCGGCTTCTGCCCAGTCCGCGTCGTCATCGGCGACCTTGGCGTCCACCTGGCGGGTCCGCTTGTCGATGTTCGCCTTGACGTCGCTCATCTTGGCCGCGGCGTCAGCCTTCAGCTGCGCCCACTTCGCCCGAGCGCTGTCGGCGGCCTGCGATGCCTCCTGCCGTGCGTTCTCGCCTGACTGGTCAAGGTTGGCTTGAGCTCGATCGATCCGCTGCCTGAGTTGTGCGTCGGACTCGGTCGCGGCAGCCTGTACCGCCGACCTGGCCGTCGCGGCCCGCTGCTGCAAATCATCCAGCCGCGCGGAGAAGTCCGTGTGCTGCGTCATGAGTTACCACCTTCGTTGGATTCTGGGCCCTATGAGGACCTCTTGTAATGCTTCGCCAGTACTGACGATATCGTCAGTTATGACAGTTTGGCTAGTTGAGACGGCGAAGATGTGACGAAATCGTCAATCCGTGCGGCTGGCGCGTGCCGTGCGCCAGCCCTCGCTTCCATCGGGGCGATGTGGACGACGACCTGCGGTGTGCTGGTGTCGCGCCGGCATCAAGCGATCAGGCCTCAGGCAAGCGAGATGACTCGTGATCGCAGAAATGAACCGCGGCGACCTCGGCCACCTCGGCCTGCGCCAGCCCGCGCCCACGGTGACCGTTCATGGCGTTGTCCCACACCAGCCAGTCGCTGACCCGTCACCAGGCCGGCTCCGCCAGCTGGGCCGTGTCTTCGGGGGCGAGCTCATCGCCGAGCAGGACTGTGGCGCTGCATAGGCTGCACATGATGGGCCGTGCGCGGTGAGGCTGGCAGTTCTCGCAAGTGCCAGCGCATCGACCACGACGCTGGGCTGATCCGGGTGCGACTTGCGGCGTGGCAGCGTCGAAGGTCACCCGGTGTCGCATGATCGGCGTCATGTGCCGCTGATCCGTCGAGCGGTCAGCACCGTGAGGCCGACGAGTGCGAGCGGCGCGACGATGCCGAGGACCGCGAAGGCCGCCGCAGATCCGATGTGGTCGGTCATCCAGCCGAAGTTCATCCCGAAGAACCCGGAGCTGACGGTGAGTGGCAGGAAGATCACCGTCACCAGTGTGAGCCGTTCGCTGATCACTGCGGAATATCGGTCGAGTGTGTCGCCAAGCAATGAGTAGACCTGTGCCGCGGCGGCCGCGCTCGCCTCGAAGATCACTCCGGACTGCCGTAACCGGCGTCGGCCGGCGCGACTCAGGGCATCGGCCAGAGTGTCGTCCACGGTGCACATGACGTGGTGCGCGTTCCATAGCTGCTGGAGCGCGAAGAGGCGGTGCCGCAGCCCGGAGACTGTACGCCGTTGCGCGTCGGCGGCGAGACCGATCGAGCGCTGATCGAGCCGGTTCGCCTCCGCGGAGAGGTCCTGGACGGCGGCGGCGGCCTGGTGGGCCAGCATCGAGAGCACTGCGAGCATCGCTTCCGCCGGCCCGCGGCGTACCCGGGACACCGCCTCGCGCATTACCGGCATGAGCGACTCGGGGCACACCGCCACCAGCCCGCGCCTGCCGACGTGCAGGTGCACCTCCTGGCTGGTGTAGTCCTCAGCCGTAGCGAAAGCGATCACCGAGATCCGTCGACCGGCCGCCTGCGCGACCGGCCGGCGATGCGACGAGGCCAGTGCTTGTTCGGCGGTGGCGGCGTCGGCGCCTACCCAGGTGGCCGCCGTGATCACCTCCCGGAGCGCGGAAGGGGGCACCACCACGCAGACTCCGCCCGCTGGTGCGATCCCGTACCGCTTGACTGTCGTGCCGTCGATAACCTCCACCGCTGTAACCTACGATCTGTCGGCTGCTCGATGGCTGCCTACCGTGTAGCGGAACACGCTGACCCCCGGACGGCTGACTGCCCGTGGCGTCGGTGAGTAGGCCCGCCAAGCGATGTCGACGACCGCGTCGACGGTCCTGTCGTCGAGCGGATGTCCGACGAGGAACCGCTGGTAGAACAGCGGCCCGATGGCGGCCATGGCGAACCTCTTGGCCGTGACGTCGGGACGCAACAGTCCGCGCTCGGTCGCCTCGGTCACCGCCGGGCGAAGCCCGTCGATCATCGGCGAATCTCGAGTTATCAGCCGGACCCGGCCTTTCCTCCAGGTCGAGTCGAACTCGAGAGGAACTGCCATGATCACCTATCTCCTTCCGTTCGTCGGAGTGTTCTCGCTTTCTGTTCCGTTGGTGGGTGCGCGACTGCTTGTACAAGGTTACGAATGACCTCAGTGACCGGTGGCGAGGACCGAGCTGCCGAGCCACCGGCAAGCGACAAGCGCGAGCTCCAGCTCCAGACGCTCGTGGTCCAATGATCTTCCGCGTTCATCGACGGCCCGATCGATCCGGTACTTGACCGTGTTCTTGTGCAGGTGGACACGCTCCGCGGTCGCGGTGTAGCTCCCCTTCTCGGCGAGGAACACCTGCAGCGTCTCACGCAGCCGGGCGGCGTTCTCGGTATCGGCGGCAAGTTCCCCGAGGGCCTTCGCAACCAGCCGTCGGGTGCCGTCGAGGTCGGCGACGAGCATCGCGGCCGCCCGCACCTCGGCATCGACGAACGACGTCATCCGCCTCGCGCGATCCTGAGCAGCCACCGCAACCCGCTGCGCCTGAGTCGCTTCCACATGGGTCACTCGGAAGCCCGCTGCACCAGCCGCCGGCGATCCGGTAGCGACCCTCAGCTCGCCAACCGCGTCGTCATACTCCAGGCGCTCCAGGTCGTGGACCTCGACGGCGCGTCCCAACGGCACCCAGCCCCAGCCGGTCGATCGGTCCCTCGGCACGAACAGCGGTTGCCCGGCGCCGCCTGCCGCCTTGGTGAGCTGTTGCAACAGGCGCTCTAGCCGACGTAGTTCGGCGTCCGCGGGCGATCGCGCCGTGCTCCAGAGCACCACACCGAGATGGTTCTGCCGCAGCCTGTACCCGAGAGCGCTTTCCGCCGCCACGAGGTCGGTCCTGTCGCCCCGCAGCAACTCATCGAGCATCGCCGCCCGCACCGTGTTGCGGTTGGCCAGCCAGCGAACACGTTCCGACTCGTACGCCGTGACGACCTGCTCAGATATCCGGTCGATGTACTGGAAGGTCTGGTCCACCAGCAGCCGTCCGGCGGCGAAGGCGATACGTGGGTCGGGCTCCGTTGCGGCGATCTCGTCGAAGGCCCAGTCCAGGACCTGCTGCTGGCCGAGCCGGTAAGCGCGGACGAGTGCGGTGAGGGAGACTCCTCGTTGAGCCAGTCGACGCGCGTACTCCTCAGCCGCTGACGGAGCGGAGATCTCGTCGATCGCGATCTCGTAGCGCAGGATGTGAGCGATCGTCTCGATATTGCTCTCGATGCTTGCCGCCAGCAACTCGAGCTGCAACGCGTCGCCCTGGAGCTCGGTGATCGACGCGGCCAGCACCTTGTGCAGTGTCTGGGTCAACGCCGGCAGTTCGGCCCCCATCTCGGTGGCCACCTTGGCGACCCGCGCCAAGGCGTCGGCATGCAGCTCGTCAGAGGCCACGGCCCCTCCCCTCTTGTGCTCCGATTGTGCGCCGGGTACGGCCCCATGTCAGCCCGGGAACACGAACCCGGGCCGGAGCTTCGTGTTCCGCGCACAGTGCCGGCCATGCCGTCCGTCCTTACGGTCAGTGGTATTGACCTCGCCCCGTGATCCCACGCTTCCAGACCTGTTCGGAGTAGCCATGACCATGAGAGACCTCGACTATCTTCCCTGGCGTTGGCCGTCGTCGTACGACCATCGCCAGAGCGTCCGCGATGATCGCCACGATCTGACGTACGCCGAGCTCGCAGGCTGGGTCGACGCAGTTGCGACCCAGCTGGCCCTCTACGGAGTCAGCTCTGGATCCGTGGTGGCGATCATGCTGCCGAACCGCGTCGAGTTGCTGGTCGCGATGCTCGGCGCTTGGCGGCTCGGCGCCGCAGTGACCCCTATCAACCCGGTTTTCACCGCGAACGAGGCCGACTACCAGATTGGGGACGCGGACGCGACTGTCGTGGTCAACGTCGGTCCCGACGCGCCGAACGGTGGTCGGCCCAACATCGGCATCGACGACCTGTGGCGCAGGCGGCCAGACCCCGGGGTTCTCCCGGTGGCGATCACCTCGCCGGACGATCTGGCCTTGCTGATCTACACCAGCGGCTCGACCGGACGGCCGAAGGGCGTCATGCTGAGCCATGCCAACCTGAGCGCGATGGCGGCGATGATGACATCGCATCTGCACATCGACCAGCGCGACCACTGTCTGCTGGTGTTGCCGCTGTTCCACGTGAACGCGATCTGCGTCAGCTTCCTGACGCCCATCTCGGTCGGCGGCCGGCTCACCATGCTGCAGCGATTCCAGCCGCTCGAGTTCCTCGCCGCGATCGAGAAGCATCGCCCGACGTACTTCTCCGCCGTCCCGACGATCTACTCACACCTGGTCTCCCAGCCTGCCGACGTGGTCGCCGACACCTCGTCCGTCCGGTTCGCGATCTGTGGTGCCGCGCCGGCTGCCGAGGAGCTGCTCACCGCGACCGAGCAGCGCTTCGGGATCGGCCTGATCGAGGGGTACGGCCTGACCGAGGGCACCTGCGCGTCCACTGCGAATCCACCCGACGGCCCGCGGAAGGTCGGCACGGTCGGCGTCGCGCTGCCCGGTCAGCGGGTCGCGATCATGTCGTCCGACGGCTCGCTGATGCCGACCGGTGAGCGCGGTGAAGTGGTCATTCAGGGCGCCAACGTCATGCAGGGCTATCTGAACCGCCCAGAGGCGACCGCCGAAGCGCTCGGTGACGGGTGGCTGCACACCGGTGACGTCGGCATCCTCGACGACGACGGCTACCTGCGCATCGTCGATCGGACCAAGGACATGATCATCCGCGGTGGCGAGAACATCTATCCGAAAGAGATCGAGACCGTCCTGCACGGCCATCCCGCGGTGCTCGAGGCCGCGGTCGTCGGCGGGCCGCATCCCATGTACGGTGAAGTGCCGGTCGCCTACGTGACGACGTACCCGAAGGCGGAGCTCGACGTCGACGAGCTCTACGTGCTGTGTCGATCGCAGCTGACCAAGATCAAGGTCCCGGTGGCCATCCACGTCGTCGACGCCATCCCCAAGAACGCCGTCGGCAAACCCGACAAGCCCGCCCTGCGGCGAACCCTGCAGCAGATCTGACGTCGACCAAGGGTCATCATGGGATTCACAACAGGCAGCGCGCCGCCGGTCGATCCGGAGAACCTGTACTCCATGCCCTACCTGGAGCGGATCAAGATCTTGTCCCGGTTCTGGGCGGAGCACGGCTTCGGATCACCGCGGATCTTCCACCTCATCTACATCGTCAAACTGGTCTTCCTCTACGTCCTGGGCGGCTACCTGATCGCGTCGCTCACCGCGGGCTTCAACCCTTTACGCCCCAGCGCCTTCTGGACCGAGCCGATCTTCTACCAGAAGTTGATTCCGTGGACGGTCCTGCTCGAGGTGCTCGGCGTCGCCGGATCCTGGAGCCCGTTGGCCGGCCACTTCACGCCGTTCACCGGAGGCTCGCGCACCCACGCCCGGGTGGACACGATTCGTGAACCACCGTGGGCCCGCGTCGTACCGCTCCGCCGCGCTGGCGAGGTTGCGATGACGACAACAGGCCCGGCCGGTGCATGTCCGGGCCGGGAGACCGCCGTACCCGAAGGAGTGCTGTCATGACCACCCAGTCCGAACAAGCCGACCTGCTGGCCGAACCGCTCGACTTCCTGCTCACCACTGCCGCGACCGGACCACTGCGCCGGTTCCTGCCGAACAGCTCGTGGGTGCGGATGGCAACAGGGTTGGCCGCCCGGCCCGGCACCGTCGCCCGGCGCAGCTCGGACCTGGCCGCCGAGTTCGCCCGGGTCATGACCGGGAACTCCGGCCGCGCGCCATCCAAGCGGGACCGCCGGTTCGCGGACCCCGCCTGGAGCCAGAACCCGCTGCTGCGCCGGATCGTGCAGGCCTACCTGGCCCTGCAGGAGACCGTCGGCGTGTTGCCCAACGACGCACAACTCGACTGGCGCGACACCGAGCGGATGACGTTCGTGCTCGACAACCTCATCGGAGCGCTTGCCCCGAGCAACAATGCGCTGATCAGCCCGGTGGCGTGGAAGGCGTTGATCGACACGGCCGGCCTGAGCTCGGTGGCCGGCGTCCGCAACCTGGTGCGGGACCTGTCCACGCGCCCTCGAGTGCCGAGAATGATCGAGCCGACGGCGTTCACCGTCGGCGAGACGGTGGCTGCGACGCCGGGTGCGGTGGTGCACCGGACCGAGGTGTTCGAGCTCATCCAGTACACCCCGCAGTCCGCGAACGTCCGCACCGTGCCGCTGCTGATCGTGCCGCCCGTCATCAACAAGTACTACGTGGTCGACATCGCGCCGGGGCGCAGCCTGGTGGAGTACTTCCTCCAGCAAGGGCAGCAGGTGTTCACCATCTCCTGGTGCAACCCCGACGCCCGCCACCGCGACTGGGGCATGGACACCTACGGTGAGGCCATTCTCGACGCGATGGACGCCGTGCAGCGGATCTGCCGCAGCGAGGCCACGAACCTGTTCGCCACCTGCTCCGGCGGCATCCTCGCCTCGATGGTCATGTCCCACCTGGCCGACCGCGGAGAGCTGGACCGGGTCGCGGGTCTCGCCCTCGCGGTCAGCGTCCTCGACCAGAGTCGCGCCGGGCTGGTCTCCGCCGTCGTCGACGAACGGGTGGCCGCCGCGGCGATCGCAGCCTCAGCGTCCAAGGGATACCTCGACGGCCGAACCCTGGCCGAGGTGTTCGCCTGGCTGCGCCCGGTCGACCTCATCTGGAACTACTGGGTCAACAACTACCTGCAAGGACGGCCGCCGTCGCCGTTCGACGTGTTGTTCTGGAACGCCGACACCACCCGGATGACCGCTGCACTGCACCGCGCCTTCGTCGAGCTCGGGATGTCGAACAGCCTGACCCATCCGGGCACGGTGACGATGCTGGGTACGGCGGTCGACCTTGGCAAGGTGACCACTCCGTCGTACGTGATCGCCGGGATCGCCGACCACATCTGCCCCTGGCAGTCCTGCTACCGCAGTACCCAGCTACTCGGCGGCGAGAGTCGGTTCGTGCTCTCGACCAGCGGCCACATCGCGTCGATGGTCAACCCGCCCGGGAACCCGAAGGCGACCTTCCAGGTGAACACCGGCAACCCGCCGGATCCGGACGAGTGGTTGCTGACGGCCGACACCGTTCAGGGTTCCTGGTGGCCGGACTACATCGCGTGGCTCAACGAGCACGGTGGCAAGCTGAAAGCGGCACCCACCACGCTCGGCGGCGCCGGGATGGACCCCTTGGAGCCCGCACCCGGCAGCTATGTCTTCCAGACCTGACGACTCCATCCGACGCGACGACCTCGAGGAGTCGACGTGCGCACCCAGCACCTGCAAACCCTCAGCGTCGCCGGCCAGCGGATCCGGTACGACGTGCGGCCCGGCGATCGCCGCAAGACACCATTGCTGCTGTGCTGCGGGATCGGCGCGGCGTTCGAGGTGCTCCAACCGGCGGTCGACGCCCTGGATCCCGACCAGGAGGTGATCCGCTTCGACGTGCCGGGGGTCGGCGGGTCGCCTGTCGGGCCCCTGCCCTACACGTTCCCGATGCTGGCCTGGATGGTGGATCGGATGCTCCGTCAGCTGGGGTACGACCAGGTCGACGTACTCGGCCTGTCCTGGGGAGGGGCCCTGGCTCAGCAGCTCGCCGTACAGCACCGGCGTCGCGTTCGGCGACTGGTGCTGGTGAGCACCGCCACCGGGATGCTGATGGTGCCCGGCCGGCCCGCCACCCTGATCAAGATGATCACGCCACGCCGCTTCCGCGACCCGGAGTACGCGGCCGGCGTGGCGGGACTCCTGTACGGCGGCAGCGCCCGAAAGCACGCGACCGACATCCGCCGGATGTTCAAGACCCAGGCACACGCCGGGTCACGGCGCGGATACCTTTTCCAGCTGCTCGCCGGGGCCACCTGGACCAGCCTGCCCTTCCTGGGGCTGATCCAGCAGCCGACACTGGTGTTGAGCGGCGACGACGACCCGATCATCCCGGTCGCGAACGCCCGCATCCTGGCCGGCCTGATCCGACGGGCCGAGTTGCACCTCTACCACGGCGGGCACGTCGAGCTCGTCACCGAGGCACCCACCCTGGTGCCGGTCATCTCCGAGTACCTGTCCCGTTGAGGAAGCCGCCATGACCACCGACCCGATCGACTTCTATGCCCTGGAGACGCTCCTCGACGACCACGACCGGAGTCTGCTGCACGCCGTCCGCGACTTCGGCGACAAGGAGGTGACGCCCATCATCAACGAGCACTGGACCAGGGCCAGCTTCCCGTTCGAGCTGATCCCGGCGCTGCGCGAGCTCCGCATCGCCGGTACGCCATATACCGGCTACGGCTGCCCAGGTCGCAGCTTCCTGACCGACGGCATGATCGCGATGGAGCTGGCGACCGCCGACCCGTCGATCGCCACCTTCATCGGGGTGCATGGCGGACTGGCGATGGGTTCGATCTACCTGTGCGGCTCCGAGGAGCAGAAGCAGCGCTGGTTGCCGCCGATGGCTCGGTTGGAGTCGATCGGCGCCTTTGGCCTCACCGAGCCGGGCGTCGGCTCCGGTGCATCCCGCGGTCTGCAGACGAGGGCCCGCCGGGTCGGGGACGAGTGGGTGCTGGACGGCCAGAAGAAGTGGATCGGCAACGCGACCTTCGCCGATGTGACCGTGATCTGGGCCCGCGACGTCGAGGACGGACAGGTCAAGGGCTTCCTGGTCGCGAAGGACACACCAGGCTTCTCGACCACGAAGCTCGAGGACAAGATGGCGCTGCGCGTCGTCCAGAACGCGCTGATCACTCTCGACGGCGTGAGGGTCCCGGCGGAGAGCAAGCTGGCCGGAGCGAACTCGTTCCGCGACACGGCGAAGGTGCTGCTGATGACGCGCGCCGGGGTCGCATGGATGGCGGTCGGCTGCGCCCGAGGCGCCTACAGGCACGCGCTCGCGTATGCCAAGGAGCGCGAACAGTTCGGCCGACCCATCGCCGGCTTCCAACTGGTCCAGGACCTGCTCGTCCGCATGCTGGCAAACACCACCGCGTCGGCCACACTCTGTGCGCGGCTGTCTCAGTTGCAAGACGCTGGTTCGGCGTACGACGAGCACGCGTCGCTGGCAAAGGCCTTCTGCACTGTGCGGATGCGGGAATCCGTCGGATATGCCCGTGAATTGATGGGCGGCAACGGCATCCTGCTCGAGCACAACGTCGGCCGGTTCGTGGCCGACGCCGAGGCGATCTACTCCTACGAAGGCACTCGCGAGATGAACACGCTCATCGTCGGCCGCTCCATCACTGGCCGCTCGGCGTTCGTCTGACCGATCAGTTCGGCGCGTCGTCTTCCGAGAAGCCGGCGGCCGCGAGCAGGCGGCGGAGGCCGACCACGCCTCGATCTCCATGTCCTTTTGTGAGGGGATGTCGAAGAAGTCGGTCTCGGACCCGACCGTGATCTCGACCTTGCCGTCGTGGCGGCGCTCCACGGTGACGACAGCCTCCAGCAATGACACCACGTCGTGCCACTCGATGCATGGTGCCACGACCGCACCGCTTCCACGCCACGCTTCTCCCCGAGCTGGTAACCCGCGCTGTTCGAGGGCGATGAGTTGCCCTTCATCGCTCCTGTTCGCGGGCGTGTTGAGCAGCGTAGGCCTGATAGTCGGATCTGGCTCGAGTGGCGTGCTGCATGGCAGCTCGTGGGCTGATGCCGAGACGCGTGAAAGGCGTACTTGGCACGAAGCCATCCCGCAGCGACGAGCTGTCGCATCAGATGCAACTCATCGTCCTTTACCGGAGACGCTGCGTATTTGAGTTCGCGCGTATTCGTCCGATCTGGGGTGTCCGCAGGCCGCCCCATTGACCGGCCACCGGCGGCTACTACCAGACGAGCCCATCTAGATGGTTATGGCCGGAAAGCAAGCGAGCGATGCGGCCCTGCGCCGCTTCGCGTATGTCAGGCTGGAGGTGGTGTGCGTACAGCGCGAGCTCCCCGTACATGTCATAGAAGTTCAACCGCTCGCGCAGATGCTCGCGCTCGAACAGCTCCGGATACGCGCCGTGCAGCCATCCGGGGACCTCTGTGAGTGTGGTCTCGTCGAGCCCTTGTTCGTCGGGTGTGGGTGGGTACTCTCGCGCCTTCGCGCACCAGCGCAGGATGGTATCGAGCTCGACATCCGCTGGCTGAGCCAACGCCTCCGCGAAGTCGATAAGACCGGTGACGCGTCCTTGGTCGACGATCACGTTGGATCCATGTAAATCACCATGGACGAGGACGGGTTCGTCGGCGGCGAACAACGCCAGCCGCTCCTGGATCCAATCGGCGATGTCCGCGAGCAGGCGCGAGTCATGACTGGGCAGTCGCCGGGCAGCCTCGACCTGCTGGAGCGTCGCGCTCACTACGGGTGGGTGGAACGCAGGCCACGGCTTGCCGGCGAGCGCGTCGGCCAGCCAGGGCGGCAGCAGGTCGGCCGGGACAGGAACGCGGTGAAGTGCGCGCAACGCAGCGCCGAGGCTTTCGATCATTGCTTGGCGCGTGTGCGAGTCCGCCGCCGGCCATGCGTCGTACAGGGTTCGGCCGGGCAGGCGTTCGGAGATGTACCACGGCCCGTCCGGGCCGTCGCCGTAGGCGAGGTGTCGGGCGTGTGGGACCTCGCTGCCGGCGAGCAGGTTGACGACTGTAGCCTCGTGGCGATACGCGTCGCGGAATTGTCCGTTGTTCAGCCGTACGACGTATTCGTCGCCGACCCACACGCGGCTAACCCAGCCGGCCTTTGGAAGAAAGCGCCCGGTTGCTGGCAGACCAGCGGCCGCCAGCGTCCTCCGCAGCGCCGGATCGGTAGCCCAGGCGAGAGTCTCCACGGAGGGCCGACGCTGCCTGAACCCGCCATCCCTCCAGTCGACGTCGGTCATGAGCGCGAGCCTATTCGTCAGGGGCCTGCGGCGATACGGGTTTCCTAACTAACCCGCCGCCGCCAGAGGCAGGTGACCCGTGCAATACGTCCCTAGCGGCTTCCCGGTGATAACTGCCCATATCGCAGGGAACCGCGCGTCGACCGCCCGAAGCCGGAGGACATCGCGAGTGCCCTGGGTTCTCACGCCGAGGTCGCGTTCGCATCGGCGCCCTCCCCGGCGTGCACCGCGTCCAGTACAGAGATCGTCGCGCGCTGGATCAAGCGAGCCGGCCCGCTCCTCATCCCGCGTCCCTGACGCACACGGCACGCTCGTCCAGCGGCGGCGCGGCCTAGCGGTTCCCTGTTCCGCTTGCATTCGAGCGCACTCGAATCCATAGCGTCAGGGTCATGAACACCACAGGCGAGACCAGGACATGGATCATCACCGGCGCGAGTTCGGGCCTCGGTCTGGCGCTGGCCGAGGCGGCGCTGCGGGCCGGGGAGCGGGTGGTCGGGACGGCGCGGCAAGTCGGCCGGTTCGATGCGCTAAGGGCCCGGTACGGGGAACGGCTGCTGGCGGTCGAACACGACGTGCGGGACACCTCTGCGGCTGCCGAAGTCGTGCAGCGCACGGTGGAAGTGTTCGGGCGGGTCGACGTGCTGGTCAACAACGCCGGCGCCGGGCAGGTTGGGGCTGCCGAGGAGGTGACCGACGGCGAGTTGCGGGACATGCTCGAACAGCACTTGTTCGGGCCCGCGGCCTACGTGCGGGCGGTTCTGCCGCACATGCGGGAGAGCGGCTCGGGTGCGATCGTGCAGATGAGCAGCCAGGGCGGGCGGATGTCGTTCCCTGCGGTCGGCAGTTACTCGGCCGGCAAGTTCGCTCTGGAAGGCTGGTCCGAGGCCCTCGCGGGCGAGGTCGCGCCGTTCGGCATCCGGGTACTGATCGTGGAACCCAGCCGTTTCCGGACCGAGTTCAACGCGACCGGCGTGCTCCGCGCCGCGGAACAGGACACGGCCTACGACGGGGTGATCGGTGCGGTGCGTGCGAACATGGCCGAGGCCGACGGCATTCAGGAAGGCGACCCGAACAGCGCGGCCAGAGCGATCCGCGACGTGCTCGAGGCCGCGGACGCGCCACTGCGGTTGCCGCTCGGGGCCGAAGCGGTCCACAACCTGACCCGCGTCTATCAGCGTGCGCTGGACGACGTCCGGAGGTGGGCCGTCGTCAGTGAGTCGGCGGACTTCCCGGGCATGCCCCCGGCCGTGCGTGCGTTCTGAGCCTCCTACCCTGTCAATCATGGCAACCGACGCGCTGGTCGAACGCATCCTCGCCATTGGCGACGACCCGTCCACGCCCGTGGTCGATGTGCTGCACGGGTTGGTGGACGACTCCACCATCGAGGCCTCGGCGGCGCCGAAGAGTGTCGCCGAGGCCGCCGACCTCGTCGGCCTGTCCGCGCACACGCTCCGCTACTACGAGCAGCAGGGCCTGGTGCGGCCCGCCCGCAACTCCTCCGGGTACCGCGAATACTCCGCGTCCGATTTGCGCCGCCTTGTCTTCCTGATCCGGATGCGCCTGTCCGGCATGACCATGCAGGACCTCAAGCTGTACATCGCGCTCGTCGAGCAAGGCGCGAGCACCATCCCCGAACGGAGGCGGATCATGCTCGATCAGCGCGACCGCATCAGGCGACAACTTCGCGAACTCACCCTCGCGCTGGAGACCACCGAGTACAAGATCAGCGCCTACGACGGCCACCCCGAAGGCTGACGACCACCACCCCGGACGGGCACGAGCAAGGGGCGGCGCCGGCGCGACAAAGCCTTGAATGGCGGTGACGAGACGCACGCTGTGCGGGACGGTCTGCTGATTACCGGGCAGCAGCAGTACTCCGGAGCCGCCGCCGCGCGGCTGGTCATCGAGGCCCTGGGGCAATGACCCGGTCCGCACCGCAGTCCACCCTCTCGACGACCGGCGAAAGGAGATCTCATGCTCGCGAAGTCCCCGATCGACGTGATGCTTACCGCCACTGATCTCGCGGCCGCGAAGAGGTTCTACGGCGACATGATCGGGCTCGAGGTTTTGATCGAGACCGAGGAACTCGTCACGTTCCGGTGCGGCGGGGACAGCCGGCTGGTGCTGACCCGGAGCACCGTGCGGACCGACGAGCAGCAGACGAAGGCGAGCTGGCGGGTCGCCGACGTCGCCGACGAGATCACCGACTTACGTGCTCGCGGCGACAAGGTCGCCGAGTACGACGAGCCCGGTCTCCGGACGATAGATGGCGTCGCCGATGTCGGCTTTGCGCTGGTGGCATGGTTCGTCGACCCAGGCGGAAACACCATCGGGCTGCTCCAGTTCAAGGACCAGGGATTGGCGTGAGCCACCACGACGCGACAGGGCAGGACGGACCAGATCGACACGGACCGGAATCCGCCGGACGAGAAGGCGGCTTCGGCATCTCGGCGGACGGCACCCGCGGTCCGGTCACGACCGTGGTGACCCGCCGGGTGAAGCCGGCCACGAGCAGTTCTACGAACTGTTCCTCGAGGGCATCATCACGGCGGCAACCGGTTCCCGGGCCACCTGGGCGTCGAGGTGTTCCGCCCCGAAAGCGCGTCCGTGGGCGAATACCGCGTCGTCTACCGCTTCGACACCGCCGAGCACCTGCGCGCCTGGCTCGACTCCACTGAGCACGCCGCCTGGCTGGAGCGCGCCGAGCCGCACGTGACCGGCCCGATTCGCCGCCACTACCTGACCGGACTCGAGACCTGGTTCACCGATCCGGCCCGGCCCGGCACCCCACCACCACCCCCATACAAGATGGCACTCGTCACCTGGATCACCATCTTTCCCTTGATCACGCTCGTGGTCGTCATCCTCAATCCGTTGCTCAACGGGCTCCCCCTCGTTCTCAGGCTGGCGATCACGACCGCCGTCACCGTGCCGCTCATGACCTGGGTCGTCATGCCCCGCGTGACTCGACTTCTCCGCGGCTGGCTGTACCCCCTCAGCTGACAGCAAGGCGTTACTCGCCGGGTGGGGCCGACACAGGGTTCCTGCACGGAGTCGCGCCGGCGCTCGAACTGTCCAGTACTCGTTACTGCCGAGCACCTAATCACAAGTGCGAGGCCGCCATACGCGGTGTCGTCTGCAGGCGGAAACCGTCGCATAGCGCCTGTCTCCACTGCCAGATCTGCCTTGAGATGACTGGGTTTCATTGACACAGCCATTGACAGACAGCCCGGTCCTGATCGGGCACCTACGGCGATCCGCACATCGGTCATGCCAGGGAGCAATCGGTGGCGGTCCGACTGAGGTGATGCCGGCGAACTGGCTGGAGCATTCCTCGGCCCTCGGGGCGTTCACCTCGGCGGAGAGAGGGCCGACATTTGGCTGGATCGACGCGACGTGACGACGCACATCGACGCAGCGGTGCCCGCTGAGACTTGACACCACGACTGACCATCTACCGCTGCCGGGCGCCACGCATCCACGGCTGACCCCGCGTCGCGCTGCCCCGGATCGCTGGGTCCGCAGGTCCACTCCCCCGACCACGAGCCGATCGAACGCGACGTAGCTCGCCGGCCTCGTCGCCACCAGATCGCGCGCCTTGGCAGGTGACGTGACCAGCCGGCGCTGGAGGGCATCGAAGCTGAGCCGGCCGTCGACCAGGATCACAGCTCCCCATCGACACCTGGACGAGCAGCTGGTCGGCCGCAGCGGCGATGTCGGGGAAGTGCGCGGTCAGGTCCTTGCCCTGCCGCGAACAGGTGCGCGCGCCCGCCCCGGCGCGGACGATCACCGCGCGGCTAGTGGGCATCTCCGTTAGTTCGTCGGGGGTCATGCCGCTTCGTTGTGGTGGGGTGTGAGACGAGCTTGTCGAGGATTTCGAACACCCGATCGATGTCCAGGCTCAGCGGATCCGTGCTCTCCGTCGCGGTCGCGTACGGCCAGGCGGTGAGCACCAGTACCGCGACCAGCGTGACGCAAGCAGCGGCGGCAACCGTCGCGAGCAGCACTGTCTGCGAGGAGGTCGTCTCGACGTCGGAGGACACGAGGCCTGTCCCACGAGGCCCGCTGAGCCGATCGATGCCGGTGCCACGAGCGCGCGCCAGCCGCATGAGAGCTCCGCGCTTGTCCTGACTATGTCGTGGCCTTCAGCAAAGTCACCGTCACCCGCTGTGGACAATGAAGGGCAAGGAGACGTACAAACGCACCATGGATACCGTGCCAAGCGCCGGTCCGAGCCGACGCACCCTCCTGTCCACCGCACTCGTTGCCGCATCCGCCGGGGCAGCGACACCGCTGATCGGCACCGCTCTGGCCTTGCCCGCCCACGCGGAAGTAAAGCCACCGGCCCTACCTCCCCCGCCGACGGCGCAGCCGCCGGACGCGGAGCTCAAGTCACTGCTCGCGCAGGTCGACCCGGCCAGGCTCGAGGCGACCATCCAGAAGCTGGTGTCGTTCGGGACGCGGCACACGCTCTCCTCGCAGGACGACCCCAACCGTGGCATCGGGGCCGCGCGGGACTGGCTGTTCGACACACTGCAGGGGTACGCCGCCGCCTCGGGCGGTCGGCTCACCGTCGAGAAGCAGTCGTTCGTCCAGCCGGCCGGCCCCCGAATCCCGGCGCCGACCGTCATCACCAATGTCATCGCCACACTGCAGGGCGCCAGCGAGCCGAACCGTACGTACGTCGTGACCGGGCACTATGACTCACGTGTCACAGATGTTCTGAACTTCAGCAGCGACGCGCCGGGGGCCGACGACGACGGATCAGGGGTCGCCGTGGTCCTAGAGCTGGCCCGCATCCTGTCTGCTGCCCGCCAGCCGGAAGCGACGATCGTCTTGGCCGCCGTTGCCGGCGAGGAGCAGGGGCTCTTCGGGTCGGCGTTCATGGCGGCGCAGATGAAGGCCGCCGGCACCGACGTGCAGGGCATGATCAGCAACGACATCGTCGGCAGTAGCACCGCGGACGATGGCACCCGCTACAAACACCTCGTGCGGCTTTTCGCTGAGGGCGTCCCGACCTCGGAGACGGCGTCGCAGACGTCGATCCGCCAGGCCATCGGAGGCGAGAACGACGGGCCGTCGAGACAGCTGGCCAGGTTCATCCGCGAGGTCTCCGACACCAGCGTCACGGGCATGGACGTCCGGACGATTTACCGGCGCGACAGGTTCCTACGTTCGAGCGATCACGTCTCGTTCCTGCAACAGGGCTATCCCGCCGTGCGGCTGACCGAGGAGGCCGAGAACTTCGCGCACGAGCACCAGGATGTCCGCGTCGAGAACGGCGTGCAATTCGGCGACCTGATCCAGTTCTGCGATTTCGACTACATCGCGGGAGTGACACGGGTCAATCTGGCGACGTTCTGGTCCCTGGCCAACGCACCCGGCACGCCCAAGAACGTGCGCATCGACACCACCCAGCTCACAAACGACTCAACGTTGCGCTGGGTTGCTGACAGTGCTGCCGACCTTGCCGGCTACCACGTGGTGTGGCGGGAGAGCACGGCGCCGGAGTGGGAGCGCGCGGTCCCGGTCGGCGACGCCACCGAGGTGACGCTCGACATCTCCAAGGACAACGTGCAGTTCGGGGTGCGTGCCGTCGACACGAAGGGCCATCACAGCCCGGCCGGCTTCCCCACGCCGGGCTAGCAACTTCACCACCAACCGGCCGACGCGGCGACGAGGCATCGCTGGTGGTACCGGCCGCTCGGCCCGGGCCGTCATCGACCGGATCCGCTGCCGGTGCGCGGTTATCCGCGTCAACTGCTCCAGGAGCGGATCGCCGTCATTGGCTGGAGCCATCCGCCTTCGCCGATTCACCAGTTCGCCGGTGGGTCGCTGGCCGGGAAGGAGTCGATGCCCCACACGTCCACGATGTCCGCCCTAGGCATCGGGTTCCGGTCCTGCGGTGGCGGCGACGTCGGCGGCGGGACCACCGTGTTCGTGGGCTCCCCCGCGACGGGGTCCGGTTGTGAGCCTTGGGACTCCTCGCGGTACTGGCACCGCACGCAGAGACTGGCCATCGGGATGGCCTCCAGCCGGTCGGAGGGAACGGTGCGATTGCACCGTTGGCAGATGCCGAAGGAGCCGATGGAAAGCCGGAACAGAGCGGCGTCGATTTCCGCCAGGAAGGTTCTGGCCGCCGTCATCAGCGTTGATGTCACCTGAGCCAAACCAGCACTACTGGCAGTCGCGTTATCGCATGCCAACTGTGTGAGCTGCTCGAGACGAAACCGCCGCTGCTGCTCGAGCTCGACGCGGAATCGCTGCGAGTCAACAATGCGGTGGCCACGCGTTGCGCTGGCAGGAGCGGCCTGGTCCAGATCACTCATCGAGTTCTCCGCATGCAAATCTCGTCAGCGGGGTCGTCCAGGTCGTCCGACACCATCGCCTCCTGTGTGCATGGCGCCCACCATGCCGCCTTGCGCGCGGACCGAGTACGTGTACGCCCGGCCAAGTCACGGCTCGCCCCTTGCCGGTTATCGGCAACCTCGCAGCCACCGCTCCACGCTGCGGACTGCACATCAGATGTCAGGCGTCGCAGCACGTGCGTTGACGTGCTGCGGCATTTCTGCGCCAGTCAGCTCTACCTGGCCGGGATGGACCTGCTCGCGATCCATGAACTGCTCAGCCACGCCCGGATCGCCACGACGACGTGCTCGTGCATGTCCAGCGAACAGGCGTTTAGGACGCCTCGGTGGCCAGCCAGCAGCACGGACTGGTCGTGTCGGCCAGCAAGAGGTCCGGCCTGTGGTCGACCGACACTTTGACTAGCGTCAAGCTCGCCCACCTGGACCGGACGTGATCCGCGCCGGGCTCGGATGCGGCGTCGACGTACTTTCGGTGACGGCGGCGACGAAACTCAACGTCTCAAAGGGGCTCGAACGTCAGCCGGAAGATTTCGGGCGCATCGCCATACCACGGCGCGACCTTCTGGACCGGCCGTAGCAGCCGCTCAGAGGACCAGACCGCCGAATAGCCCAGCCGCTCCGCCTCCCGAGCGACCTGGGCGATGTTCGCCGATGATGCCAACGGCCCGGACGTCGGTAGTGCGATGCCTAGCTCCATGGAGGGCTCCTCAACAAGGGGAATCTGGGTAACGAAGGTCGAATTTCGCCGCCAACCTAAGGCAGCCGCAAGCGCACGGCATCGGCAACGACTACCCATCTGCGCCGGAAGACCAGCCACGCCCTCGATCGCCGAACAGGGAAGGACGTCCAGTTGATCACTCCATTCGCCTCTGGAACCTCTCGATCGCGCGACACCACTGGCGGGACGGCCTCAGCCCGGCTGAGCTGTGGAAGGGGAGGATCCTCGAGCTACGGCGCCACCACGCGGTCTCCGCACAGGCGTTGGCAGTCATTGCCCATGGCAACGCTCCGCCCGGGAGTGCCATCGATCGTGGGCTGCGGCCCGTACGGTCCTTTCCGCCCGAGGACTACTGGGCAAGACAACCAATCAAGCTGCAGTACCTCGCGCTCAGGCCGTCGATGGTCGGTTTCGTCACTACACGCGCCAATTGCCGGCGCAGTGAGGGGTCCGACGGCCCGCTGAGGCTTCGCGGGCCGTCGGGCAGGTTCAGATGGTGGTCTTCACGAACTGGTGGCCGCTGGTGTTCTCGATCAGGACAAGGCCTGATCAGGTGATGAGGGCGAGTGCGTCGCGTAGGTCGGGTGGGAGCGGGTCTGCGGCGGTGAGGATCTGTTACCTGGCGCGCGGATCTGGACGGTGCGGTAGCGGCGTGCGGTGCGGACGAACTTCTTGATCGACCAGCCGGTGCGGTTCTCGATCAGCCGGGAGATCGCGAGCGCTGCGAACACGATGGTCAGGTGCGCCTCGATGGACTCGCGTTTGTGGTGGTAGATCGGCCTGGCTTGCAGGTCGTGCTTGGACATCCGGAACGACTTCTCGATCTCGAAGAGCCGGTGGTAGGCGCCGATCACGAACTCGGGCGAGGGGTTGTCGATGCTGGTGATGTAGGCCTTCAGCCCAGCCAGGCCACGCACCTTGGTCTCGAGTGCACGGTTCACGCTCTTCCTCGCTCCGGCAAGCGGGATGAACCGATTCTGCTTCACCGGGACCTTCCGGCGTCGGCCTGCTCGGCCTTGGTGACCTGTCCGTCGATCCCCCGCAGGGTGCGGCGGGCCCGGTCGGCCTTGTACTGGTAGTAGACGACCTTGTCGCGGCGCCCGTTGGTCTTCTGCTGCTCGGTGGCCGGCCAGGGCTGGGTGAACACGTGCCCGTCAGGGATCGGCTCGTCAGGGTGCTCCTTGTGCCACTTCTTCACCTGGTAAGGGATCTCGGGGATCTTCGCGCCGATGACGAAGGTCAGTCCGGCGTCCTCGATCGCATTCTGGTTGGCTTCGGAGACCATTCCGGCTTCTGCCACGACGGTGATGTCGGCGAGCTGGTGGGTGGCCATGAACGACTTCAGTGTCGAGATCATCGTCTTGGTCTCTGCCTTGTTTCCCTCGAAGTAGAGCGTGCTCACGTCGTACAAGACCAGCGACGCCGGCCCTAGGGCCGCGTGCCGGGCGCACGCCGCCGCCAAGCCCGCTCGCCACGATGGTGTCGCGTAGCCCGGCAGCCGCCGCTTCAGCGTCGCGTACGAGGCCGGCTGGATCCCGACCTCCGCCAGTACCCGCAGACTGTCCTGCTTGCTGGTGGGCTCGATAATCCGCGCCAGCACGAGTTGGCGGAACACCTCATCGCCACCGGCCGCTTCGTCGAACCCGAGCACGTCGTAGGCACGGCACAGCGCATCCCACAGATGCGCCATCCGCGACGCGGTGATCTCCAACGGACCCGCCCCAGCCGCCTCAAGCCCGAGATCGAGCTCCAGCTGATCCTGCGCCAGGCGTTGCCGGGCAGCAGCCTTGAGTGCCTCGAGCTCGGCCTCGTCGTGCGCCGACCCAGATGCTCGATGTCACGCGACCCGCGCCGCGTCGAGTGCACGATCTGCACCGCGGTCGCTCCCGACGCGGTCTTCACCGTGCGCACGTACGCCACGGGCAGCGGCCTATCGGCCGGATTAGTGTGCAAATCCAGGTACCCAAAGCGAAAATCCCAGGTCACCGGCCCGCCACGCCGCCAGACCTCAGAACGTCAGCCAAGTCAGATTAGGGCAGTGATCCGGCCCCGCCGACGGGTCCTTGCCACATCCATGCCGCCGGATCGCTCGCTATTGCTTCACGACGCGCGGCGAGCCGACACTCGCACCATGACGCAGGAAGCTCGGAATCATCGGCGCAGCCCGGCAACTTTCCCATGAGCACGGACGACGTGGCGATCGGGCTCGTCTCGGCTCCGGGTACGGCCACCGAGATCGCGTCGACCCTCGCCGAAGACCTGCAAGGCGAGCTGAGTGTGCATCTGCCCGCCGTCCAGTGGCGGGTGCCAACGGTGGTCGACGCACTCGTGCATCCACCTGCCGACGACGCCGCCCTTGTCGCCGCGGCAAGGGACCGGCTCTTGAAGGAAGACTGGGATCTGGTCGTCTGTCTCACCGATCTGCCGCTGAAGGCTCACCGGCGACCGGTGGTGGCGCACGCGAGCCCACTTCACGGCGTCGGTGTCGTGTGCCTGCCGGCGCTCGGCGCCATCGGACTGCGTCGACGCACCCGTGACACAGTCGTCGGCCTCGTGCGCACCTTGCTCGGGGACACGGACGACCACGCCCTGTCGGGCCCTGTTGCCGGTCTCGGTCGCCGCGCCCGCGAGCTCGGAAGGAGCCAGCAGCCGGAGGGAGACGGCAGCGTCATGTTCACCGCGAGGGTGCTCAGCGGGAACCTGCGACTGCTGTTCGGAATGATCCGGGCCAACCAGCCGTGGAAGCTTGCAATCGGACTGTCGAGAGCGCTGATCGCCGCTCTCGCAACGGGAGTGTTTGCCCTCGTCACCCCCGACATCTGGCAGCTGAGCGACGCGCTCGGTTGGATCAGACTCTCGGCGATCGGGGTGGGGTCTGTCGCAGCGATCACCGTCGCGCTGATCGCCGGAGCTGGTCTGTGGGAACACGCGTCATATCCGGTCGGTCGCAAGCAGGTAACCCTCTTCAACCTGGCCACCACGGCAACGGTGGTGCTGGGTGTGCTCTCCCTCTACGCCGCACTCCTCCTGCTCGCAGTGCTGACCTCACAGGTTCTGGTGCCTTCACAGCTGCTCGAGGAGGGCATCGGGCATGCGGTTCGAGTTGGCGACTACATGAAGCTGGCGTGGCTCACCAGCTCCCTCGCAACGGTGGGCGGAGCCCTCGGGGCGGGTCTGGAGAACGACGAAGCGGTTCGGGCCGCCGCTTACACGTACCGGCGGGATTGGGGTAAGGGCCTGCGGGAGGGGTGAGCAGCACCTGTCAGTGTCGTCCGGCAGTAGCGAGGAAGTCGTGCACCTGGCGTACTGCGATCGCACCTTCACCAACGACAGAGGCCACACGCTTCACCGAGCCGCTGCGCACGTCACCGGCCGCGAAGACGCCGGGACGGCCCGTCTCGAACCGGTCGATCGGATAACAGCCCAGGCCGTCATCAATCGGCCTAGCTGGTAGGGAATTCCTCGAGACAACCAGCACCTGGCCCGCGCTTGAGTAGATGATGCTCCTGAGAAATCTGCTTCTATAGAGAGCGATACCAGATCCGAACCAACAGAGCAGTTGGCGAGCCGCCGCCTGGCGCCTGCGTCGGACAGAACAACCACTACTCGCAGCTGCTTCGCATCCTCAAACATGGCAGGCCGCTCAGGGGTGCTTCAGCCTGAGCTCTGTGGTCCCCCAGAACTTCAGCAGAGCAAGTCCTGATGAGTAGGTCTGGCTTGTCGTGACCAACTGCCTTTACAGATGGGACATCGGCGACGTGCTCGCCCAGAGAGAGGCACCGTCCAGGACCGCACCGAACGTGATTGTTCTCAGTAAGAGCAAATCTGGCAGTTTGCGGGCCTGCGGCCGATCAGGCACGGCGGATCGGCCGAGCGTCGCTGCACTATGTCGGCGAGGAGACGTTCCATTCATCGCAGGCGTACGACGCGTTTGCCAACGCCTCCGCCAGTTCGAGTGACCGGTGGGCGGAGCTGATCACCTCCAGCTCGTACACGCTGTCGATGACGGGGGCTACGTCTTTGTCGTCACCATCTTTGCCAGCGCATTCAGTAGACCCGGGTTCGGTGGGCTTTGTATGAACCGCACTCGCCTCCCCCATGGGTCCGCGAGGCCAGCATGTACGCCGCTGGTCCGAGACCGCCCGGACTCAGGGCGCCCGTCCGACCGCCCGACCGCCCGACCGCCCGACGCGAGGAGGCGACGGTATTCACGCATGTTCTTCGCAACCGGGTCGAAGATCACGTCGAACGTCCCGAGGTCTCGGGGATCGGCAGTGCGGTAGTCAAGGGCCTCCGCCGCGCCCAGCTCGCGGACCCGTTCGAGGTGCTCGGCTCTTGCCAAAGCGGTGGCCCTGCCTCCGAGCGCCCGGGCAATCTGCACTGCCGCGGAACCGGTACCACCAGCGGCTCCACGTACAAGGACTCGCTCCCCCGGCTGGAGGCTGAGGCCATCACGTAGGACACCGAGCGCAGCTTCACCGAGCCTGACGACGCCGCCGCGCCGAGCGAGTCGATCGTCAGCGGGCGCAATGCCAGTTCCCCCGCGCTGACCAGCGCGTACTCCGCGGCTGCGGCCAGTGGGCCACGCCGCAGGCCATTCAGGAAGCCCCACACCCCATCGTCGGCCAGAAATCCCTCGACATCATCGGCCACGCCGACCACCTCACCGGCAAAGTCGAAGCCCAACCGCGGGGGAACTTCCGACCACTCACGATCGACGGCGAGCCGCTGCGCACGGCGACGTCTGCCGCGTTGACGCTGCTGTAGTCGACTTTGATCAGCACGTGGCCGGCGCCGCATGGCGCGGACCGGTACCTCTCGCACCCGCAGTACCTCCGGTCCGCCGTACTGGTCGTATTGCGACGCTCGTATCTTCGTCCCGTGATCGATCGCTCCGCCTTCTGTGGCTCGAGAGCGTTTCCGCTTGTTGAGGTGCCGGGTTACGGAGAGGGCGAGTGGTGGCAAGTAAGCGCGCAGCCCTTGGACCGGCGTGGGCGTACGGCGCTGTGCGCGCCCACAGCCCCGGGCCCGCTGATGGCTTGCGTTGCGCCGAGGCGACGGCCGGGACACCGCTGGGCAAGGAAATCGCTACCTACCTTGACCGGGGCGAGCTCGTCCCAGACCAGCTAGTGACCGATCTGATCCTGCCCGCAGTACTCGCGGCCGCGCAGCGCAACGGCTATATCCTGGAGGGTTTCCCCCGTTCAGTGGGCCAGGCCACCCGTGCCCTGGCCGGACAAGCAGGAACCAGGCCGGACGTGGTGATCTTCCTCGATGCACCCCGCGACGTGCTCATCGAGCGCACCCTGGCTCGAGCGCAAGCGGAAGGCCGAAGCGACGATACCGAGGACATCGTCACCCGGCGGCTCCGCGTCTTCGACGAGGTAACTAGGCCGCTGGTCGACTACTACGGCAGTCAAGGGCTTCTGCACACAGTCGATGCGAGCCAGAACGTCGACGACGTGACGGAAGATATCCTGTCCGCCCTAGCACCGTAGAAAGGCGCCTCAAGCCCAGGTTCACGCGAGCCTTCCGAGGGAGCACCGTAGAGGTGTGGCGTCACAGAGAGGCGAAGCGCGAAATCCTAGCGCCTGAGATCTACTGCTGCGGCACATCCAAGGTGCCCGTTGGTCTATCGCCCGGCGGTCACTGGCCTGGCTCGGATCCGCCCTCGGCGAACTCCCACCATGCCAACGGCAGCCAGTCACTGCCGACGAACGCATCCACACTCGCCCCACGGCCCGTAATCAGGACACTGGTCCCCGGGGGGTACACGACACCTGACAGGCCTGGGACGGAAACGAGCAAGGTCCCGATCCGCCGCGACATCTGCTGCTCCTCACCTGTATGGGGGATGACACTAGCCACATGAGGGATGACTCTCGAGGCTTCCCGGCAGTCTACTTTGTGCAGCGCATGCCGGCTGCGAGCGATCCCGCCGCTCCTACACGCTGCAGGGTCGGACTTTCGCTCGGGACCGGTTCCGGAGCAGACAGCCGCGCGTCGAATCAGAGGTCTGCATCGAGGATGGGAGTTGCCCGACATGAAGGCTGTTGTCTACAAGGCACCGTTCCAGGTAGCGGTCGAAGAGGTGGAGGATCCGCGGATTGAGCACCCGAGTGACGTGATCGTACGGATCACGACGAGCGCGATCTGCGGTTCGGATCTGCACATGTACGAGGGGCGGACCGCGGCCGAGCCCGGCATCGTCTTCGGGCACGAGAATCTGGGCATCGTCGAGCAGGTCGGGTCCGGGGTCACCTCGCTATCGCAGGGCGATCGTGTCGTGATGCCGTTCAACGTCGCCTGCGGCTTCTGCAAGAACTGTGTCGACGGCTATACCGGATACTGCCTGACCGTGAACCCCGGATTCGCCGGCGGAGCATACGGCTACGTGGCCATGGGCCCGTACAAGGGCGGCCAGGCGGAGTACCTGCGTGTCCCCTACGCCGACTTCAACTGCCTGAAGTTGCCCGCGGGCACCGAGCACGAGGCCGACTTCGTACTGCTCGCCGACATCTTCCCGACCGGCTACCACGGTTGCGAGCTGGCCGCGGTCTCCCCGGGCGAGAGCGTCGCCGTCTACGGCGGCGGACCGGTCGGCCTGATGGCCGCCTACTCCGCGCTGCTCCGGGGCGCCTCCATGGTCCTGGTCGTCGACCGGGTACCCGAACGGCTGCAGAAGGCTCAAGATATCGGGGCCATCCCGATCAACTTCCAGCAGGCCGACGCGGCCGAACAGATCAAGCAGCACACGAACGGCGAGGGCACCGACAAGGGGGTCGACGCCGTCGGCTACCAGGCCCAGACCTCCACCGGAGACCGCGAGGAGCCCGCCGTGGTCCTCAACTCGCTCATCCAGTCCGTTCGAGCGACCGGAAGGCTCGGAGTGCCGGGGCTCTACCTACCGGCCGACCCCGGCGCGCCGGACGAAGCCGCAAAGCAAGGGATGCTCCTAATGGCCGTCGGCAAGCTCTTCGAGAAGGGCCTGCGCATCGGCACGGGGCAATGCAACGTGAAACGCTACAACCGGCAACTCCGCGACCTCATCATCACCGGCCGCGCAACGCCGAGCTTCGTCGTCTCCCACGAGCTGCCCCTCGATCAGGCACCCACCGCTTACGAGAAGTTCGACAAACGCGTCGAGGGCTACACGAAAGTGCTTCTGCACCCATAGCGGTAAAGCACAGCGATGCTTCTGACCGCCAACGCCAGCAGCCGGTGCAGGGCACAGCTTCGTATCCGCGCTCGCTGGCTGGGCGCCATTCCATACGTTCCGGTCGGATGATCAGTTGCTGAAATCGTCTCTGCCTCTTGGTCGAATCGCTGGCGTGCGGGTTCAGGTCGACGTCAGTGCGATCTTGATCGTCGCGATCCTGATTCTCAGCCTCGCGTCCGGCCGCCTCCCCGCCGTCCTGCCCGGCAGAAGCACCGTCGCCTACCTGGCCGCCGCCATGGCCGCGGCCATCCTGTTCCTGGCTTCGGTGCTCGCCCACGAGGTGACACACGCGGTCCTCGCTCGCCGCAACGGAATCCAGGTCGAGAGCATCAGGCTCTGGCTGCTCGGTGGCGTCGCCCAACTCAAGGGAAATCCCCGCTCGCCCGGCGCCGATCTGCGCATCGCGGCGGTGGGACCATTGACAAGCCTGCTCCTGGGCCTCATCTACGGCGCACTGGCGGTCGGCCTCTCGCTCGCCGGCGGGGGCGGCCTGCCCGTCGCCGTCCTCGGCTACCTCGCCGGAGTGAACGTCGTGCTGGCCATCTTCAACCTTATCCCCGCGGCACCCCTCGACGGAGGAAGAGTGCTGCGCGCCGTACTGTGGATGATCTGGCGAGACCAGCAGCGCGCGGCCTTCGCCGCAGGTCGCGCCGGACGCATCTTCGGCTACGTCCTGGTCGGCCTCGGATTCTTTCAGGTCGCCTACGGTTCTGGCTTCTCCGGGCTGTGGCTCGTACTGATCGGGCTGTTCGTCGTCAACGCCGCGGCAGCCGAAGAGCAGCATGCCCGGCTCGGCTCCCTGCTCCGCGGCATCGTGGTCGGCCATGTCATGACGCCGAATCCGGTCGTCGCCGATCCGGAACAGACCGTGGACGAGTTCATCCGCCGCATCGCCTTCGCACACCCGTTCTCCGGCTACCCGCTGACGGATCCGACCGGCCGGCTCATCGGTCTTGTCACCACCAACCGGGTCCGCGCCGTCCCAGTGGACCGCCGGGCCACCGCCAAACTCCGCGAGATCGCCTGCCGACCGGACGAGGTACCGACCGCCCGACCCGATGAACCATTGGCGGACCTGCTGCCGAGGATGGCCGGATGCGCCGACGGGCGCACCATCGTCACGGACGAGAACGATGCCGTGGTCGGCATAGTCTCCCCCAGCGATGTCAGCAGAACCATGCAACTGGCCAGCCTCACCCGTCCCCACACCCCCGCGCGCGGCGCCGGTCGGTGGCCGGCCCGCCCAGGAACCTGATGCGTGCCCATCGCAGCGGCCTGATCGCCCAAGTCGTCCGCTCCCTGCGGACGATCGAGGACCTCGTTCACGTGGCGGTCGCGGTGTTGTTGTCCGTCCTGGCACTGGTGTTGCTGATCGACGTGATCGACAGTGTTGTGGTGGCCCTGAGAGGCCCGTACAGCGCGCTGGATCTGGTCTTGTCGATCCTCGACAAGACACTCGTCCTGTTCATCGTGGCCGAGCTACTGCATACCGTGCGGATCACGATCACCGAACGCCACCTGCGGGCCGAGCCCTTCCTTGTCGTCGGACTGATCGCAGGTGTCCGCCGCCTCCTACTCGTGACGGCCGAGGCCGAGCGGTCGTTCCGGTGGAACCCGCAAGGCATCGAACTGCTCATTCTGATCGGGCTCATCCTCGCGATGGCAGTAGCGATACTCCTGCTGCGCCGCTCGCCGCCCGTGGAGGAATCGACGGGCCCGGTCAGCCCACCTGCTCCATGACCTCGTCGGAGACGTCGAAGTTGGCGTAAACGTTCTGTACGTCGCTGTCCTCGAGCGCCTCGATCAGGCGGAAGATCTTGCTCGCGCCATCCGCGTCCAGCTCGACCGTCATCGACGGCACGAAGGAGGGCGTCGGCTCACTGTGGTCGACGCCCGCGTCCTGCAGCGCGGTACGGACCTTCACCAGGTCACCGGCCTCGCCGACACCTCGAAGCTGTCGCCCAGATCGTTCACCCCCTCGGAGCCGGCCTCGAGCACGGCCTCAATCACTTCGTCCTCGGTGAGCTTCACCCGCATCGTGCTGAGCCACGAGCCCAGCCTCGACGAGTGACCCGCCCGCTCAGTGCTTTGCGAGGCCGAACGCGGGCCACTGCACGACCTGGGCGTCCAGCCTCGGGTAGACCAGGGCCGGACTCGGATTGTCGATCCATCGGACCAGGCACGGCGGTGCTCCATCGCTGCCGCGAACCTCGAGGATGGTGCCGTCCCGCACCGGGCCCACGACCCGTCCGTCCGTTCACGTGGATGTGGTCGCGCTGACCTGCGCGTGCACGCTACTTCACCTCCACCCGCCGGCGCTGGTCGTTCTTGCTCTTGGGCACCGTCACCCGGAGTACGCCGTCGTGCAGCGAGGCATCCACGGTGTCCTCGTCGATGTCGTCACCCAGGACGATCTCGTACCGGAAGCGGCCCCACGAACGGCTCTGGCGGCGAAGCCATCCGCTTCGTTTCTGCTCGGGCCGCTCGCCGGTGATCACGATCCGGTGGCCTTCGACGTCGATGCTGATGTCCTGCTTCTTGACCCCCGGCAGCTCGACCTCCAGGACGTAGGCGTCGTCGGTCTCCTCGACGTCGGCCAGCGGGGTGAAGCCGTCGGCGAGCTTGGCCGGGAGATCTGCCCACTGGTCGTCGAACAGCCGGGACAGCTGCTGCGTCAGCCGGTCGAACTCCCTGGCGGGCTCCCAGCGAGCCACGTCATTCCTGGTGCTTCGTGCGGGCAGTGCCATCGGAGTGCTCCTTTCCGTCGCTGCCGCCATCGTTCGGCGCGGACGCCCGGGAAACATCCCCGGTCCGCGCAGTCTTCGTTCCTCGGGTGCCGGCTCAGCCGCGGGCCAGGAACTCGTGCACCAGCCGGACGGCCAGCGCGCCGTCACCGACGGCGGCGACGACCCGCTTGACCGATCCACCGGACCGAGGCTGTTCGGGCGCGGACATCACACGTACGCCTCGTGGGCGTAGCACCAACGCCAGTTCTCGCCTGGCTCGAACGACTGCACGATCGGATGCGTGTGCGACGCCGCATGGGCACGGGCGTGCCGCATCGGCGAGGAGTCGCAGCAACCGACGTGCCCGCACGTCAGGCACAGCCGCAGGTGCACCCAGGCGATGCCGGCGACCCGGCCGAGCCGGATGGACGCGTGCATGGCTAGGGCTGTTCAGCGACGCTACCTGCGTGCTCTCGACGAAGCCGCCGGCAAAGCTGCCGAACGAAGGGGGTCGTCTTTCGCCACGGTCTCCACCCGGGCGTCCGCAGCGACGCCGATCGTCGTCAGCCGTTCGGCGAACTCGTCGAGCTGCGCATGAAGTGGCCGGAACCAGCGTGCCGGTCCATGACTCCACTCCTAGCTCGGGGATCTCTCGGAATTGCCCGGGCAACTTCATCGTCGCGAGCACATCCGGCTGCATCCCGCGACCGCGTAGGCACTGGATCACTTCTCTCGACGACCAGTACGACGTCCGTCGGCCGCGCCACCATGCTCAGCCCGCCCCCGGCACCGGCGGCAAAGGGAAGCGCAGCGACGCGGCGACCATGTGCTGCTTCAATGTCGTGTCCGCCAGAACATGCTCGATCGAACCGCCGGCCGCCATGACCGCCTCCACCAGCTCGTCGATCACGTCGGGTGTCCGTCGCGTCCGCATGCCGCACAGCGGGCAGGTCTCCCCCGCCGTCGCCAGCCACCCGGACTCGTCGCACACCACTCCCGGCGCGGTGGCGCCGTCCTGCACCAGCAGGAGCTGAACGGCGGCCGCAGAGCCGGCCCACAGGCATTGACCCAGACCGGCCGCGGCCGCGTCCCCGACCGCCACCCGCTCCATCACTTCGGCGACCAACCGCCGCTCCTCCTCACGTTCGTAGCGATCGACGATGCCCTCGGCGGTCCGCCGGATCTCAGCCTCCCTGCCGGTCGCCTCGTCGATGTCGAACGTCCCGGCGACCTTCGGCCGGATGGCCTTCGGGAGGAACTGGAGGAAACCGGGCACGTCCTCCGGATGCCCCCCGACGATCAGGAGTTCGTACCCCTCCGCACGGAACAGGTCGTCCAGCAAGGTTGCGACCTGGTGGAAATGACGTCGGGTCAACGTGTCCGCCTTGTTCCGCACCCGATGCTCGACCAACCCGTGCCAGCCCGAGAAGTCCGGTTTGCGCAACGTTCGCGCACGAACGTTCCCGACCGGATGCATCTCGCCGAGGTAGAGCTCCCAGAGTCGTGCCGTCGCCCGGTCGACGGCGGCGACACAGGTTCTGTGGTACTCGTCGAGCACGGCCACCATCGGCCGCACCCACGGTGTCAGGTCGACGACGACACGATCACTGACCGTCCGGGGCAACCGGAGCTCCTCGAACAATCCCGCGGCGCTGCAGGCGAACGTCACGAGGGTGCCTGGAACCACGAAGTCGTCCCGTACCGTGTCTTCGATCCGGTTGATGTCGTTCCGCAACGACAGCCGCGCCTCGTGTCCGAGCGAACGGTCCTCGGTGAGCGGGCGGATGTCGTGCATCAGTGAGGACAGGCGCGTCCGGACGGCACTACGGGACCCAGGGCCTTCGTCCACGCCGACGTAGACCGACAGCACCGGTATGCCGCCTGAGTCGAAGCGCAGAACACGGTCGACCGTCTCGGCTGTGACCATCGCCTCCACCCCCAAGGCCGAGCCTGCCGCGGTTTCGGCAGTGCGGCAATCCTCGCTCGCGACCGCACGACCGAGGATCCCCGAAACACGTAGTTCGCGGCTCGATCATTCGCCGGTCGATGGTTCAAAGTGAGGACGACGCAGGTCAGCTCCACCCAGGATCGGATGTCGAGCCCGCGAAAGGCATGCCGCAGGTGCGACTCGACCTGTGCGGAGACAGCGAGAACTCGCGGGCGACGGCGCGGTTGGTGAGTCCGTTCGCGGCCCGTCGCGCGACGCGAAGCTCGCCCCCTGTGAGGCTCGCCCAGCCGAACGCCGGCGGGCCGCTGCGCCGGCGATCGTTCCTGCGCTCAGCCGGTCGTGTCGGCCAGCCGGTCGCGGGATCCGCGCCGGGACGACCGAAACGTCGTCAGATCTGAGGCCGATGCTCACCCGGAGCAGGTCAGTTGACGACGCCGCAGCCACCGGCAGGTCCTGCCCTGTGCTCGCGTGCCGCCGTCAGAATCGCCGGACGGCTGCTGCCACAAATCCCCCGATCATGTAGTCCGAGTCCCTGTGTGTCGCGGACGCCGAACCATCCTTGGCCGACGTGGGGCCGTCGGCCGGTCAGTGCACGGCGGCGTGCTCGTGTGGCCTGACTTCCGTCCCCTCGGAGGAGTCGCTCGTTTCGCGTACTCCACCCAGCGAGACCAGGTCGCGACGGAACAGTGACGCCAGCGCCCAGTCCAACCCGATGCGAACCTTGCGATTGATGGTCGGTATCTGCGTCAGGTGATAGGTGCGGTGCAACACCCACGCAGGTAGGCCCCCCAGTTGCATGCCGTACAGCTCTGCCACTCCCTTGTGGAGGCCAAGGCTTGCGATGGAGCCGGCGTACCGGTGGGCATAAGGCCGTGCGGACTCTCCGCGGAGCACGGCGACGAGGTTGTCAGCGAGGTGCCGGGCCTGGCGAACTGCGTGCTGGGCCGTGGGCGGGGTCGGCACTCCCCGGTTCGTGAGATCAGGAACGGCGGCACAGTCGCCCGCGCTCCACGCGTCCTCCGTGCCAACGACGCGGAGGTCCGTTCCGACCCGGACACGCCCTTTCTCATCGAGGGGCAGGTCGGTACTGCGGAGCATCGGGTGCGGCTGCACGCCTGCAGTCCACACGAGCGTGCCGGCGTTGAACTCGGTGCCGTCGGAGAGCCGGATCCGCCTGTCGACGGCGGACTCCACCCGGGTGTTCAGGCGCAGGTCGATGCCTCGTCGGCTGAGCTCTGCGGCGGCGCGGCGGCCCACGCCCTCTCCTACGTCGTGAAGGATCCGTCCGGTGAGCTCCACGAGCATCCATTGGAGGTCGGCTGGCCTCACATGGCGGTAGTAGCGGCAGGCAGAGCGGGTCATGTCCTCGAGTTCGCCGAGCGCCTCGATCCCCGCGAAGCCTCCTCCTACGACGACGAACGTCAGGGCGCATCGGCGTACATCCGCGTCACGCGTCGTTTCCGCGAGGTCAAGCCTGCTGAGTACGTGGTTGCGCAAGGCGATGGCCTCCTCGGCCCTCTTGAAGCCGATGCCGCACTCCTCAAGGCCGGGAATGGGCGGCAGACGTGTGACAGCGCCCACTGCGAGGACCAGGTGGTCATACGAGACGTCGTAGGAAGGGCCTTCCGACGGCTGGACCGTCACGCAATGGTCCCGGTGAGCCACTCGGGTGGCCCGAGCGCTGAGCACCTCTACCCCGGGCAGCACTCGGCGCAGGGGAATGACGACGTGGCGCGGCTCAAGAGTCCCGGTCGCTGCTTCGGCAAGGAAAGGCTGGTATGTCATGAAGTTTCGCGGGGTCACGAAAAGCAGTTCGGCCTCACGGCGGAGCCGGCGTTGGAGCTGGCGCGCGCTGAACAGGCCAGCGAACCCGCCGCCGACGATGACGATGCGTGGGGAGGTTGATGTCATGGCGGCGAGACTGGCAAGACGGAGATCGTGACGCATCCCCGCTCCACGTAGTCCTGTGCACCGATTCGCTGACCTCGTCGATGATGAACGAGAGCCGATGGCAACTAGCCAGATATCCTTTGCGACCGAAAGACCTTGCTCGGTGGGACGGAGGCTGCTTCCGGCCGCAAGCCGGGGATGCGGGGTACAGCCCTGTGAGGCCGCCAGAGAACACGGTCAGGCCTGCAGCAGCGAGCCGTGCGTCTGTCCACCCGTCCGCCCCTCGCGGATCACCAGAAGAGTCGGTACGGACTGCACGCTGAAATGCTCCGAGAGCTTGGATGCTTCGTCCACGGTGACCTGGACGGGCTTTACCGTGCCCGCCAGTTCGCGGGCTACTTGCTCGAGAGCCGGACCGACCATTCGGCATGGGCCGCACCACGGTGCCCACAGGTCGACCACGACCGGAATCCTTGACTTCTCCACGACATCCGGAAAGTTTGTCGTCGCCGGCATGCGCGAGCGCGCTGCTCATGACCGGCTCCGCGGATCGAACGTGGACGTGGCGGCCAGCTGTTCGAACAGGCGCTCCTCCTCGTCGGTCAGCCGGCTGGGCAGCACGATGCGAACCTCCGCGTACAGGTCACCTTTCCGGCCGGGCGGGCCCGGCATTCCGCGGCCGCGTAGGCGCAGGCGTCGCCCGCTCGACGTACCTGGTGGGACTCGCACCTTTGCCTCGCCTCCCGGCGTGTCCACGGCGACCCTGGCGCCCAGGGCTGCTTCCCATGGCGTCAGCGGCAGCTGGACGTGGATGTCACGTCCCTCGACCCGGTATCGGGGATGTGGAGCGATGCGTACGACCAGGTAGAGGTCACCGGCGACGCCACCGCCGATTCCCTGCCCGCCTTGATCGGCCAGCCTGATGCGCTGACCGTCGATGACCCCGGGAGGGATGGTCACCTCCACGCTGCGCGTTCCCTCGGGCCCCGCGATGGTGAGCCACCGATGCACGCCGTTGTACGCATCTTCGACCGACAGTTCCAGCTCGAACTCCTGGTCCGCTCCCGGGATGGACCCCCACCTCCGCCACCCACCAGACCCGAACATACCTCCGAAGAGATCGTCGAAGTCGATGCCATCCTCGTCGAACCAACCCCGCTCACCTGCGCCGGGGCGTGCTCCGGCGCGCGCGGTCCCCGCCCGGGCCCACGTCTCGGCGTCCACACCCTCCGGAACTCGGCGAAAGTCGTGCCCGAACGCGTCGTACCGCTTGCGAAGCTCGGGGTCGGACAGCACGTCGTAGGCCTCGGAGACCTCCTTGAACCGCTCCTCCGCTCCCGGGTCCTTGTTGATGTCCGGGTGGTAGGTGCGGGCGAGCTTGCGGTATGCGCGCTGGACCTCGTCAGAGGTGGCGTCGGGTCGCAGCCCGAGCACCTCGTAGAAGTCACGACGTTCCGCCATCGGACTACGGCTTGGCCGAGTAGATGGTCCACTTGGGGTTCAAGATCGCCTGGCGCCGCGCCAGTTGGCCCACCAGACGCTCACCCTGCGCAGTGAACGCGACGACCGACGGCGTGGTGCGTGACCCCTGGGCATTGGGAATCACCTTTGGCTGACCGGCCTCGACGGTCGCGGCCGTCGCTCGTGATCGGCCGCTCCCCCGAGCAAAGTTCCCGTCACCCGAGAGACGATACGTCCAAGCTGGAGGCGACCGTCGCGGACCAGGGCAGCCCCCGACCCAGCGCCCATTCACGTGGATGTGATTGCCGACCTTTTGCATGAATCACTTCTCCCGATTCATCGCAGGCGAGCAGCACGGGCGCGGACCGCGGGCCACTCCGCCCGCGGCCCACCATTTCCGTCCTGTGACGAGACAGGCGCCGAGCCCGGTGCGCTGCGCCTACTTCACCTCCACGTGGCGGCGTTGACCGGTGGAACTCTTCGGCACTCGCACCTGAAGAACCCCGTCGTGAAGCGTGGCTTCTACGCCATCCTCATCCACTGGATCCGGCAGGACGACCTCGTAGCGGAAGCGCCCCCTCGAGCGGTTCTGGCGGCGCAACCAACCAGTCCGCTTCTGTTCCAGGCGCTCACCGCTGATCACGATCCGTCGGTCTTCGACGTCGATGTTGATGTCCTTCTTCTTGAGGCCTGGCAGCTCGACCTCCAGCACGTAGGCGTCGTCGGTCTCCTCCAAGTCGGCCAGAGGGGTGAAGCCGTCCGAGCCGAGCAACGACGGCAATTCTGGCCACTGCTCCTGGAACAGCTGAGACAACTGCTGAGTGAGCCGGTCGAACTCGCTCGCCGTGTCCCAGCGGGCGACATCGTTTCTGGCGCGTGGTGCAGGCAGCGCCATGCTCTGCTCCCTTCCTTCGTGCGGGCCGGCAGGATTGCCAGGCCGCACGTGTAAGGCTGCGACGCTGAAGCAGCTCAGCACATCCCGGGTCCGCGCAGTCGTCTGATCCGGGGACCGTGACCGGTGGCGTACTCGTCCGCTTCTAGGTGCGCGCCGGCCCGCTGTGCGCCCAGGCGCAACGGTCGTGCAGCGAGCGCCGGCGTCACCGCCCGTCGCAACGCCGAGCTCGCCGCCCGACTGGCCCGCTGAGCCGTCTGCTCGGCACCGGCCGAGGCTGCCCACGCCCGGAGTCGCTGTCGCTGGGCCGGCCGGCAGGCAAGACTGGGCAGATGGATGGCGAGCGGGTGCTAGGACGGGGACAGTTCCCGCCGATCGGCGACTACGCGTTCCTGTCGGACTGTGAGACGACAGCCCTGGTCGGCCCGGACGGCGGGGTGGAGTGGCTGTGCCTGCCGCGGATGGATTCGCCGAGCGTGTTCGGCGCGATCCTCGACCGCGATGCCGGGTCGTTCCGCGTCGGCCCGGCCGGCGTCGAAGTACCGTCGGCCCAGCGCTACATCCCGGGCACGCTGGTGCTGGAGACCAGCTGGTGGACGCCCGGCGGCTGGCTGGTGGTCACCGACGCGCTGCTGATGGGACCGTGGCATCACGAGACGGAGCGGTCGGCCACGCACCGGCGGTCGCCGACCGACTACGACGCGGACCACGTGCTGCTGCGCCGGATCCGCTGCGTCACCGGAGAGGTCCAGGTCCGGATGGACTGCCACCCGGTGTTCGACTACGGCCGCCTGCAGGCGCAGTGGAGCTACTCGAGCGAGGGCTACCACGAGGCGGTCGCGACCGCGGACGGCACACTGCGCGACCTGCGGCTGACGACCGATCTCAACGTCGGGTTCGAGGGGCCGACGGCGACCGCGCGGACGCTGCTCAAGCAAGGCCAGGACCGGTTCGTCGCGTTGTCGTGGAGCGAGCACCAGGCGCCACGCACGATCAAGGAGGCAGATGCCCGACTGCGCTGGACCTGCCATCACTGGCAGCACTGGCTGGACAACGGACGGTTCCCGGACCACCCGTGGCGAGGCCATCTGCAGCGCAGCGCGCTGACGCTCAAGGGCCTGACCTTCGCCCCCACTGGCGCGGTCGTCGCCGCGGCGACCACCTCGCTGCCGGAGACGCCGGGCGGGGTGCGGAACTGGGACTACCGCTACACCTGGATGCGCGACACCACCGGCACGCTGTGGGCCTTGCTCGTGCTGGGCTTCGACTGGGAGGCGGGCGACTTCTTCCAGTTCGTCGCCGACATCGCCACGGCCGAGGGCGGCGACCTTCAGATCATGTACGGCGTCGACGGCGAGCGGGTGCTGACCGAGTCCGTGCTCGACCACCTGTCCGGGTATGACGACTCGCGGCCGGTGCGGATCGGCAACGCGGCGTACGTCCAGGACCAGCACGACGTCTGGGGCGCGGTGGTCGGCGCGATCGCCCTCTACACCGGCGCCCGGCACCGGGTCGACGACCGGCTGTGGACGATCGTCAAGACCCAGGTTGAGTGCGCGCTCGAACGATGGCGAGAGCCCGACCATGGCATCTGGGAGATTCGGGCTGCACCGCGGCACTTCACCTCGTCGAAGGTCGCCTGCTGGGTCGCGGCCGACCGCGGCGCACAGCTGGCGACCGGCCGAGGCGAGGTAAAGCTCGCCGCCGAGTGGCGAAGGGCAGCCGACGAGATCCGCGCTGACGTGCTGGCGCACGCGGTCGACGAGCGTGGCGTCTTCGTCCAGCACTACGGCACCACCGCCCTCGATGCGTCGGTGCTGCTGATCCCGCTGCTCGGGTTCCTTCCCGGCACCGACGAACGGGTCCGCGCCACCGTGCTGATCATCGCCGAGGAGCTCACCGAGGACGAGCTGGTGCTGCGCTACCGCGTCGACCGGACCGACGACGGGATGGTCGGTGATGAGGGCACCTTCACCATCTGCTCGTTCTGGTTGGTGTCCGCGCTGGTTGCGATAGGTGAGCTGGACCGCGCCAGCATGCTCTGCGAGAAGGTGCTGTCCTGCGCCAGCCCGTTGGGACTCTACGCCGAGGAGATCGACGCCTTCAGCGGCCGGCACCTCGGGAACTTCCCGCAGGCATTCACGCATCTTGCCCTGATCCATGCGGTGACCGCCGTAATCCGGGCCGAGGAGCACGCCGGCTGGTGAGTAGGCTTCTCCGTCTCGAGGTCCTCGATGACCACCTCCTCCAGCGCACGGCGGCCACGAAGCAAGCTCGCAGACGTCGCTGTGCAGCAGCACCTGGATGCGTGGGGTCTGCACGACCCGGTCGGCGAGGTACCGGGTCACCCCGGCATAGGTTCGCCTCAAGCTCGGTCGCGGTCCTGAACCACCGAGACCCGGCCCTCCAGGATGACGACGAAGTCCTGCACGTCGTCCCCGGCCAGCAACACCTCGCCGGCCCGCGTCGTACGACGGGTGCCGTACCTGTGCAGCTCAGTGAGGTGGGCTTCGCCGAGCCGCGGGTAGGCGCCGTACATGTCAGGGGTCTCGGCCGGCTCGGCCGCGGTCACGCGTAGGCCTCGTGGACGTAACACCAGCGCCAGTTCTCGCCCGGCTCAAGCGACTGTACGATCGGGTGCCCTTGGAACACCGCGTGCGCGCGGGCGTGCCGCATCGGCGAGGAGTCGCAGCACCCCACGTGACCGCAGGTCAGGCAGAGCCGCAGATGCACCCACGCGGTGTGCAGCTGCAGGCACTCCTCACAACCCTCCGGGGTGCGTGGCACGACCGGACGAACCAACGCCAGGTGCGGGTCCACGCCGCTGCTCACGACGCCACCTGGCGGGTCAGCGCGTCGTCCAGCCACGGACGCGGCGCGGCGCGAACCTGCCGCGCGACGACCTGCCTGCCGCGCAACACAATCAAGGTGGAGTTCGCCGGGGCCTCGAACCGTTGCGACACTGCGGGCGCGTCGTCCGCGCTGATTTTCAACACCTTCAGCTCACCGGCCTTCCCGGTCGCCAGCGTCTCGAGCACCGTCCCGGTTGCGGCGCTGAGAGTTCGGACATATGACAATCTCCGGCGCGGCTGTCATCTCGGCTCCGTCCCGACATAGCTCACGACCGCCTGCTCGGGTCCACCGTCGCGCAGTGGCTGCGGGGCCACATCCCGGGAACGAGTGGTACCCGGTCCGCACACCGTGTCGTTCCACCTTCGCAACGTCTCCCGCAAACTCGGTGCCGACTCGCGACTGGCGTTGACCCGGCTGATCGTCGAGCGGATGAGCTGTTGTCGTGAGCCGGCGGCACACCAAATCGAGCGGTGCAGGGCGGCGCGGCTAGTAGACGCGCACCGTTACAAGCGCACCGTGATCTGGTTTACAAGCGCACCGTGATCTGGTTGTCGACCGAGGCCACTCCGGGCGCAGACCAAGCCACCCGCTCCGCCTCCTTTTTCTCAGCCCATGAGCGGACGGTTCCCTTCAGGATGACCGTGTCCCCATGCACCTCGGTAGTGATCCGTTCGGCGTCTGTCTCGGCGCTGCGCACGAGCGCATCCTCGATCCTCTTCTTCAGCTCGTCCGGTGATGGCTTGACCCGTGGTGTGACCTTGATGAGGTTGCTCACGCCACGCACGCCCGACAGGCGGCGAACAGCCCGTTCGGCGTCGTGTTTCTGGAACTGCCACTCGACTTCACCACGAAGAGTGACCCAACCTCTGGATACCGTGACGTCAAGTTTCTCGATCGGCACCAACGCATCCCATTCCAGCGCGCGGGCTGCGGCTGCTGCAATGTCGGCGTCGGTGCGCTCGGCAGAGCTCGGGAGCCGAAGCTCGATGTCGTTGGCGACTGCGGCCACTCCACGCACACTGTGCGCTGCCTGCTCTGCCGCCCACTTCTTAATGAAGGAATCCACCCATCCCGTCAGGACCACGACGCCGTCCTTCACCGCGACGCCGATCTCGTTGGGCTGGACGCGGGCGTCCCACTCAAGCTCCTCCAGGACCTCCCGCTGGATCTCCTCATCGCTTACCGTTGCCGTTGCTGTCCCCATTGGTTACTCCCTCCTACCCGGTCTCGTTCTGATGATGTGCGGACGTATGCCGACCGATCAGGTTCGACCTTCGCTCCTACTCGTTCGCTCTACCGGCGGATCACACCTTGGCAAACGTCGACGGTGAGCGCTTGTCGGAGTCGGCGGCCCTTCGGAACGGTTCCACCTGTACGGCAGGCAAGCATCCCCGGACTGCGTAGTCCGCACGGTTGCCCTGGGGACGTGCTCTTGCCTTGCCTCCTTGCGGTTCTGGAACATGAAGGCGCGGGCTGACTCACTCGTCGGCGAGTTTGCGGAGGAGGTCTGCGAGGTCGTTCTCCGCCAGGTCGGCGAAGTCGGCCAGGCCGATGCTGGCGGCTTGCTGCCGCAGGTCGGTCAGCCGGCGCTCGCCGGGGCGTTCGCCGAAGTGGCGCTCCCGGCTGTGGATGAACGTCTCCGCGAGCTCGACGAGCTGATCCTCTGCGAGCCGATCGCGCAGGGTGGGCAGGATCTCGGTCTCCTCGTGCCGGAAGTGGTGGTCGGCCTCGTCGGCCAGGTCGGTCAGTATGCTGTCGAAGACCGCGTCGTCCGGGTCGACGCCTCCCAGCCTGACGAGCAGGTCTTCGGTGCGGAGGTGTTCGCGCTGACCACGGCCGATTCCCTCCACGTCACCGGCGTCCCGTGCCCGTGGGTAGACCACGTCCTCCTCGGCGCGGTCGTGCGCGACCAGTAGGGCGGACAACACCGGGCGCAGCATCGGCCGGCGGTGCCGGTACCGGTCGAGCTGGTCGAGCAGCCGCGCGATCTCCCGGTGGTCCTGCTTGACGAGATCGATCAGGTCCTTGGTCATGCCCGTTCCTCCCTGCTGCGGTTGTCCGCGCACCTCGCCTGCCACCGCATGGAGTACTCGGCCGGTAGGGCGCTGAACTCCCCGATCCGGCCTCTGACGCGGATTTCACCACCCAACAGTTCTCGTCCCTGACCGCAGTTGGCCAACCTCTGACGGAGCAGACACAGAGCAGAAGTCCTCACCGAGAACGGCCGAGGTGCTCGTGAACCATGCGTATGGCGAGGGCGCCGTCTCCCACAGCGGCGGCCACCCGTTTCACCGACCCGCTGCGGACGTCGCCGGCGGCGAAGACTCCGGCCCTACTGGTCTCGAGCAGCGGCCGCTCGCCCGGCAGCTGGCTGCCCGTCAGGACGTACCCCCGATCGTCGGACAGGATCTGGTCGCCCAGCCAGCGGACGTGCGGGAGGCCGCCGATGAAAACGAACAGGGCCTTTGCCGGCTCGACGTGGCGCTCGCCCGTCTTCAGGTCTTCCACCACGACTTCCTCCAGCGCCCGTTCACCGTGGGCCTCGCGCAGTTCACTGTGCGCCAGCACGATGATCCCCTCGCTCCGCTCGATCCGGTCGGCCAGGTAACGGGACATGTCCTGGCCGAGTTCGTTGCTCCGGACAACGAGCAGCACCTCGGCCGCGTGCTGGGCGAGGAACACCGCGGCCTGTCCGGCGGAGTTGCCGCCACCGACGATCACCACCGGGTCTTTCCGGCACAGGTTCGCCTCCAGCTCGGTCGCCGCGTAGTACACGCTCGTCGAACTGACGGCGTCCAGTCCGGGCAGGTCAAGTTTTCGGTAGCGGACGCCGGAGGCGACCAGCACCGCCCGGCTGCTGATGCGCGCTTCGTTGTCCAGCAGCACTACGTGGTGCCCGTCCCGCTCCTCCAATGCGACGGCGGTGGCGGGCACGGTGAGTTCGGCGCCGAAGCGTCTGGCCTGAATCTCGGCGCGGTCGGCCAGTTCGGCGCCGCTGATGCCCGCCGGGAAGCCGAGGTAGTTCTCGATCCTCGACGATGTGCCCGCCTGGCCGCCGGTGGCCACGGACTCCAGAACCACGGTCGCCAGACCTTCTGACGCGCCGTACACCGCGGCAGCGAGACCGGCTGGACCCGCGCCGACCACGATCAGGTCGCACACCGACTGCACCGGCGTCGCACGGCGGAGCCCGACCGCGGCGGCCAAGCGTTCGTTGTCCGGGTTCCGCAGCACCTCACCCCGCCAGATCACCACTGGGGTTTCATCCCGTTCGATGCCGAGTTCGCGAAGCAGGCGCTCGGCCTCCGCGTCGGTCTCCAGGTCGATCCAGTGATGTGGCAGCCGGTTGCGCGCCGCGAACTCGCGCAACCGGCGGGTGTCGGCGGAGAACCGTGACCCGATGATCGCGAAGCCTGCGCCGAGTGTGAGCTGGAGCGACCGGCGGATCAGGAACGCCCGCAGAATCAAGTCGGCCAACCGCGGATCCCGCGATACCAGGTCCCTCAGCCGGTCGAGCGGCACGGCCAGCACCTCGCCCGCCTCCTGTGCCAACGCAGCGAGGAACAGCGGCTGCCCGGTCAGCGTGCCGATCTCGCCGAGGAAGCGGTGTGGGCCGTGGACGGCGACGACAAGGTCCTGCTGGCCCAGTTGCTGCACAATGGCGACCGTGCCGTCGAGCACGACAATGAACTCGTCCGGCGGATCCCCCGCCTGCTGCAGCACCTCGCCGGCACTGGTCGTGCGGCGCTCACCCAAGGGCGTCAGCTCGGCCAGCTGGTATTCGTCCAGCCGGGGATAGGCGCCGTACAGGTCGGGTGTCTCCTTCATCCGGAGCCTCCGGGGCCGCCGGTCACGAGGCCGTCTCCTTGGCCAGCGCCCCTTCCAGCCACGGCCGCAGGGCCGACGCGGGCGCCGCACCGATCTGCGTCGCGACGACCTGCCCGCGGCGCAGCACCAGCAGGGTCGGAATGGATCTCACCTCGAAGCGCTGGGACAGCTCCGGCGCCTCGTCGGCGTTGACCTTGACCAGTTTGATCTGCCCCGCCATCTCGGTGGCGAGCTGTTCGAGCACGGGACTGACCATCCGGCACGGTCCGCACCAGGGAGCCCAGAGATCGACCAGCACCGGCAGGCTGGCCTGTTCCACGACCTCGGCGAAATCGTTGTCGCCGGCATCGACGATCCAGGGCAGCGGCTTCTGGCAATTGCCGCACCGGGGAATGCCCTCCGCCGCAGCGGGCACCCGGTTGCGGCGCTGACAATTCGGACAGGTCACGACCTTCATGCCGCCACCTCCACCGGGTTCTCGTGCGTGACGGCGATGTCGCCGTCCTGGACGGTCACCCGGATCACCGCTCCGTCCAGCACGGCGCCGCCCAGCAGGGCGCGACCGATCCGGGTCTCCACCTCGCGGGCGATGAACCGCCGCAACGGGCGGGCGCCATAGACCGGGTCGAAGCCCTGCGCGGCGATGTGCCGGGCCGCCTCCGGTTCGACCTCGAGCGTCATCCGGCGATCCGCCAGCCTGGTGCGCAGGTCGTCGAACATCAGGTCGACGATGCGCTCGATCTCGGCCATGGTGAGCGGCTTGAACAGCACGATCTCGTCCACCCGGTTGAGGAACTCGGGCCGGAAGTGCCGCCGCAGCTCGTCCATCACGGCATCCCGCGCGTCCTCCTTGACCTGCCCGTCCGCGGTCACTCCATCCAGCAGGTACGCCGAGCCGATGTTCGACGTCATGATGATCACGGTATTGCGCATGTCCACTGTGCGGCCCTGGGCGTCGGTCAGCCGGCCGTCGTCGAGGATCTGCAGCAACGTGTTGAAGACGTCCGGGTGCGCCTTCTCGATCTCGTCGAACAGCACCACGGAGTACGGCTTGCGCCGGACGGCCTCGGTCAGCTGGCCGCCCTCCTCGTAGCCGACGTACCCGGGTGGCGCCCCCACCAGCCGGCTCACCGTGTGCCGCTCCTGGTACTCACTCATGTCGATCCGGACGATGTTCTCCTCTGTGTCGAACAGCGCCGCCGCGAGCGTCTTGGCCAGCTCGGTCTTCCCCACCCCGGTCGGGCCCAGGAAGATGAACGAGCCGATCGGCCGGCGCGGGTCTTTGATCCCCGAACGGGCCCGGATGATCGCATCCGCCACCAGCTGGACCGCCTCGTCCTGCCCGACCAGCCGCTCGTGCAGCACCTCGTCCAACCGCAGCAGCTTCTCCCGTTCGCCCTCCTGCAGACGGCTGACCGGGATGCCGGTCCACCGCGACACGATCAAGGCGATCTCTTCCTCGGTCACGACCTCGCGTAACAGCCGGTGACCGTGCTGCTTGTTGGCCAGTCGTTCCTCCTCGGCCGCGAGCTGACGTTCGAGCTCCGGTAGTCGGCCGTGCCGCAGTTCGGCTGCCCGGTTCAGGTCGTAGTCGCGCTCGGCCTGCTCTGCCTCCTGCCGGACCTGCTCCATCTCCTGCCGCAGCGTCTGCACCTTGCGCAGCGCCTGCCGTTCCGCCTCCCACTGCGCGTGCATCGCGTCAGCCTCGGCCCGTAGATCGGCCAGTTCCTTGCGCAGTTCGTCCAGCCGCTGCCGGCTGGCGGCATCCTCCTCCTTGGCCAGCGCGGCCTCCTCGATCTCCAGCCGGCGCACCCGCCGGGTCAGCTCGTCCAGCTCGGCCGGCATCGAGTCGATCTCGGTCCGCAGCATCGCGCACGCCTCGTCCACCAGGTCAATGGCCTTGTCCGGCAGGAACCGGTCGGAGATGTAGCGGTGGCTGAGCACTACGGCTGCGACTATCGCCGCGTCCTGGATCTTCACACCGTGGAAGACCTCGAGCCGCTCACGCAATCCGCGCAGGATCGAGATCGCATCCTCGACCGTCGGCTCGTCCACGATCACCGGTTGGAACCGGCGTTCCAGGGCCGCGTCCTTCTCGACGTGCATCCGATACTCGTCCAGCGTGGTGGCGCCGATCATGTGCAGCTCACCGCGGGCCAGCATCGGCTTCAGCATGTTGCCCGCGTCCATCGCCCCTTCGGTCGCACCCGCGCCCACCACTGTGTGCAACTCGTCGACGAACAACAGGATCCGGCCCTCGGCCGCCTTCACCTCGTTGAGCACGGCCTTGAACCGCTCCTCGAACTCGCCGCGGTACTTGGCCCCGGCAACCAGCGAAGCCATGTCCAGCGCAAACACAATCCGGTCCCGCAACCCCTCCGGTACGTCGCCGTTGGCGATCCGTTGCGCGAGTCCTTCGACGATCGCGGTCTTGCCGACGCCCGGGTCGCCGATCAGCACGGGGTTGTTCTTGGTCTTGCGGGACAGGATCTGCACAACTCGGCGGATCTCGTTGTCCCGGCCGATGACCGGATCAAGCCTGCCCTCCGACGCATCCTTGACCAGGTCCCGGCCGTACTTCTCCAACGCCTCGTACGACGCTTCCGGCATCGCCGAGGTGACCCGTTGGTTCCCCCGGACGGCGGTCAGCGCCGAGAGGAACCCGTCGCGGGACAACCCCTGCTCGGCGAGCAGCCGCCCGGAGGTGCTCTGCCGCCCCTCATCCAGCAAAGCGATCACCAGATGCTCGATCGAGACGTACTCGTCCTTGAGTCGCTTGGCCTCCCGGTCCGCGGCGTCAAGAAGCCGGGACAACCTCTGGGTGATCAACACCTGGCCGGGCTCCGCGCCCGGACCGCTGACCTTGGGACGGCGGGACAGCTCCTCTTCCAGTCTGTCCCGCAGCACGTCCGGATCCGCACCGGCCTGAGCCAGCAGCCTCGGGGCCAGACCGTCCGGTTGCTCCAGCAGCGCCAGCAGCAAGTGCTCGCCGTCGATCTGACTGTGCCCGAACCGCAAGGCCTTCGTCTGAGCGTCGTGCAGAGCCTCCTGCGACTTCTGCGTCAGCCGGTTCATATCCATGTCCTGGCTCCTCTTCCGGCGAAACGCCTGCGCTCCGCCTCCAGTACGGCGATCCGGTCCAGCAGGTCCATCACCAGACCCAGCGCCGCGTAGTTCAGGGCGAACCCGGCTCGCAGCCGCTGGAGCCGGGCCACCCGGCCCAGCTGCGACGGGCTGAACCACAACTCACCGGTGCCGCCGGTCGTTGCCTCGAGTAACCCGAGGGCGACGAACCGCCTCAGCAGTTCCGGATGTATGCCGGCCAACCGGGCGAAGTCCTCCAGCGCGAACCGGGTGGGCCTGGTCAACGGATAGCTCATCACCGCCTCCTCGGGTCGAACTTCGACGTACCGGCCAGCTCCTCGAACAGGCGCTTCTCCTCGCGGGTGAGCCTCTCGGGCACCATCAGCCTGACCTCGGCGTACAGGTCGCCCGGCGTCCCGCGGGGGTTCGGCAGACCGCGGCCCTTGAGCCGCAGCCTGCGTCCGGTCGAACTGCCCTTCGGCACCTTCACCGTCGCCTCACCACCAGGGGTCTCGACCGGCACCGACGCCCCCAGCGCGCCCTCCCAGGCGGCGAGCGGCAGGTCGACGGTGAGATCACGGCCCGACACCCGGTACCGCGGATGATCTGCGATTCGGACCACCAGATACAGGTCTCCGGCAGGCGCACCACCGGTGCCCTGGCCGCCCTGCGCGCCGAGCCGGATCCGCTGACCGTTCACCACGCCGGCCGGGATCTTGACGTCGATCGTCCGGTCCGCACCCGTCGGACCGCGCAAGGTCAGCTTCCGGTTGCCGCCCCGGTAGGCCTCCTCGACGGTCAGCTCCAGCTCGACCTCCTGGTCCGAGCCCGGGATCCGGCCCCAGCCGCGCCGGGTTCGCCCGCCGAACATCCCGCCGAGCAGGTCGTCCAGATCGATGCCCTCGGCATCGAACTGGCCGCCTTCGGTCTGCCAGGTGCTTTCCCAGGCCCGCCCGCCCCCGGTGCGGCCGGCACCGGCGCGGGAACGGGCGTACGTGTCGGGGTCGACGTCCGGAGGCACCCGGCGGAAGTCCTCGCCGAATGCGTCGTACCGCTTGCGCTGCTGTGGATCGGACAGTACGTCGTAAGCCTCGGAGATCTGCTTGAACCGTTCCTCCGCGTCAGGGTGCTTGTTGACGTCCGGGTGGTACTGGCGGGCCAGCCGGCGGTAGGCGTTCTGGATCTCGTCGGCGCTCGCGTCCCGGGAGACCCCGAGGATCTCGTAGAAGTCCCCGGCAGGCATCAGCTCTCCTCCGCGGCGACCACCACGGCACCCGGACGAAGCACCTGCGCCCCGTCGCCATACCGGGGCCGGACGACGTGCACGATCGTGCCGGCTGGTACCTCAGGGGTGGGCGTCGTGCCGACCGCCTCGTGCAGCGCCGGGTCGAAGGGTTTCCCGCTGTCGTCGAACCGGGGGTAGCCGAGTCCGGCCAGTACTGCGAGGGCCTGGTCCCGCACGGCCCGGATACCTGCGACGAGCGCGTCGTACTCGGAGTCGGCGTGCTCCAGCGCCAACTCCAGGTTGTCGACGACCGGCAGCCAACTGGCGGCGACCAGGGCACGTTCAGTCTCCCGCTGCTGGCCGGACTCCCGCGCAACCCGCTTCCGGAAATTGTCCAGCTCGGCCGCCGTGCGCCGCCACCTGTCCTCCATCTCGGCGGCCTTCTCGCGGGCTTCCTCCAGAGCCTCCTCGACTGGCGGCGGCGCCGTACCAGTGTTGGCCTCCTGATCGGCCATCCCGATCAGGTCTCCGAGAACTCGGCGTCGATGACGTCGTCATCGCCACCACCCGCCGGCGGTGTACCGGTGGAGTCCTGCGGCGGCGTGCTCGAACTCAGCGCCTGCGCGACCTGCTGCAGCTCACCGGTCAGCGAACGCAGCCGCTCCAGCGGCGTTTCCTGATCCTTCAGCGCCTCGCGCGCGTCGCCGACCAGCATCTCGGCCCGGGCCCGGTCGTGCTCGGCCACCGCATCGCCTCGGTCGGCGAGCAACTTGTCCACCTGATAGGCGGCCGAGTCCAGCATGTTGCGCGCATCGACCAGCTCACGCAGCCGACTGTCCTCGCTGCGGTGTGCCTCGGCGTCGGCGACCATCCGTTCGACCTCGGACTGGTCCAGGTTGGAGGTCTCGCTGATGGTGACCTTCTGCTCCGCGCCAGTGTCTTTGTCCTTGGCGGCCACATGCAGGATGCCGTTCGCATCGATGTCGAAGGTGACCTCGATCTGCGGTACGCCGCGCGGCGCCGGGCGGATGTTCTCCAGCCGGAAGCGGGCCAGCACCCGGTTGTCCGCAGCCAATTCCCGCTCGCCCTGCAGGACCACCACGTCCACCGCGGTCTGGTTGTCCTCGGCGGTAGTGAAGATCTCGGTCCGGCGGGCCGGGATGGTGGTGTTGCGTTCGATCACCTTCGTCATCACGCCGCCCATCGTCTCCAGCCCCAGCGACAGCGGGGTGACGTCGAGCAGCAGCACGTCCTTGACCTCACCCTTGATGATCGCGGCCTGGACGGCGGCACCGATGGCGACAACCTCGTCCGGGTTCACGGTCATATTCGGGTCCTTGCCACCGGTCATCCGGCGGACCAAGGCCTGCACTGCCGGGATCCGGGTCGAGCCGCCGACCAGGATCACCTCGTCGATGTCGTTCGCGGTCATCTTGGCATCGGCCATCGCCTGCTCCACCGGCCCCAGGCACCGATCGATCAGGTCGGCGGTCAACTGCTCGAAGGTGGACCGCATCAGCGTGGTGTTGAGGTGCTGTGGGCCCTGCGCGTTCGCGGTGATGAACGGCAGGCTGATCGTCGTCTGGGTGACCGACGAGAGCTCGACCTTGGCCTTCTCGGCGGCCTCGAAGAGCCGCTGCAACGCCTGTGGATCCTGCCGCAGGTCGACGCCGGTCTCCTTCTTGAACTCGTCGGCCAGGTAGTCGACGACCCGGCGGTCGAAGTCGTCGCCGCCCAGATGCGAGTCACCGGCTGTGGCCCGGACCTCGACTATCCCGTCGCCGACCGTGAGCACGCTGACGTCGAAGGTGCCGCCGCCGAGGTCGAAGACCAGAATCGTCTCGTTCTCCAGCTTGTCCATGCCGTAGGCGAGTGCCGCCGCGGTCGGCTCGTTGATGATCCGCAGCACCTCCAGGCCCGCGATGCGGCCCGCGTCCTTGGTGGCCTGGCGTTGCGCGTCGTTGAAGTACGCCGGCACGGTGATGACGGCCTCGGTCACCTTCTCCCCGAGGAACTTCCCGGCGTCCTCGACGAGTTTGCGCAGCACCAGCGCGGAGATCTCCTCCGGGGCGTGCAGCTTGTCCCGGATCTTGAACCTGACGGCCCCGTCCGGCCCGGCGACCACGTCGTACGAGACGGCGGAGAGCTCGGACGAGACCTCGTCGAACCTGCGGCCGATGAACCGTTTCGCCGAGGTGATGGTGCCCTTGGGGTTGAGTACGGACTGACGGCGGGCCAGTTGGCCGACCAGTCGTTCACCGGAGTCCGTGAACGCCACCACGGAAGGGGTGGTCCGGGCTCCTTCGGCGTTGGGGACGACCGTTGGCTGGCCGCCCTCCATCGCCGCGATCACTGAGTTGGTCGTGCCCAGGTCGATGCCGACGGCCTTGGCCATGGTCTGCCTCCTGTGTGCTCCGGGCCTGCGTGCGACTTGTCGCGGATACGCCCCAACCTGGTCCCCCCTGGATGGAGAGCACATCCCCAGAACGTGTGGTTCCGGGTGCCAGACGGTCGTCCCGGCCGATCACCCCGTGCCACGGCTGGGCATCTGCGCCAGCATCTCGCTGGCCCGGGCTGCGTGCTCGGGCACGCAGTACAGCTCGTACCGGGTCGCCACGGTGAGCCCGAACGTCGAGAAATCGCGCTCACCAAAGGTGAACAGATGCGCGATGAATCCCAAGACCGCTCCGAAGATCGCCCCGTAGAACAAGCCCCAGAGCAGGATCACCACGACGCCGGTGCCGGTTTCTGCGAACAGCGACAGCAACAGACCGATCAGCGCGCCGAACCAGGCACCGGAGCCCGCACCGGCCAGTGCTGCCTTCCATTTCGTCAGCCGGCCGAGAACGCGCTCGACCTGTTTCAGGTCGGAGCCGACGATGGTGATGTTCTCGACCGGGAAGCCGTTGTCCGACAGGTAGTCCACCGCGCGCTGGGCCTCGGCGTAGCTGGTGAAGGAAGCGATGGTCTGACCCCTGATGAGGGCAGATGTCTCCTGGGGCGTGGTCATGATTGTCCCTTCTGACGAGGTCGGCGCCACCAGATTTTCACCGCGCCGCCGGAGACACATCCCTGGTTCAGGTGGTTCTCAGCTCCCCGTGCTCAGGAAGGCGTTCCTGTGAGCAACTCGGCCGCGCCTCCGCACCGAGGACTGCGCGGAACCGGGATGCGCTGCATCGCCCCGCGTCAAAGGCTGACAACAGCGGGACTGGCAGGCCGTCAGTCCCACACCGGCAATGACTGGCTACTGACTCGAGGAGGTAGGCATGTACGCACGTGTCGGCGACCACATCCACGTGAACGGGAGAACAGTCGGTTGCGCGGTGCGCGACGGCACCATCATCGAGGTCCGAGGCAGCAACGGCGCACCCCCGTACCTGGTCCACTGGGCCGGCGTCCAGATCCCGGCCCTTGTCTACCCGGGACCGGACGCCCAGGTCGGGCAATTCCCTGCCGGCGGCACCCGGCCCGGGCAGTTCTAGGAGTGCTGACCGGGCTGCTCGGCGGCGAACATCCACTCCTGCTTCTGCAGCCCGCCAGTGATACCGATGACCAAGTCCTGGCTGACCAGGTCGACCGCGCCCAGCTTCTCGATCCTCATCTGATTGTTCTCGACGACCTTGCTCAGCCGGTCGACGATGAGTGGCGCCACTTTCGTACTGTCGACGGAGCCACTGGGGAAGCTGGCGAAAGGTGTTCTCGCCGCAACGGTCTCCACGCGCGCATCGGCGGCGACACCGACCGTCGTCAGGCGCTCGGCGACGTCGTCGGACCAGAGCCGGACGTCATCGGCGAGCTCGTCGAGCTGCGCGTGGAGTTGCCTGAACCACATGCCACTGACATTCCAATGAGCCTGCTTCGCGGTGAGTGCGAGATCCACCAACTCGATCAGCAGAGGCCCTAGTTCTTGTCCGACAGCCTGCCGCTCCATAGCTCTACTCCTGCCTCGGGGGTCGCCTCATCTTCGCCAGTACATCAATTCCCGGCATCCCGCGACCGCGTAGGCGCGATCACGCGAAGGTCATACATCGATCGTCGGTTCGCGGGTCAGGACGACACGGGTCAGTTCGACTCGGGACCGGACGTCGAGTTTGTGAAAGGCGTGCCGCAGGTGGGACTCCACCGTGTGCGGAGACAGATCGAGCTCGTCGGCGATGGCGCGGTTGGTGAGTCCGGTCGCAGCAAGTCGTGCGACCCGGAGCTCGGCCGCCGTCATACTCGCCCAGCCGAAGGCGGGCCGCCTGACTGTTGATCGTTCTCCTCCCGACCTGGCGACGTCCGCGAGTCGCTCTCGGACGCGCCGGGCGAGTGCGACCGCGCCGGCGCGTTCGTACTCGGCAAGTGCCGGCTCGAGATGCTCCACGGCCTCTGCACGCCGACTCTGCTGAAGCAGGCCGCGTGCGGCATCCTCGTCGGCACGGGCACGCGCCAGAGGCCGGGGACTCGCTTCGAATGCGCGCGCTGCCGCCACCAAGCGGTCGACATCGCCGTCGAGCAGGCCGCCGGCCTGCATGCCCGCGGCGTCAAGGGAGATCACGCCATGGTTGACGCGACTGAGGGAATCCGTCGCCTCGGCGGCGATACCCGCCCGCTCCGCATCGTCTGCTCGTTTGGCCAGCCCCACCAGGCGCGGTCCGACCATGGGATCGAACGCTAGCACCTGCAGGCCATCCGGCAGTTGCTCGTAAAGTGAAGCAAGGTGTTCGAGCACGAGCGAGGGGTCCTCGCCGACTGTCTCGTCGACCACCGCCGTCGCCCATGCCAACCGTTGGGCCCCTACGCTCCTCGGCTCGCCCACCGCGCTGATACCGCGCCGCAGCTGGCGGCGGGCCGGCCCAAACTCCCCCCGGTATGCGTTCGCCTCCGCGACTACGGCGCACAGCTCCGGCACGTACGTCCATGACTCCAGCTCCTCGGCTCGGATCAGGCCTGCGTTGCCTTCGGCGACGGCGTCGTCCAGCTCGCCTCGGTGTAGCAGCAGCATCGCGCGGCAGGTGCACCCGAACACGTCCATGCCGGGCTCGCCCACCCGCCGGCTCGCGTCATCGAAGGCGGCCTCCGCCTCGTCGAAGCGATCGAGAGCCATCAGCGTGCGCCCCCGTGTCCAGCAGGTTTCAAGGCGCCGCGCCTCCGCCCCATCGGAGGCCATCACTTCGATGGCTTCATCGACCAGTTCGAGCGATCGCGTGAGGCGACCGCGCACCTGCTCGGCCGCCCCCATCGTGAGGAGAGCCCGGCCACCGCGAACCGGCATCCTCCCCGTGGTGATCCCCTTTTCGCCTGCGCGCAATGCCGCGCCGGGGTCACCGGCCACCAGATGCGCGTTCGACTCTGCGGCGAACAGCATGGCCCTCGTCGAGTCGTCGACACCCTGGAGGCCGAGCGCCGTCCTGGCGTGGTGCAACGCAGAGGCCGAGTAGCCGGCGAGTCCAAGCGAGTCGGCCAGTCGGAGGCGAAGCCTCGCCTCGACTTCGGCTGGTAGGTCGGTCTGCAAGGTGACCTCCGCGACCGCAAGGGCCTCCGCGCTCCGCCCCGCCCGAAGGAGCAGCCCTATCGCCTCCATGACACGCCGTGGCCGACCGGCGTCGGCGTACGGCATCAGGTCGACGGCCCGCAGCCGCAGGTCCCCCGCCGTGCCAGGAGCAGCGGCCGCGACCTCGTCGGAGGCACGGACCAGCAGCGCGACGGCATGGGCGTCCCCAGGCTCGGCACCACTGAGCGCATGGGCCGCCGCCTCGGGGATCGATCGGCCAGCGGCGAGCAATACGTCAGCAGCGTCGCGGTGCAGGTCCCTCCGCGCACCAAGCGGGAGCGCATCATAGATCGCCTCGCGGATCAGATCGTGCTGGAAGCCGAACTGTGCGCCTGCCTCCACCAGCAAACCTGCCTCGAGCGCCTCCTGGACCGACGGCAATAACTCGGCAACCTCGCGGTGCAGAACCTTTGCGACAGTTGGCACGTCGAAGGTCCGGCCGAAGATCGACGCAACGTCCAGCAGTTGCCGGGTCAGCGGCGCCACCTGGGTGAGCCATCCGCGGAGCCGCTGATCCAGAGAGCCGGGCAGAAGTCGGGTGGATGCCGTGTCGATGATCAGCTCGTCATGTTCGGCGAGCGTCGAGAGCAGATCCACCACCATGGACGGGTTGCCGGCGCACTTCTTGAGCAGTCCCAGCAGCGCCTCGTCCGGTGCGGCGCCCAGCAGATCACCGGCCAATCCGGCGACAGCCGCTGGCGGCAGTGGCGCCAGCGCGAGCGGGATCGCCCTGGCTGCGACCAGGTCGGAGATCAACGTGTCCAACGTCGGCGTGGACGGCCAGGGACGCCGGCTCAGCAGCCACATGACGGGGCTGGTTGCCAGCCGTTCGGTAAGGGATCTGACTGCAACCGCTGTGAGGGAGTCCGCCCACTGAATGTCGTCAAGCGTGATCAGGACAGGCTGGCGAACGGTCGTCCTCCTAAGCGCCCCCTCGAGCTGGTCGATCAGCCAGGAGGCGTCATAGTCCAGCACGTGCAGGCGATCGAACTTCGCGTCTCCGAGAATCGGCGGATTGCAGCCACGCAATGCCGCCAGCAACGGTGCCAATGGCGACGCCCGATGCAGCTCGTCAGCGACGCCGGGTGCTACGGCGATCCCGAGACGCCGGGCCCAGGTCACCGCCTCCAGCACCAGCCGGCTCTTACCGAGGCCCGCCGTGCCTTCCACAACGATGACGCAGCCATGACCCGCGGCCAGCGCCATGACGGATTCGCTGAGACGGCGGACCTCGGTCTCCCGGCCGTGTAAGGATCTGTGGGGCATGCTGCACCTCTCCGTACTGAAGGGCATCGAACGGCGCCGGCCAGCCCCGTTACATAAGCGCACGGGCGGTGAGGTCGTCGGCAGATCGCAGCTCCCGTTCGCGGTGGAGGGACGCGCGCGTCAGGTCGACGCGGCTACGGATGCCGAGCTTGCGATACACCTTTCGCAGGTGGAAAGAGACGGTGTGCGGCGAGAGGAAGATTCGCGCCGCCACCTCGCGGTTGGTCAGCCCTTGAGTCACCAGCTCGGCCACCGTCCGCTCGGTGCCGGTCAAACCGTCCCACCCCTCGGCGGCACGCTGCGGCCGGTCGGCACATTCATCAACCCATCGCAAGGGGTGGTGCACCTTCACACGGCTCCGTGCGGCTGCGCCTTCTCTGCGCCGGTCGATCATCGGGGCCGCAGCCAAGGCTGTGGAAAGCCGACGCGTCCCAGCCACCTGACCACGCAGCGCGAGACGCACAGCCGCCGGAACGCGATCAGCCACCGACTGCCGGACCAGCTCGTGGTGGAAGGCCAAGACGTCTTTCTCGACAGTGATGAGCAGGTCGGCCGCGACGATCTCCTGAAGAGCCGGCTGAACTTGCTCGTTCGGCCACCCGAGCAGGCCGGCCACGTCGTCCACCGCGAAGGACCGATCCAAGGACGCGGCGATGTCGCAGAGATGGCGCGCCGTGGGGCTGAGCCGCATGACCCAGTCGTGGACGACTTCCCGCACCTGCCCTGGTGGCTGCCCGGACAGCAGCCGTGCCCGGCCGCCGGCGATGGCGACGCCGCCCTCGTCACGCAGTCCGTCCAGGAGTGCTCTGACAAGTAGGGGATTCCCTGCCGCGCCGTGCGCCATGGCCAGCAGGTCGCTGTCCGGTCGCGCTCTCAACACGTCGGCGATGACGTCAGCGACGGCATCGTCCGCCAGGGGTCCGAGTGCGATCCGAGGCGCTCCCAGGTGCTCCCACTCACCGAACAACCAGTCGATCGGGGGGTCCCGCGGGCCCGTCCGACGCACCAGCACCCATCCGATCGGGTACTCCGCCAGCCACGTCGGTAACGCTCGCAACGCCGCGATGGTCGTTGCGTCGGCCCACTGAACGTCATCCAACGTGATGAAGACCGGGCCTCGCGCGGCCAGCTTCCCAGTGTGTACCGCCAATTTTTCGAGGCACGCGAGCATCTGCCCCTGGGTGGCCGGCGCACGGGCCTGTGTACCGCCTGGTGGCGCCAGGTCCAGTCCGGAAAACAGCGGCGCCAGCGGCAGTGGCCGCGGCAGCTCGTCAGCATGAGCCCTCGCGAGGCTGAAACCATGGTGCCTTGCCCGGTCCTCGGCCGCGGCGAGAAGTCGGGTCTTCCCGATACCCGGCGCACCGTCCACCAGCAAGATCGCGCCGTGCCCGGTCGCCACGGAGTCGAGAAGGTCGACGACCGACTTGAGCTCTCCCAACCGACCGCGAAGCCGACCAGCCGAAGGCCTTTGTGTGAACATGGGAGCCTGCCCTCTCACTCATCGTGCGGGGCGCGGTACATACGGAGACTCTCTCGGGTGGCAGGTGTCCCGCCAGGGTTGTTGAGGAACTGCCGAAGGCAACTACACCTGCCTACTACCCTGACCAGCCCCAAAGTCACTCAGTGGCCTGCGCGGGAACGAGCATGATCCCATCGGCAGTGATCTGGAACTCCCTGACCCCGGACTCGTGGTCGGTGGCCCGTGTCTTCAGCACCGTGAGCGTGCGCGCCATCACACCGGTGACACCTCTGTATTGCAGCAGTACGACGTTGTCGGCCAGGTGCGACGCCGCCACGTCCGAGAGTCTGGACACCCCGAACAGCTCAGGGAGCTCATACGTCATCATCAGGCTCGTGCCGTGACGCGACGACCTATGTAGCAAGGAATAGAGGTACTCCCTGAAGCGCATCTGATCAGGTGCCGCGACCTGCAGGTCTGCGAGGCTGTCCAGGAGAACCCTGCTGGCACCGGTGGCCTCGATCATGTCCAGGAGCTCGTACACCCACTGGTCCACGTTGAGGTCGACGGGGCTGCGGTACATGAGTGTCAGGTTGTCGGCCTTCACAGACCATCCGAACTGCGACGCCGTTCGCTCGAGCTGCGACGGATGCTCCTGCATCGTCGCGATGATCGCGCGTTCGCCATGGTTGACGGCATGGAAGACGAAATGCAATCCCATCAGTGTCTTCCCGATACCGGTGGGTCCCGCCACCAGGGTCGACGCCCCCGACCAGTAGCCGTCCTCAAGCATGTCGTCGAGCGCCTGGATGCCGGACGGAACCCGCTCACCACGCAGTTCGTAATCCCTTGAATCCGCAGGGTCGGCGAGTCGGGGATAAACCGTGATGCCGTCCTCCGAAAGGCGGTACGAATGCGTCCCGGCCAGGAAGCCACCGCCGCGGAGCTTGTGTACCTGGAGTGCCCGGGACGTGCGTTCGCCGGAGCGAACGCTTTTCAGCGCGATGATCGCATCGGCCACAGCGAACTCAGGAGAGCGCTGGATCTCCTCCTCCTGGTACTCGCCGACCCACAGGGACGTCGCCGGGAAGGCGCTCAGCATGCCGGCGAGGTCGTGAAGGAACGGGCGAAAGCCACCGCTCCGGCTGGCGTAGGGATGCATCGCCTTGAAGCTGTCGATCACGATCATCGCAGGCTGCCTGACCCGGATGAGCTCGCGCACGCGGTCGAGAACTCCCCGCAGGCCGTCGTCACGGAGGGTTGCCCCAAGGTCCTCGTACCAGATGCTTCGCCCGACTGCGGTCGGGTCGAAGAACGACAGCGTCTGACCGTACCTGAGGACCTTCTCCAGTGGCTCGGAGACCGTGGACAAGTACAGGGCCGGCCGCTCCGGGGTGGCGTTGGCGAACACCCACTGCTGCGCGACTATCGTCTTACCAGCACCGGGAGCGCCCATCACCAGGACGATCGCGTTGCGCGGCAGTCCACCGCCAAGGACGACGTCGAGCGGATCCGATCCAGAGGTCATTCGGTCGTTCATGGGCTGGATTCCGCAACGGACTCCGAGTGCAGGTAGGCGCTTTGTCCCAGCAGGTCCCGGACGACCGACACCAGTCGCAGTGGCTCGAGTGGTTTCTTCAGGAACGCGGCTGCGCCGGCCTCCAGCGCCTCATCCCGGAGATCTAGCGTGGAGATCGCCAGCACCGGAACATCGAATTGCTCTCGCAGCTGGGCACAAAGCCGCAGTCCCCGCGCACCGGAGATCAGCAGATCGATCAGTACGAGATCCGGAATCTTCCGTACGGCTTCTGCCAACGCCTGCTCGGCGGTGGAGACGACCGTGACGCCGTACCCTTCCGTCCGCAGGAAGTAGTCGGAGAAGTCGGCGGCGAACGGATCCTGCTCGGCCAGGAGGACGAGCAACCCGTCGCCGCCCGGGATCCTCGCAGACTCCAGCGGTACACCGCTGGCCAAGCGGCCCTGCAGCAGCCGGTATGCGTCGCTAGCTGACAGTCCGTCCGACAATCGGTCACCGACGAAGCGCAGTTGCTCCACCTGCAGCCGCGAGTACAGGCGGTGGCCACCCGGACTCCGCTCGGGCACCACGACCCCGTACCGGTCCTCCCACGTCCGCAGCGTCGCCGCCGGGATGCCGAGCATCCGCGTGAGGGCCCCGATGCTGTAGACGGGCTGATCAGGCATCGGAAGAACGCATCTCCCTGGTTTGTACGACACGCGTTCTTCCGGCTAACAACCGCCGGGCAGGCTCCTCGTGGCCACATCCATGGTTGGAGCACCTAATCACTGAGCAAGGACGCCTAGTCCATGACCGGCAGGTTACCCCATCTCCGCCAGAGACCAGCCCGCCGTCTCACGAGGAAGCGAGGGCGGTGGGACTACAAGATTGCGGGATGACGACGCCAGGCCCTTTGAGGAGACTCGGAGCCGTGCCACCGACATCGGGCTGAGCCGGCAACGGGTCGGCCACAGCCGGTCGCACTTACCGGACCATCTGATCCGTCGCTCCCCTGCAGGAGCGCACAGGAGGCAGTCATGCTGATGCGATTCGATCCCTTCCGTGAACTCGCGTTCCGCGAGCTCGACCGGATGTCCCAGATGTTCGGCGAGCAAGGTGGAGCGCTTCAACAACGCACGATGCCGATCGACGCCTTCCGCGACGGCGACCGGTTCATCATCCGTTTCGACCTGCCCGGCGTGGATCGCGACTCCATCGAGCTGACGGCGGACAAGAACGTTCTCACCGTGCGCGCGGAGCGCACGTGGAAACCCGGGGAGGGGCAGGATGTGGTCGCCGCCGAGCGCCCGCAGGGAGTCTTCACCCGCCAACTGTTCCTCGGCGACAGTCTCGACGTCGACCGGATCACCGCGACCTACGACCAGGGCGTACTGACGCTCGTCGTCCCGGTCGCCGAGCAGGCGAAGCCGCGCAGGCTCCAGATCACCGAAAGTGATGCAGCTCAGAACGGCGTCACCCATGAGAGCGGGGACCGTCAGCCCGCGATCACCACACCCGGCTGAGCTGAGCCGCGGCCAGACAGGAGGCGAACCGTGGATCTGCAACTGAAGGCTTGGGAGGTGCCGTTGCGGGTCAGCGCGGGCGCCTTCCTCCTCAATTCCGGCCTGACCAAGCTCCGCGCGGACCACGCAGCGGCTAAACAGACCCACGGATTCGCCGCCGGTGCATACCCCGCCCTCCGCCGGCTCGATCCCCGATTGTTTGTCGGAGCCCTGTCGGCGGGAGAGATCGCACTCGGCGCGGCGCTTTTGGTCCCTGTGGTGCCGCCCGCTCTCGTCGGCGCAGGCCTGACCGCGTTCTCCGGGGCCCTCCTCGGCCTGTACCTGCGTACCCCGGGTCTGCGGCAGGAGGGCAGCCTCCGGCCGACCGATCAGGGCATCCCGATCGCCAAGGATGTCTGGCTCCTTGCGATCGGGCTCGCGTTCGTCGTGGACGATGTCCGCGACCGGATGCGCGGGAGGAAGTGAACCGGGGTGTCCACTGACGATCCGCGTGCCGGCCCGAGTGGGGATGACTGATGACCGTCACAACCGGCAGATCGACGCATCGACGCGGCCGCCGTGAGTGGGCACAGATCTTTGTAGGTGGCTTCACGCTGTGGCTCACCTGCCTCGTCGTCACGCTGCTGACTGCCAACGCCAACCTGGTACCCACGCTGATCCTGCTCGGCAGTTTTCTCGTCCCCGTCACGTTCGTCGCCTGGTCGTTCGAAACGTGGCGGGACGCGCACCTCACCGCCGAGCTCATGGTCAAAGCCTTCGTGGTGGGCGGCCTGCTGGGGGTGTTGGCGGCAGCCGTGCTGGAGACCTACCTGCTCGAGCCCTCCCCGTTGCTGTTCCTCGGCGTCGGCCTGATCGAGGAGGCTGCCAAGCTCGGCGCTCTGATCTTCGTCACCCGCCATCTGGCCCGACGCCATGGCCGGGACGGATTCGTCCTCGGCGCCGCGGTAGGCCTCGGGTTCGCGGCGTTCGAGTCGGCCGGGTACGCGTTCAACGCGTTGTTGACCGTCAAAGGCCTGTCGTTGACTGCTCTTGTAGAGACCGAGCTGGTGCGGAGCGTGCTGGCGCCCTTCGGCCACGGGCTCTGGACGGCGATCCTCGGTGGAGTGCTGTTCCGGGAAGCGCGTGCAGGTCGATTCCGCTTCAATCGTGTGGTTCTGCTCATGTATCTGTGGGTCTCGGTGCTGCACGCATTGTGGGACTACACGCACAGCATCGCGCTCGCGCTCACATTCCTTCTCACCGGTACGTCGTGGCAGTACCGGCTGCTCTCCATGGGCCAACTACCGACGCCGACGTCTGAGCAGGTGCACCTGTTCACGGTGCTGTCCATCGGCTTCCTCGCTCTGGTGTCGCTGCTGGGGATCGCTACCCTCATGGCTACCTGGCGAAGGACACGGCCCGAGAAGGCGCATGCGGCGGTCCTGCCATGACGACTCCCGGAAACGTGCAGCCCGCGCCAGGTCCGATCCGGAGCAGTGTGCCGGCCCGTCTCGACCGGCTCCCCTGGACCGGATTCCACTGGCGAGTGGTCATCGCGCTCGGTATCACCTGGGTGCTGGACGGCGTGGAGATCACCATCGCGGGTACGATCGCCGATCGTCTCCGCGACCAGGACAGCCTGGGGTTCTCCTCCTCGCAGGTGGGCCTGGCGGCGAGTCTTTATCTGCTCGGCGAGGTGTTCGGTGCGCTGGTGTTCGGCCGGCTGACCGACAAGCTCGGCCGCCGCAAGCTCTTCGTCGCGACCCTTGGCGTGTACCTGCTCGGGAACACGCTCACCGCGTTCTCGATGAACTTCTGGTTCTTCGCCGCCACCCGGTTCATCGCTGGAGCCGGCATCGGCGGTGAGTACGCCGCGATCAACTCCGCCATCGACGAGCTGATCCCGGCGAGGTATCGCGGCCGAACGGACCTCGCGGTCAACGGCACCTACTGGCTGGGCGCGATGATCGGCGCGGCGGCGAACCTCGCCTTTCTCAACGAGGACATCTTCGGGGTTGACCTCGGCTGGCGGATCGCTCTCCTCATCGGACCCCTGATCGGCGTGATGATCTGGCCACTGCGACGCCACCTCCCGGAGAGTCCCCGGTGGCTACTCACACACGGGCGGGCCGACGAGGCAGAGCGCATCGTCGGCGAGATCGAACGGGACATCGAAGCGAAGGGCATCGAGGTGCCGCCCGTCGGCGAGGACAGCGCCATCGCGATCAGGCCGCGGGGAACGGTCAGCTACCGCGAACTCGCGCGCGTGGTCCTGCGGGACTACCGCCGACGTTCGCTGGTCGGGTTGACACTCATGGTGACGCAGGCCTTCCTCTATAACGCGATCTTCTTCACCTATGCCTTGATCCTCGCCGACTTCTATGGCATCCAGGGTGGCGCGGTGGCGTACTTCATCTTCCCGTTCGCTCTCGGCAACCTGCTCGGACCGATCCTTCTCGGCCGGTACTTCGACACGATCGGCCGACGGGTGATGGTCGGCGGCACCTATGCCCTGTCCGGACTGCTGCTGTTCGTCACCGGCTGGCTCTTCAACGACGGCGCGCTCACCGCGGTCACGCAGACGATCCTGTGGTGCGTCATCTTCTTCTTCGCCTCGGCGGCCGCGTCATCGGCGTACCTGACCGTGAGCGAGATCTTCCCGATCGAGCTGCGGGCGCAGGCGATCTCCTTCTTCTTCGCGCTGGCAGTGCTCGTCGGCGGAGTCGTCGCACCATGGCTGTTCGCAACGCTGATCGGTGACGGCGACGACCGGGGACGCGTGTTCCTCGGCTACACCGTCGCGTCGATCCTCATGATCATCGGTGGTCTTGTCGAGTTCGCCTGGGGCATCAATGCCGAGGGGCGATCGCTGGAGGCCGTCGCTACACCGCTCTCCGCGCAGACGGTGGCCGCTTGCTGCGCGGAGAGCGGCCTCACCGGTGGACTCACGGCACACGTTCGTCGCGGGCCTTGAGCATGGACCGAGGGTCGCAGTTCGTCCAGCCGGCGCTCGCCCTCATCGTCGCGGTGGCCGCTGCGTGGGTGACCACCTTCGCTGTCGAGCGAGTGGTACGCCAGAACATGAGGCGATCAGCGGCCACTGTATGGTCGTCGCTCAAAACCCACTGCAAGCCTCCGTTCCGGATCACTGTCATCATCGCCGCGCTCCTTCTGGCGCTACCCTACGCAGGACATGGCGGGGTAGTCGTTCAGATCGGGCGGCAGGTCCTCGTCCTCGCTCTGATCGCTGCCGTCGCGTGGTTGCTGATCCGGCTGAGCCGCGTCTTCGAGGACGTCACTCTCGAGCGGTTCGACATCGCCGTCGCCGACAATCGGCGGGCGCGCAAGGTTCGAACACAGATCGTCTTGTTCCGCAGGATGACGATCGCGATCCTCGTCGTCGTCGCCATCGCCATCGCAGTCATGACCATCCCGTCGGCGCGATCCGTCGGCGCCAGCTTCCTCGTCTCGGCCGGCGTGCTCAGCGTCGTGGTGGGCCTCGCCGCGCAGACGACGCTCGGAAACCTGCTAGCCGGGCTCCAGATCGCGCTCACCGACCCGATCCGCATCGACGACGTCGTCGTCGTCAACAACGAGTGGGGTCGTATCGACGAGATCACCCTGACCTACGTCGTAGTCCGCGCCTGGGATAACCGTCGGCTCATCCTGCCGATCTCGTGGTTCACGACCAATGTGTTCCAGAACTGGACGCGGCACGAGGCGAGGGTAATCGGCAGCATCGTGTTGCACGTCGACTTCAGCATGCCGGTCGAGGAACTCCGCGCCGAGATGTACCGCCTCGTCCACGAGTCACCTTTGTGGGATGGCCTGGACTGGGTGCTGCAGGTGGTCGACACGACCCCGTCCACGATGGTCGTCCGCGGGCTGGTGAGCTCCGCCGACGCGCCCAGCAACTGGGATCTGCGCTGCGAGGTACGCGAGAAGTTGCTGATGTTCGTGCAAGAGCGTCACCCGGGCGCGCTGCCGAAGGTGCGCGCCGACGTTGTCGAATCCGCGAGACCGCTCCGCTTCCCGAGCACGGATAGGGCGCGCGGCTTCAGCCAGGACGATCGATCGACAGCGGACCGATCGACAGCGGACTAGGAGTTGGGAGAGTGATCTGATTGGGCGTCAAGCTGAACGACCGCGCCTACGCGCACGCGCGCAGGCTCATCACCGACGGCAGGTTTGTTCTGGACGAGCGGGACGACTGGAGTGAGCACCGGCCGACCGCCGAGATCGAGAACAAGTTCATCCAGGAACACGGAATGGCGGAGTACCAGAACTGGTACCTCGGAATCGACGACGACCAGGACGAAGACACGAAGGGACGATACAAGTTCCCGTACGGCGACTTCACCAGCGTTCACCGATGCGGAGTGCTTTCGGCCGAATCACGCGCCGGGCAGTACAAGTACGTCGACATCGAGGTCGCGGTCGCACACCTGCACGGGATGCTCGACAGTGCGCGTTGAGGAGACGCTGCTTCCCGGCGTAGGGACCTGCTACGAATTTCGAACCGCCGCCGGTCGGCAGGTCGGTGTGGTGGCTCGCCGAGACGGGACGACCGAGCTGGTCGTCTGTGCCGAGGACGATCCGGAGTACGTATCCGAGTCGCTGATGCTGCAACCGGATGAGCGGGCAACGCTTGTCGGCCTGCTGACGATGCCGCCCGGGCCGCCAGATCCCCTCGGGCGTACCCACCACCCGATCTAGGCCCTGGCGGAGGACACCCCGTGTACGCAGACCCAGCGTGGCTGGCAGCCGGTGCGGCCGATGCAGTCGGCCAGGACCTGCTCGAGCGGTCGCGCGGATGATGTTCTCGCCGAACGACGAGGTGCTGCTGCTCCGAGTGCTGGGACTCTCGCCCTTCTCGCCGGCTTGCTCGCCGTCATCACAGCGGTCACGAAGATCGCCAGTGGCTGGTGGGCGGGCGGGCGGTCCGCGCTCAGCCCGCGCGGGCGGCTGCTCTACACGTTTGCGTGGTGACGCCGACATCTCGTCGCGGCAGCATGGCGACGGTGGCGTGGTTGCGTCGCCCACTCGGTCGTCGAGCACCCGCACCAAGAGGAGAGACGGCATGACAGTCATGGGTGTGCACAGGTTCGAGCGCTTCTTCCGCACCGCGGCGAGTCTGGACGTCGATAAGGATGACCTCAAGCGGTACAGCGACTTCGTCAGCGACAAGCTCCACGATCTCCTGGTGATCGGCCAGGGCACGGCGAAGGCGAACGGCCGGGACATCCTCCAACCGCGCGACCTGCCCATCACCAAGGGCTTGCAGCAGAGCATTCATGTGTTCCGCGAGTTGGACGAGGAGATCGAGCTGCGGCCGATCTTGGCGCAGCTGACGATATGGCCACCGCTCGACGTGACCGTCAGCGAGGAAACCGAATCCCGGTTGCCCGAAGTGGTGGGAGGGCTGAGTGTCGCACTCGCTCGCACCATCAAGGTCATCGACCCCGATGTCAAGAATCCGCAGACAGCACACTGGGCAGACGCCTTCCGCATCTTCGGCCTGCTGCTGTAGCTCTGGCAGACGACCCGCTACGCCAGGGCGGCCGCCAGATCCCTCGGCATACTAGACATGATGTCGTCCCATTCACCGTCGGTCACGTGGCGTCTAAGAGCCTGCAGAACGGTGTGAACCAGCGGCTCAACGCCGCCCTCGACCTCGTAGCGGAACTCGTGCCGTACCCGCTCCAAGAACTGTTCCTTGTTCATCTTCACCGGCACGGTGCTGGGGTCCCACCCGTCGAAATATATTCCGCGGACCAGCAGCGGAAGCTGGGCCGCGAGCTGAGCGGACTCGTCCACTGTCAGCCGGTCGCGCAGCGAGTGGAGAACCGCCCTCAGGGCGGCGTACGACTGGTTGCGGCGCTCCTTGGGCCAGCCGTAAGCCTTCTCGATGTCTTTCAGGATCCTGTTCGTCTTCTCCACCGTGGTGCTGAACGTGTCGCGCATTCCCTTGATCCCATCTCGAGTGGCCCTTCAAAGAGCCTCGGACTGGGGCGAGCACGACACATCCCCGAATCGCCCAGTCGGGAGCTGTGGATGTGCTCGGCATCGCTGGGGCAACGAGAGTCTGCATCATCACAGTTGACCGATGACTGTCACGCCACCGCCTGCGCGGAAGTGAGCTTTGTGCGGAGATCGTCGAGGATCTTGCGTAGGACGCGGGACACCTGCATCTGGCTGAGCCCGATCTCCTTGCCGATCTTGGTCTGGGTCCAGCCCTCGATGAAACGCAGTTCCAGGATGCGTCGTTCACGCGGTCCCAGCTCTGCCAGCACTGGCCGCAACATGTCAACCGCTTCCAACTGGTCGACCGTCCGGTCGTCCTCGGCGGCGACCAGATCGGCCAGTGTCAGATTCGCGTCCGTGGCTGACGGGCGGTCCAGGGACAACACGTTGAAGCACCCCTTCGCGGCCATCGCCTCCTCGACGCGGTCCACCTCCAGGCCGAGGTAATCCGCGAGCTCGGCCCGGGTCGGTTCGCGGTTCAGCTGTTGCTGCAGCTCGGGCTGCTTGGCCATGATCGAGCCCTGGACCTCCTGCAGCCGGCGTGGGATCCGCACGGTCCATGCGCAGTCGCGGAAATACCGCTTCACCTCGCCGCGGATGGTCGGGATCGCGTACCCGATGAACGGAGTATCCGCGTCGAGCCGGTAGTGGTGGGCAGCGTTGACCAGGCCCAGGTAGGCGACCTGCTCGAGATCATCGGCCTCGGCGCCACGTCCGCGGAACCGGCGGGCGGTTCCGCGCCCGATCTCGATGTTGAGCTCGACCACCTGATCGATCAAGGCCTGTCGCTCCACCTCGTCGGACGTTCGCTCCCGGCGCTGCAGCAGTTCCTGGGTAGCGGCTTCACGCGCGGCCCGCTGTTCGGGTGTCGAGCACTGCGTCGGTACTGTCTCGTCGGTATTACCAGAAAGCATGATTGACCTCGCGACCCTCGAGTCACGGCGTGGCCACATCCCTGGACCACGGTCAAAGTTCTTGGTGCTGTCAGCTGGCGACGGCGAACACGCTCGACGATGGTTCCGCGGCGCTCGGCAGGTGTGGGGACGGATCCAGCAGCCGGATGCAGGTGCCGGTCCGGTCGGCGAACACCGCGTACCAGCCGAGCGACGACCAGACCGGGGCCATCAACCAATCCAGCTCCGGGTGATCGCCGAAGAAGACCCCGAGGTCGCCCACGTCGTACACACCCCCGGCGCCGAGCGCGCTCTCGGCGGGATCACGGACCAGCACGATCGTCGCCGCGCCGCCGCGCGGTCCGAGCATGGCCGTGTCGTCGTCGGGCCATCCAAGCGGTTCGAGCCCGAGGCTGCGGTAATAGTCCACGCTGGCGTCCAGGTGGTCGACCGGTCGGAGTTCGAACAGCAACTTCATCAGAGTCCCTCCTCCTGGCTTTGCCGGGTCTCGCCCGGTCGTTGTGTCGTCGCTCGGCGGACCTCGTCGGCCCGGTCACCGAGCTCGGAGATCCGGTCCGCGAGCCGCGGATGGTCGCGGGTGAGTCGCGGGCCGGCGTCGGCCAACGGGCCGAGCAGGGCCGCGGAGTCGTTGTCGCCCAGGGCATCGTGGATCCGATCCACGCTATCCTGGGTGGTCTGGTCGAGCCCGTCCAATGCGGTGACCTGCCCCGCGAGCCGGCGAAGATCGGCAGCGTTGCCCCGCGCCCAGGTAGCGACCGCGCGGTCGCTCGCACGCTGATCCCGGGCGGCCTGGACACGCTGCTCGCCCGTCATCGCGGCGCCGGCCGACTGCGCGTTGATCCGCAAGTACCGCCGCTCGGCCGCCTGTCTGCTGGCCACCCCGAGCGCCGGCGCCAACTGTGCCCAGCTGGTGCCGGCGGCCCGGGCTTGGTCGATCAATCTCGGCTCCCACTCGGCCAGGTGGTCCCGCACCGCGCGGATCCGGACGAGTGCCTCGAGCAACTGGGCGGACTGGGCGGAATCGTTGCCATCAGCATCGAGCTCGCGCAGTACGCCGGTGACGAAGGCCAGAGCATCGGTGGCCTCGTCGAGGCCGTCGGGCGGCTCAGCTCGGTGCATCAAGGTTCTCCTGTCGCGGGCCGGTCAGGCGTTGATCTGGCGCGGCTCGGAATCCCCGCCGCTGATGGAGATCTTGCGGGGCTTGGCCTGTGCGGCAACCGGGATCTTCACCGTCAGTACGCCGCTCTCGTACTCCGCCGTGATTTGCTCCGTGTCGAGGGTGTCGCCGAGGAACAACTGCCGGGAGAACACCCCGAGCGGCCGCTCGGCCACCTGCATCTCGACCTCATCGGACACCGTCAGCGGCCGCCGCTCCGCCTTCACGGTGAGCACGTTGCGCTCGACGTCCAGATCGATGGCGTCCTGCGGAACACCCGGCAGGTCGAAGACCACCACGTACTCGTCGCCGGCCCGATAAGCATCCATCGGCATCGGGTTCGGCCTCGACCAGGTCCCCGGCGACGAGGCACCGCTCAGTTGCTGGGTCAACCGGTCCAGCTCCCGGAACGGGTCGGTGCGCATCAACATCGTTCCACCTCCAGACTGTCGACTTCGCTGTCAATACGCAGCACTGTTCTAACACGTCGTCGGATGGATGACAAGCATCAGTCGTCATCCATCCGATGACATGCTCATCGCCGCTGCGGACGTCTGCCTGGGGATGCTCAGGCGTCGTCCGAGCGCCGGGTGAACGATTGCGGCGGAGTACCGGTATGCGTCGCCGGCCGACAGAAACTGCCGACCGACGGACCACGCGGCACGAGGGGGCTGGCGATGGACACTCGAGATGTCGAGACTTACTGCGAGAACGGTGTCTGGAAGAACCGCCGACCCGGCTGCGAGCCGTTCTCCAGCGGCGGTCCACGACTGCGGCAGGTCGCGATCGGGGCCGAAGTCGCCCGGTGGGCGCAAGCCCGGCACATCATCCGCGACGCCGCCGGCGCGGTCATCGAGACCAACATCTACGGCCCGGGGCGGTTCCCACCGCGTTCACCGATCAAAACGATCCGGCCGACCTCCGACGCCTGATCCAATGCCCGGCTATGTCCGCGTGCGCCATAGCCGCGGCTGCCCAGACAGTCTGCCACTGGTTCCGCTGGTATCGCCATCGTTGAACAGCCTTGGGTGAGTTCGGGTCAAGGGGGAGGCGTTCTTCTCCCCTGTCGCGTTGTACGGTTCAGCATCCTCGTTGTCGGCTGCGATGGCCCATCGCCGCTGGCCGATGTTGTTGCTACGAGCAAAGAGATGGCTCGGGCGCCCCGGCCATCCGGTCGTCGTTCACGTGATAGATCGCGAATTCCTGCAGGCTCGCACCCCGTCCGTCGGGTGTCGCGTAGCTGTCGATCAGGTGCGCTCACAACCAGTCACCGTCGATCAGAAGGTGCTGCAGGTCCCAGTGGAAGTCCGGATACCTCTCCACGACGGTCCGCAGGCCCGCGGCATAGCGTCGTACGTCGTGAGGCGCACCGTTCACCTCGACCCTTTCGTCGACGAACTAGCCGAGCTCGTCGAACCTGTGTTCGTTGCAACGCCGCAGATAGCGCCGGTAGAACTCTTCCAGGTCTCCACGCTTCATACGCGACTGGTACCCATCACACGAACTCCCATCGGCACCTCATCGATCCAGCCTGACGGGGTCGAGGTCGCGACGTGTCGTGTACGTTGCCGGTGCTGCGGGACGTCGGCGTATCGGCCAGGTGGAACGGCACGGGTGATTGGCGCGCGGGTACCGGTGTCGAGACCAGACCAGCCGAGAGGACTTTGAAATGCCCGTTGATGTAGTCGATCTGATCATGCAGGACCACCGCGAGGTCGAGCGGCTCTTCGACGAACTCAAGGAGAACCCGGAGAAGCGGCCGAACCTGCTACCGGTGCTCACAACCTTGCTGACCGCACACAGCCGCGCCGAGGAGGCCGAGGTTTACCCGGTCGCAGCCGCCGAAGCCGGTGAGAAGGAAGAGGTGTCGCACAGCCAGCAGGAGCACATCGAGGCCGACCGACTCCTGGCCAAACTCGCCAAGACAGATCCGACCTCGCCCGAGTTCGACAAGGCCCTGCAGAACCTTGTCGACGCGGTTTCGCACCATGTCGAGGAGGAAGAGACCAAGGTCCTGCCGGGCATGCGCTCCAATCTGTCCACCGAACGACGCAACGAACTCGGCGAGGCATTCGTTGCCAGCCGCAAACAACACCTCGGCGAGCAGCCCGGCGACATGACCCGCGACCAGCTCGCCCAACAGGCCGCCAACGCAGACATCCCCGGCAGCTCCGGCCTGAGCAAGGACAAGCTGCAGCAGAAGGTGCAGCGCGAGGCCGAGCGCTGATTCATCGGGCCGGACCGAGCCGCGGCCCGCGGAAGCACAAGGCATGGAAGCACGACACCTCGACCGGAATCGCCTGCCCATGAACCGCCGTACCGCAGCCATCGCCGTTGCCTCCGGCATCCTCGGGACGTCGGCCATGCGTTCCACACCAGCCAGCGTTCTGTCGACAACGACAGCCTCCGTCTGACACAGGCGTTCGCCGACAATCGCGACCGTGGTGATAATCCAGACCACCGCACTGACCAGCTCCGAGCTCAACGAGCGAGTCCAGGCGGCTCTGGCCGGGCGGACGGTGATCGAACAGGCCAAGGAGTCCTGGCCGAGACCACTGGCGCCGACATGGCCACGCCTACCAGCACCTCGTCCCAGCAGACCCACGCCAGCTTGACCGATGCCGCGATCGAGATCATCCGAGACGCACAACAGCGTCACTGACACAGCGCGTTTGCACCGCGCCGGCGCGCCGGTTGCCATCAGACATCCGGCCTCCCTTCGCAGCGTGCGGTTACCCCACCCGGGAGCAGGTCTAAACGGGTGCCCGGACCTGCCGGGTGTCGTCCGGAAGCCGATCGGTGAAGCCCAGCCGGTCGAGGCGTTCCAGCAGCGGGATCACCACGCGGCGGGTGGAATCCAGGCACCGCCGGGCAGCGCCGGTGCTGAACGGCTGCGGCAACGCGCCCAGCAACCGCGCGGCGGCTTCATCGGCACCCGGTAGAAGCACGATGGAATCGGTGATCCGCAGCAGCAGTCCGGCCCGTTCCGCGGCGGCCAGCGACTTCGCGTCCAAACCCACGGACCTGAGCTGACCTGCCTCCGGTGCCTGGTACGGACGTTTGCGCAGCTCAACCGCCAGCCGCTCGACGGCATCGACAACCTTCGGCGGCAGCCCGTGATCGATGGCCGGCAGCACCCTGCCCTCAGCTGTCCGCAGCGTGTCGCCGAGCAGCAGAGGCAAGGGCTCGACCGACGGCAGCCCGAGCGCATCGGCGGCCGCGTGAGCGGTGATGCCCGGATCGAGGGGATGTTGCGCTGAGTACGCCGTGACAAGATCGTTCAACCGGTTCCGAAGGCTGACGGCATGCTCGCGCGAGATCAGCCACTCCCCCGCGCGCAGCACGTCGTCCGCACCGATGGGGTCGACGCCAATCCGGAGAAGCAAAGCGTCCGAGACCAGGCCGCGACGACGAACTTCGGCATTGGCATCCAACCGCCCGACCGCATCCACCAACTCGCGCGCCCGCCGGGTCGCCGAACCACGACGTCCGAGCGGAGGCGGGACAGGGTCCACCACTGTGATCCCCCAGAGCCTCCTGCTGCCGGGATCGCGAAGGATCGCGCGGTCACCAATCCGCAGCGGCACCGGATTGCGCAGCTGCACACGGGCGTGCGTCTCCCCGAGCGGCCTGACATGCACCGGCTCCGCGACCGCACCGACGTGGAACGTGAGGTCCGCCCGGGTCGGCACCTTCGCGTCCGGACCGAGCACGACATCCACCACAGTCGTCCACTGCCAACGATCCGGCGTGGCCAGGACGCTGTCCCGGCGCAGCCCTGGCGGAACCCTGCTGCCGAGATTCAGGGCGATCCGGGCGACACCCGCGACGCTGTCCCGAGGTCGGCCGAGCGCCTCGATCCCACGGACTCTTACCAACTCGCCGGCGACAGCAAGGTGATCGCCGGTCCGGATGGTTCCGGCCGCCAGTGTGCCGGTGACGACAGTGCCCGCGCCACGGACCGTGAAAAGCCGGTCCACCCACAGCCGCACGTCGGAGTCCGGCTTCGGTGGCTGGAGAGCTCCAGCCAGCTCGGCCAGAGCATCCCGGAGCTCCGGCAGGCCGTGGCCGGTCGCGGCACTGACCGCCACCACGCTGGCCCCGCGGAGCGACGTACGGGCCAGCTCTGCGACGGCGCGCTCCGTGGCCGGCGCCGGATCGGCGAGATCGGAGCGGGTGACGGCGACCACCGCACGCTCGACACCCAACGCGTCCAGAGCCGCGAGGTGTTCCGCAGCCTGTGGCATCCAACCGTCGTCGGCGGCGACAACGAACAGCACCGCGGGCACCGGGCCGACCCCGGAGAGCATCGTGGGGATGAACCGCTCGTGTCCCGGTACGTCGACGAACGCCACTTCACCGGCACCGGGCAGCTCCGTCCAGCAGTACCCGAGCGTGATGGTCAGACCACGTCTGCGCTCCTCCGCCAGCCGATCCGGATCGATGCCGGTGAGCGCCCGGACCAGCGTGGACTTCCCGTGGTCGACGTGACCGGCGGTAGCGATGACGTGCACGCTTCAGCCGTCCTTCGCGACCTGCCGGACCGCCTCGACCACAGCATCGTCGAGATCAGCAGGTACGGCGATCAGATCGAGCATCAGCCGTCCGCGTTCGACATGACCGACGACGGCCGGGTCGAGGGACCGCAGGGGCAGGGCGAACTCAGCGGGTACGGCGACCGCCGCACTGTCCAGCTGGACGCCCGGTGCACCACCACCACCGACAACAGCCGTGGACCGGGCGGCCGTCGCGCCATGCTCAGCCAGTACCTCGGCAATCCGCTCAGCCCGCCGCAACAACTCGTCCGGACTGCTCGCGAGCGCGGCGGCCACTGGCGTCGGCGGCCCGGTCAAGGTGGCTTCCAGGGCGGCCAGGGTGAGTTTGTCGACTCGCAGCGCGCGTGCCAGCGGGAATCGCCGCAACCGCTCGACCAGGTCGGAATCGCCGAGCAGCAGCCCGCACTGCGGACCACCGAGCAGCTTGTCGCCGGAGGCGGTGACCAGGTCGGCCCCGGCTCGCAGTGCGGTCGCCGCGTCCGGCTCGTCCGGTAGCCGCGGATGCGGCGCGAGCAGACCCGAGCCGAGGTCCGCGACGACCGGCACCGGCAGCGTGGCCAGCTCGGCGATCGAGACCGAGGCCGTGAACCCCTCCACCCGGAAGTTCGACGGATGCACCTTGAGCACGAACGCCGTCCGGTCGTCGATGGCCTCGGCGTAGTCGGCCGGCCGGACCCGGTTCGTCGTACCTACCTCGCGGATCGTGGCGCCCGCCGACTCGATCAGCTCGGGGATCCGGAAGCCGTCGCCGATCTCGACCAACTCCCCACGGGCGATCACGACCGTACGGCGAGTCGCCAGCGCGCTGGTGGCAAGGGCCAGCGCGGCGGCACCGTTGTTCACCACATGCACCGCACCCGCGTCCGGTACCGCGGCCGCGAGTGCGGAGAGCGCCGCTGCGCCACGCCTCCCCCGGCGTCCGGTAGCCAGGTCGAGCTCGACATCAGTCGGCCCGGAGGCCACCTGAAGCGCCTCTCGTGCAGCCTCCGACAGAGGTGCCCGGCCGAGGTTGGTATGCACGACCACGCCGGTCGCGTTGATCACCGGGCGCGGCGAGGTCGGGTACGCCGGCAGTGCTGTGAGCGTGGCAGGGACGACCTGCGCGGCGTCGATCTCGCCGCCGCGGCATCGCTCGAGTGCTGCCGTGACCGCGCGCTTGACCACTGCTCGGCCGAGTCTGGACGTGGCCGCCTCGAGGCGCGGGTCGGCGAGCACCTGATCGGTGCGCGGGGTGTCCCGGCGCGGATCGCTCAAGAGCAGCCTCCAACCGATGTTGGCGGAGGCGGACGGGAATCGAACCCGCCTGACCGGGATGCCCGGTCACAACGGCTTTGAAGACCGCGCCCATCACCAGACGAGGTACGCCTCCGCAACCAACAGTAATGCCAACAGGCCGTAGGGCACCGGGACTTGCGAGAGGCGATGCGATGGGACAAATTGGCAGTATGGGCGACCGTTGGTTCCCAGGTTCGTGGCCGGCACTTCGCCAGTTGCGCGGGACGGACCGGCTCGGCCGTGGTAAGGCTGCGCAATCGGAGCGCAGCGCGGAACTGCGCGCCAGGACGGTGCGGGCCGACCGCGTGGTCGGCTCGATCTGCCCGTACTGCGCCGTGGGTTGCGGGCAGCGGGTGTACGTCAAGGACGAGCAGGTCATCCAGATCGAGGGAGATCCGGACAGCCCGGTGTCGCGAGGGCGGTTGTGCCCCAAGGGCAGCGCGAGCAAGCAACTGGTGACGTCGCCCCTGCGGGAGACGACAGTCCGCTACCGCAGGCCATACGGCACCGAGTGGGAGGACCTCGATCTCGACACCGCGATGGAGATGATCACCGACCGGGTCCTGAAGACGCGCGAACAGTTCTGGCAGTGGGAGCACGACGGCCTGCGGGTACGCCGGACGATGGGCATCGCCAGCCTCGGAGGAGCGACCCTCGACAACGAGGAGAACTACCTCATGAAGAAGCTGTACACGGCGATGGGCGCGATCCAGATCGAGAACCAGGCCCGGATTTGACACTCCTCCACCGTCCCCGGTCTGGGGACCTCGTTCGGTCGCGGCGGCGCCACCAACTTCCAGCAGGACCTGGCCGAAGCTGACGCCATCATCATCGAGGGCTCGAACATGGCCGAGTGCCACCCGGTCGGATTCCAATGGGTGATGGAGGCCAAGGCCCGCGGCGCGACCGTCATCCATGTCGACCCGCGGTTCACCCGGACGTCGGCGGTGGCGGACCTGCACGTGCCTATCCGGGCCGGCACCGACATCGCGTTCCTGGGCGCGCTGATCAACCATGTGCTCAGCAACGAACTCGACTTCCGCGAGTACGTCCTGAACTACACGAACGCGGCCGCGATCATCAGCGAGGAGTTCCGCGACACCGACGATCTCGATGGGCTGTTCTCCGGCTTCGACCCTGAGAAGGGAGCGTACGACCCGACCTCATGGCACTACGAGGGCGCGGACACGGTACCGGCCGCACGTAACGCCGCCAGGCGCCGACATGCCGCTGGCAGGTCCGAGACCGCGGGCGCCGGTGGACCCGCCGTGCACGCCAAGCCCGAACGCGACGAGACGCTGCAGCACCCGCGCTGCGTCTACCAGATCCTGAAACGGCATTTTGCTCGCTACACCCCGGAAGTGGTGCAGCAGGTCTGCGGCATCTCCCCTGACCAGTTTCGTGTCGTCGCCGACACATTGACCAGCAACAGCGGCCGGGACCGCACCGCCGCGCTCGTCTACTCGGTCGGGTGGACCCAGCACAGCGTCGGCGTACAGAACATCCGGGCCGGTTCGATCCTGCAGCTGCTGCTCGGCAACATCGGCCGACCCGGCGGCGGGATCATGGCGCTGCGCGGGCACGCCAGCATCCAGGGTTCGACAGACATCCCGACGCTGTTCAACCTCCTGCCGGGCTACATCACGATGCCGCACGCCGAGGAGCACTTGGATCTGGATGCCTTCGTCGAGGAGGACGCCGGCAAGACCGGCTTCTGGGGCAACATGAAGTCGTACGTTGTCAGCCTCCTGAAGTCCTGGTGGGGCGACGCCGCCACAGCGGACAACGACTTCTGCTTCGACTACCTGCCTCGGCTCACCGGCCACCACGGGACGTACGAGACCGTGGTCGGCCAGATCGAGGGGCGGGTCAAGGGCTACTTCCTGCTCGGCGAGAATCCCGCGGTCGGCTCGGCAAACGGCAAGATGCAGCGGCTCGGTATGGCGAACCTGGACTGGCTGGTGGTCCGTGACCTGACCATGATCGAGTCGGCCACGTTCTGGAAGGACGGGCCGGAGATCGAGACCGGCGAGCTGAGCACGGAAAAGATCGGCACCGAGGTGTTCTTCATGCCGGCCGCGGCGCACACCGAGAAGAGCGGCTCGTTCACCAACACCCAACGCATGCTGCAGTGGCACAACAAGGCGGTCGAGCCGCCCGGGGACGCGCGCAGCGACCTGCAGTTCTACTACGAGCTCGGCCAGCGGCTCCGCGCCAGACTGGCCGGCTCGACCGACGAGCGGGACCGGCCGCTGCTCGACCTCACCTGGGACTACCCGGAGGAGGGCCCGCTGCACGAGCCGAGCCCGGCCGCGGTACTTCGCGAGGTCAACGGCATCGGCCCGGACGGCAGAGCATTGTCGGCGTACACCGAGCTGAAGGATGACGGCAGCACGCGATGTGGCTGCTGGATCTACTGCGGCGTGTACGCCGACGAGATCAACCAGGCCGCCCGGCGCAAGCCCGGCGGCGAGCAGTCCCGGGTTGCTCCGGAGTGGGCCTGGGCGTGGCCGGCGAACCGGCGGATCCTCTACAACCGTGCGTCCGCTGACCCCGACGGCAAACCCTGGAGTGAGCGGAAGGCCTACATCTGGTGGGATCCCGACGAGCGGAAGTGGACCGGGCACGACGTACCGGACTTCATCCCGGACAGGCCGCCGGACCACGTGCCGGAGGACGGCGCGAAGGGGCCGGACGCGATCGGCGGCCGGGACCCGTTCATCATGCAGACCGACGGGAAGGCCTGGCTGTATGTGCCCGTCGGGCTGGCCGACGGGCCCATGCCGGCCTTCTACGAGCCACCAGAGTCGCCGATGCCCAACGCCTTGTACAGACAGCAGAACAACCCGGCGCATTTGGACATCGAGCACCCGGCGAACCCACGCAACCCGTCACTCTCCGAGGTATTCCCGTACGTGTTCACCAGCTACCGCCTGACTGAGCACCACACCGCGGGCGGGATGAGCCGCGGCCTCTCACACCTGGCGGAGCTACAGCCGGAGATGTTCTGCGAGGTCTCACCACGGCTCGCCGCCGAGCGGGGGCTGACGAACGGCGGATGGGCAACGATCGTCACCACGCGGACGGCGATCGAGGCGCGGGTGCTGGTCACCGAGCGAATCCGCTCGCTGCGGATCGGCGACCGCGTCATCGAGCAGGTCGGCCTGCCGTACCACTGGGGCGGCAGGGGGCTGAGCACCGGCGACTCGGAGAACGACCTGGTCAACCTCACGCTGGACCCGAACGTGTACATCCAGGGCAAGGTGGGCACCTGCGATGTGCGACCGGGACGCCGACCGCGTGGGCCCGATCTGCTCGCCTTCGTCGAGGAATACCGTCGGCGCGCCCGGCCTGTCGGGTAGCTGCAGGAGATGAGGCTTGATGTCTGACCGGCTGTTCGGACCACTGGCGGATGTGAGCGGCGATGCCGGGTACGACGAGCATCCGCCGCGGATGGGCTTCTTCACCGACACGTCGATCTGCATCGGCTGCAAGGCCTGCGAGGTGGCCTGCAAGGAGTGGAACGAACTGCCCGCAGACCGTGTCGGCTTCACTGGGACGTCGTACGACAACACCACCGAACTCGGTGCCGACACCTGGCGGCACGTCGCGTTCGTGGAGAAGACGGTCACCACAGTGGACCTGGGGCTGCCGGGCATCGGGCCACCCGAGGACCGCGACGACGGCAGCATCGCGTGGTTGATGTCGTCGGACGTGTGCAAGCACTGCACACACGCCGCCTGCTTGGATGTCTGCCCGACCGGCGCACTGTTCCGTACCGAGTTCGGCACAGTCGTGGTGCAGGACGACATCTGCAACGGTTGCGGTTACTGCATCCCGGCCTGCCCGTACGGCGTGATCGACCAGCGCAAGGACGACGGCCGGGCCTTCAAGTGCACGATGTGCTACGACCGGCTCAAGGTGGGTGAGGAACCCGCCTGCGCGAAGGCCTGCCCGACGGACTCGATCCAGTTCGGGCCACTCGATGAGCTGCGCGATCGGGCTGGACGACGAGTCGACGAACTGCACGCGAAGGGCGTCGACGTAGCCAGGCTGTACGGCGCGGATCCCACCGACGGCGTCGGTGGCGACGGTGCGTTCTTCCTGCTGCTGGACGAACCCGAGGTCTACGGCCTACCGCCTGACCCAATTGTCACAACCCGCGACCTTGGCTCGATGTGGCGGCACGTGGGCGCCGCGGCCGGAGCCCTTGCGGGCTTGGCCGTTGCGTCATTCCTCGGGAGGCGTCGATGAGGGAACCGCGGATGGTTCCGGAACCGGAGTTCACGTCGTACTACGGCCGGCCGATCCTCAAACAGCCAGTGTGGAAGCAGCCGGACGTGCCGGCGTACCTGTTCGTCGGCGGGCTGGCCGGCGCGTCCGCGGTACTGGCTGAAGGTGCGGCTCTGACCGGCAGGCCAAGACTGCGCCGGGTGGCTCGGCTCGCGGCGGCCGCCGGTTCGACGCTCGGCGCCGGCGCGCTGATGCACGACCTGGGCCGGCCGGAGCGCTTTCTCAACATGCTGCGAATGCTGAAGGTGACCTCGCCGCTCTCGGTCGGCTCCTGGATCCTGGCATCGTTCAGCACCCTCGCCGGAGGGGCGGCAGCTGCCGAGCTCACTGGTCGGATGCCGGTGGCGGGTCGCGTGGCCGGCGTCGGTGCCGGCCTTCTCGGCCCTGCGCTCGCCACTTACACGGCCGCGCTGATCAGCGATACCGCCGTACCGGCTTGGCATGACGCCCACCGCGAGCTGCCGTTCGTCTTCGCCGGCAGTGCCGCTGCGGCTGCCGGCGGCCTCGCACTGCTGACGGTTCCGGCCGACGAGGCCGGCCCTGCCGCCCGGATGGCGGCGGCCGGCGCCACGCTCGAGCTGGCCGCGAGCGAGCGGATGATGCGGCGGCTGGGCTTCGTGGGCGAGCCTTATCGGACTGGCCGTCCCGGTCGCCTGCTGAAGGCGGCCCGCGCGCTGACCATCAGTGGTCTGGCCGCGGGCTGTCTCTCCCGGCGATCGCGTACCGTCGCGGGTCTGTCCGGCGCGTCGTACCTGGCCGGCTCACTGCTCACCCGATTCGGGGTGTTCCAAGCCGGACTGGCCTCCGCGGCGGACCCGAAGTACACCATCGTGCCCCAGCGGGAGCGCCTATCGTGACAGACGTGGACACCACGATTCGGCTGACACAGTACGCGGTCGGGGGCGGTTGCGCGTGCAAGGTCCCGCCTGGCGAGCTGGAACGGATCGTGAGCGGTCTGCCAGGCGGAAAGGCCGACGGCGATCTGCTGGTCGGCATCGAGCACGGCGACGACGCCGCGGTGGTACGGATCGACGGCGACCGGGCGATCGTCGCGACGGCAGACTTCTTCACACCTGTCGTCGACAACGCCTACGACTGGGGCAGGATCGCCGCCACGAACGCACTCTCCGACGTATACGCGATGGGTGGCGAGCCGATCGTCGCGGTCAACCTGCTGGCCTGGCCGCGGGACCGGATCCCCTTCGACCTAGCGGCCGAAGTTCTCCGCGGCGGTGCCGACGTGTGCGCCGCAGCCGGCTGCCACCTCGCCGGCGGACACAGCATCGACGACCCCGAACCGAAGTACGGACTGGCCGTGACCGGACTCGCCGACCCCCGCCGCTTGCTGCGCAACGACAGGGGCAAAGCCGGCACGCCGTTGACGTTGACCAAGCCACTCGGCCTCGGCGTACTCAACAACAGGCACAAGGCGACCGGTGAAGTCTTCGACCAAGCGGTCGCGGTGATGACGACACTGAATCGCGAAGCCTCGATCGCCGCTGTGGCCGCGGGTGCGGTCTGCGCCACCGACGTCACCGGCTTCGGGCTGCTCGGCCACCTGCTGAAACTCATCCGGGCCAGCGAAGTGTCGGCCGAGATCGATGCGGCCGCCGTGCCGTACCTCGACGGTGCCCGCGACGCGTTGGCCGCCGGCTTCGTTCCTGGTGGCAGCCGACGCAACCTGGACTGGGTACGCCCGGCCGTCACGTCCGCTCTGCCTGACGATGAGCTCCTTCTCCTCGCCGATGCCCAGACTTCCGGCGGGCTACTGGTCGCCGGAGAACTGCCGGGCCACCCGGTCATCGGCCGCCTGACGGCCACTGACGGCCAACCTCGGATCTCCGTCCACTGATCGCCGCCACCAGTTCGCCATCGCCTGCCCGACCACGTTCGCGGGCTTGCCATCGACCAATCGTGCGATCGCCTCGGAGGATTGCGTGACGATCCGCTCCGCATTGGAGCCGGAGGCAACGGATGTCCGGAGACTACGCCGACGACGGGCCGAACTTCGGCTTGCGCGTTGACGACAAGACCCACGCCGAAGACCACACCCGATCTGGAGATGACTGCGGCGACTAACCCTTTTACGCACCTGAATCAGCGAAAACCGATGCCCAGCCATACGAGTCGATGCACGTCGCGACCTGGAGAAACCGCAGGTCAGCGGCAACATTGCGAGCCGTCAGCAACCAACGGACATCCTCGGCCGCAAATCAGCGGTTATGAGGTTCGAGTCGCCACTCAGACGTTGAGGTGCAGGCGTGTGGTTAAGGTGCGTGTTCCTCCTCGGACACAGTACTTATCCACACGGTCGGCCAACGGGTCGACCTCAACGTCGACAATCTGATCGACGTGGTGATAGATCAGCGACAATCGCAGGGATGCGTACAGCTGACTTCTCTCCTCAGGCCCGCATCCCGGTCGCGCCGGCGACCGGCCCCCATCGCCTCGGTGATGGGCACACGCTCGGAGTCGACAAGTCAGGCGGTGGTGGTGCGGCGCCGAGGGAGCACCCAGTCCGGACGTACGAAGTGGCAGGTGTAACCGGCCGGGTATGTGACCAGGTAGTCCTGGTGCTCGGGCTCGGCCTCCCAGAACGGACCAGCGGGCTCGATCGTCGTCACGGCCTTGTCAGGCCACAGGCCTGACGCGTCGACGTCGGCGATCGTGTCGCGAGCGACCTTGTCCTGTTCGGGGGTGAGCGGAAAGATCGCCGAGCGGTAGCTCGTGCCGACGTCGTTACCCTGACGGTTCACGGTCGACGGGTCGTGGATCTGGAAGAAGAACGCCAGGATGTCACGGTAGGTCGTCCGCGCCGGGTCGAAAACGATCTCGACCGCTTCTGCGTGCCCGGGATGATTGCGGTACGTCGCGCGGTCGTTCTGCCCGCCGGTGTATCCGACGCGCGTGTCGAGCACACCGGCCTGCCGGCGAATGAGGTCCTCCATACCCCAGAAACACCCGCCGGCGAGGACGGCTGTCTCAGTGCCCGGCTTGCGGGTGACCTGTCCGGTGTCGTGAATTCCGCTGGTCATGATGCATGCTCCTCTGTGCTGGTGGTGTCGGCTGTCTCGAACAGCGACCGGTACTCGCCGTAGCCCTGCGCCTCGAGTTCGGAGGCCGGAATGAAGCGGAGTGCGGCGGAGTTCATGCAGTACCGCCGACCCCCGGCGTCGGCGGGGCCGTCATCGAAAATGTGGCCTAGGTGGCTGTCGGCCCCGGTGGACCGCGCCTCTGTGCGGGTCATCCAGAGCGACCTGTCCGTCTCCGTGCGAACAGCGTCCGCCGCGATCGGTCTGGTGAAGCTCGGCCATCCGGAGCCGCTGTCGTACTTGTCGGTCGACGAGAACAGCGGCTGACCGGAAACCACATCCACGTAGATCCCAGGCTCGTGGTTGTTCCAGTACTCGTTGTGGAATGCGGGCTCGGTCCCGTCTCTCTGAGTGACGCGGAACTGGCTGTCGGTGAGGCGGCTGAGCGCCTCCGAAGTCTTCCTGTAGTCGTGTGACACGGTTTCTCCTCCTCTGACGCCGCTGGCTGCGCCGTCACTGGCAACAACACTGCAGACAATCGATTTGGTCCCGGATCCCGGAGAACTCGCTGTGACCGCGATCTCAGCTCGACTGGGGCCATCCGGAAAATGCGCGATCGAGCAGTAGCTCAGATGTCATCCCGGCCGTCACTGTGCAGATGACTGTGCAGATCATCGTCCTGCACAGCGGCCAACAGTCCGTCGGCATCTTCCGCGCATGCTCCGCAGGCAGCAAGGTGCGACGCCAATCCGGGATAGTGCCCGGCAGCGTCGACTCCGGCCGCGAGCAGCTCGGCATAGATGTGCAGAACAGCCATCGCCTCATCACACCCGACGTCACGCGGGTCGGTGGCCAGAAACCGCTCCAGCCCCTCCCGCCACCCGGTCATGACCTTTCACCCCTACCCGTGATAGTGGCTTTGGCAGCCGTCGGCTCCCCTCTGGACATCCGTTAGTTGTCGGATGGGCGCGGATCTTACGCCACGGATCGACGGCTGCCTGTTGATCGCGCCCTTCTTCAACGGGCCGTTCCCACGGTGACGACCTCGCGCCGACATTCCTCTCGGCCTGCGGTAAGACGTCGAAGGTGTGGTGCCGCCAATGCTTGTGAACCGAGAATGCCTTGAAGGCGGATGCTGGATATTGGGAGGTGCCTGATGAGGGCGATTGTGGTGACGAACCAGGCAGCAGGAACGTCCGGAATGACGCTGGCGAAGCGACCCGAGCCACCGGCGGCGATCAACGACGTCGTCGTCGAGGTTCATGCGTCGGGCTATGTCCCGACCGAGCTGGCGTGGCCCTCGACCTGGACCGATCGCGCCGACCGCGACCGGTCGCCGTCGATCCCCGGGCACGAGCTGGCCGGGGCGGTCACCGCCCTCGGCTACGGCACGACGGGGCTGTCGGTGGGACAGCGGGTGTTCGGCCTCGCCGACTGGCATCGCGACGGCACCCTGGCGGAGTTCGTGGCGATCGAGGCACGCAACCTCGCACCGCTCCCGGGCGACGTCGACTTCACTGTGGGCGCGAGCCTGCCGATTTCAGGGCTGACCGCGTGGCAAGGACTGTTCCAGCACGGCCGCCTCCAGGCGGGCCAGAGCGTCCTCGCCCACGGCGCGGCCGGCGCAGTCGGCACGATGGTGACCCAGCTCGCACGCGAGGCCGGCGCCTACGTCATCGGCACCGGACGTGCCGCCGACCGTGAAAAGGCGCTCGACTACGGCGCACAGGAGTTCGTCGACCTCGACAACGACTCGCTGGAAGACATCGGCCGAGTCGACCTGGTGTTCGACGTCATCGGCGGCGACGTCCAGAAAAGCTCCGCGGCCCTGATCAAGACCGGAGGGACCCTGGTGACCATCGTCGGCCCGGTCGAGGCGCGGCCCGCGGACGGCCTGGCGATCGACTTCGTCGTCGAGGCCGATCGCGCGCAACTGACTGAGATCGTCCAGCGGGTGCGAGACGGGCGGCTGCAGACGAACATCGGCACCATCGCGACCCTCGACGATGCCGTGGCCGCTTTCAATCCCACTGAGCGGCTCAGCGGAAAGACGATCATCCGCGTTCGTTCGTAGCGACACGGAGACAGCGAGCTGTCCCGTCTCCTCTCAGTACCGCTATGACGTGAGGCAACGATGCTGAAGAACGGCCCGGCGAAGGCCGTTCTTCAGCACCCAGGAACGATGTCGGTGCCTCACGACGAAGTTAAGGAGTCACGGCGCGATCTCGAGCTTGGTGATGAGGTCGTTGGCGAGCGTGAAACGGTAGATGATGTCGACGACGCCGCCGGGGAAGTTGCCCTCCAGGTGGTTGGTGACGACATATTGGGTGTCGTCGAACTTCTCGACGTGGCTGACCTCGACCGTGTAGATGTACTCGCTGGCCTCGGTCTCCCGCCAGCGGTGGATCTCGTCGTGACCGGTGTAGGTGTTGCCGTCGTCGATGACGGTGGCGTCGGTCGCGAACGCCGACAGCAAGTCGTGAGCATTCGCCTTGTGCTGGGGATCAGCCTCGCGCAGGTACCTCGTGATCGCCGCCGGCAAGTGCTTCGCCGTCTCGGCGGCGGTCGGGTCGGGCGGGGTCTGGATCGTCATCAGTCGCCTTTCAAGGTGAGGGTGAAGGTAATGCGGTACCGCAAAGCCGGGTTAGGCCGGAGGAAGAACTGTCTGGGGCATTCCAGGCGCGTCGATGCAGTACATCCCGTGGCGTTCCGTGAGCATCAGGAGGACCGCGTCGCAGTCCCTGCAACGCGCCACCGTGCCGGGTCCTGACATGTACACCACCATTTCCGCGACGACCCCGGTACGGCCACAACTCGTGCACTTGTAGCCCATGGTCGTCATGTCGCGCCCAAAGAGATCATGCATGACTCCCGCCATGGCATTGCCGTCGAGAGGTCTCATCGTCGTCACACCCCTGTCCCGCCGAAGCGTTCGGTCCGGATCCGTCGTGCGTCGTGGCCCAAGGCCACCAAGCCGGCCGCTGCCGTCTCGACAAATGCGGTCGGCGCAGATGTAGGTGAGTGGCTCTTCTTTGGCTGCCCATCCAGTCGTGGACAAGAGCGCCGGGTCGATCCGCCCGCGATAACCACGCCAACTGCTCGGGGCCTCACGGGTCAATGTGATCGAGACATCGATGAGGTCGCGGGCCGCCATCTCCATCAGTTCGTCACGATAGATCAGCAACTCGAGCGAGCGCGCCGAGCAGAGCACGCGAACAGGCAGCCGGCTACCGATGGCACGGTGATGCCGAAGCATCGACCGCAGGGGGACCAATCCAGATCCGCCCGCCACCAAGAACAACGGGCCACCGAAGTCGTTGTCCCACACGAAATGTCCGCCGATCGGACCACGAAACTCGAGCTCGTCGCCTTCTCGCAACTCGTCCACCAGATAAGGAGAAACCTCACCATCGTCGAGTCGCTCGACGGTGACCGACAGGCAGTCGCCCTCCGGCGCCGATGCGATCGAATAGCTCCGCTCCGTCTGATATCCGTCGAGTGCTGTCAATCGCACATCCGAGTGCTGACCAGCACGGTGCCCAGGCCAATCAGGTACGGCGAGCGCGATGGTCTTCACCCGCGGAGTCTCGAAGCTCGTCGAGATCACGGTGCCGGTCTGCCACGTCAGTCGCCGTAGTAACGCTGCTCTTTCCACGGGTCTCCATAGTTGTGATAGCCGAACATCTCCCAGAAGCCGGGCTGATCCGTGGGCCGCAGGTCCAATCCACGGATCCACTTCGCGCTCTTCCAGAAGTACAGGTGCGGCACCAGCAGTCGCGCCGGCCCGCCATGCTCCGGATCAAGCGGCCGCCCGTCGTACTCGTCGACGACCCAGGCTCTTCCGTTGCGCAAGTCCGCTAGCGGAACGTTTGTGGTGTAGCCGCCGTCGGAGAACGCCACGGCATAACCTGCCTGCGTCGGCGCGGCATCGAGGAAGGTGTCGAGAGGCACACCCGACCAGGTCATATCCAGCTTCGTCCACTTCGTCACGCAGTGGATATCGACGGTGAACTTCTCGCGCGGCAATGCCTGGAATTCAGCCCACGACCACGAGACCGGGTGGTCCACAGCTCCACGGATCGTGAAGTCCCACGCGTCCAGCCGCGTGTACGGGGTCGGCCCGGCCGACAACACAGGGAAATCCCGCGTAACGTACTGGCCGGGTGGTACCCGCGAAGAGTCTGCGGCGCGCCGGCCAAGGAACCCTCTGGTGACAGCCATCAGGCCTTCTCACCAAGCTGCACACGCAACAGCCATTGCTGCTTCTCCAACATCCCGACCACCCTGATCAGTACGTCCTGCGTCACCAGATCCGCAGCACCGATCGAGCCCAGCCGTGCACGGATCCGCTCAGCCACCGCCGCCACCCGCCGACCCAGGTCCCAAACCACTGCATGATCAGCCAGCGACCGCACCACGACAGGCTCGACACGTGACCCGGCCGCCACCGCCGAGCTCTGTCCATCCGGGACAAACCCCAACGTCACCGCACGCTCAGCGACGACATCCGCGAGCTCGCGCCACTCCTCGACCAACTCATCGAGGAACAGATGCACCCCACGGGCGGCCGCCCCGACTACGCTCCAATGCAACTGCTTCCCGATCAGCGACAGATCGATCAGATCCTGCAGCACGAGCTGCAGCTCCGCACCAACCGCCACCCGCTCGTTCGGATTGTCCAGCGGCGGCAACTGCACCGAGTTCGCAACAGATTCCATAGACATACCTCCCCAGTGTCACGACCACCGCCCGACCTTTCCTCACCACCCGGACCAATCGCATACTCGCCGAGGTCAAGAACCTCCTTGAACGCCCCCGGTCCATGACTCAAGCCAAGTGGGTGGCGGCTCGCACCTGGTGGATCGAGCGCGGCATCGGCTTCTTGGTCACCAACAGCCGCAAACCCTCCACGCGACCGAGCAACACCGCCCCGACCCAGAACACGTCCAGATCCTCACCGACTGCCTCAACGCCGGCCCCATGACCTGGCTCGACCAGCTGGACCGGGTCGCCGGCCAATGAACGAACTCATCATCGATGCCTCCCGACAACCGCTTGTCGTCCTAGTCTTCCGAGGCCATGACGAGGAGCTCCTGCGCACCTCTTTACGCACCCAAATGAGCGCGAAAGGATGGTCAGCGATGAGAACCTACGACTCAAGAGCAATCGCCAGATCCCTTACCAGCAAGCGATTCTGGGCGCTGATGGCAACCCGTGAAAGGCCGGTTCAACCGCCCAACCGGTGGAGGTGCTGTTCGACCGGATCTGCCGCGAGAACGGCGTCACCCACCGGCTCACCCCAACCTCGTTCACCCACCACGACGGGCAAGGTCGCGCGGTTCCACCGGGCGCTGCGCACCGAGTTGCGCACCGACCGGACCTTCCCCGACCTCGAGACCGCGCAGGCCGAGCTCGACACCTGGGTCGCCGAGTACAACCACCGCCGACCGCACCAGGCGCTCGCCGGGGCCACTCCGGCCGACCGGTTCCTGCACACCGCGCCCGCACCGGTCTCCGGCCGACCACCCCGACCGCCGGGTCCACCACCCCACCCGATCCCGGCCGCGGAGACGGCTACTGGGTCGTACGACGCGCCAGCCGGACCGGAGTCGTCTGCGTGAGCTGGCAACAGGTCTGCCTCGGCATCGCCGCGGCCGGCCGCAACATCGACGTCTGGGTCACCGACGCCGTCCTGCAACTCTTCGACGGCAACCAACTCCTCCGCACCCAGACCAGCGACCTCGGTCGACAACCCCTCAGCGATCCGCGTCCAGAACCACCACCGGACCTCACGGCCGTTGACCGTGGGCCGTCCCGGCGAACGCATCGGTGCCCTCCCCGCCAGATCCGACCGTCGCACCTTCTGCTTCGCCACCAGCAACTCCCTCGAAATCAAGGTGTTGCGACGACCAGTTGAATCCGCCGTTCCCGGGTTCAAGGAGAACGCCAACACGATCAACACGCTCCCGGCCGCTGAGCGAACTGCCGTCGCGTGGCGCCGGTTCCTGGATCACCCGGGTGACATCGTCGTTGCCGCCACCCAGGGAGCAGGCTGCTTCGCCGCGTACGAGTTCCTGTTCAACACGGCGTACCAGCTGCGGAAGGCTGGGCTGCACAAACAGGTCAAGCTCACCTACGTCACGGCAGAACCCTTCCTCGGACACTTCGGTATCGGCGGCCTGCCACACGGCGAGCAACTCCTGGGCATGTTCCTCAAGAAAGAGGGCATCGGCACCCGCATCTCCAGAGGCATCGACCACATCGACCAGGGCGCCGTGGTACTGGCCGACGGCGAGAAACTGCCCTTCAAGTTCAGCATGGTCATCCCACCATTCCTCGGGCAGCGCTTCCTCAACGACTCACCGGGCTGGTCGACGAGAAGGGCTAGGTCGTCGTCCGCGACACCTACCCGAGCGAGAAGTACGACGACGTCTATGCGGTCGGCGTGGCTGCCGCGGTCGACGCTCCCTGGCAGACACCGACACCCGTCGGCATCCCCAAGACCGGCTTCCCGACGGAGGTGATGGCACACACCGCCGCGGCCAACATCGCCGCTCAGATCCGAGGCGAGCAACCGACGCACAAGAAGGCCTTCGGTGACATCAAAGCCGTCTGCGTGATGGACGCAGGCAACAACGGTGTCATCATCCTGGCCGACAAGATGCTCCCGCCGCGCCAGCACGGCGTACTGAATCCCCGGACCACAAGCCCACCTGATGAAGTTCGGCTTCGAGAAGTACTTCCTCTGGAAGATGCGGCACGGCTATGTACAACTGCCCTGAAATCAGCGTCGCCAGCGCTTTCCCGCGAGGCCAGGCCGGCAGCCATCCCCGCGGTCATGTGACGCGACCGCGGGGCGGTTGAGCTCCTGCCGGACCCGCACCTCGCGACGAAGCCGGTCACCCGGGGCGCCGCCTGCTCCGCTATGGCTGGAAGCGGTAGCCGATGCCTGGCTCGGTGATCAGGTGCCGGGGGCGGGACGGATCGAGTTCCAACTTCCGGCGGAGTTGGGCAATGTAGACGCGGAGATAGTTGGTCTCGGCCTCGTAGGTGGGGCCCCACACTTCTTGCAGCAGTTGCCGCTGGCTGACCAGCTTTCCGGTGTTGCGGACGAGCGCTTCCAGCAGGCTCCACTCGGTGGGTGTCAAACGCACCGGGCCTTCGGGTGTGGTGACCTGCTTCGCGGCGAGGTCGATGGTGAAGGCCTCGGTCTGGACGATGGCGGGTCCACCGGTGTTGGGCGTTGTACGACGGAGTGCGGCGCGGACCCTGGCCAGCAATTCGTCCATTCCGAACGGTTTGGTCACGTAGTCGTCCGCTCCGGCGTCCAGAGCCTCGACCTTGTCGGCCTGGGCCTCACGGGCAGACAGCACGATGATCGGTGCCGAGCACCAGCCCCGGAGACCGTAGACGACCTCGACGCCGTTCATGTCGGGCAGGCCGAGGTCGAGGATGACGAGATCCGGTGGCCGCCGGCTCGCCGCCTCCAGCGCGGAGGCGCCGTCCGCCGCGGTCTGCACGTCGTACTGGCGGGCACGCAGGTTGATGCCCAGGGCACGCAACAGCTGCCGGTCGTCATCGACGACCAGAACCTTACTCATGGCATCAACGGCAGGCGCACGGTCATGGTCAGACCTCCTCCGGGAGTCGATGAGGGGACCAGCGATCCCCCGATGGCGTCGCTGAAGCCGCGAGCGATCGCGAGACCGAGACCGACGCCGCTGTCGGACCGATGGTCGTCGAGCCGCTGGAACGGAGTGAACATCTGCTCCCAGTCCGCAGCGGGCACACCAGGACCCGAGTCGATCACGCTGAGACACGCGGAGTCGCCGTCCGGCCAAGCCGTGACGCGAACCGGCACGCCCCTGGGCGTGAATCGGCGTGCATTGTCGACCAGGTTGGCGATCACGCGCTCGAGTAGTCCGGGGTCGGCCAGGACGAGAGGCAGGTCGTCGGGTACATCGGCACTGACGATGTCCGCGGGTACTCCGACCAGGGCCTTGGCGACGACCTCCTGCAGGACGACCGGTCGCCTGTCGACGGACAGTGCTCCGGCCTGCAGTCGGCTCATGGCCAGCAGGTTCGCGATCAGGTCGTCCAGGCGATCGGCTGACTCCTCGATGGTCGCCAGCAGTTCGTCGTGCTCTGCCGGGGTCCAGGTCACATCCCGCTGGCGGAGGCTGGAGACGGCAGCCTTGATACCGGCCAGCGGCGTCCTGAGGTCATGCCCGACGGCGGCCAGCAGCGCCGCACGCAAACGGTCGATCTCTGCGAGCTGCCGCGCTTGCGCGGCCTCACCGGCCAGCTGCTGCCCTTCCCAGGCCCGGGCCGCCGCCCTGGCCAGCCGGGTCAGCAGCCGCCTGTCCTCCGCGAACAGTTCGGGGCCTTCGGCAACCAAACGGAGTCCGTTCCGGGCGGGCACCGAGATGACCGGGTTTCCCCGCACGGGCCGGCCCGCGAACGCGGCCAGGTGATCGGTGTCGCCGCGGCGCTCCATCAGCGCGACGGATTCCATCCCGAACGAGTCCCGCACCTCCTCCAGCACCGCCATCAGCGAGTCGTCCGTCACCGGCTCGGTCGTCAGCCTCGACATCACCTCCGCCTCGCTCCGGCTGCGCACCGCCGCGATCCGGTAGCGAGCCGCCACCTCGACCGTAACGCTGACCGTCACGGCGACCAGGACGAACACGAACAGCGCGATGATGCTGTCCTGCTGGTCGACCACCAGCGTGTGGTACGGCGTCGTGAAGAAGAAGTTCGCCAGCAGCACGGCCGCGAGCGCGGCCACAACACCTGGCAAGAGACCGCCGGTCACGGCGATCAGCACCACGACGAGCAGGTACAGCAGCAGGACACTCTCCAGCGCGAGGCGGTCCCGAACCGGAACCAGGGCGACCGTCAGCGCCGGGAGTCCCGCCACGACCAGGCCGAGTCCAGCCCACAGGCGTCTCCGGAGACCAGGTCGCGCCATCCGCGTCCCCGAGGATTGGGACCGGTCGTTCTCCACCACGCCTCAACTGTGGCACAGCATCGTCAGACCCGGTCTGCCACACGCTCTGCCGGGCTCGGCTCGACCGGCACGGGGTCGGCCGGGACCCGCCGGGACTCGAGGACCTCCGCCGATCCGAGTCGCCACGGCACGTTGATGACCATCACACCTGGCTGGAACAGCAGCCTGGCCTTCAGCCGGAGCGCACTCTGGTTGTGCAGCAACGCCTCCCACCAGTGCCCCACGACGTACTCGGGAATGAACACCGCCACCAGGTCACGAGGGCTTGTCCGGCGAACGTCCTTGACGTAGTCCAGGACAGGTCCGGTCACGTCGCGGTATGGCGAATGAAGGACCTTCAACGGCACCGAGATGGCGCGCTCACCCCAGTCCCGCAGCAAAGCATCGGACGCGTCCGGGTCCGTACTGACGGTCACCGCGGTCAGTGTCGTCGGTCGGGTGGCCCGGGCGTAGGCCAGCGCGCGCAACGTCGGCGTGTGCAACTTCGACACCAAGACGATCGCGAAGACCCGTGGCGGTAGCGTCACACCGCCCGGTCGAGGCTGAAGGTCAGCGTCCACCCGGTCGTAGTGCCGCCGGATCCCCTGCATCAACAGGAAGATCCCCGGCATCGCCAGGACCACGATCCAGGCACCGTGCGTGAACTTCGTGATCAGTACGACGACCAGCACCACCGCCGTGAACACCGCACCGAGCGCGTTGATCGCCCGCGACCGAAGCACGTGTGCCCGGGCCGGCGACAGCACGTTCCCTCGCAGCAGCCTGGTCCAGTGCACGACCATGCCGGCCTGGCTCAGCGTGAACGAGACGAAGACCCCGATGATGTACAGCTGGATCAACCTGGTGGTGCTCGCGTCGAACAGCCAGATCAGCACGGCCGCCAGCGCCGACAGGATCACGATGCCGTTGCTGAACACCAGCCGGTCTCCGCGCCTGGAGAATTGCCGGGGCAGGAAGCCGTCGTGCCCGAGCAGCGATGCCAGGATCGGAAATCCGTTGAAGGCGGTGTTCGCGGCCAGGATCAGGATCGCCGCGGTGAACGCCTGGACAGCGAAGAATGCGATCGAGTGGTATCCACCAAAGAGCGCGCCGGCCACCTGCGCGATCACCGTGCGCTGCTCGTAGCCGGCCGGAGCACCGATCAACCGAGCGGGATCGTCGACGACATGCACCCGTGACGTCATGGCGAGTGCGGTGATCCCGGCGAACATCGTCACCGTCACGCCACCCATGATCGCCAGCGTGCCGGCCGCGTTCTTGCTCTTCGGCGGCTTGAAGTTCGGCACACCGTTGCTCACGGCCTCCACGCCGGTCAGCGCCGTGCACCCGGAGGCGAAGGCACGCATCGCCAGCAGCACGACGACCAGGCCGCTGGCATGGGTCGCGGGCACGATCCCGTACGGCGCCGACTCGGCCTGCGGCATGTTGCCGGTCAGGAGCCGGACGAACCCGACTCCGATCATCCCCAGCACCACCGCGATGAACCCGTACGTCGGGATCGCAAACGCCGTACCGGACTCCTTCACGCCACGGAGGTTGGCCAGCGCGAGGATCGCGATCATGCCGATCGACACCAGCACCGCGTGGGGACCGAGCGCGGGGACTGCGGAGACGATGTTCTGAACCCCCGCCGCCACGGACACGGCAACCGTGAGCACATAGTCCACCAGCAGCGCGCTGGCGGCCACCAGTGAGGCGTTCCGCCCGAGGTTCGCCCGGCTGACCGCATACGCCCCGCCGCCACTCGGATACGCGTGGCAGGTCTGCCGGTACGACGCCACGACCACGACCAACAATGCGATGACCACTGCGGCGATCCACGGCGTGAGATGCAGCAAGGTGAGCCCGCCGAGGCTGAGCATGAGCAGGATCTCCTCGGTCGCGTACGCGTTCGAGGACAGCGGGTCGCTGCAAAACACCGGCAGGGCGAGCTTCTTGGGCAGCAGCGTGTCCCCCAACCGCTCGCTGCGCAACGGTCGCCCGACCAGGAATCGCTTCGGCAGCTCCAGCACCTTCACGCCACCAGCCAACCGCTGCCACGTCAGCCGAGCGGCCGCTCTTGACGCCGTCTTGACGCCGGGCCGGTCCATCTTGACGCCTTCTTGACGGCTGCCTCGGAAAACCGGGGCAGGATGACTCTGTGATGCGACTTGTCGATCTGAATCCGCGGACACGAGCGCTGGCAGTCGGAATGGCCGCAGCGATTGTTCCTTGTGCGGTTTGCGCGGCGATCGCGCCGTTCCGCGGGCGCATCGAGAACACGAACGCCGCGCTGGTGCTCGTGCTGCTCGTCGTGGCAGCCGCGGCGACCGGACCACGCTGGGCAGCGATCGTCGCCGCACTCTCGAGCACCCTGTGGTTCGACTTCTTCCTCACCCGGCCTTACCAGCAATTCACCATCACCGATCAGGCCGACATCGAGACCGCCGTACTGCTCACGTTGGTCGGTCTCGCCGTCACCGAGGTCGCACTCTGGGGCCGGCGCCAACAGGCCCGCGCAAGTCAGCAGGCGGGCTACCTCCAGGGAGTCCTCAGCACGGCCGGCCTCGTGGCAGCCGGCAGCTCGCGGACCGAGACGCTGATCGAGCACGTCGCCGACCAGCTCGTAGAGGTACTCGGCATCGACGACTGCCAGTTCGACAGCAACACCCGCGAGGGTGCGCCTGCGGCGATCGTCCGGGACGGCACCGTCGTACAACGAGGCCACGACCTCGACGTCGAACGCTTCGGCCTCCCCACGGACTGCGAGATCGAACTGCGAACACAGCATGACGGAATCACGCGCGGACGATTCCTGCTCGTCGCCTCCACCCGAGTCGCCCGCCCATCAGCCGCCCAACGGCAGGTCGCCGTCGCTCTGGCCGACCAGGTCGGCGCCGCCTTGGCGACCGACAACGAATTGCCCTGAGATCGCCGCGCGCTAGGCGTCTCGGACAGGCTGGCGGATGAGGAGGGCGACGGTGTCACCAACGGTCCAGGTGTCGACCAGGCGCAGCGGTCTGGTCGCTGGTCCTCACCGAAGGACAGGTACTGAGACCTAGCGGTGGGCGGCATCGCGACGGAGCCTGGCTACCGTCCCGGCTGCGGTGCATCCGGTGGCGGCACTCACGACTGATACGTACATACACACTGCCCAGGGCAGCTCGGTTCACTGGCGAGGTTTTAGTCGCTTGGTCGGGATGGCAGTGAGTGGATCTTCCGGCCACGGATGGCGGGGGTAGCGCGCTCGCAGGTCGGCTCGGACCTGGGGATAGCCCTGCTTCCAGAAAGAAGCGAGGTCGCTCGTGATCGCGACCGGGCGCCGTGCGGGCGACAGTAGGTGCAGAACGACTGGAACACGACCGTCCGCGACGGCTGGAGTGGCAGTCCAGCCGAATACTTCCTGCAGCTTCACTGCGAGGACCGGTGGCTCGACACCGTCGTACGCGAGTCGCACCTCGGAGCCCGACGGGACCTGGAGCCGTTCCGGTGCGAGTTCGCCGAACCGGGTTGCTGCGGGCCATGGCAGCAGTCGCCGGAGCGCCGAAGCCACGTCAATTTGGGCAAGATCGCGCGAGCCTCGCACCGAGGCGAGCTCGGTACCCAGCCATTGGTCGAGATCGGCCAGGAGTGCTTCGTCATCGACCGCAGGCCACGGGGCTCCGAGGTGGGCGTGGCAGAACGCGAGCCGCTCCCGCAAGGCGAGGGCGGCCTCCGACCAGCGCAGTACGGACAGACCGCTGCGCCGGATACCGTCGCGGACGGCCGCTTGGGTGAGCAGCCGGTCGGGCTTTGCCAGCGGGAAGTCGTTGAGCACGATCGCGCCCAGTGCCTCGACGCGCCGCGTCACGATCCGGCCGTCGTCCCAGCGGATCTGGTCGGTGGTCGAGACGAGGTCGCCCGCGATGTCTCGCGCGGTCTGCTCATCGATCGGCGCCGCGGAACGGATCCTGGCGTCGGCGCGACCGGGTGCCCGGTCAGCAACCGCGATCGCCAGCCAGGTCGTGGTCCGCAACGGCGATTGCGGATCCAGAGCAGCACCCGTACCACCAGACATCTGGTACGTCGCCGAGTCGACCCCCCGGACCCGCGCAATCCGATCCGGATACGCCAGCCCCACCACAACCCCCACCGCAAGATCATCCGGTACTACGCGCGTCCCCCGACCAGCCGGCCCACCAACCGCCGGCCGCACTCCGTCCCCACCCAACGGGTCGCCGGTCGTCGTGCCTCGGCCGAGGCGCTTTGTTTCTTCTCGCCAGCGGGCCGTGGCTCCGCGGTCCTCGCCGCGGCGGAGGGCTCGCCAGCGGGCCGGTAGATCATCGCTGAAGTCGCGGCCGGAGTCGTCCGAGAGCATCGCGACGATCTCGCGTGCCCGGTCGGCGCCGACCCGCGGCGTCCCGTCCAGCAACGCACGAGCCAACCGAGGATGCGCCCCGATCGCCGCCATCCGCCGTCCCCGCTCGGTGATCCGGCCGCCGTCGTCAAGGGCATCGAGGCGGCGCAGCAATTCGGTGGCCGCGGTCATCGCCACCACCGGCGGCGCCTCGAGCAAGGTCAGACCGTCACCAGCAGGCGCACCCCACGCCGCGAGGTCGAGGGCGAAGGCTGCCAGATCGGCGATCGCGATCTCCGGCGCCGGATGATCGTCGAGATGCGAGTGGTCGGTGGCAGACCAGCACCGATAGACCCGGCCAGGCGCCTCCCGCCCGGCACGACCCGCTCGCTGGTCGGCCGACGATCTCGAAACCCGGCAGGTGACCAACGCACCGAGGCCACGGGATTGATCGGTCCGCGGCTCCCGGGCAAGACCCGAGTCGACCACAACCCTGACCCCGGGCACAGTCAGCGAACTCTCCGCGACCGACGTCGTGACCACGATCCGACGAGTGGCGGCCGACGCCAACGCGCGGTCCTGTTCAGCCCTGGACTGGCGACCGAACAACGGCAGGACATTCTGACCAGCCAGCCGGCGAGTCACACCGTTGATCTCGGCCTCCCCCGGGACGAACACGAGGATGTCGCCGTCGTTCTCGGTCAGTGCACGCTGGACGACGGCCGCGACGTGATCCAGTAGGCGCGGGTCGACCCGCCCACCGGGAAGCAGCGGCACGGGGACCGGTGGTGGGGCCCACTCGATCGCCACGTCGAACAGCGCCGCGGACGCAGTGATCACGGGCGCCGGAACGTCCACGCCCAATGCGCGACTCAGCCTGATCGTGTCCGCCGTGGCCGAGGTCGCAACGATCGCCAGGTCTTCCCGAAGATTCGCCCGGATGTCGATGCAGAGCGCGAGCAGTAGATCGGCATCGAGGTGCCGCTCGTGGCACTCGTCGATCACAATCGCGGCGACACCCGGCAACTCCGGGTTCTGCTGCAGACGCCGTACGAGGAGCCCTGTCGTCACCACCTCGACACGGAGTCCCTGGCCGCCGCTGCGTTCACCGCGCATCGCGTAGCCGATCCGCTGCCCGAGCGGTTCGCCGACCAGCATCGCCAGCCGGACCGCAGCCGCGCGGGTTGCCATCCTTCGCGGCTCGGCGACGATGATCGTGCCCCCGAGCGCGTCGCCCAGCGCAAGCGGCAACAGCGAGGTCTTCCCCGATCCAGGCGGCGCAACCAACACCGCAGTACCGCGCGAACGCACCGCCTCGACCGTGGCAGGCAGAACCGCCCGGACAGGCAGATCCGCCCCGGGCACCGACGATTCAGGCAGCAACACGCCTCGACGCTAGCCGACCACCACCACAGAACCCCTCGACAACCCGGTCCACAGCCCCATCAACAGCACGTGGACCCTGGTCCTCGCCAAACCGACGGCCCACTCAAGAACCCGATCCAAGCAGGCGCCGACTCAGCTGCCGGCCGCAACGGCGGAGGCCTACCCGGCGTCGGCCTCGGAGACCCCCTGCTGCTCCCATAAGCCGTCGACGGACTGCTCCCGGTTGCCACGACCGTCTCTGGCGCGAGGTGACGATCGGGGCGTCCGACATACCTCGTGAGAGTTCAGCTCGAGGCGTGTGGTTAAGGTGCGTGTTCCTCTTCGGACACTCAACTTATCCGCATGGTCGGCCACGGGGTCGACCGTAACCTCCACAATCTGCTGCGCGTGGCGGTACGTCATAACAGCCGAAGCGACAAGTAGCTCGCGGAGCTCCTCGGGCCGGCTCGATCCGACGCGCTCGCGATATCGCCGAGCTGGTCGACGCAGCCCTCGACGTCGTCGCGAGTCAGACCCGTCGCCCGGCGCTGAGGCCACGAGGCACTGGCCTCCGAATTCAACGAGAGGCCGGTGTCGCGGGGGAAGCGAGTTCGTGCGTCAGATCGGCAGCGGATCGTAGTTGGCGCCGAACGGGGCGTCCGGCCTTGCGAACTCCCCCATCAATGCGCGCCTCAGGGGCGTGGTGCGCTCAAGGAACTCGGGGTCATTGCTGAAACGGTCGGCCATGCGGACCCACGGTGGGCTGTAGACGTAGTGCGTTGTATAGCGGTCGTAGTCGCCATCGTGGCGGAAGGTTCGATGCCAGACGCCGTTGTGGAACACCAGAGCAGCCCCGGCCTCGGCGCACACGACATGGCCGATCGCGATGTCGTCGTTGCTCTCACGGATTGAATCAGGTAGACCGACCCGCGAGCGATGGCTGCCGGGAATCAGCTCCATGTTGCCCATGCCGGGCACAGTCTGATCGGTGAGCAGATACGACACGCGGAGCTGAAGCAATGGAACCGGGAACCCCAGGTCCTTGAAGTCGAAGGCGGACGATCCGTCCTGGTGCCAACCGCCGTCCCCCGCATGCGCCGGCTGCATGGTGTTCCAGCCGGCCTGCAGCACGAATCGGTCGCCGAGCAGACCCTGCACCTTCGGAAGAACGTCAGGATGATCTATGAGCCGCTCGAGAACCGGCTCGCTCTCGTAGGTCCGGCCGATCTGCCCGAACTCGCGGTCGCGGTTCTGGTGCAGACGCCGCGAGACATCGTAAGCCTCGGCGGCCTCGTCCTTTGTCAAGACGTTGGGAATCATGAAGTAGCCCCACGACTCGAAGATGAAGCGGTCAGTCTCGGTCAGCTGACCTTTGTCGACGACGGGATCGAGCATTCTGTGTCCTCTTCTTCATGTTGTTGGAACGGCTTCTCGGATCTGGCATCACAGCGACCAGGGAGTCGGACGAATCACCAAATCGGCTGGTGGTCAGCGCAACAGCCACCATCCCGAGGCAACCCGCGGATGGTGGCTGTCAATGTTCGCGAGGTACTCAGATCCTCAGCGCACGCGACCATCGCCGGCAACGGGGCAACGCGATGGTGTCCTGAGGTTCCGCAAGAATCTCGTGCAGGTACAAACGGAGCTCGTGGCAGCCCCCCGGCACGCGGCTCGCCAGGCGGTGCGCCAGGTGGATGATTGCGCTCACGATCCAATTCTGACGCCAGTCATGTACCGATAAACATCCAACTCGCCCAGATTGGCACCCAACTCAGAACTCGCCAGCTCGCCTGCTAAGTCCTGCGGAGCATCGCGAGCGGCCGGAGCCTCTGGGACCGGGACACTCAACGAGCGCGAGTGGCGTCCAGCAGAGTGGTGTACGGCAGGCCCGCTGATGGGCGTGGCGTAGACGTGTGAAAGCGGTCATCGCGTGATCCTTTGGAAGACCTCTCACAGACTTCTGAAGGAGAACTACGCGATGACCGCGAACACCAGTATCGACCCTACCGAGTTCCTGCAAGACCAGTTGGCGATCGCGTCGCCGGATCTGTTGCGTGACTTGTTGGGCACGTTCATCCAGGCACTGTTGTCGGCGGATGCCGACGCGGTCTGTGGCGCCCCGTACGGTGTGCCGAGCCCGGATCGGACCAATTCCCGTAACGGGTACCGGCACCGCGACTTCGACACCCGGACCGGCACCGTGGACGTGGCGATCCCCAAGCTCCGGTCGGGGTCGTACTTTCCTGACTGGCTGCTGGAACGGCGTCGTCGCGCCGAGCGGGCCCTGACCACCGTGGTCGCGACCTGCTACCTGCTCGGGGTCAGCACGCGCCGGATGGAGAAACTGGTCGAGACTCTCGGCATCACCCGGCTGAGCAAGTCGCAGGTCTCGGTGATGGCCGCCGAGCTCGACGAGCAGGTCCACCAGTTCCGGACCCGCCCACTCGACCAAGGCCCGTACACGTTCGTGGCCGCGGACGCGCTGGTACTGAAGGTCCGCGAAGGCGGCCGGGTCGTCAACGTGCACGCCCTGGTCGCGACCGGCGTCAACGGCGACGGACACCGCGAAATCCTTGGCGTGGAAGTGACTTCGGCCGAGGACGGCGCCGGCTGGCTGGCGTTCCTGCGCGACCTCACCGCGCGTGGCCTGACCGGCGTCCGCCTCGTCACCAGCGACGCCCACGCCGGCCTCGTCGCCGCCATCGGCGCCACCTTGCCCGGCGCGAGCTGGCAGCGCTGCCGCACCCACTACGCCGCCAACCTGATGTCGGTCACCCCCAAAGCCTCCTGGCCGTGGGTGAAGACCCTGCTGCACTCGGTCTACGACCAACCCGACAAGGACGCGGTGCACGAGCAGTTCGACCGCGTCCTGGACGCCCTGGCCGAGAAACTGCCCACGGTCGTCGACCACCTCGAGACCGCCCGCGCCGACGTGCTCGCCTTCACCGCGTTCCCCAAAGAGATCTGGCGACAGATCTGGTCCAACAACCCCCAAGAACGCCTCAACCGCGAGATCCGCCGCCGCACCGACGTCGTCGGCATCTTCCCCGACCGCGGCGCCCTGATCCGCCTCGTCGGAGCCGTCCTCGCCGAACAACACGACGACTGGATCGAAGGCCGCCGCTACCTCGGCCTCGACATCCTCGCCAAGTCCCGCATCACCCTCATCGACACCACCGAGGAGACACCAACCGACACCGACCTGAAAGCCCTCAGCGCCTAACCAACCCAAGGATCACGCGACAAAACCGCTACACCACTCCGCTGGACTTGACCCGAGCGCGTCGTCTACCACGTCGAAGGCGGGCCCCGTCCCTTCGGGCGTCGCGGCACCAAGCTGAACGTCTGACAACTGCGTGCGGTCTGCAAGGTCGTTGAGCGCGCCCAGCCGATGGTGAATCAGCGGTTATGGGGTTCGACCGATGGGATCCGTGTCGATGTCCAGGCGTGTGGTTAAGGTGCGTGTTCCGCCTCGGACACAGGTAACGCGGGGCTGATCTATGGATCAGGCACCCGCGTTTCGTGGTTGTACGACTTTCATCGCGTCAAGCTCCTTCAGCCTCGCGCGAACATCTGCAGCGCTCTCCGCTCGGCCGCATGAATGGCAGCTTCCTTGCCCTGAGCCCCTACAACAGTCTCATCAAGATTCTGAGCGCTGAACAGCCCCGCGTCCGTGCCTCTCGCGGCCGCACAATCTTCGACTGCACAGACCGACGGAACATCACGACGTGCCCGGCCACCACATCATCCGGATCCAGCAACTCCCCAACTTTCTGCTACCGCCCATAGATCGCATCCCCGGTATACCGCGGATTCCCCAAGATCGCCGTACGACGGATTGCTGCGGTTCTGACGCGGCGAGCATAGCCGCCCGAACTCGTGCCAGGCAGCGGAAGGCTTGGGCGTGATGGTCCAGACCTCAGCCGGACACGAGGTACAGAGAGCGTTGCGCGAGGGCCAGCGGCTGAGCATTCGCGAGTTCGTGGTCTCCAGGTGGATGGCCGGCGGAGAAGACCCTCACCCGAGACCGCTCAATCAAGAAGGGTCCCCTGGCCCTGATGTGCCGGCCATGCAATCGTTCCGATCCCCCCGACCGGCGGATCTCACCTGTACTCCACTGTCGTCAAGTACCTCCACATGCACGTTGGTCCTCGCCTGTAGAACTAATAGCGAGGGTGCCTACCGCCTGTGGTCTGGTTTCGATGATGCCCGTGCTGGCCTGTGACGATCATCAGGATGGGTCTCTGTTGGGGCCGAGCGGTGCAGTTGACCCTTCTGCTGCATCGTGCGGAGACGCTGCAGCCGCTGCCCGAGGTCGGCAGACACCTCGCTCGGGTCGGTGCCGCCCTCGATCCGCGCGGAGACTGCGCGGCGTAGTTCCTGCAGGAACAGGCTTCGTAGATGCTCTCTGGGATCGGACATGGCGGGTTCCGATCTCAGCAGCCACGGCAGGCCAGCGCGGCCCAGAGGGCCGGACGTGTCAGGTCGACCGTTTCGACGGTTTTGACGTGGGCGCCGGTAAGAAGAGGCGCGAGGTCACGGTCGGGATCGAGCATCCACCGGTGTACGGCGTTCACCGCCGACCCCGGCGGCAGGCGATGGTCGACGAGCATCAAGTGGGTCATGAACAGGGCGAGTTCGGCGTACGGCGCCGGGACCGGCCATTGCCAGCCGATAACGCTCGAGAAGCCCGCGTCGAGGAACGCGTCAGCGATCGACGCGAACCCCCCGGGGTCTGGTTTCGCGAGAACGACCAGCCCTTTACCGTGCACGTCGTCGTCGCGCACGGCGAGCACGTCCCCACCGGCCAGGAGGAGCGCCGGCACCCCGCCCTTTCGTAGCCCGCACGCCAAGTGCGTCACTGATGCGTCGGGCAGGCTGCTCAGGACATCGTCCCTCGTCCCTGCTGCGTCCACCAGCTCGATGGCGCGACCCATACAGGTCGAGCGCGGATAGAACAGGCGCCGGAGGACCATGACGTCTGCCATCTCCGAATCCCGGTCACCGCGCGGGTTGACCACGAACAGCGGAGCGTCATTGATCGGCACAGGGGGGCGGCTGGCCAGGTCGACCACGCGTGTCCCGGACGACACGTAGGTGACGCTCACGTCCAGGGCAAGGCGGCGGCCTGCACCGGTACGTACGGCAGGCATGGCGAGCCGGTTGAGCTCGCCAGTGGCGACGACGAGGAGGCTGCCGGCGCACCACCGCCCCGTGATCGCAGACCAGCCGGGGTCGTCCAACAGCAGCGGATCATTCACCGGAACGTTCGCGAGCACATCGAGGCGGTCGGTAGCCGGGTCCAAGCACAACACACCGACGGTCCGGCCCGCGTCATCGGTCGGGTGAAGATAGAGGAGCGCGGCAGCCCCGGTACTCCGGACCGCGGCGGCCACGTCCGTGGGCGCCGGCACCTCTATCGGCGGCGAGGCCTGGGGTTCGATGCCGAGAATGACACCGAGAACATCTTCGGCGAGCTGAACTGATCGACCGGACGCCACCGCGGCAACTTCGAGGGCGGTGAACGCTTCCGCACTGTGCCCCTCAGCCAGCATCTGCCCGGCGAACCAGGCCGCGCTCACCTTGTCTTGACCGCCGCCGCCCAATGCGTTCACCCCGGCATCGCGGCTCAGCTCAGCGTCTCTGGGCGCGCCTCGTCGGCGATAGGCCGTGGCCAGCCGCCACCATGATCGGGTGCGCAATCCCATGCACGCATCGTCCAGCTCCCGGGTCGCGGCGGACAGCAGGCGAATGGCCACGTCGAGGTTTGGCCGCTCCGGCGTCAGTTCGAGGTAGCTCGCGCCGACCACCGCAGCGAACCGCGGCGACAGAACATCGCCGGTGAGTCCGTCGACAGCGTCGCGCAGCATCTCGGCGTCATCGTGGACCAGTGCGTCGAGCAGCCTGGTGACTCCCTTCGGTTCCGATCCGACCAGTGCGCGGACGCCGGCGGGATCGAGCGCCCGCACAGCCGCCGCGAGTCGAACCTGCTGGACCGCGGTCGACAGCGCGGCGTACGCGAAATGATCCCTCGGTACGGTGGCGACGGCAGCCCTGAGCGGGTCTGGATCGACAGCGATACCTGTGGCCACCACGCGACACAACTCGCTGACTGCAGCCACCGGCGGCGGGCGCGTGGACACCTTGGCTGCGTACGCCTCGAACCGACCGGTGATCGCTCCGGCCAATGGCCGCGCCTCGTCCAACATGCCGCCGAGTGCCTCCAATACAGCAGCGGCGGCCGGATGGTCGGGCGGGATGAGCTCGGCCGCAGCGAGAAGCTGCTCCGCGGCGGCGAAGTTGATGCCGGCGTCGTCCTCCTCGCCCCACCCGCTGCCGTCCCGCCGCTCCCGCAGGCACAGCCCAACCGCCGACAGCAGGCGATCCAGCCCCGACTCGACCGGGTCATCGTCTCCGGCCGCGGCCGCGCTCACCGCCGCGCCGATGAACGCGTCCAACTCTGCGGCTCCAAACTGCTCCGGCCCCACCTGAAGCAGAGCCAACGTCTGTTCCCCGACGGGCTGCCCGGAGAGACCCGACAAAGTTGCCAACCGGCTGCGCGCGGCCCTCCTGGCGGCGTCCGGTTTGGTGGGCGCAACAGGAGCCGACTCGGGACGACGCGGCGCCGAGGCCGGCGTCAGTGGAGCCGGCCCTTGCAGATCGAGAACGGGATAGTCGAGCGGGTCGACGTTGCTGAAGTCGACGGAGAGGGACAGCGGCGATGGCATTCCGCCGACGCCGGACGTTGCTAACAGGCCGCCGTCCTGCTGGATCTGTTGCACCGCCGCCATCGCGCTCATGACCTTGTTCATGTCAAAGCCGGCCGGGTTGCCGCTGAGCAGGGGCAGGACTGCTTCCGCAAGCGTGAGCATGGCCTGGATCAACCTGGCGATCTCGGCGTTGAACGTCGGGCGGGCGAGAACCTCGCGGAAGCACTCGATCGCCTTGTCCGCATCGGCCTTGGCCGCCACGGATGTACCACCTGGGAAGCCGCCGCGCGCCGTCGCAGGGTTGAACGCCTCCATCGCGCGGTTCAGGTGCAGTTGGCCGAGGGCCACGCGCGCCGTGATGATCTCCATCGACGAGAAGTCCGGGTAGCTGAGTGCCTCGCCGAGTACAACGATGGCGGTTTCCGCGTCCTGCGCCGAATTTCCGTGCCCGCCGTAGCGAGCGAAGAGCAGCCAGCCAAGGAGCCTGGCGAGGTGCCCGCGGGCCTGGTCGCCGGGTCTGACCAAGCCATGGGCCTCGCCGATCGCCGCGATTGCGTCGGACAGATCGCCAAGCGCACCTGGGGTGCCCGGTCCGGTGCGCATGTAGCGCTTGCCAAGCTCCTGCCCCAGGAGTAGCAGCTTGGGCAGCCGCGCCGGGCCCTTCAGCTGCGAGAGGTCCTCCCGTAGCTTCGCGATGGTTACGTCCATGGCATTGCTACCTTCCCGGTTGGTCATTGTCCCCAGTGGACGAACCCGGCCCACGAGGTGATGCGGGTGGGGTCGGCGTCCGCGAGCATGCGGCGCAGCGGTACGGGCATATCCCTGGGCGGCGTTCGGGCGTCGTCCAGCATCCACAGCTGCGCTTGGCGGAGCGCGTCCCACGGTGGTCGGCGCTCGGTGATCAAGAAGTGGTGGAACATGTACATGAGCAGTGACGTGTCTTGATCCGGGATGCTCCACTGGGTCGACAGCACCGTGCGCGCGCCGGCGGCGAGAAACAGCGTGCCGAGGCTGTATGCCTCGTCATAGCCGTGAATCGACTGGCCGGTGTGGCAGCCGGCGAGCACCACGATGCCGATGGGATGTCGATCGGCGTCCAGGGTGCGGATCAGCTCCTCGGCGGTGAGGTCCCCGCCAGCTAGCAGCAGGCGCGACGAAGCGTGGGCGGGATCGGTCGTCATGTCTCCGTGGGTCGCGAAATGGACCATCGTTCCCGCGTGTGAACCGTCGGCCCGCAGCCAGTTCCGAACTTCGTCGGGTGTGCCGGCGCCCGAGCCGCTGACGGAGCCGTCCGGCCGGCGGCCGACATAGGTCGCGCCGGGATAGAACGTCCGATGGATCGCGTATGCCTCGAGGCGTGCCGACAGCAGGTCCGATGCCAACCCGCCAGTGTCCGGGTCTGCCACCATCAGCCCGCTTGCTGTCTGCCGCACCGGCTCGGCCGCGGCGGAGGCGCACAGCATCCGGGCCGACGCGGCCTGCGATACGGCGACGAGCTCCACCAGATGTTTACCGTCGGGTCGTCGTGCGGCCTGCCACGGAACCCGGGCCAGGTCGCCCATCGGAATGAGTACGAGACGTGGCGTCCGGTCCGACGCGTCGTCGAGGTACGGTTTGACGATCGGCCCGATCGCCGCCTTCCATGCCCAGCCGCACAGCGCGTCGAGGCTCTTCACGAAATCAGCCGTCTCGACGGATCCAACCTCCCGACGCTTACCGAGAAGGGCCGCATCCCTGCCGGCCGCGGCGGCGAGATACCGCTCGATCTCCATCCCCTCGTCGATCATGAGGTTGGGCAGCGCGAGGTAGCGTGGCGTCCCCTCGGCCGGAGCGATCACCGCCCAGCCCGGCATCGCCGCAGTAGCGGGCACCAGGTAAACCAGCGCATCGGCGCCGAGACGGCCCAGCGCTTCCTGGATCTCTTCGAGGGTTGGTGGATCGAGCAGGTCGGTCTCGCGGGACAGCACCTCGATAACGTCGTCCCGCAGCCAAGCCGACTGCTCTTCCGTCCGCCATCTCTCCGCCAGGCCACGCTCGCCGGCCTCGATCAGACGGGTGCAAGGATCGCGCAGCTCGGTCGCCGCGAACAACAGCAGCCCCCGGCCGGCATCCAGCGCGCGTAGCGCGCCCTCGGGTTCATGGTCGACGAGGCAGCGGCCGGCTTCATCCACGGCATCTTGTGCCGCGTTCCGTGCGGTAGCGCGGGCACTCCCCGGGTCAGGCTGCAGCAATACCTGCCAGGCGTGACCATGGAGCGCGTCCAGCCCGGCGGGACTCGACGACGAGCTTTCCCCGCGTCGCCGACGGAACTGGGACAACAGCTCGGTGACGATGCTCCACTGCGGATCCGCTGGTCCCCGGGCCAGTTCCCGGGCTTGCTCCAGTACCGCGATCGCTTCGTCGACGTCAGCGAGTGATCCGGTGACCAGCGAACGGTGGTAGAGGGCCAGCGCGAGGCTGGAGAGGTGGATAACGTGCTCCGGATGATTGCTGGAAAGCTTCACGGCCTCCCGCAGGTCAGCGATGCCCTCGTTGATCCGCCCGAGATCCTGCTCCTCGCCTTGGTTCAGTGCCGCGGTGCCGGCGGCAAGTAGGCCCATCGCACGTTCGGCATCGGTGGCACTCGGACGGTCCGCGAGCTTTCGCGCCGCTTCGAGCCGGCGGTCGTTGGCGGCCTCGTCGCGGTCCGGCACGCTGTCGTCCAGCGACTCCATCAGCTCTGACACGAGCGCTATGTGCGCCGTCAGCTGCCGCAGGAGAGACGAGTCCGGAAACCCCTCGGACCGCTTCAAAATCTCGGCGAACCGAGCGCGCGTGGCCGGCAGGTCGCCGCCATGCTGGAACGACTGCACGGCGTCCAGGTAGTCCGGCATCAGTTCCATGATCGGGTTGGCCTTTTCGCCGGCCACCTGACTGAGGTTTTCGAACATTCGGCGCAGCCCATCCACATCGACGAGCCCGGGTGCAGTGGTCATCTTCAGGACTGCGCGCGTGGCTTCGACCAGAGCCTGGACCTGTGGGTCTCCCGCGAACGCCACCGCCAGCCGGTCCACCTCGTCCAGGGCCGTGCGCGGGTCGCCCAGCTCGCGGCCGTCAGCCGCCTTCTGCAGCTCCAACAAGCGGGCGACCGCTTCCGCCCTCGTCCAGGTCGGGTGCCCCAAACCGTCGTCGTTCGGTCCGTCCATACCCAAGTCCTCCTCGGTCCGCCTCCTACTGCTCTGACGGACGGTCGAGGTTTCCGAGCAGGTCGAGTACCGCAGCGACGATCCGCTTGAGCTTGACCGGGTCCTCGATCAGCGCGGCAACATGGCGGAGGCCGCCCTCGTCGGCTGGCATCCGCTCCAGGTCGTGCGAAGCCGGCAGGCTGCCGAACACTGTGCCGAGTACATCGGTGATCACCGCGGTGGCGTCCTCACCACGGTCGATTTGCGTGATCATGACCTCGATGGAGACGTTCGCCAGCTCGTGCAATACCGCCTCGTCCCGCTCGTCCGGATCCACCAAGGCCAGCGGCGTCGGCTCGGTGTGCACGTCGGTTGAGCTGTGCGATGAGTACCAGACCTGCGCCTGCTTGCGACCGAACGGACGCTCGACGTACTTCTCGTACCAGGCACGCCGCCGACGCATGGCGGTCAGGACGACCTCGACCTCGTCGGCTACCACGGCCTCGCTGGCAGTGTGATCCCCGGTCTGGCCGGCACGCCTTTCGGCAAAGGCATTCAGCGGCCACAGCGAGGACCCGGCCGTAGCATCGGTGCCGACCCATTCGAGGATCGCCTTGGCCAGATCGATCAGCCATGTGTCCCGCCCGAGCGCGTCGGCGAGCCACCCCGGTACGCGGGGCCGCTGTGGCGCGCCGCGTTCGCCGCGGCGGCGGCGGTATCCGTCCACGGTCGCTCGGATGAGCCGCGAGGTGAGCCAGCCCTCGAGGTTCACGATCGGCTTGTCCGCGTAGGTGAACAGGTCGTCCAGGACCGCGTCGACGTCGTCATGGAAGCGGTCCAGGCAGTCCGGCAGCATCCGCCGCAGCGTGCTGGCGCACTCGTAATGGCGACGCTTGCGCTCCACCGGCTTGGTCACTCGCTCGTACACCAGCGGCCCGGCGATCTCGGCGGCGCCGGCGCGCAAACTGCGCCGTTCGTCGCGGGATCCGTTCTGGAATCGATTCGCGAGCTCTCCGGCGCCGGCTAATCGGCGTACCTCGTCCGCGGCCCCGGACAGCTCCTCTGAATAAGGCACGGTGCGCTCCTTTGCATCGACGCTGCACCGATCGTCGATGGTCAGAAATGCGCGGAGAATGGCCTCAGGCACAGATACCGGGAAATACGTAGACGCCCACGAAAAGGGTTCGCGGAATACGTACGGGCCGGGTCCCCAGCGGAACCCGGCCCGTCTTCACCCGATCGTCAGGACATCTCGCTGGGCTTCGGTCCCTTGGTCAGGTCGAGGACCGCGCTGGAGGTGGCCGCGCCATTGAGGAAGACCGTGACGGCATGCCCAGCAGGGTCGTACAGCTGGAGCTCGACCGTCGTGCCGTTGGTCATCGCGTCGCGTACCAGACGGGCGATGCCGTCCGCGTCCGCGTCGGCGATGCCCCACTCCTGCTGTCCGATGACGAGCTTCTTGCTGATGTTCATGCTGTTGCTACCTTTCGATGATGCTCGCGAGGCGAGCGTTTGTAGAGGTTCGGGACGGCTTTCTCAGGCCACCGCCTCGACCGAGAACGTGAAGGTGAAGTCCTGCGGGTGCCGCTCGTGGCGGCCGATCCCGAACTGCTCCTGCGCCAGCAGGGAGGTTCGGTACAACCCGATGTTTTGGCCGACCACGCCGGTCAACAGGTCGTACGCCGTGTTCACCAGCACGGCGCCGGCGCTCACCGCCGCCACCGCCACGGCGGCGTGCGGCGCTGTCAGCACCAGCCCAGCCAACGGACCGAGCGTGGCCTGTGCCGCGGAGGCGCTGAACTTCTCCGCCAGCAGATCGCCGAGCGCGAGGCTGCCCGCAACGTCGCGGGAGACCCAGACCGCGAGGTCGAGGTAGTCCACGGCGGGTCCGTGGTAGATCAGCAGGTTGTCGAGCGGCAGCCGCTCGCCGTCACGAATGTTGCCGAACCGGGTGGTCTCGGCCCGGTAGACCGGCTGGTCGCCCACACTGCCGGTCAGCACCATCGCGTCCACCCGGATGTCGGCGCTGAGCAGCGCCCGGTTGCGATGGACGACCAGTTCGGCGATCCGGACCGCGATCCTGCCCGGTACCGGGTCGCGCGGGGAGAGCAGACGTACCGGTTGTTGCGGCCGGTCGTCGATCAGGAACTTCGGCCGCTCCGCCGTGGGCGGTGCGGTCGGGCTCAGCGTGAAGTCGATCGGCTCGACCGAGTAGCGAACCGACGCGGCCGGGGCGTCGCCGACTTCCCGGCTGCCGCCGGTGATGATCTGATTCAGCAGTCGATCGAGCGTGGACGCGTCCTCACGCAGGCGGGGTACTAGGGAATCCCGTGCGCTGTGCTGCCGCAGTACGCCGACATCGACCGGCCCGTCGCTGATCAAGGCGATGACCGTCTCGGGCCGCGCGACTGTCGCCTCGACCCCGTCCGGCCAGCTCATCTCGACGCCGGTGAGCTGCCCCAGGTCGTCGTTCCAGCCGTACGTGTAGGACGCCCCTGGAGCGATTCGGACACCGCCGGGGTCGGACGCGGTGAGAACCGAGATCCCGTACGCGATGCCGATGTCGATCAGCGACACGAACATCGCTTGTTCGCCGGTGTTCCGCAGCCGGAAGAAGACGCGTTCCTGGTCGTGAGCGAAGAGCAACGCACCCGTTCGGGAGAGTTGCTCCTCCTGGCCGTCGCGGACCCGGCCCCACTCGATCTCGACCCCGTGCGACAACGGCTTGTCGGGATCGCCGGTCAAGCGCCGCAGCGCCTCGGCCTGAGCGATCCGCTGCAGGTTGCCGACGACCGTGCTGACGCCGAGCGCCGTCGGCGGATACGGCTGAAGGAGCGGCACACCATTCTCCTGCACCACCAGCTCGCCCTGCGCGTCGACCGCGACTTCTGTCGGGGGCTGCTCGTCCGTGGTCGGGTCGGCCGGCCGGAGCAGCGGCCGCAACGAAAGCGCCTTGATCAGATCATTGGTCACCGGATGGCCCTGAGGCAGCCGCACGGGCAAAGCGGGCGCGGCGGCGCGAGTGCGGTGCGCCCGGGCATCCGGGGGCAGCGCTTGGCCGGCCGTCTGGAGCCGCAGTTGTCCGACTGCGGACGTCGGCAGTACTCGGTCGACTGTCGTCGATCCGATGGCCGGCCCGTCCTCCGGTCCGGTGGCAGACGCCGGCATGATGGCGAACTCGTCGCCGATCTCGACGCCCAGCAGGGGCGCGCCGAGCAGCTGAACCCGGTGCGATCCCACGGCCACCACCGGCAGGGTGTCCAGTGGATCCAGATCGGTCGTCTCGAACGGCTGCCGTTCGGACCGGCCCTCCGCCTCCGGCCGCTGGATCGGGGCCAGGTTCTGTACGTCCCGACGGACCGCGTCGATGAGCGTGGACCAGTTGACACGCAGCCCCTCCGACTCGCGCAGAACCCGGGCCAAGGCGTCGGTCAGCAGGCCCATGTCGACCCCCTCGCGGTTGGTGCCCTCCCAGGCCGACTCCGATGGCGAACAGGCGACCACCCGGACGGCTCGCGGGTTGCTGATCAAATGGCGCTTGTGCACGGGCAGACCGGCTTTGACGAGCCGCTCGACGTGCTGCTGAACAACCTCGTACGTCGCCGCCCGCAGCAGCGACTTGACGCGCAGACCGGAGTGGCGGGACATGTGCGCGGCATGGCAGCAGTCGAGGATGACGGTGGTGTTGGCTGTGCGGGTGGTGAGCCGAGCCAGCAGGACGGACAGTTCGACACCAGTGATGCCGCGGAAGTCGTCGTCGTTGGAGTCGGCGTAGTCGTCCGGCACGATGAACTGCAGATCCGGGCCTTCTGGCGTCTGCAGGCGGCCGCCATGGCCGCTGTAGTAGACCACGACGGCGTCGTTCTCGCCGCTGTCGACGATGAGCTTCTCGTACGCGTCGAGCACTGCGGCCCGGGTGGCGTGCGGTGTCACCAAACGTTCGATCTGGAAGCCGCGCGGTTGGAGCGCCCCTGCCATCGCCTCGACGTCGTTGAGCACACCGGTCAGGTTGTTGGTCTGGGCACCGATCAGGAGAGCTTTTCGCGTCATGCCCGTCCCTGACGGACAGTGCAGGTCAGTCGAAGAGGCTCTCCTTGTGTGCCAGCGTCACGGCCTCGGTGGCACCGCGGACACCCAACTTCCGATAGATGCTTCCAAGCTGGGTGGTGACCGTTCGCCGCGCCACGTTGCGGTTGACGGCGATCTTCGCCGCGCCCTGGCCATCGGTGAGCAGGCGCAAGGTCTCGAACTCCGCGTCGGTGAGGTTGTGCGGCAGTTCGACCCGCGGCTCCCGATAAACGTCGAGGCTGATTCTCTTGGCCAGCGCGGCCATCATGGCGCGCAATGGGGCGGCGCCCAGCTTCACCGCCACCTGGTGCGCGTCTCGGAGGATCGGCCGTGCCTCGCTCCGGCCGTTTGCCGCGACCATGGCAGTCGCCTGGCGGAATCGGGCGTAGGCCGCCGGATACGGCCGGTCCAGATCAGTCCAGCCGGCGGCGACCTTGTTCCACAAGGCGGCGGTGTCCGCGCGCTGGATTCGTTGCCGCTCTGCCTTGCACAGCTGCACAAGTTGTTCCGTCTCGGCCGTCGACGGTGCTGGGTGGGCGTCCCATACTTCGCGAGCGAGCCAGTCCCCGGTGGTCATCACGCCAGTACGATCCGCCTTCCTCGCACCCTGCCGGGGTGCCTGGTCGGCCGTGCTCCGGAGGCCTACCGCGCACAGCCGCAGCAGCTCCAGCGTGTTCTCGCTGCCCCGGACGATCTCCAGGCCCCGTTTCACCTCGTCGACGGCGCGGTTCAGGTCACCTTCGCCGAGGGCCAGCTCGGCCCGGATCGTATGCAGTGGTCCGAGGAAGCGCGGGTCCTCGCCATGGTCGACGTTGGCGATCGAGGTGAGTAGTTCTCGCGCCTGGCCGAAATCGCCGCGGGCCACCTTGATCTCGGCCAGGGTGAGCCGCGGATAGAGACTCTCAGCCACCGGCCGGTCCAGCGACACCTCGGTGATGATGCTCTCGGCGTCGTCCCACTCGCCCAGCAGTACGAGCGCGGCGCTGCCGTTGTTGGCCAGGACCGTGCCCTGCCGTGAGCCCGCCAGATCCAGCTGCCGCGCTTCCTCGAGCCCCTCCTTCGCCAGATCTGCCGCTTCCCTCAGCCGTCCCGCGTGCTCGAAGACGATGCCGAGGTTGCCGTACGCCCTGAACAGGTCCTCGATGTGGTGAGCCGACCGTGCGATCTCGATCGAGCGCCGCAGGCGGTTCACACCGTCCTGCTTGCCGAGCATGCCCATCGCGAGGCCGGAGATGTTCAGCGCCCGGCCCTCCTCGGCTTGCGCTCCGACCTCGGTCGCCATGGCCAGCGCCTTGTCGGCCTCCGCCAGGCCCTCCGCGTAGTGACCGGCCCTCAAGTAGGCGAGTCCGATCTCGGCGAGGACACGCGCCTCCGTCGCCGAAGGTGGCTTCCCGGCCAGGAGCCGCGCGGCCTCGCGGAAGGCATTGGCGGACTCTTTGGCCTGGCCGGCCTCCCAGAGGTACGTGGCGAGCCGTTCCTGCAGCTCGCCGTGCCGATCCGTTCTGCTGTCGGCCGTAGCCTCATCGATGGCCTGCCCGATGTGCTCGACGGCCCGATCGACGTGGCCGGACCAGCGGGCGGCGTCGGCCGCCTCGATCAGCAACTGGATCTTCCCGACGCCGGCCAGCACCTCCGGATCGTTGACCTGCCGCCACAACTGCAGCGCCCGGCCGAACTGGACCTCCGCAGACGGGAACGCCAGCGTGCGGGCCGCGAGTTGCCCGGCCTGCACAGCGGACGCGAGTGCCTTCGGCCGGTCGTCCGCCTGGTACCAGTGGCTGGCTTGCTCGGCGGTCGCCGAGCCCTCGGTGAGGCTCAGTGTCGGATCGGACGCCAAGGCCTCCGCCATCGCTGTGTGCAGATCGACCCGAGTGTCGCGGACGGTGGCCTGGTACACCGCCTCGCGCAGCAACGCATGCCGGAACCGATAGACGTCCTGGTCCTGTCCGGGGATCAGCATCTGCCGGTCGAAACACTCCTGCACTGCGTCGTGCAGCACCTTAGTGGGCAGGTCGCTGACCGTACGCAGCAGCCGACGACTCATCGCCCGACCGCCAACGGCGGCCACCCGCAGCACCTTGAGCGCGTCCGTGCTCAGATCGCTCACGCGCGCGAGCACCACTGACTCAATATCGGGCGGGAGCCGGACGTCCTGGCTGCTCTCCAGGGCGCCGGCGGCGATCAATTGTTCCGCATAGAAGGCGATCCCGTCGGACCACTCGAAGCAGCGCTCGACCAGCCGCGGATCGGCTCGGCCACCGCTCGCCGAGTCGACGAACTGACTCAACTCGTTAAGAGTGAAGGCTGGCAGCTCGATCCGCTCGGTCCGACGCAGGAACTTCGCTCCGGCCATCAGCTGCCACAACGGATCGTCGCGGCTGATCTCGCGGGTGCGATAGGTGCAGACGAGCAGCAGCCGACGGTCGACCTGCTCGGCCTGGCCGAGGTGCCGGACCAGGTCGAGCGTCGACGGATCCGCCCAGTGAAGGTCCTCGATGATCAGTACGACCGGGGTGTCTTCGCCGAGGTCGTCCAGCATCCGGCGGACGGCGAGGAAGACCTGTGACGGGTTGGTCATCGAGTCGCCACCCAGGTCGAAGAAGTCGGTCAGCCGCTCATAGGCCGGTCCGCCGATCGCACGTGCCCGCTCCCGGCCGTGCTCCCGGGCGAACCTCTCCAGCAGCTCCAGCAGCGGCCGGTACGGCATCGGGTCGCCGAAGTGTTCTTCGCAGGCACCGGCCAGCACATGGGCTCCAGTGGCGCGGGCCGATTCGGCGAAGGTCCCGACCAGCCGGCTCTTCCCGACGCCGGCGTCACCTCCGACCAGCACCGTTCGGGCGTAGCCGTCGCGCACGTCGGCGAGTCGCCGCGCCAGCAGTTCCCGCTGCTCCACCCGCCCGACGAACTCCGCTTCCCTGGACACAGCTCAGTGCCACCGGAGTGCGGCGCCGCCAGCTGCCACCGGCTGCGCTCGTCGGGGGTCGGGGGGCATCTCCACGGAGCGTATGTACCACGCTGTCGCTCGCAGCATCATATGGATGTCCCCCTGCACCTCGGTCCCCTGCGTCGCTGAGCCACCATCATGCTCGCAGTCAGAGCTGTGGGCGAGGTCTCAAGTTGGCCAGAACGGCTTTCGTTGGCGCGGCGGCGCGTGTCTCTCGCCGGGCCGCGCGTGCGAGGACTGATCGAAGGCGCGGTTCGAGGAGGCCAGCGACGCTCATGCCGTCAGCCCTGCCTGAAGATCGGACTGCTCCTGGTTGATCCGCGCCAACAGGACTGCCGGTGTGTAGAAGCGCCCGTAATGGGGTTCCGAGTCGATACAGCTTGTGTCTCGTCGCCGTGTGCTCGCCGCCGAAGATGTCGTCGACCCCGACCGGCTACCGACCATGCAGGCCGCAAGCACGTCCACTGCACCGCTCTCGTCGGACCCCGCCATCGGCGAGCCCATCGCTGTGGTCGATCAGCCGACCTCCTGTCGGCTGTCCGGCCGGTGTCGAGGTCCCACACTCGAATCATGGTGTCGCCGCCACCACCGGACGGCCATTTCGGATTCGGTGGTGAGGGCGTTCACCATGGCGTCGTCGCCTCCGCTGACCGCATCACTTGCTCTGCGGGCACTTCGGAATCTGTGAGCACCGGTGGTCGGAGAAATTGTTGATTCGTGCTTCCTTGCACCAGGCGCACTGACAGGTACAGGCCATGTTCACTCCTTGGTTCGTTCAGCTGATCTGGTCGGATCTGCCACGAGTACACCCTGAGCTTCGGTAGCAGCCGTGGTACCCGTATCTGACGGACAGAACGATCGGCTGCGCTGGAAGGGACAAGATCGCAACCGGCTGGGCGCGCGCGATTGCGCTGGGAGCGGTACGGTGCCGACAGGTCCCCCACCAGAAGAGCTCCACCGGACGCGAGGGTGAGAATTGGTGACTTCCAGAGTCGATCTGCTGACCAAGGAGCTGGACGATCTGCACCGCGGCCGCGGCATCCACGCGGCGCAGGCCGTCGAGAAGCTGGGACCGATGTTGCGGGAGCTGATCTTCGGCGACAACGTGCCCGAGGAGGCCGACAGTCGCGCCCTTGTCCGCGCAGCACTCCTGTCTGCCGCCGAGGTCCTGCCGGTTGATCTCGCCGAGGTCTTCCGCGCCGGGCTGGGATCCGACGACACCTCACGATTGCTGAGCGATCGGCTGGAGCGGCTGGGAAAGAAGATGGACCGCGGGCCCCGGACGATGAGTCGCCGGCTGACGGAGGCCAACCGTGCCATGGCACTGGTTCTGGAGCGCCGGTCCAAGCTCAGCAACGACCGGAATCCCTTTGCCAGCAAAGGCTGGTACGTCGACAGTCTCGCATCGCACGCCCTGATCGGCGACCGGCCTCAGTTCACCGGGATCCGAGAGATCAAGTTCACGCACGACGACGTCCGGTACCTGCGCGAGTCCTTCAGTGTTCCCAGGCCTCTCGGCGACGCGGCCGGTGAAGGCATCACGGTCGAGCCGACGGAAGGTTGTGAGTTCGTGGAGGTGGACCGGTTCTCGCCCAGCTGCTGGCGTCTGACGATCCATCTCCCCCGGACGTTTAGAGCCTTGGAGTCCCACCGGGTCGGCCTGACGGTGACGATGCCGTCGCGGGCGTTCATCCGGCCGTACAACGTGGTCACCCCGGTACGCCGTACACGCGCCTTCCACGCCACCGTCAAGTTCGCCCCGGAGATCGAAGTGAGCACGGTCTGGGGTTACGACGGCGTACCGCCCCCGTTGATCGAGGACGGCGTACCGACGCCGAGGCTGATCGCGCTCGGACCCGAGCGGTCCGTCACCGGCGAGTGGCCGATCGTTCGGCAGGGGCTCGCCTACGGGATCGGATGGTCCTGATCCTCGCGAGCTCAGCATCCGGGAGCAGGTCGTCCAGAACCTCGTCGACCTCGCAGCTCGGACGCCGCCCGAGTACTTCATCGGCGGAACGATCCAGCGCCTCCTGCGCCGATGCTCCCGCCAGCATCAGCGAGCGGAACCTCCCCCGGAGCTCGGCGACCGAGACGACATCGGCCGGATCGGCCTGCGCCGCGGCCAGCAGCCGTTGATGGTCCTCCGTCAAGGGCGTGACAAAGGTCTGCAACGGATGCAGGATCGCGTCGTCCATCCAGCGGCGGCCGGCCACCTTTTCGGCCGTCGCCAGCACCAGCTGGATGTCCTTCGACAGCTCGGCCCGGGTCGAGGACGCACCGATACTGCGCAGCACTCCGTCCACCGTGCTCTTCTCGGTGGACCAGACATCGAGTGGCCAGACCGCGCTGGCCCGGTTGTCGCGGCAGGCGTAACCCCGCATCATCCGGAACAGCGTCCGGAGCCAGATCCGGCCGTGGTCGTCCGCCGCCTGCCCGTCGAGCGCCGAGTTGATCCTGGCGGCGACGCCGTCGTTGCGGGTCGGCTTGGCCGGCAATCCGCGCCGGACTCTGCCGTGGCGCTCGTACTCGGACACCTGCGACGAGACGATCCGGCGCGCATAGCCCAGCAGATCCAGGACCGGTGCGGCGGCCTCCCGCCGGTCACTCAACCTCTGAATCGACCGAGCGTAGATCTCGTGCATGATGCCCAGGCAGCCGACGTCGAGGCAGAACTGATGAACCTTCCCTCCTGTCTCGGCGTACGGCACTCCCCTGGTCGGGCAATGCGCCTGGCCCACTACCGCATGGGCACGGTGGCGGAGCGTGGCCGTACCGAACCACACCAGTTCCGCCAGCCCGGAATCGACAACAGCTGACATCCTCATCGAACCCCTCCTACGAACCACGGCCTCACCGGCCGCCGCCCCCACAAGGCGTTGGTGCTCCCATGTTTGAGGTGGATCCGCGCAGTACCGAGCAGAACGGGAGAACTGTCAACTATTTGTCAGGTCGACGATTCGCCACCGGATCTGTCACGGTGATCAGGCACCTGGACGTGCCTGACCGGGCCGTTTCCTGTTCCGCCTCCGCCACCAGCCGGTCCAGGCCGCTGCCGCCTCGTGGATTCGGCCATTCGAGGGGGATCCCCATGTCCTCCAGGGGTGTCTCGGTCAGCAGCAGGGACTGGGCCCTGCCCAGCCGGAAGCTCCGGACCATTCGCGCGTCGATGGCCGCGCTCTGGAGACTCCGCACCGCGGCCGGGGCAGGATCGACCCGGGCGGCATAACCGTCGTCGACCAGATATGTCGGCAGCTCGCCGGACGCGGCGATCGCACCGCCACCGTCTGCGGCCAGTACTACGGCGGTCAGATGGATCACCACATGGTCGAACAGCCCGCGCTCGCGAAGGAGCCCGTCCTTGGCCACCTGGATCTGTTCCAGAGCTTGTTGATGTGGGGTGCTGCCCTGCGCCTGTGCAGACGGTCTGACGCACAGTTCGGCCGCCACGGCAGCCAGCTCGGCGGCTCCGGAGGCCGAGGCCAGTACGACGGTGCTGGCTGCTCCATCCGCCCTGGCCTGCACCGTGATCGCGCCGGGAACGTAGCTCTTGAGGACCCAGCCGTTCACACAGACGGCGTGCTGGTGCGGTCCCGGACCGAGAGTGATCAATCGGATCGTCACGACTTCCAGTGCCCCTTTCGGCTGACCACGCGGCTGCTGCCTCGGATCGTGACGACGACGGCAAGGAGTTCGGCCAGGCCCCAGAGCCACCAGGCGAGCACGAGCCCGGCAATGTCGCCGCCGGCCAGTGCGAACGCCGCGGCTACGGCGCCACCGGCAAACGCTCCGATCAGGCCGTAGGCGCCGAGGTGGAGCAGCAAGGCCCGCAGGTTTGTCGACGGCATTCGGACCGCACCCAGGACGCAGAGGACCGCAACGCCGACCGATGTCAGAACGTACGCGGTCACCGAACGGGCAGCCAGGGCCCAGGTCTGGAGGGCGACGAGACCGAGGACGACGGCAACAGCCGCGTAGACGGCCGGAGTGAACCCGAACCGCGACCGCCGCTGCGCAAGGCGGGCATTCATGATGCGCTCCAGGTAGTCGCTGGCCCAGGCATCGATCCCAGTGTGAACACCCGGGTCGGGTCCTTCGGCGATCGGCGCCGCAGCGATCATCACCGCGTGCCGCGCCGCCCCGTCAACCCCTCCCCCGTCCGCTGAAAGCTGGGTGAACCAGGGCACCCCCGCCGTCCGGTCATTCAGACAGGCGGCCGCCAACTCTGCCAGGTGCCGAACAGCGTCCGGGCTGAGGATCACCAGCAGCAGGTGTGCATGCAGCAAGGTCCGGTCCACCGTCCGGCCGGGTGGAAGGTGCCGGGCCAAGAGACGATCGGCGGCCGCGACCAGCTCCTGCCAGCGATCGGTGACGTGCTGGAGTTCCTGATGGGCCGGCCGCAACGCGAGAACTTCCAGCGCCGAACTCTCGCGCAGTCGGTCCAGGACCGTCGAGGCCTCCGCATCGGTGGCGATCACGGCACGAACGAGTTCGATCAGGCCGGCCCGGTCCAGGACCCGCCCGTCGAAGGAGGGTGGCGAAGCAGGATCGAGGGACCAGATCGTCTCCGCCACGGCTCGATGGACATTGATCAGGCCCGCCTGCCGGCGATCTCTGATCGAGACGATCTGTGCCGCCAGCTCCGGGCAATGATCTGCCACCCAGTCCAGCAGTTGGTCGTAGTCGCGACCGAGCAGTGTGCGGACGGCGTCGCCCCAGTGCTCGGCCATCGCCGCCGCGATCGCTTGCCTGGTGTGCAGAAGCATCCCGGCGAGGACGAAACTGTCCTCGACCGACGCGGCCCGGACGCGGGTCGCAGCCGCGTCGTCCGCCTGCTCTGCGGAACCGCGGGCGTTCGGCACCGCCGTTCCGGCCGGCGTAGGCAGCGGCTGTCCGTCGAGCCATTTGACGATCTCCGGGTGACCGAAACGCTCGCCGCTTCGCCGGGCCAGCAGGCCCCGAACGAGAACCGCCGTCTCCTCCTCGAGTTCGGCAGGAACCTCGAGAAGATCTTCGGTCAGCAGTCGTTGGATGAACGCCGGTTCGAAGAACTCGTTCACGTCGATGCGCTGAAGGGGATGCCGACCCGCGCCGAGCTCGGCCAGCGTCATTCCCAGGGACCAGTAGTCCATCGGAGGATGGGCCGCATAGCTTGCGTCGGCTGCCTCGTAGAGGAAGGTGCCCCGCCGCGGCAACGCCGTGGCCGTGTCCAGCGGATCGACCAGGACGACGGTCTCGGTGTCCGCGAGCTCGACCACGAGCGGATCCAGCTGGGTCACCAGGATGTTGCCTGGTTTGACGTCCCGATGGACGGCGTACCGGTGGTCCGCCCCGGCTCGGTGCAGAGCCGTCAGCGCCTCGTCGACCTGCCGTGCGATGCGCTTGAGATCCTCGGTGCTGCGCCGCCGGTGCGGGAACTGGTCGTCGGCCGTCAGCAGCTCGTACAACGACCGCTCCGGCCGGTAAGGCATCTGTTCGAAGGCGATCGCCGGTCCGAGGCTGGTCCTGTCGAGCGGGGTCAGCGGAGCACCGGCTGCCCGGCACGACTCCCAACGGCGCCAGACGGCCAGGACGTCCTGGTGCAGGACCCGGAACGCCTTCACCACGACGTCCTTCCCGTCAGCCGTCGCGAACCGGGTGACCCGGCTGTGCGCACTGCTCGCCAACTCCTCCTGCAACGTCAGGTCGGACCATTCGTCCGGATGCGTCGAGAGCACGACCGCCTCGGTGCTCTCGTCGTCGTGGAGGGTCCGGACCTGACCCGGGCCGACGTCCGGCCGCCCCTTCGCGACCTCCCCCGCGACCGGATCGAGCTCGGTCTGCGGTGGCTCGACGGGCGTCGCGACGCCGGTCATGCGAACCCTTGAACGATCGGCTTGCCCGGCAACTGGGCCACGGTCAGGGTCAGATGGCAGTTACGCGCCAGCCGGAGAATCCCCCTGCTCTCGAGTGGATGCGGACCTTCGCCCTTGATCGGGACACCGTTGACGAAGGTGTTGTTCAGCGACGAGTCGTCCTCGACCTGGAAGTGGTCACCGACGACTGTGATCCGGGCGTGCCGGCGCGAAACGTTCGGATAGTTGGCCAGCCGGTCGGCCAACGGGCTGTCCGGACCGGGCTGCCGGCCGAGGACGAACACCGTGGCGGTCACGGACACCGGTGAGCCGTCCAGCTCGATCAGTACCGTCGCACCGCCCGGCGGCGCCTCGAGCCCCGGCACGGAGCCCGCCCTCAACTGCTCGGCATTCCGGATCGGTTGCGGAACCGACGCGGTCACGATCTCACCGAAACGCTCGTGGCCCATCGGACAGCTGACCGCATCAGGATCGAACGGCGAACCGCACAGCGGACAGTTCATCTCCGCCATGAGGTCCCCCGAAGATGCAGTCCCGCCGCCTCCGCCTGCTCGGTCAGCTTCGTGAGGGCACCGGGAGTCGGGATGCCGATCATCCGGACCTCACCGTCGACGACGTCCACCTGGACCTTGCGCCGGTCCGGCAGTGGGGAATCGAGATAGCGGGCCGACCCGAGCCGGGTCAGCGCGAGCAACCGCTGGTTGTCCGAGCCACGCAGCGGCAACCAGCCGGCCTCCGCACCGACGAATGGATCGGCCATCACCGCGTCGGCCCCGTCGACGATCGGCCGTCCATCCGAGAGCACCCATTCCGCCGATCGGCCGGTGTACAGGAGGATGTCGACCTGCCCGAAGTCCGCTTTGAGTTCCCCGACGCCGGCCAGCAGGGCCTGTAGCGCCTCCGGCTGATCGGTGGGCTCACCTCCGCTGATCGTCACGCCGTCCAGTTCCGGCCAGGGCAGGGCAGCCAGCCAGGCGAGCACGGCGTCGACGTCGCTGCGGGATCCGGCCGGCCGGCCCCACGTGTCCTGGGCGACACAGCCCGGACAACCGATGCCGCAGCCCTGGGTCCAGATCCCTGCTCTGGATCCGGGGCCGAGTGCGTGCACGGGATGGACCAGCCGGCTCACGAAGAACGGAATGCTCATCCCGCGACCTACCGCTCGGCTAGGACGATGTCGTCCGCCCTGATCTCCAGGACCGAGCGGCTTGATCCGGCCGGGAGATCGAGCAACTTCCGGGCGAGTGGATTGACCAGTCTGCTCTCGACCACGTTCTTCACTCCGCGGCCGCCGTACTTGAGCACATCGGGCGCGACGACGAGATCCGCCAGTTGGGCGGTGGCGGCCGCCTCAACCCGGACGGCGACCTCCCTGCGCTCCCGGACCGATCGGGTCAGCGCATCGACCTTCTGGACGAGCAACTCGCGGGCATGCGCGGGCGACAGGTAGTCGAACACCAGGATGTTGTCGCCGATCCGGTTGATGATCTCGGGTCGCTGGAGCTCCTCCGTGAAGTGCCGCTCGACCTCCTTGCGGACCTTGGACTCGACCTCGGCGTACGGCTCACCGGGATGGACCAGGGGCTCGCGGTTCTTCGGCCCGTCGCCCCGCTGGTAAATGCCGAGGTTGGAGGTGAAGACGATCAGCGTCTCGCCGAAGTACACGGTGCTGCCCGCGCCGTCGGTCAGCCGGCCGTCCTCGAGGATCTGGAGGAATTTGTCCAGCACCAGCGGATGCGCCTTGTCGACCTCATCGAACAGGAGCATGCTGAACGGCCGCTGCCGAACGGCATTGGTCAGCTGCCCACCCGACTCGTAGCCCACATAGCCGGGCGGCGAGCCGATCAGCCGCGCCTCACTCTGCTCGGTCGAGTACTCGCTCATGTCGAAGCGGACCATAGCGTCCTCGCGACCGAAGATCGTCGTAGCCAACTGCTTGGCGAGGAAGGTCTTCCCGACACCGGTCGGGCCGGCCAGGAAGAGGACCCCGCGCGGGCGGCTGGAGTGCTGCGACTCGTCCCAGTCGGACAGTCCCATCACGCTCCGGGTCATCACGTCGAGAGCCTTGTGGACGGCGACCTGCTGGCCGAGCACCTGCCGCAGGCTCGACTCCGGAGCGGGTGGCTTGTTGCCGAGCAGAACGTCACGCGCGGCAGCGACCCGAGCACCGAGCGAGGGGCTTCGCCAGGGCGACTCGCGCAGGCCCGAGCGGATCCCCCGGACCGCGTCCTCCAGATGCTCGGCGGTGATCTGCCGATCGGCGGCGAACCGTCCGACCTCGCGCATCTGCGCCTGGGTCATCCCTTCGCACAGGTTGGCGAGCTCCGTCACCCTGGCTGCCTTCTCCTCGCCCGTCAGATCCGGATAGCCCTTGAACTGCGGAACGATCGTCTCGGCGACCCTGCTGCGGACGTCGAAATCGGGCAGCGGAATCGCCATCACGTGCACGCCCCGCGTGGTGAGGAACCAGTTCGGCAGATCGTGCTCCTGACCGACCAGCCAGATCACCGTGTTGTACAACGTTCCTCGGGGGCCTCCGGAAGCCTGCGGAACGGCATCGAGTGCCAGTTGCTGCGCGAGCGCCATCACATCTCGCAGCGGCGACATAGCCGGGCTCTCGGCTAGCCGCTCGGCACCGCTGACGAGCAGTGCGGCCCGGCCCGGTACCCCGGACAGCGTCGGCGTGAAGGCACTGACAGCACGAAGAGCATTCGCCAGCGAAGAAGCGTCACCGCCGATCCGCTGGCTCGCCTGAGCAGGACCGTTCCCTGCCAGCAACTGATCCGCAAGGCGCTCCTTCGCTTCCGCCAAGGTCTGCAGTCCGCGGTCGATTCCCCAGCTCAGAGCCAAGGAGTAGCCGGTCTCGAGGAGGGCGTTGGTGACCGCAGTGGTGAACGTGTGCCAGGACTTTCCCTGCGAACCGCGAAGCAGGTGGAGCTCGTTGGGAGCTCCGACCAGGACCAGGTGGGCGCTGGTCGCCAAGCGCGCGCTCAGCTCCTCCAGCCACTCGGGCCGCCGGTCAGAAACTTCAGTGGTCGCCGACATCACCGTTTCCCACCCTTCCGCATGTGGTGCGCGGTATCGCGCCACGTGGCCTTGTCCCCGGTGACGACGATGGTCGCGGCGAGCTCCTGGGCCTCCTTGACCTCCTTCACGTGAACTGCCATTCCGTCGGCAACGGCAAGAGCCTCGACCTCGCCGGCAGCCGAGCAGAGCGAAGCGTGGACGTCAGCCGCCGAACGGCCCAGATCGACCTCCTCCTTGAGGTTGACCTGCGTCATGCTGGTGGAGTTCCCGGCGGGACCGACCCACATGCCCCGGCCCTCGCCGGGCTTCCTGGCCAGGAAGCCCGGTACCTCGTCGTCAGCGGCCAGCTGGTAGCCCAGCTTCTCCCAGATCTGCCGCAGCAACTGCAGCGCGTGTGCGTCGTGCTGGTCCCGCTCGAACTCCTGCTGGAGTGCGACGGCCGCGGTCACGAGTACGCCGGAAGCCACCTCGCCGCCATCTCGGTACTCGGCCTCCGCGACCGCTGCCCGCTCGGCCAGCTGCTCCGCCGTACCCCGCAACCGGGCGGACAGTCCATTGCCCTCAGCAACCAGAACGCGGAGGATCGTATCGGCGTGATCGAGCTCGACCCGGATCTGCGCGCGTCGGCGACTTCCCTCGACCTCCGCCTTGACCAGGCGGCGGACATTCTCCAGCGCCGAGGCCCGGGCCGGCCCCTCGGTCGTACTGACCTTCTCGGCCGCGGCCGCCACCGGCGCCGGCACATGGTCCGACGGCAGTCGCGCGAGTAGGCCATCCAGCCTCTGCGAGGTCGCCCGATCGAGACCTGTGGTCAAACCTGTCCGGGCCTGTGCCGCCTTCTCGGTGCTCGCGGCGAGCAGCCGCTCCTCGTACTCCTCGACCTGCCGCGACGGAGCCTCGACGTCGACCATCGCGCGGAAAGCGGCCTCGATCTCCGCAGCCGAAGGCAGTGTGACGGTCGGAGCCTGACCGGCCAGGCGATCCAGCTCGACCAGCATCCGGTCGCGGGCCCGGGCGATCCGCCGGTCCGCGATCGCTAGGTTCGCCCCAACGACCTGACGAACCTGAGCTCGCTGTTGCGGACTGAGTTCGAAACTGACAACCCGTTGGCTGCTCACGCTGCGCTCCTTCATCTGCCGGTTACCCCCGACCTGACGGACAGGCCCCGGCCGGACACCGAGATCTGTTCGTCCGTCAGGTCCGGTCAGGGGCGATGAGGAAGAGGAGCAACGATGAGCGACCAGGAGAGCCGGCGCGCGGGGGGACGGCCGGCGACCCGGCTCGGTTGGCGGGCACGACAGAAGGTCCGCCGGTCAGCGGTCCGGGTCGCGGCCCGCGGAGAGCCGTCACTGGACCTGAATGACCGGCCTGTGACGACCCAAGAGCGGGAGACCTTCTTCGAGGAGCGGAACAACTCGATCGGCGAGCTGCAGCTGGCACTGACCAAGAGCCTGGAGAAGGACCTGCAGCGGCTAATCTCGAACAACCACCGCCTGCCGCAGCTGCAGGCCGGACTCGCCGCCGCGCGTGAAGAGCTCGTGCGCCTCGGGTCGGCACCGGACGGCCCGGGCCGCGACGGTCCACAGGCCGATCCGCGGATCGTCGCCGCGCGCGCCCTCCGCAGCCGCCGGCAGACAATTGCCCAGGCTCAGGCCCGGCTGTCTGCACTCACGAAGGAGATTGCAGACCTGAGCGCCCAGAATGCCAACCTGCTCGCCACGCGCGACGCGCTGAGCGAGCGCTACGAGGCGCAGAAGGTGGCCATCCACCATTCGGCCGTGCTCAAACGGGCGCTCTTCGACGAACACCTGACCAGGCACCACCGCTTCCGTGGACTCCTCGAACTCCGCCTCGACCGGCGGATTCCGCCGATCCCGCCAGAGCTCGATGTCCGGCTGGACGGCCGGATGGGCGCCGCGATCGAGGCGGATCGATGACCACCGCCGCGGCGCCGCCAGCGACCGGTCCGTGGCTACGGCTGCGGGCCTGGTTCCGTCGCCCGGCGCTGCTCACCAGGCCGGCCAGCCGGCCGCCGTCAGCCTCCGCACCGCAGATCGATCTTCAGCAGCCGGCCCTGTTCACCAAGTATCCGGACCTAATCGAGCCGGACGACATGATCCTCGAGATCCGGCGGCGGATCGACGAACTCTACGCCGCGGGCGCGATCGACGAAGGCACCCCGGCGACGCTCGACACCTGGATCCAGTCGCTCCGGGCCTTGTGGGTGTACCGGGCCGGGCTCGAGCAGCTGGAACGACGTCGTACCCGAGCGTTCGCGACGGCCTCGCTGAAGGCCAGGACCACCGCACAGGCGGCTCAGATCGCAGCCCTGGAAGGACGGCTGGCCGCCATCGACCGGGCGCTTCAGGCCGAACAACAGGCGCCGGGCAACCGGCAACGGAAAGGATCTTCATGAGCGACGGTATTCGCCAGGACTTCGTCGCCGAGAAGCCCGCATCACGACTCCTCGAGTTCGGCTGGTGGCTCGTCATCGCGATCCTCACCGGAGTCGACGCGTTCGGCTTCTACCAGAACATGGCACTGCTGCTGAAAGATGCCGGGAACGACATCATCGTCGGCCTCGTCGTCGTTGGCTGCACGACAGCCTCCATCGTGTTGCCCTGGCGGTTCGGCGTGGCGATGAGCAATCGCCGTCAGGGCGAGTCCGGGATACTGCCGACTGCTCTCGTCTCGGCCTTACTCTGGCTCGGGCTGGCCGGCGCGATGTTCACCTTGCGGTTGACGACCAGCCCGATCCGCCCGGCTGCCGACTCGGCTCCCGGCGGATTCGACGATCCGTTCCCCACCGGCAGTCAGGCGGGCTCGGCCTTCGACACCGACCGCCTGTACATCGCCGTGTTCCTGCTGATCATCTACTGCGTGACCGGACTGATGGCCTCACGGCACGCGTTCGACCGGACCGAACAACGCACCGTCCGGTCCCTGCGTCGCGAACGTGGGCAACTGGTGCGCTTGCTGGCACGCGAACGCGAGTCCGCGACCCGGGAGGCGGACCTACTGACCGAATACCAGGCGGAGACGGACCGGCTCGCCGAGGCCCACGTCCTCGAGCGTGAGCTTGCCGCCGCGTTCGCCAACCTCGGTCACGACGAGAAGATCGAGCGGCTCAGCCGCAACATCGGTGAGCCGGAGGCCACCGAGATCCTGCTGGCCAACTACCGGCGACCCGGCGACATTCCCACCGAATAAGGAGTTCCAGATGCATCGACATCTCGTCGTCGCCTGGCTGGCCCTGGCGGCGACACTCGGTCTCACCCTTAGCGGCTGCACTCCACCAGAACAAACAGGCGCAACCGCTCTGGTCATCGGCAATCGCCAGAACATGCCCCGCCCCGCTCTGCTCCAGACAGCCGCCGACGCGTTAAGCAAGGCGATCAAGCGGGGCGACAGGCTGGTCGTCATCGCCGTATCGGGCGAGCCACAAATCGTTGCCAAGAGCGACCTGAGGTGCCCGTACGACAACAAGCCGTCCTGTGCCAAGTACACCAAGGACAAGCTGGCCGCGATCCCTGGCGTCGTTGCCAAGTACCCCGCGACGGCGACCGAGAGCAGTCTGCTCGCCGCGATCAACCTGGCCAGGGACAACATCGCCAACACCACCGGGCCGAAGCAGATCATCACCATCGACAGTGGCATCGACACCGTGGCGCCGATGCCGCTGACAGATCTGTCGGTGCTCGCCGCGGACCAGCCGACGATCGCGAAAGGGCTGGCGAACAACGGTTTCAGCCCGAACCTCAGCGGCATCTCCGTGCTGATGACCGGCCTCGGCCAGACGATGTCTCCACAGCCGAAGCTGACGTCTCCCGAAATTGCCCGGCTCCAGACGCTCTGGACCGCCGTTCTCGATGCAGCCCACGTGGATAACGTCGAGATCGATCCGGCCGCGCTGCCGCAAGGGACCAGAGATGCGACACTGCCGCGGGTCACCCCGGCCAAGCAACCGCCCCCGCCCGAGACGGAGGACCCCTGCAAAGAGTTCAGTTTCAACGAGTCCGACCTCGGCTTCGAACCCGACCGGGCGACCTTTCGGGACCATGCCCGGGCGAAGGCCGCACTGAGCGGTATCGCCCGTGTGCTGGTGAAGACGGGGCTGAATGTCGTCCTCACCGGCACGACCGCGTACCGGGAAACCAACCCGGACAACCCGCTGTCGAATGCCCGGGCAACCGCCGCGAAAAACATCCTGGTCGAGCTCGGTGTGCCGGCGAAGCGCATCCTCACCCAGGGCGTCGGGATCGCCTGGCACGGCTACCGGGATCCTGGGCACAACCCGGTCGACGAGATCAAGATGCGATTGGTGCTGGTCAGACCGACCTGCCCCTGACGAGCTGGTGGGGTGCGGCGCACTGCAGTTCTCGATGCGCCGCACTCCACCCCGTGTCGATCAATTAGCCATCAACACTGCTCATCGGCACACTCGGCCGACCTGGTCCCCCTTGAACGGTATCCAGCACACGGAAATCCTCCCCCCACGTATTCGGAACCGTCAGCGCGACGGCCCGAAGACCTTCTTCTGCGGGGAAACCCCCGCTCCCCTTGCGCCGGGCGCCCGTCGAAAACGGCGAGCCGACGCTCACCCCGATGATCCACGGAGCGTAGTCAGAGAGCTATACCGTGCCGGGTGAGGAACGGAGCAGGTCGGCTCACCCCGCGGGTGAGCCGACGCATTAGGACACCTGGTGCACCTGCCCCAGATGCTTGTTGACGTCAGCAGCGATCTCCGCTCGCGTGCTCATCCCGTACTTCGCGGCGATGTTCTTCAGGTGGGTCTTGACCGTGTTGATGCTCGTCGGCCGCAACTGCTCTGCGATCGCTTGGTTGGTCAGGCCGTCAGCCAGCAGAACAGCGATCGTTTGCTCGGCAGGGGTCAAGGTGTTGAACCGCAGCGTCGGTCGATCATCGACCAGCAATGTCATCTCGACCAGTTCCGCCTGGATGCGTAGGCATTCGGTGGTGACCTCAGTCAGGACGCCGCGGGCCTGGTCGAAAGTGATGCCGGAATCGCCGAGCGCTTGTTCGGCCATTCGCCGAACCTGCCCGACCCGCTCGACCAGGTACTCCACCATCTGGTCCGAGGTGAGGAAGTCTTCACCGAGGGCGTCGTCGGTCCCCAATCTCAATTCGGCGAGCGCATCGCGATCCTCCTGTTCACGCAACAGCACCCGGCCGATCACGTCAGCGATCCACTCGAAGGCAGCCACTGCCTCCCCGGTGTAGACGCCTGGCTCATAGCTCTGCATCGACATCATGCCGAACACCTCAGGCCCGTCCAGGGTCCAGGACATCAGCGGCACCGTCACAGCGTCGGCGGAGCGTTTGTGGACATCGCCGAACCCGACTCCCCCGTTCAGCAGGATGCCGCCGTCGAGATCGAACCGATAGGTTCGCTTGTTGGTGAGCAGCCAAGCGGTCAGGCCGTCCCGCCCGATAGTGTGAGTGTCCGAGTCGTCATGCCGCGCACCGTCGTAATTATAAGGAAACCGCACCCTCGTCCCCGCGTGAATCAGCCCGACATAAAACGCGTCGACGGGGACGATCTTTGTCATCACCACCCGCGCGTAGTCGTACAGTGCGTAATGGTTGCCCGCCAGCGGGCCCGACATCTTCGTGTATGCCTCGTACAGCACAATCGCCACACTCGGACTGACATTCGGACGAGCACTCATACCGGACACCAACGCTTCGCACATCCCCCACTTACTCGCGAACCTGTACCTGGGCCAGCCCCACAGCCCAGGCCCTCTCTGGAGCTATCGTCCGCGGGGAACGATCTGTTACAGAGCGTCATCAGATCGTGAGCGTGGTGCCGGCCGAGGAACGTGCAGAGCCCGACTCAAGCAGAGATCTCGAGGCGTGTGGTAAAGGTGTGTGTCGCTCCTCGGACACGCAATGCCGCAGGTCTCACCAGACCAGCGGCTTTGCCTTGCGCGGGGTAGACGAAGATCACAACTTCACCTCGATCCCCGGCGCCGTAGCTGTCCAGATCCCGCCAGCCATCTCTGCAGAGCCGCCTCGATCGGTGCCGGGATGATCCACAGCGCACGTAAGACGCGCAGATACAGCCGCGTCTGCCAGCGGTAGTAACGGAGAAGCCAAGGCATCCGGCGAGACCTTCGCTCCGTCATCATCGTCTTGGCCGGTCAGCTAGTCCGAATGAGGTGGTCGACCGGTAGAGCTTCGAGATGTTCATGGTGATCCCTTTCGTTGCCAACAGGATCCACCGATTCGCATACGGTTGTCCGACAGTTCCGAAACCTGTGGATAACCCCGCATCTTGGGGACAATCGGTACTGAAGAGAGCGCCGTCAACGCCTAAGATGCGATCTCCTTGGGACTGACATGGCCGGTGTCGCCAGTAGAAGGCCCCGAGCCCACTTATCATCGAGGGGCAGACGCGGAGGGGGAACCAGTGTGCCGGTGACCAGCCAACGGCAGGCCAGGCGAACATCGCGTGCGGCGCCGAAATGGTGAACGCCAAACCGGGACCGCCAGCTTCGCATCACGTCACAGTAGAAGGACCAGTCAAGGGCTGCAGATCACGGGTTCGATCCGATGGTTAGTGCGGACCTAGGCCTGACCCGCCGGCTCAAGGCCCTCGCATGCACGGTTCCGCTGCACGAGCTTGATTATCACAAGGCCAAGCTCGACTGGGTCGACGCCTCCATCTACCAGATGGCAGAGATCGCGATGCATATCATCGACCAGGTCACGATCGCCATGGACTTCGACACAGGGGTCGCACACGAAGCCGTGCAGGATCGTGTTGCGCCCTTCGTGGCCGCCCAAGCGCCCGACCGCGCGCGAGACGAGCATCGGCGCGTGGCCCGGTGGGTGCTGGAGAAGCTGATCAACGTCGGCACCGTCGACCGCGTGTTCCGGCATGAATACGGTGAAATCGATGCCAGTGGCCGGTACCAGCGGCGTACGTTCGACTTCAAGCTGGTGCGCGAGGTGCCGAATACCGCGGGAGACATCTATTTGCGGGCTACCGACGAGGCGATCAACGTCCTTGTCGGAGCGCTCGATACAGACGTGCGGTCGGCGCAGGTGGCGGCTAAGGTGAAGCTGGACAACCTGATCAATCGCGGCCAGCTCGCCGACGCTCGGGTGGCCGCAGAACAGGCGCGCTACCGGACGGTGCAGTACGGCGAGATGCTGAGGCGCAAGCTCGAGGCCACCCGGCGTGACGTGCGCGTAGTCGACTGGGATTCCGAGCTGCCACAGATGCTCGACGCCGCGCTGGACCACATCGAACAACGGTTCAAGGTCGAGCACGCCATCTTGCGCAACATCACCGATGCACGCGACGAGTCCGACGACCCCGACCACAAACGCCAGGCAGCCGATTTGGTCGAGATCGTCGCCGACTGCATCCGCAGGCACACCCAGCTCCAGAGCCGCCTCCAGGACGCCCGATCGGTATTCCGATCCGAACAGGACCGTCAGCAGTTCTCCGGACCACCCCAGCGAGCGGCCCTGGATCTGCACGGCCAGCTACTCAAACCGGTGCTGAGTCTGTCCGTCACCGAAGCGGTCGGTCCACTGGGGCGGTTCTTCAGCGCTGCATCAGGCGTGGACAGCCCCGAAGCATTGTCACTACCGTTGCTCGTGACCATGCTGCTGCGACCCGTGGTCGACCGCGACCGCACGGCAGGACCAGTGGTCAGACCCGTGCTCGACGAGACGGCGGAGGATCGCCGGTTCACCGACGAGCACCGGCAAAGGGCCGACGTGTTGCTCGATCTGCCCGCACGAGTCCGAACCCTCAGCTCGGTGTTGCGCGAAGCCGCGGAGTTCGACAACGACCTCCCTGTGCTCGTAGCTCTTCGTGCTGTGCACGGGTACAGCCCCTCCATCAGCGCCGCGATCCGGCACGGGCGGGACAGTGTGCTGATAGCGGTGCCCGCGAACCGGCTGGTCGAGATTTCAGCGGCGGCTGTGAGTGGCGACGACCTGCTCTTGACCACCGCCGACGTCATCGACTTGCCCGTCAACCTCCCCGACACCGACGATATGGAGCGCGCGTGAATCTACTGGGTCAAGTCGACAACGAACACGCAGCTCAGCTAATCGCGCTGGGGCTGCGGCACAAGCACCTGCCCGGTCGGGACGCTGGATATCGCGACCTCGTTCGTCGGTACCGGCAAGACGACGTGTTCGCCGCGTCCGTCGACGCAATCGCGACGGGGCTCGGTCTCCTGGTGCTCGACGTGACCGAAGTCAGCGGGATCGTAGTGGCGGCCCAGCCCGGCTCGAGCTTCGAGATCAAGATGGACGACTACGCCCGGCAGGCAAAGCTGAGGGAGAGACGGGACACCGAAAAGGTCCTCCACGGAATCACGCACCTCGCGGTTGCTGCGCTGTGTTTTCCCAGAGCGGACGATCTCGCCAACGACCAGCACGTTGGCCGTACCTCGGTCGAAGAAGTCGACCTCGTCGTGCGTGAAACCTGCCGGCTGCTCGACGAACGGGCGAGTCAGGACTCCACCAACAACGACCCGTCCATTGATGAGCCCGAGCTCGAACGCGCCTGGCGCGCCTACCTGAGACGACCGGAGGTGGCGGCCACGAAGGACAGCAGGCTCAACCGCGACACCACTCGCGGCATGGTCAGCCGCGCACTCAAATGGCTCGCGGACCGCGGGCTCATGCAAGTCGTCGGCGAAGAGGCTGATGAGGTCTTCCGTGCGACCAGCCGCTACCAGATCCATGTCCGTGAGCTCGCATCACAGGCCGCGTTCCGCGAACTGCTCGACCTCGGCGTCGTGCCACCTCTGGCATCAGGCGGGCCCATGGTGCGAACCCCCGACGCGAGCTGAACCGAGGACCACGCGATGTACGAACTGTCCAAGGTCAGGTTGTATTCGGTCGGCCCGGCCGGCGCCCGGTACGAGGATGTCCTGCTCGACTTATCCGACGTCGGGGCCGCGGTCTCCAACCAACAGCTGATGCTCGGCGGGGTGGAACTTCGCCGTCCCTCTCCCGCGTCGATCCTCTTCCTGGAGAACGGTGGCGGCAAATCTGTGCTGATGAAGCTGATCTTCTCGGTCATACTTCCAGGCCGCCGGGAAGTGGTTGGCACTTCCAATACGAAGGTGCTGGAGAAGTTTGTCGGTCGGGACGACGTCGCCCATGTGGTGCTGGAGTGGATGCACACGCGGACCGGTCGCTTGCTGATCACCGGTAAGGTCTCCCAATGGCGCGATCGCGGCCCCCAGCCAGGTGAAGACAAACTCCTCGACCTCTGGTATACCGTGCGCCCCGGGGCCACCCTCGATGTCGATTCGTTGCCATTCGCCGAGGACGGACGGAAGCTCACGGCCGCCAGCTACCGTTCGAAGCTCGATGACCTCGCCCAAACAGACCACACTCTCGAGCTGCAATGGGCGAGCAAGCATCACGAATGGTCCACTCAGCTGGACGAGTTGGGACTGGACGCCGAGCTGTTTCGCTACCAGCGAGCGATGAACGCTGGCGAAGGAGAAGCGGCCGACACGTTTACGTTCACTACCGACGAAGCGTTCGTCGACTTCCTCCTCAAGGCGATCCTTTCGGCCGCCGACGCGGCAGGCCTTGCCGAATCCATCACGGGCCATGCTGTAAAGCTCGCGACCCGCAAGGACCTCGAGTTGGAGCACGTGTTCCTCGAGGAGGTGCTCCAACTGCTCGGTCCGTTGGCCGAACAACGGATTCTCGCCGAACGCGCCCGCGAATCCGCCGATACGGCTGCTGGTGACCTTCACGACTTCGTCGCACGGCTCAGGGCGCGGGTGAACCACGAGAACACGTTGCTGGCCACGCGCGAGGAGCACATCGGCGACCTGTCGGTCGCAGTGTCAAATGCTTCGTCTCGCGTCGACCGCGCCCGCAAGATTACGGACGCCCTCGCTCATCGCACCGCACAGATGCGGCTCACCGCCGCACAGTTGGAGGAGAGCGCAGCCGCCGGCGCCTCGGAGCTCGCCGAGCAGGTCGCGCAAGCCTGGGTGGCGACGCGCAAGCTCCTGAACTACGAAGCGGCCGGCGAGGCAGCAACAGCTCTGCGGAAGGTCGTGAGCCACCGACAAGACTCTGCACGCTTCGCGTGCAGGAGCGTGATGAGAGGTCCCGAGACTTGGCCCGTCGTCTCCTGTCCACCGTCGACGACGCGATAGCGGAAGCCCGGGAACTGGACGCCACCATCAAGAGCCTGGCGAACTCGGCTAAGGCAACAACCTCAGAGTGGCAGTCCGCGATCGATGGACGTGCCCAAGCCATGGCGCAGGCCGTGCAGCTCGATGAACGCGTCGCCGAGGTCGAGGCCGAAATCGACGCTGCCGTGCGAGTCGGCCTGACCTCATCGGCCGCCACTCTCGCCGAAGAAGCCAAGGCATTGATCGAGCGGGTTCGGTCAGACTCGGCCGCCGTCCACGAAGGCGAAGCGCAGTTGACCGGACTCGAAGCGCAGGTCGAAGAACGCCGCAGCGATTTGCTCAGCTCTCAGCAGGAGAGTCTCGAAGCCCGCAGCCGGTTCGAGAAGGCACAGAGCGCCATCGACTTGGCGCAAGAAGCCGCGGAAAGGCTCACTCGGGAATTACGGCTGGGTGAGCTACTCGACACCGACGACGTCGTACTGGAACACGATGCCGAGATGCTTCTCGACCAATTGGCCAAAGCCCAGGCAGATGTTGACCAGCAACGATCGGAACTCAGAGTCGCAGACGCCACCGACGAACCCGCGCGCATTGTCTGGGATGACGACCCCGATGCCCTGCTGCCTCCTCATCACGAGGTGAGCCGCGCCCGGCAGCTACTGGAGTCGGCGGGCATCACCAGCGAGGCCGGCTGGGCCTACCTCGCCGAGCGCTCCGACGAGTCTGTCCGCGCCGAGCTAGTGCGCCGCCTGCCTCACCTGGCGGGTGGAGTCCTGATCAACAAGCCGGACCAGCTTGAGCAGGCCCGTGAGGTCCTCTCCGAGAACGGCTATCACTCGACCGGGACCGTGGTAGTCGCCACCACTCAATCCTTCGACCTCGTGGTCGAAGCGGACTTCGACCTTTCGTTTCGCTCGACTGCCGGGTTCGTCGCTGCTCCAAACCCGGCACTGTACGACCACGAAGCAGCCAACGCCGATCGAGTACGTATCGCGAAGGAACACCTCGAGCGCAGGACCAAGCTGACAACGCTGGACACCGCGTACACGGCGGACCGAGATCTCTCGGCGCGGCTGATCACGTGGCGAGCCGAATACCCAGTTGGCACCATTGGCCAGCTGTCCGACGCCGCCGCATCAGCCCAGACCTTGGTGCAGGAAGCAAGCGACTCCGTTGACCGCCAAGGTCAGGCACTCCAGCTCGCCATCGAGGCGCGCGACGACCTGAGGGAACAACTCGGCAGCATGCGCCGAGCCCTTGCCGAGCTAACCGAGCACTCTCGCCAGCTGACCGAGCTCGCCCATCGAAGCCGCCAAGCGGATGGCTGGAAGCAAGACGCTGGACGCGCTCGCGTAATGGCCGAAGCCGACAATACACGCGCGCAAACGCTGTTCAGCATCCTCGAGGGGATACGACTCAACATCCAAGAGAGGCAACTGCTGGCCGCCAACCGTCGCGATTTGGCGGTCAGGGCCAGGGAAGAGATCGATGAGCTGCCCGCCGGTGGCACAGTCGACCCCGCCGACCCAATACCCGTGCTGTCCGTCGCCGTGCTGCGTGCCGTCTTGAACGATGTACAACGCGCCTACGACAAGGCCGAGGTCGGCGACGATCAGCTCAAGGATCTTCAACACGCGGAGCTCAAAGCGAACGATGCGCGCGCGGCCTGGGAGGCAGAGACTGATGTTGTCCGCGCCACAGCACGGCAATTGCTCGCATCCATGGACGGAGCAGACGCCGCGTCACGCGCCGCTGCGGGCGCAGCCGCCGCCAGCAGGCACAAGACCGCAGCGAAAGCCCATCAGGACGCGATCGCGAAGAAGGCGAGCTATCTCGCACGTCTGGACCAACTACCGAAACCGGCAGTCGTCTTGGAACCGGCGCTTCAGCCGACGGATCCCCAGCACGGGGATCAGTTGATCATTGAGGCCGGCCGCCAGGTGAGCGAGGCCGAAGATGCTCATAGGCGGTGTGTCGGCGGGCTGGAGGCGGTGGAGGACGCTCTTGAGAAAGCCAAGGCGACAGTCGAGTCGTTCACGACGATCGTCGACACCCACCAGGCAGGTTTGGACGACGAGCCAAATATTGAAGCGACCGAAGCAGAGCTATTCACGGGCGACAGGGAAACAGCGCAGAACCGGTACAGCGGGCTTCGCCAGTCTGCCTCACGAGCCCAAAAGACCTCCCAGGAAGAGCACCGGGAACTACTCCAGCGGGCCGAGCGCCTCACCAGACATGTCATCGACAACAGATTCGAAACTCTCGCGATCCCTGCCCGGACACAGATTCAAGGGGTGGCAATGTCAGCCCTGGCCGATCATGCGGCCGAGTGGTCCCAGCAGCTGCGCCCGCGGCTGCGGTCGCTGGTTGACGACCTGGCCCAGATCGGCCGGCACAGGGTAGCAATCCTCGAACGGATGAGCGCGATCGTGGACGGCGCGCTACGCCGCCTGCGCACCGCCCAGCGGCTGTCAAAGCTCCCGGACGGGCTCGGCGACTGGACTGGAAACGAGTTCCTGCGCATCGGTTGTTCGCCCGTCGAAGGGGACCTGCTTGCGCATCAGCTCGGGCTGCTTCTCGACGACGTGGTGGAGCACCATGCGAAGACCAAGAAGTGCGATGGTCTCACGGTGGTCCTGCGTGCTGTCCGAGCGGCCGTGCCCAAGGGATTCAGGGTGACGATGCTCAAGCCCGACGCTGTCCTGCGCGACGAACGCGTTCGGATATCCGAGGTAAGGGACGTGTTCTCCGGAGGGCAGCACCTGACCGCCGCGATCATCCTCTATTGCACCTTGGCCGCGCTGCGCTCCAACGACCAGGGAAAAGTTCGCCACAACCACTCTGGCGTCCTATTCCTCGACAACCCAATCGGCCGGGCATCCGCAGGCTACTTGCTGGACCTTCAGCGTGGTGTCGCCGCCGCGCTCGGTGTCCAACTCGTCTACACCACAGGACTATTCGAAGAAGAAGCGCTGGCCGGCTTCCCCCTGATCATTCGGCTACGCAATGATGCGGACCTGCGGGTCGGGCGCAAGTATCTGTCCGTGCACGAGCGGGTAGCCCCACATCTAGGCGCGCTCGCACCCCAACCGATACTGGAATGCTCACCACGACCAGGATTGTCCTTCCGGAACGGCACCATGACGAAGCGAACTGAACGACTTGCCGACGCTCTCTATCAGCAGCTCCTCGATGGAGCGGGTGCTTGGTCTCGCACCACCCACAAGGTGGTGTCCATTGATGAGGTGAGTCGCTGCTTCGGAGCCGTCTTCGAGCGCAGAGAAGGCGACGGCGGAATCATGGCTACACTGCGGGCGTGTCTGACCGTCCTCACTGAACGCGAGCTGATCGTGCCGCTGAAGGCCACCAACCTCGAAAAGGTAGAACTTCCACAGAAGATCAAGCTCGTGCCAACGATCGCGAAGACACAGAAGGCCGTTCCCTCGATGCCTCGCTGGCACCGTTCGCTGTACTACCTCGAGGATGCTTGGCCGACGGCCACGGACCACCAGCGCATCCGATACGTGGCGATAAATCGCTGGCTTATGAGCGACCCGGACACGACCGAGGTGCCGTTGCGGGAACGTGCCCTGGAGGTCTTCAGTACCTTCGGGACCGAAGACGACTTCGAGTTCCCGGAGAAGGCCCTCGACGGGATGCGCAGTGGTCCCTTGTTCGGTGATCAGGAACGGCTGCTGCGTCTGCTGCGAGCCGTTGCCACGCCGCCGCCGCTGTTGAGCAAACAGCCCCTCCATGAGGTCACCCACAATCACCTGACGCGAGTTGGCGATGGTGATCTCCTTCTCGTTGTCGAGAACAGCGCTACCTGGTGGTCGATCGTGCATGCGTTGCCCGCGCGGCACAACGTCGGTCACGTCGCCTGGGGCCTGCGCGCGAGCTTCATGTCCTCGATCCGATCCATCACGGACAATCAGGAGATCCGCCGAATCCGCTACTTCGGGGATCTCGACCTGTCCGGTCTGCGCATTCCGGATTCCGCCCGGCACACGGCGCGCGCCAACGGCCTGCCAACCGTCAGCCCCGCCGTGAACCTCTATGCGGAGTTGTTCACGATCGGCCGAAGCTGGCGAGCCGCAGAGAAGTCCGTGGACGAAGCTCGTGCCCGCCGATTGACCGGTTGGCTTCCCCCCGAGCATCACGATTCCGCTGCCCGATTGCTTACCGAAGGGCGTCGCATCGCTCAGGAGTGGGTCGGCTACCGACACCTCGCCCGCACCACTGAGTGGCACTCCGACCTGCTCTGACGTCCGCGGCAGTTCGCGAGGCGCAGTACCGGGTGTCCCTTAGGAGGACGACTAAATCGGCCCAAACACCTCCTGACGGCGTATTCGGAACCTTAGGCACCCAGCTCCAGGCGTGTGGTTAAGGTGCGCGTCCCTCCTCGGACACTGAAACACTTGTTTCATACGGACGGGCGACATGCGAAAGCGTGCCGCCCATTGTCGTGTCTGTGGGCGGCGAATGGTTGCACTGGGCAACAGCGGCGGCGGATGCTGCCGTCAGACATATATCGGCGCGCCAAGGTCCAGTTGACCGACGGCTCCCCAAAGAAGGCGCGTCAGTCGCCAACTCTGGGACGCTCTGGCTGAGGGCGACGAGGTGCACCAGCCAATCAACGGCGACGTAGCCAACGGTTCAAGGAACTAGTCGATGCCGCAGGCATGGATCTCCGCCAATTCAACGCCGTGAGCTGACGGAAGAGCCGTCATGCTTCCGCGCCGTTGACGATCCAAGTACGAGCCCCGCGCGGCCGGCGGCACCCGTTGGCCAGGGGTGAGCGACCACTGACTGCCGCCTCGACCTCTGTCCACTGACACTGGACCTGCAGCACAAGCGCTGCGATCTGCGACCGCTCGAACGCGATCGTCGCGCCCCCGGAATCGTGCTCGTCGTCAGACCTCGTGGCGATCGCGGCTCACAATGACCCGCTTTCCGCCCGCTGCCGCGCTAGATCATTGCGCCGCTCCGCGGACGGTCGCCCGCTGCTGGGCTGTCAAGGCCAGGCGCATGGTTTCGAAGGTGTGCGCCTGCGGCGCGGCCGAGGTGGTTCGTTCCCGTACGTCGCGAACCAGGTCAGGGTAGTAGGTGGTCTCGACCTGCGAGCAGTCGATGTACTGCGTACCTTGCTGATTGACCAGGAAGAGGTGGTCTCCGCCATCCCGGCCGGCGATGTCGACGTACTTGCGCAACTCGATGTAGCCGTCGGTGCCGAGGATCATCAGGCGGCCGTCGCCCCAGGTCGGCAGCCCGTCTGGCGTGTACCAGTCGACCCGGATGTAACCCTGGGCGTTGTCACTGCGCAGCAGGATCTCACCGAAATCCTGCAGGCCAGGCTCATCGGGGTTGGCGAAGTTCCCGACCGCGCTGGCCACGACTTCGGCGGTCCGTGCGCCGGTGAACCAGAGGAACTGGTCGATCTGGTGGGAGGCGAGGTCGGTGAGGATGCCGCCGTACCGGTCCTTGTCGTAGAACCAGTCCGGGCGGCCGGCCCCACCGCCGAGGTGGCCGCGGTCCCCGACGCGGTGCGGCCCGATCCCGAGAGTGTGCACCACGGTCCCGATCCGGCCCTCGCGGACCAGCTCGCCGGCCTTGATCACGCTGGGCACCTCGAACCGCTCCGAGAACGTCACCGACCAGAACCGCCCACTCTGGCCGACCGCCTTCTCGATCTCCTCCAGCTGATCGAAAGCGACACAGCCGGGCTTGTCGGCTACGACGTCCTTGCCGGCCCGCAGCGCCGCGACGGCGATCGGCCCCCGCCGATCCGGTACGGCGGCGGTCACGATCAAGTCGATCTCGTCCCGGCTGACCAGGTCGTCCGGGCTCTCGACCACCGGAACCTCCGGATACTGCTCCCGGACCCGGGTCGCGATCGCGGCCGATGGATCGTCGGTCGCCATCCCGACGAACTCCGCACCCGCCCCGACGAGCCCAGCGATCTGACCGAAGATATGCGCGTGATCAAGCCCGACGGCGGCGAACCTGACAGCGTGGGTGGAAGTCACCCGTATTCCTCCCAAACTCGGCAACGTGTCAACCGCCTCAGGCTATGCCAGATCGGCAAACGCTTGCCAACATCCTGCGAGTCGCTCACAGCCAGCTTTTGTAGCAGCGTTCGACCGATGCCTGTTCAGGAACGCGCCACGAGGGCCACCTCTCAACGCTCAGAGGTCGAGGCTGATGCGTGTGGATAAGGTGCGTGTTCCTCCTCGGACACTGAAACACCCGTTTCAACCCCAGAGGTGACACGACAACTCGTGTCACCTCTTCTTCATCTCCCTGCGGCGGGCGGTACGCCGACAACATGTTGCTGGCGGCAACAGTTTGATCACGGGACAGCGGACGATGACGAGGGCAACCGATGTCCAGCTCGGCTCATGCGGTCGCGACCCGACTGCCAGAAACCGAAGCCAGACTGACCTACCGTGTCACGAGGTATCGGCGTCACGTGGCATGCTGCGTCGGTGACCCTGTATCTACACCGCGCCGAGCGTACAGACCTGCTCGCTGACGGGCTGGGTGACGTGCTCGCCGTGCCACTCGCCGATCCGTTCGCTGAAGAGCTCGTAGTGGTGCCTGCGAAGGGTGTGGAACGCTGGCTTTCCCAGCGCCTTGCACATCGGTTGGGCGCCGCTCCGGGGCGAGGCGACGGAGTGTGTGCAGGAGTGCGGTTCACGACACCGCGCTCGCTGGTGTCCACGGTTTTGGGCCTCACGGATGACGACCGCTGGGCCGCGGATGCGATGGTGTGGCCGCTGCTCGCTGTGCTCGACGACTCGCTCGACGAGGGCTGGTGCCAGCCTGTCGCACGACACCTCGGCCATTTCGATACCGGCGCCGAAGCGGAGCTGCGCCAGGGTCGCCGGTATGCCGTTGCAGCGAGGCTGTCCCGGCTCTTCGCCGCGTACGCCGTACAGCGACCGACCGTCCTAGCTGACTGGAGCCAAGGTCAAGACACCGATGGCTGCGGGGCCCCTGTGGATGACGATCTGACCTGGCAACCTGAACTCTGGCGGCGTCTTGTCGAACGGATCGATGCACCGCCTCCGAACGTTCGCCACGCCGATACTCTTGCCCGGCTTCGCGGTCGGCCAGAGTCTCTAGACCTGCCGGCGCGAGTCTCGCTGTTCGGGCACACCCGACTCCCGGTCACAGAGGTCGAGTTGCTCTCGGGGCTGGCCGAGCACCGCGACGTACACCTTTGGCTCCCCAACCCCAGCAATGTGCTGTGGGCACGCCTGGCCGCAGCGGGTACCACCGCTGGCGACCGTGCCTCCGACACGAGCCACCAGGCAGCCGACCACCCGCTCCTGGCCACACTCGGGCGGGACAGTCGAGAGCTGCAGTTGTCCCTCTCCGTTGCGCCGGCAACTGATCGCCACATTCCTTCGCCAGCGATGGCCGACACACTTCTCGGCTGGCTACAGAAGGACCTGCGCAGCAACACCGTCGGGTCCGCTGGGCGCCACCTCACCGCTAGTGACCGTAGCGTGCGGGTGCACTCCTGCCACGGCACTGCCCGGCAGGTCGACGTACTGCGCGAGGTACTGCTGGGGATGCTGCAGGCTGACCCGACGTTGGAACCCCGCGACATCCTCGTCATGTGCCCTGACATCGAGACGTACGCGCCCTTGATCAGCGCTCGCTTCGGCCTCGGAGACCTACGCAACGACGGCCACCCGGCGCATCGGTTGCGGGTGCAGCTAGCCGACCGATCGCTCACCCAGACCAATTCCCTGCTCGGGGTCGCATCCCAACTGCTCGGGGTCGCGGGCAGCAGAGCAACCGCCAGCCAACTGCTCGACCTCGCCCAAACGGAGCCGGTACGCCGCCGCTTCCGGTTCACCGATGACGACCTGGACACCATCACCGCCTGGGTCCGCGAGTCGGGCGTCCGGTGGGCGTTCGACCAGGACCACCGCGAACCGTACGGCCTGGCCGACTACCCACAGAACACCTGGCGCTTCGGCCTCGACCGGATCCTCGCCGGCGTGACGATGTCAGCCGACGCGCACGCCTGGATCAACACGAGCCTGCCACTCGACGATGTCGGCAGCACCCGGATCGAGCTGGCCGGCCGGTTCGCGGAGTACATCGATCGATTGCAGGCGGCAACCAAACGATTGGACGGCACCCGGCCGCTCGCGGACTGGCTCGACGCGTTGCGCGCGGGGATCGATCAGCTGACCCGGGTCGTCCCCGACGACAACTGGCAGCTCAGCCAGGTCCACCGCGAGTTCGCCGAGGTCGCCGCCGACGCCGGCCCACTGGCCGAGACACCATTGAAGCTCCCCGATGTCCGGGCCCTCCTGTCCACCCATCTGGCCGGCCGGCCGAGCCGCGCCAGCTTCCGGACCGGCACGCTGACCGTCTGCACGATGGTGCCGATGCGGTCGGTCCCGCACCGCGTCGTCTGTCTGCTGGGACTCGACGACGGCGTCTTCCCACGGTTCGGCCTGACCGACGGGGACGACCTACTGGCCAGGACCCCGATCACGGGCGAGCGCGATGTCCGCAGCGAGGATCGCCAACTCCTGCTGGATGCGATTCTTGCCGCGACCGAGTCCCTGGTGATCACCTACACCGGCGCCAACGAGTACTCCGGACAACGGCGGCCGCCCGCAGTACCGCTGGGTGAACTCCTCGATGTCCTTGATCGCACCACCGAGACGAAGGTCCGGGATGCTGTCCTGATCAAGCACCCGCTCCAGCCCTTCGACCGCCAGAACCTCGAAGCTGGTCGTCTCGGTACTCCGGGACCTTTCACATTCGACCCGACCGCCCTGGTCGCAGCACGAGCCGCCGCAGGATCCCGGCCAGCACGGCCGGAGTTTCTGGACGGGCAACTGGCCGCGGCGGGCGACGAGGACATCGCGCTGGCTGACCTCCTGGCGTTCTTTCGTCACCCCGTGAAGGGATATTTCCGGGCACTCGACCTGACCCTGCCGTGGGAGGTCGACGGCGTCTCGGACGTGATGCCGGTGGAGATCGACAACCTGCAGAAGTGGTCGGTCGGCGACCGGCTGCTCCGCGACATGCTGGCGGGGGTCAATCCGAACGACGCCCTGCAAGCAGAGTGGCGACGAGGCACGCTGCCACCCGGGCGACTCGGCTGGCGGACCGCGACCGACGTACGCGATGAAGCCAAACAGCTCGCGATCAGTGCGCATCCGCACCGGCAGGCGAGTCCCAGGGCCTTCGATCTGGACATCGATCTCGGCGCAGGCCGGCGACTCACTGGCACCGTGCCGAGCGTGCACGGCTACCGGCTGGTCTCGGTCAGTTTCTCCCGTCTCGACGCCAAACAGTTGTTGTCCTGCTGGATTCAACTGCTCGCCCTGTCCGCCAACGACGACGACCACAACTGGACAGCGCTGGCCATCGGCCGGGGCCGGAACAGCCCGGCGAGCCGCCTCTTCGGCCCGGTCGGGCCGGAAGCCCGCGCCTTGCTGGCCGACCTAGCCGCAATCTACGACGCCGGTCGACGGGAGCCACTTCCGCTTCCGCTCAAGACCTCGTTCGCCTGGTACGAGGCACGCCGTACCGGCGACGATCCGGCCACCGCGGCCGGGAAACGCTGGCGCCCTACCGCCTACGACGGGGAGAACGCCGACCCCGCGCACGTCCGTGTCTGGGGCCCGTACAGCCGGCTCGACGACCTGCTGGAACCGACCCGACCCGAAGAGGAACGCCCGGGCGAGCCGACTCGGCTCGGGGCGTACGCCGCCCGACTCTGGGAACCGATGCTTCGCTTCGAGCAAGGAGCGACGTGATGGAAACCTTCGATCTTCTCGGTGAACTCCCCACCGGAACCGTCGTGCTGGAGGCGAGTGCCGGCACGGGCAAGACCTATGCGCTGGCCGGGCTGGTCACCCGCTTCGTGGCCGAGGGCCGCGCCAGGCTCGACGAGATGCTGCTGATCACCTTCGGCCGCGCAGCTAGCCAGGAACTCCGCGAGCGCGTACGCACCCAGCTACTTGAAGCCGAACTCGCACTGGCCGACCCGACCAGTTGGCGTGACGACGAAGGCCTTCTCGGTCACCTCGTCAAGGGCAGCGCCGACCAAATCGCGTTGCGTCACCTGCGTCTTCGCGACGCGCTGGCCAACTTCGACGCCGCCACCATCGCCACCACGCATCAGTTCTGCCAGCTCGTACTGCGCTCGCTCGGCATCGCGGGTGACACCGACGCCGGCGTCACCCTGGTCGACGACCTGGGAGAACTAGTCACCGAGGTGGTCGACGACCTCTACCTCAAACTCTTCGGGAATTCAGCAGACCAGCCGCCCATCACCCGTGGTACCGCACTCGAGATCGCGCTGAAAGCAGTCGGCAATCCGCACACCCGACTGGTTCCGGACAAGTACGCCGAGGCCTCGCCGGAGGGCGTCCGGATCGAGTTCGCGCACGCCGTACTGGCCGAGATGGAGCGTCGCAAACGCCGCCTCGGCATCCTTGGCTACGACGATCTGCTCACCCGCCTCGCGGCCGCGCTGGAGGATCCCGACGCTCCGGCCCGCAAGCAGATGCAGCGGCGGTGGTCGGTGGTGATGGTCGACGAGTTCCAGGACACCGATCCGGTGCAGTGGAAGGTGATCGACACCGCCTTCAACGGGCCCAGCACCCTGGTGCTGATCGGCGACCCCAAACAAGCCATCTACGCCTTCCGCGGCGGAGACATCGCGACCTACCTCGCGGCCGCGGCCACCGCCGGACAGCGGCGCACCCTCGATACCAACTGGCGTAGCGACCAGCCGTTGGTCGACTGCCTCCAGGTCGTCCTGGGCGGAGCCCAACTCGGCCACCAGGACATCGTCGTTCATCCGGTGGCCGCCCATCACCAGGGCAGCAGGCTCGCCGGAGCACCATCCGACGCGCCTTTCCGGCTCCGGGTCGCCCGGAGAGAGCAGTTCGGCTCGGCCAGGCGCAAGAGCATCCCGATGGACGAGCTCCGCGACCACATCGCTCGCGATCTGGCGGCCGACATCGGCTGCCTGCTGGCCGCCGGCGCGACGTACGCCGGTCAACCGCTCCGAGCCGGTGATGTCGCGGTGATCGTCGAAACGCACAAGGACGCGCGCGTCTGCCGGGAGGAACTGGCCCGGGCCGGCATCCCCGCCGTCTACTCCGGTGACCTCGACATCTTCGCGTCGCAGGCCGCCCAGGACTGGCTCTGCCTGCTCGAGGCGTTCGAGCAACCGCACCGCTCCGGCCTGGTCCGCGCCGCGGCGACCACCATGTTCTTCGGCGAAACGGCAGCGAGCCTACGGGCCGGTGGCGAGAAGCTCACCGACCGGACCGGGCAGACGCTGCGGGCCTGGGCGGACCGGCTGCGAACCAGCGGCGTCGCGGCGGTCTTCGAGGCCGCGCAGGCTCACGGGATGACCCAGCGAGTACTTGCCTGGCGCGGCGGCGAGCGCGACATGACCGACCTCACGCATCTGGCCGAACTGCTGAACGAGACCGCGCACCGTGAAGGTTTCGGGCTACCCGCCCTACTCGACTGGCTACGCGGGGAGTGCACCGGCAGCGGCCGGACGACGGAGCGGACCCGTAGGCTCGACAGCGACGCCGCCGCCGTGCAGATCATGACGGTGTGGGTCAGCAAGGGCCTGCAGTACCCCGTCGTCTACTTGCCGTTCGGTTTCACCCGCCACGTTGTCGAGGACACCGAACTGCTTGTCTTCCACCAGGACGGCGAACGGCGCCTCGACCTCGGCGGCAAGAGGCACCGTGGATACCGAGCCACCCAGAAACTCTGGCGAGCCGAGGAGGCCGGCGACGACATCCGCCTCACCTACGTCGCGCTGACCCGGGCCCAGTCACAGGTCGTGGCCTGGTGGGCGCCGTCCTGGGACGAGATCAACGGGGGAATCTCGCGGCTGCTGCGTGGCCGCAAACAAGGCGAACCGATCGTGCCCGACACTCTGGAAAGAGCATCGTCCGACGACGACGTGCTGATCTGGCTACGGCGCTGGCAGCGAGCCGGCGGTCCGGCGGTCGAGGACTCGGTCATCGCCGAGCATGTCGAGCCCGTACGCGAGCAGCTGCCCGGCGGGCTCGCAGCCGGAACCTTCTCCCGCGAGGTCGACCTCGCCTGGCGCCGTACGTCGTACTCGGGCCTGATCCGTGCGGCCGACCAGCAGGTGGGCGGTGTAGCCAGCGAGCAGGAGGAGAGTCAACTGGAGGATGAGTCCGTAGATCCGGTACCGACGCCTGAGGCCGCTCCGACCGATGCGCTGCCGTCTCCGATGGACGGGCTGCCGGCGGGAGCCACGTTCGGGTCGCTGGTCCACGCAGTGCTCGAAGACGCGGACCCACACGCGCCCGACCTGTACGCCGAGCTGGCCGGAAAGGTCCGCGAGCAGTTGCGATTCTGGCGGGTCGACGTGACTCCCGATGCCCTGGCCACCGCGATGCTGCCGCTGCACAGCACGCCACTCGGGCCGCTAGTTCCCGGGCTGACCCTCGGCGATCTGGGCCGCGCCGACCGGCTCCGCGAACTCGACTTCGAGATCCCGTTGGCTGGAGGCGACCAGACGGTTGCGACCGATGTACAGCTGGCCCAGTTGGCCCCACTGCTCCGCACACACCTGTCAGCCGACGATCCGCTCCTTGCGTACGCCGACCGGCTCGAGCAGCCGCTGCTAGGCGGACAGAGTCTGCGGGGCTACCTCTCCGGTTCGATTGACGTCGTACTGCGCGTCCCCAACGGCGAGAGCCACCGGTTCGTAGTGGTCGACTACAAGACCAACCGGCTCGGCGATGCCGAGCAGTCCGCTACCTCCGCGGAGTACGGCTCGGAGCAGCTAGGTGCCGCCATGCTGCACTCCGACTATCCGTTGCAGGCGATGCTCTACTCGGTGGTTCTGCACCGGTACCTCCGTTGGCGGCTGCCGGCCTACGACCCCGAAGTACATCTCGGTGGGGTGATCTACCTCTATCTGCGCGGAATGTGCGGACCGGAGACGCCTCTGGTGGACGGGCACCCAGCAGGGGTATTCAGCTGGCCGATGCCGACAGCGCTCGTACTGGCGCTGTCCGAACTGCTCGACGGGAGCACGACATGACCACGCCGGTCGACGAGTTCGACTCGACCCTGGCGCTTGCCGCGACCGGGATCCTGCGCGACTTCAACAGAGCCGGCGTGATCCTGGCCGCCGACGTCCATGTGGCCTCCCGGCTCACGATGCTGCTTGCCGAAAGCAACGAATCGGTGGCACTGGCCTGTGCACTGGTGGCGCGAGCCGTCCGAGCCGGATCCATCTGCCTCGACCTCACCGAGGTCCGTGATGAAGTCGGCGACGACGGCGCCGAGCTGACCTGGCCCGCCTTGGACGAATGGCTTGCGGCACTAGCGGCCAGTCCCCTACTCGCTGCCCCGCGTCCACTCCACCTCGAGGACACTCTCCTGTACTTCGATCGCTACTGGCGAGAAGAGGAGCAAGTCGAGCACGACCTTCGTCGGAGGGCCAGCCGAGCCGCCCCAGAGATCGCCGACGAAGCAGCTCTTCTTGCAGGGCTTGACCGACTCTTTCCCGGTACTTCGTACATCGAGCAGCGGACGGCGGCAGAGACTGCGGCTCGTCAATGGACGACGGTTCTGACGGGTGGCCCTGGTACCGGCAAAACCACCACCGTCGCCGGCTTGCTGGCCCTCCTCGCGGAACAGGCAGAGATCGCCGGGGATCGCCGCCCGTGGATCGCACTGACCGCTCCAACCGGCAAGGCCGCTGGTCGCCTCGAAGAGGCCGTACGACGCGAGATGTCCGAGCGCCTTACCCTCAAGGACACCGAAAGGCTGGGCGAATTCCACGCCAGGACACTGCACATGCTGCTCGGTGGGCGCACTGACTCGTCGAGCCGATTCCGCCACGACCGAGACAACCGCCTGCCGCACGACATCATCGTCGTCGACGAGACCTCGATGGTTTCGCTGACGATGATGGCGCGGCTATTGGAGGCGGTCCGGCCAGAGGCCCGGCTGATACTGGTTGGCGACCCCGACCAACTAGCCTCCATCGAGGCAGGGGCGGTGCTCGCCGACCTCGTCGAGGGACTGGTCGCCGGCGGGCACATCGAAGCAGCCGAGCTTCGCACCTCCCACCGATTCGGAAGCGAGATCGGTGACTTGGCACTGGGTGTCCGCGAAGACCGCCCCGAAGACGTCCTCGCCGTACTGCGCAGCGGCGGTGACTGGGTGCATTATCTCGAGGACGACGACCCCTGCGAAACCCTACGGTCCGCTTTACTTCCCGACGTGCTCGCAATCCGAGAAGCCGCCGAAGCGGGAGATACCGACGCCGCCCTGGCAGCACTCGACCGGCACCGCCTGCTCTGCGCCCACCGGGAAGGTCCATGGGGCGTCAACCACTGGAACCGAACCGTCGAGCGCTGGATCACCGAAGAAACCGAAGACCCACTTTGGGACACCTGGTACGTCGGCCGACCGGTATTGGTGACCGCCAACGACTACGCCCTCGGCATCTACAACGGAGACGTCGGAGTAACGATCCGACGCCCCGACGGCTCCCTGCGAGTCTGCATCGACAGCTCCCGCGGCCGCCTCGACTTCGCCCCCAGCCGACTCGGCAACATCGAGACCCTCCACGCCATGACTATCCACAAAGCCCAAGGCAGCCAAGCCGCCGAAGTCACCGTCCTGATGCCAGGCGAAGAATCCCGCCTCCTCACCCGCGAACTCTTCTACACAGCGATAACACGCGCCCAAGACCGAGTACGCGTCGTAGGCACCGAGGCTGCCGTCCGCCTAGCCGTCAGCCGCAGAGCCCTCCGCGCCACCGGCCTCGGCCAACGGCTAACCGACGGCAACTGACCGGCGCGATCCCGCGTTGCGCCATCCTTCCAAGCCTCGCCAAGCGCGCCTAGACTCCCGAGATGGTGAGCGGGATATTGGACGAAGCAGACTGGCCAACCGTCCCAGGCTGGATGTGGCTGGAAGTGTGCGGCGGACCAGACGGAGCTACAGTGCCGTTCTTGCAGCTCTCGTACACCCGAGGCGCAGAGGCAGTCGACTTACCCCTGCCCTACAGTCCTTCCCTGCTGCTGCTCTGGTGGGCATTAGTCGCAGACCTTCTCCAGCCCGGAGAAGAGCCCGGATGGGTGCCGGCGTGGGTGTGGACAGAGCAAAGCAGTCACACGCAATTCGCGTTGGCGTCCTTGGACCGAACCAGCGATGTGACCCCACGACAACTGACCCTGCCCACTTCAACGCGAGGGCGGTCGGCAGTCCGAAAGGCCGTGGCTCAAGGGCTCCTGCAGTTGACCGGAGAGCGAGTAGTGGAGGCCGCTGTCGCAGCCCTTGAGTCCGCCCAGCACGACCATTCCATCGTCATCGAGCCGGAGATGACCGAGCACACCATCGATGATGACGATCTGCCGACTGACCCCGCGGACGCCGGCCGTTCAGAGGACGGCGATGATGCCTGGCCCACCCTGCCGGTGTGGATCTGGCTCGAGGCAGACAAACACGAAACCTGGCAAGCGAATGCACGCCTGAGTCCTACTGATGGCATCCCTGCCTCGGCTGTCGAGGCCCCAGTGTCCCCAGTAGGCCTCACCCGTTTGTGGTTGCCAGTCGTGAAGGCCCTGAGAGACCTCGAGAACGGAAACATGCTCATCAGAACTGTGCCGGTGTGGCTCTGGACCGAACAGGATGACAACGGGCTGGTTGCCTGGTTCTCGTTCGAGCGCGCGCCGGCGTCAAGGCAAAACTGCTCGACATCCCCTACGACGAAAGGTCTCTCACCGCCCTTCGTGAGGGACTGGGCGCGGCAATGATCTGGCTGACTGGTTGCGAGTCGCCGGATGCGGCAGCGCGGGAACTCATGAAGCAGCCCTTGAGTACGCTGACGCCGCACGGAAAACCCCATACCGGCGTCAAACGCAAACCTAAGAGCCCTACGAAGAAGCGCGCGGCCAACAGATCAAGCGAGCGCAAAATGGTCATCCCGCGGATCCGAATCGTCAGCGGTGGGGCACCCGGCTTGGGCAAGCGCCGCTAGCCCGGCCGGTACTCTCAGCAATGGTGGCCTCGGCCCGGAATGCCAGAACTCAGGGATACATGTGGTGCTCACCGAGAAACGTCTCTCCGACGACCCTGAGCATCCGAGATCGCCAAGGCTTGAGCCCGATCGCCCCAGCACACCAGTGGCCTGATGGAAACATCAGGCACCCGCGTTTTGTAGTTGTAGGAGACGTCCAAGCCCAAGGCGCCGTACAGCTCGGCCAGATCACCTCGATCCGCCTGATCCAGCACCGTCTTCATCGCGCCTAGTTCCTCCACCATCACGCGGATGTCCGCGGTGCTCAGCCGCTCGGCCGGCTCCAAGGCCTCCAGTCCGGCAAGAGCGGCCTTCCTCCCGGCCACGGCTGCGTTGTATTGACTCGCCAACGCCTCGGGGTCCCAACCAGCCTCCAGAGCACGTTGAAGCCGCGTCATCGTCGCATCCGCGTCGGCGATTTTCTTCCGGAACGCTCGCTCGGCCGCATCCGCGGGATCCTCGTCGCCCCTGTGCACCCGCCAGAAGTGCGACGGTCTGATCAAGATTTGCAGGACCGAACAGTCCCGCAAATCCACTCGTTCACACCGTCGGAGAGGTGGTCCTCGCGGACATAGACCGTCGGCGGATGCCCAAGGGTCGCCCTCGACCCTGGAATCAAGGTCCGTGCAGCACAGCGGTAGAACATCGTGTGCTTCCGCGGAGAGCCCTCCATCTTCCGCCCGCGGGTCTCACACCGGATCGTTCCGCGGAACAGGTACGACGCTTTCGGCTCGACTCGAGTCTGCGGCTGAGACGCTCGCGCCGCCATGTCCGAGCCACGACGAGCGCGCATCTCCAACTGGACCCGTGTGAAGACCTCCACGGAGACGATGGCCGGGTGCGCAGGTTCACGCGACCGCACGATCTTCGACTGGGCAGACCGTCGAAACCTCACGATGTGGCCGGCCGCAACGTCATCGGGGTCCAACAGTTCCTCAACTTTCTGCCTGTCAACGGACAGCCGGACTTCCCTGTGTGTGGACGGTTGGTCTCCTTGCTGGCGGACGGTTGATCTCCCTGTCCGCGGACAATTGATCGCCCGGTAGGTCAGTTCAGGGGCATCACTCCTCGTCCGGCGGTGGCCTCGGACAGGCGGAGTGAGGTGCCTTCGGTGAGGACGACGTGGGCGTGGTGCAGGAGTCGGTCGACGGTCGCGGTGGCGAGTGTTTTGGGCATGATGGTGTCGAAGCCGCTGGGGTGCAGGTTGGATGTGACGGCGATGCTGCGGCGTTCGTAGGCGGCGTCGACGACGCGGTAGAAGGCCTCGCCGGCGGCTTGTCCGGCGGGGAGCATGCCGATGTCGTCGATCACGATGAGTTCGGCGCGGGTGATCTTGGCGATGGTTTTGGCGACCGAGCCGTCGACGCTGGCGCGGCCGATCGCGGCGGTGAGGGTTTCGAGGGTGAACCAGGAGACCCGCAGGCCGGCGTCGATGACCTTGTGCGCGAGGGCTTCGACGAAGTGGGTCTTGCCGGTGCCGGACGGTCCGGCGATGGCCAGGTTCTCGGCGCGGCCGACCCATTCCAGGGTGGCGAGTCCGGTCTGGGTTCCGGGTGGGATGGAGGAGTCGTGTTCGCGCCAGGACTCGAACGTCTTCCCGGCCGGCAGTCCGGCGGTTCGGCGGCGCATCCGGCGGGTGGCGTCGTCGCGGCCGCGGATCTCCTCGGTGATCAGCACCCGCAGTACTTCGGCGGGGTCCCAGCGTTGCGCGCGGGCGGTGGCCAGCACGTCGGGTGCCGCGTTGCGCAGGTAGGGCAGCCGCATCCGCTTGAGCACCGCGAGCAGCTCGTCGGGCAGCGCCGGCGGGGTCGGTGTGGTGTTCATCGGCCGAATCCCTTCCAGGCGGCGGTGCCGGGCTGGACCGAGTGGGTCTCGTCGGCGACCACCAGGTCGGCGCTGGGTGCACCGCCTGCGCGGTGCTCGACGATCGCGAGCAGGTCGCCGTCGGCGAACCGTCCTGCGGTGGCGGCGATCCCGAGGGCGGCGTCGACCGGCGCGGTCCCGACCAGCGCGGCGAACTCGACCGCGGTGGTCATCTTCGACCGGACCCGCTGCGCGCCGGCCGCGGCCGCCTCGACCAGCCAGGACTGTGCGCCAGGTCCGAGTGCGAGGAACGCTTGCTCGGCCGAGCTGCTCGGGCGTGGTTGGGGTGGCCGGGGCCCACCGTCGGGGGTCTGCGGATGGTCGGGGTAGTGGCCCAGGTCGATCCGCGGGTTCCCCGGTGTCGACAACCGGTGCCGGGCCACCTCGGCCAACCCCGTGTCGGTGTCGGCGACGATGACGAGCTCGTCGCCCTCGGCTCGGGCCCAGACCTCGGCGCCGACCAGTCCTGGTGGGGTGGAGTAGCGCACCGACCCGAACCGGATGGTCTGGTCGGTGTTCACGCACCTGGTCTCGCCGAGGGCGGCGGTGAACGGTGCCATCGGCAACGGATGCAGCCGGGCCCGCTCGGCGACCAGTGCCTCAACGGGGATCCGGCCGGTCTCGCGATGCACCCTGCCGTTCACCTCGGCGCAGAACGCTTCACTCGCCTGAGCCAGTTCGGTGAACGAGTCGTAGCCGGGCAGCAGGTTCGCCTCGGTCGGCACCAGGTCGGCCTTCGCGATCCGCACCGTGGCCTCCGACCCACCCTTGGACTCGGGGTCGAACGGCACACAGGTGTGCACCTGGATCCCGTAGTGCCGGCCCGCCGCCACGATCGCGGGGTGCCGGACCGCGACACCGGCGACATGCTCGACGGTGACGGTCTTCTCGTTGTCGGTCAACGCATACGTCGGCACCCCACCCAGCCTGCGCAGGGTCGCGTCCAGACAGGCCAGCAGCGTCCCCAGCCGACGGTCCCAGGTCGGGATCACCACCCGGAACCGCGACCACGCCAACCACGCGCAGAACAGCAACGTCGAACGCGCCCGCCCGTCCGGGCCGGGCACCACCGGCCCGGCGCCCCAGTCGAACTGCAACCACAACCCCGGCTCGGTGATCCACGGCCGATACGTCCGCCGGTGCCCGGCCCGCCACGCCGCCTTCACCTCCGCGACCGCGCGGCGGGTGGTGCGCTCATCACCGGTGAACCCCACCGCCTGCAGCCGCTCGTGGATCACGTCGGCGCGGACCTTGCCCTGCGAGCGGTCCACCCACTCCTCGACCTTGGCCAGATACGGGTCGACGATCCGCGGCCGCCGGCCCGGTCCCGTCACCGCACGGCCCTCGTCACGAGCCGCGACATACCGGCGCACCGTCTTCGGATCCACCTTCGCGATACCAGCCGCCGAATGCGCACACCCGGTCGCATCGAACGCTTCCAGAATCTCCATGATCTCCCTGTCAGACTTCTTCACAGTCCCTCCGGTGAACCGGACTCGAGCGTGGTCAGAGACCTCGAGCCTCGACCCGGAGGGACACCTCATTCCGGACCGACACGAGCCGATCCACTGTCCGCGGAAAGGGAGATCAACTGTCCGCGAGAAGGGAGATGTCGTGTCCGCCAACAGGGAGATTGGCATGTCCGCTGTCACTGCCAGCGCCCGTCGATCGCGTAGCCGGTGTAACTCGGATTCGTGCGGCATCGCATCGACGTCACCAGGACTGTTTCAGGGCGTACTCGACCCCGGCATCGCACTTGTTCGGGTGCGCGATGTGAAAGTGGCGCTCGCGTCCCGCCGGGTTTATCGGGCGGGGAAGGCGCTATCGGCGCTCAGCAGAATCAGCTGCCCGGCACCTCTTCTGTTCGTTCGCCACTGCTTCGACGAGTCGGGATTGGTGCGTTCGAGCAGTCGGGCTCCGCTCGGAGGCAGCAGCTCGCAGGTTCGGCCAGCGTCTGTTGCGGCGATGTCGTCAGTTGGTGTTCGGCTCGCCTGCTGACGGCGTGGTGTTCGCCGTGCCGGCATGCTCTGGCACGGGTGGGTGCAGGACCAGGACAGCGACGACCAAGGTCATGACGACGGCTGTGATCGCGAAGGGAATCGGGAGTATCGGGTCGAGGAGGATGAGGACGACTGCCAGGGGGATGACTGCGTTGACGACGCGGTCGGCGGCGCCACGGAGAGCGATCCACCAGATGCCGAGGACAAAGATCGCGATCGGGACAGCGATGGTGAAGGAGGCGGTGACTTCCCCGAGTTTGCTGTGGTGGGTCAAGACGCCGATCTCGACTTCAATGCCCGCCGACAAGGCGCCGGCTGCGGCGAAGACGAAGTAGTGAACGTAGCCGTAGCGCAGAGAGCTGCCGAAGGCACTGATGGCTCGGTGATGTGGTGGCCAGAAGTACATCCACCACAGAGCCGCGGTGACCACGAGGGTGAGCACGGCGATCGAGATGAGTGAACCGAGGGCTTGATCGTCGTGCAGGGCCTCGATGATGGCATTGGCCGAGGCGAGGAGGCTCTCACCGAGCAGGATGAGGGTGAACAGACCGTAGCGTTCCGTGATGTGGTGTGGGTGCCACGGTGTCGTGCCCTGCCTCTCGGCGATGATGGGGATGGCGATCTCGGCCGCGATGAGTACGAGCAATGCGACGGACGAGACGGGGCCTGTCAGCAGCAACTGGAGCAGCCAGAGAGCTTGGACGGTGGCGATGCCGCCGGCGTAGATCTGCGTGGCGCGTCGGCTTTGTCCTGCGGACCGGGAGGCGCGGAGCCACTGGGCGACCATCGCGACGCGCATGACAACGTAACTCAGGACGAGGACGGTGTAGTCGCGGTCGGCGAAGACGCGTTCGATGCCGGCGGCCAGGACCAGTACGCCGCCCATTTGGACGATGGTGAGAACCCGGTAGAGCCAGTCGTCGGTGGCGAAGGAGGTGGCGAACCAGGTGAAGTTCATCCAGGCCCACCAGATGCCGAAGAACACCACGCTGTAGGCGAGCAGGCCGTCGATGATATGCGCCTCGGTGAATGCGTGATGGAGCTCGGCCGCGGCGATGCTGACGGCCACGACGAAGACCAGGTCGAAGAACAGTTCCAGCGATGAGGCGGTCCGGCCGGGCTCGTTGGGGTCGCGTGGCCGCATCGGGACCAGGCGAGACTTCGCCAGCGCAGCGGTGGGTAACGTCATCACCCGTCCTTTCGCAGAGCCGAAGGACCATGCGGCCCAAGTGCCTCCCAGTGGAAGTCGCGCTTCCGGCAGTCGCGGCTCGCAAGCTCAGGTCAGTGGCGCCAGGTCGCGAAAAGCGCGTCCGGCTCTCCGTTTGAAAGTGCGCCGCCTTAGAACGTCTCCTCCGAGCTGGAACGCATATGGCTCCAGATCCGCGGAGTACACCTCGACCATGTGTGTCGGGTCCATGCCGATCACGTCCGTGGTGCGCGGATTCGGCGTTGACATCACCACCCCGACGAGCGCCTTCTGCTGCATCCGCTCGATCAGGGCGCGCCAGTTGGCCAGGTGCTCGATGATCTCCAGGGCGACGAAGAAATGCGCCTCCCGCGGTGGCGTCCAGTAGTTCAGATTGACACCGTCGATGCCGCCGTCCACGGGGATGTACCGTCCCCGCCACCCGTACTCCGCGCGCAGGCAGTAGTCCAGTTCGGTCATGCCGGCGCCGACGTCCACGATCGTCATGTCATGGGTGAGGCCGCTCGCTGTCAGCCAGTCGGCGGCAGCGCGGTACCGGACTGCACGGAATTCGTACTTGCCGGTGCGATCGTCCAGGTAGGAGTCGCAGGACTGAATGGTGGGGGTCCAGGTCATGCTTCAACTGTCGGAGCCGAGCATGAGGGCGCGCGCCTGTAAGGCCCCCGGCCACCCCCGGGTCTGAGGCCGAGGGCCAACGGCGGACCGCGACGACTGGATCAGAACAACCCGGCACCGGGCGACGTACCGGGAGGGCGACCCGGGCATTGGCCCGGGACTACGCGGGTGCCCGGGGCCAGCCTTTGCACCCAGAGTGGCGGCATCCCCTCACCAACGGACTCACCGCATTAGGAGAACTCCATGAGGACTCATCCCAAGCACAGGACCGCCACTCCCCCAGGCCGCCGCCGGAGAATCGCTGCGCTCGGGGCCGCCGT
>NZ_JBHSKE010000007.1:0-282437 GCF_042657745.1 Kribbella qitaiheensis | reverse complement strand
GAACCCGCTACCGCACACCCACCACCAGCCACGGCGGCACCGCGGCGTCCGGCCATGCCCGGAACCGCACCCACAACCCGGCACACACCACCACCACCACCGCCGAGAACAACCACACCGCACCGTTCGACCCCTGGTGCGACACCGACCCACCCGATCCAGGCGCCAGCAGCCAGACCCGTCCACCCGGCGACCCGACCCCAGGTCAGCCGGCGCTGCACCACGCCAACCCGCCAGCAGCCACCACCACCGATGACCGGGATCGGGATCGGCGCCCTCCCGTCATGCGCTCCACAGAGCCCAGGACAGGACCGCCATGCGCCCGACCGGGCTGAGTTACCGGCACCCAGTCGACGATCACCCCGATCCGCGGTGGTCGGCAAGTCCGGCTCGGGTAACGGTCCCACGACGCAGCGCACCTCGCGCGGACACGGCAACCGAAGATCACGCCACGCCGGGCGAAGCTGTCGAGCGCCCCGCCCGCCCCTCCGGCCAGCATTGCGGATCTCCTCGACTGACTGACCCGCACCGCCGATCCGCCCAGCTGACTGACCCGCACCGCCGATCCGCCCAGCTGACTGACCCGCACCGCCGATCCGCCCAGCTGACTGACCCGCACCGCCGAGCCGCCCAGCTGACTGACCCGCACCGCCGAGCCGCCCAGCTGACTGACCCGCACCGCCGATCCGCCCAGCTGACTGACCCGCACCGCCGATCCGCCCAGCTGACTGACCCGCACCGCCGATCCGCCCAGCTGACTGACCCGCACCGCCGATCCGCCCAGCTGACTGACCCGCACCGCCGATCCGCCCAGCCGACTGACCCGCACCGCCGATCTGTCCGACTGACTGACCCCTATCCCGGGGCCGACGGGGCCGTCACCTCTCCAACAGACTCGGCCGGGCCCTAACGCGTGGCTCGGCTGCCGATGATGTGGAGGAGTTGGGTGGTGGCGAGGGCGTGGAAGTGGGTGGTGATGACCAGCAGGCGGTACAGGCGGCCGTGGGGGCCGGGGAAGGCAGAGTAGGTGTGGGCGCTCAGGACGGTCTGGCCGTTGGGAGTGTCGGTGAGGTCGAAGATCAGTTGGTACTTCGCGAAGCGGTGTCGGCCGGCGAGGGTCAATTGCAGCTCAGGGATCTCGTGGATCGCCTCGAACCCACTCTGCGGCCTGGTCCCGAGAATCCAGGCCAGCGGCACCGCCTTGCGAGCCCCGAGCGAGGTGTCGACGTACCGGCGAAGCGCGGTCCAGACGCGCTCGCGGGGTGCGTCGACCGTCGTCTGGTGGGTGTCCACGTAGGGCAGGTCGCTGGTCATGACGATGCGTCAGAGGTGAGTCGGGCGCCCATGGCTTCGGCCAGGGCAACGACGGCGCTGAGCGGGCGGACCATGACGGTGAGTTCGGTGATCCAACCGTTCTCGTCCGCGTGGAGGAAGTCGCTGCCCTCGACCTCGCGCCCACCGATGGTCGCCCGGAACACGAGCGCGTGGTCGGCCGCATCAGCCGCGCCGATCTCTCGTACGTAGCGGAAGTCTTCGAACACCTCGAGCACGGCCCGCAGGATCGGCGCGACGGCCGCGCGACCCTCGTACGGCTTGAACGTGACCGGGCTGCGGAAGGCCACATCCTCCGCGAGCAGGCTCAGCATTGCGTCCAGGTCTCGCGCTTCCACGGCGGTGCGGAAAGAGTGCACGGTGGACTCCCCATATACTCAATTTGTTGAATAGGTGTTTTTGAGACTATGCCGTAGACGGAGGGCTGTCCAGGTGGGATTGCGTCACGCTGTGCTTGCCTCGCTGCTGGAGGGGGATGCCGCGGGGTACGAGTTGTCCAAGCGGTTCGACGTGTCCGTCGCGAACTTCTGGTCGGCCACCCCGCAGCAGCTGTACCGCGAGCTCGAGCGGCTCGAGAGCGAGGGGTTCGTCGAGGGACGCGTGGTCGAGCAGCAGCGCCGGCCGAACAAGCGGGTGTTCTCGCTGACCCGGGCCGGGCGTGCGGAGTTGCGGGCCTTCATCGCCCAGCCGACGCGGCCGGGCGCGATGCGGGACGACCTGCTCGTGAAGCTCCAGGCCGCCGGGCCGGACGACCTGCCCGACGTACGGAAGGCCGTCGAGGAACGGCTGCACCAGGCCCGGGAGAAGCTCGCGTTCTACGACCACCTTCACGACGGTCTCCTCGACGGGAGTACCGAAGCCGCCCACGTGGCAGAGGCTGAGCGGATCGGCCCGTATCTCACGCTGATGGGCGGACGTCTGTACGAGCAGGCGAACATCCGTTGGTGTGAGTCCGTCCTGGCTGTGCTCGACGAGAGATCACCGGCGCCCGACGAGAGATCACCGGCGCCAGGCGGGGACTAGGCGTTCGAGGCGGTTGCGGATCCGGGCGCGGGCGGGCTCGGGGAGGTAAGGGAAGAAGGTGGGCCACTCGAGCATCACCAGCGTCAGCTCGGCGGCAACGGCCGCTCGGCGGAGGATCACATCGTCCGGGATGCCCCTGGCAACGGCGTACGCGGTGAGCATCGCCTCGCGTGGCGGGTTCACGCCGTCGACCTCGGCGCGATGCCAGAGCAGGGCCAAGTCGCCGGGGCCATGGCCGACGTGGACTTCCTGCCAGTCGATCCAGACGAAGCGGTCCGCCGGATCAGTCAGGAGGTTGCCCAGGTGGCAGTCGCCGTGACACAGGCAGGCGGGCAGCTCCCGGATCGCGGCGTCGAGGGCCTCGAAGTTCGCCCAGAGGGGCGCCAGTAACCGCTCGTACCCCAGCTCTCTCCAGGCGTGCTCGCCGGCCGCGAGCTTCTCGGCCGAAGCCGGCTCAAGCCCAGTCGCTCCACGGTCGATGGCCAAGGCAAGCACCTGCTCGCGATGCAGCCACCCGAGCTCCGTCGCGAGCTCGATCCACCGTTGCTTCGACCATCGCTCGGCCTCCGTCGGCAGGCCAGCGGCCGTCAGCAGGAGGTAGGTACTCCCGTCGGCCTCGCCGCCCATCAAGAACTCCGGCACCAGCACCGGCCCGTGCGACGCCAACTCCCGGTAGAACGTCAGCTCACGGCGTGCCCGCTCCCGCAACCACGGCTGGGAGGCGACCTTCAGCACGAACTCGCCTGCCGGTTCCACGACTGTCAGCCCGTAGACCGCCGACCCCGAGGCTCCGTCCGCCATCGTCCGCACGTCGACCAACTCACCACGGACCCGATCACCCAGCAGCCCCCACCACCGCCCGGCGTCTACCTCAGTCATCGTCACCGACTCAGACCTACCAGGGCACACCGACATTTCGGCGATGTCCTTTTGCCGGACCCCCGTTCGTTCCATTCTTGAGGGGCCAGACGGGCCCACGGCGATGAAGGAGAGTTCGATGCCCCAGTACCTTGCGTTGACTTACACGGCGGACGTGGACTGGTGGGCGCCCGAGCAGGCGGACGAGCTGGCGGAGTACCGGAAGTTCGGGGTCGACCACGCAGACACCATCAAGGCGAGTGCCGTGCTGCACCCGACCAGTACGGCGACCGTGGTGCGGGTCCAGGGCGCCCGCGGCGGCGAGGTGGTCACCACGGACGGGCCGTACGCGGAGACGAAGGAAGCGCTGACCGGGTACTACCTGATCGAAGCGGACGACCTCGAGGCGGCGGTTCGGATCGTGGCCGACCTTCCCGCGGCCTGGGGCGGTGCGGTCGAGGTACGGCCGGTCATCCTGGCCAAGTAGTGACCCCACACCGGGCGCACGACACGGTCGCCGAGACGGTCCGGATCGAGGGCGCGCGCATCCTCGCGACCTTGATCCGGACTGTCGGGGATGTGCAACTCGCCGAGGACGCCGTCCAGGAGGCGAGCCTGGCGGCCCTCGGAGCGTGGCCGGTCACGGGGGTACCGCCGCAGCCAAGGGCCTGGCTGACGGTGACGGCCAGGCGGAAGGCGATCGACATCCTCCGGCGCGAACGGGCCCGGCCGGACAAGGAGCGGGACGGGCTGATGATGATCGAGCTGAGCGGATCCGACCTTCCGCCCGACGAGGTCGTCGACGACGACCTCCTGCGGTTGATCTTCACCTGTTGCCATCCTGCGCTCTCGCCGCCGACCCGGATCGCCCTGGCACTGCGGACGCTCTGTGGTCTCACGCCCGCGCAGATCGGCGGCGTACTCCTCACCACCGAGGCCGCCACGGCCAAGCGCCTGACGCGGGCTCGCCAGAAGATCGCCGCCGCGCACATCCCGTACCGCGTACCGGCCGAGGGCGAGTTGGCCGGGCGACTTCCTGCGGTGTGCGGGGTGATCCACAGTCTCTACACGGCGGGCCATGCGCCGGTCGACGGTCAGGCGGCGTACGACGTGGACGCGTGCGCCGAGGCGATCCGGCTGGCGGAACTCCTGCACGAACTGCTCCCGGAGCAGACGATGCCCGCCTCCGTTCTGGCTCTGCTGCTTCTCACCGATGCCCGCAGGCCTTCGCGGGTCGACGACCAGGGGGATGTGGTCACCCTCGACAAGCAGGACCGGAGCCAGTGGGATACCTCGGCGATCGGCCGCGGCGTCGACCTGCTGAACGAGTCACTGCTCCGCACGCACGGCCAAGCCGACGCCTACCAAATCCAGGCCGCCATCGCTGCCGAGCACGCTCGCGCGCCGAGCTATGACGAGACCGATTGGGCGGAAATCCTGCGGCTGTACGACCTGCTCATCTCGATCGCCTCCAGCGATGCGGCCGCGCTGGGCCGAGTCGTCGCTGCAGCCGAGGCCGCTGACCCAGCGACCGGCCTTGCCCTGTTGGAGGACCTCCCGCCGAGCCCGCGCTGGCACGCAGTACGGGCTGAGCTGCTGGCCCGCGAGAACCGCTACGCAGAGGCAGCCCAAGAGATGACAGAAGCCCTCACCGGCGCGTCCACCCAACCAGAAGAACACCACCGCGAACGCCGCCGGGCCCGATTCCTCTACTTGGCAGACTCACCGGACGACACAGCCTGATCAGGCCTGGGTGCAGGCGTGTTCCGGGGTTCGGCCGGTCCAGGTGTGGAAGGCGCGGTAGAAGGAGTTGGTGTCGTCGTAGCCGAGGAGGTCGGAGATCTCGGCCGCGGTGAGTTGTGGGGTGGAGAGGTAGTGGCGGGCCAGGGATTTGCGGGTTTCGCGGAGTACGAGCTGGAAGGTGGTGGACTCGAGGCTCAAGCACCGTGGCCGCGGGATTCAGGGTGAACCCGGTCATCGGGACTCCTTCGATCACAGTTGAGCCATGATGACGCGGTCGTAGACCCGGTCGCCGAACAGCTTCCGTACTGCGATCAGCGGGCGCGCGTACTTGCCGGCGACGTACCGGGTCTTCGGTCGTCGTGCCTTGAGGGCGTCCGCGATCACCCCGGCGATCAGCGAGGCAGGTGATCCGCCGGCTCCGTAGCTCCCGCGGGTCGTGGCGGCCACCTTGTGGGCGAGGTCGGCGTACGGGCCCTTGCCGGAACGCTCGAGCATCGGATCGACCAGGACGTGTCCGAACTCGGTCTCGATGATGCCCGGCTCGATCACGATCACGTCGATGCCGAACGGCTTGAGCTCGAGCCGCAGGCAGTCCGACCAGCCTTCGACGGCGTGCTTGGTCGCGTGGTACCACGATCCCAGCGGGGTGTAGATCTTGCCGCCCATCGACGACAGGTTCACGATCTGCCCGGCGCCCTTCGCGCGCATGGACGGCAGCACGAGCTGGGTCAGCCGGGCCAGGCCGAAGAGGTTGACCTCGAACTGGTACCGCGCGTCGGCGATCGCGGTGTCCTCCATCGCGCCGTACATGCCGAAGCCGGCGTTGTTGACGAGTATGTCGACGCCGCCGCGCTCTGCCGTGATGCGGTCCACCGCGGCCACGATCTCGTCGTCCTTGGTGATGTCCATCGCCAGCACCGTCGCGCCGAGGCCCTCCAGATCGCGCATCCGGTCCACCCGACGGGCCGCCGCGTAGACGACGTACCCGTCGGCGAGCAACCGCTCCGCCGTCGCCTTGCCCATACCCGACGATGCGCCGGTCACCAGAACGGTCTTCACGAACCTGCCTCCTCGCCAGGTGGTCCCGCTGACCACCTGGCAACGACGGTAGGCAACTCCGGCCGGTCAGGCACTAGCAAGACGCGCCAATCCACCTGCGGATCACGCCATCGGCCGCGGTCACATCATCGGCCGCCCGTCACATCATCGGCCGCCGTCACATCATCGGTTGTGGTCCCGGCGTCGGCCTGGGCGCAGGGGTACTGGTCCCGCGGATCGCGATGGGCAGAACGATCATCAGCAAACCGATCAGCAGCAGCGTGCCGCCGGCGATCAGCGTGCCGATGGCGATCGGCAGGATGATCGGCAGCTTGGCCCCGGCACTGACGTTCGTGTCGATACCGGACGAGCCGTCGGCGTTCATGATCAGGATCGTCCAGTCGCCGTCGGCAACGTCCCAGACCAGCGTGCGCGGTCCGGTTCCGCTGTCGGAGGCGACCCAGAACGACTGCCCGGCCGGATCCGTGGCAGTCTCGCTGCCGGGCCGCGTCGTGTAGGTGGCCTTGAACGGATCGACGTCGATGTCGGACAGTTCGTCGTGGCCGACACCCTCCAGGTACTTCGCCACCTCGGCGGAAGGTCCGATTCCCAGGAACAGCGGGGTGTCCGCGCCCATCAGCTCGGCGCGGAGCCGGATCTTGCCCAGCATCTCCTGCCCGGACAGGACCTGAGGACCGGTGAGGTCGACGTCGATCGACGGCACGGACAACGCGGCGGTGTCGGTCTCGAACTGCTGCGGTCCGGCCGTGTAGTACCCGTCGCCGTCGCGCTGCTGGTGCGCCCACAGCCCGATACCGCCGCCGACGAGGAGGGAACCACCGAGCAGGACGAGCACGCTGCCGAGAATGATCAGCAAGGTGCGCCAGGCACTCCACGGTCGCTTCTGAGGTGCGACCTGCCCCGGGGTGGGAGCGGTCGGTGCCGCGTTCATGAGACGACCTCGGCCGGAGTCCTGATCATCCAGACGCCGAGCCAGACCAGGGCCAGGCCGAGACCGATACCCCACGGCGGCAGCAGCGCGTTGAAGCCGAGCAGGCCGCCGATCACGATGGCGATGCAGATCGCTTTCGGGAAGACGCCGGCACGCAGGCTCGCGAGGCCGAAGAGCGCCCAGCCGATGGCGAACAGCAGATAGCTCGACACGGCCCCGATGACGATCAGACCGGACGGATCCGCATCGAGGATCTGCGGCGCGATGTCGGCGAGGTACGTGACGTAGAACGTCTCGAACCACAGGTCACCGCCGAGGAACATGGTGCCGACCAAGGCCCCGATCAGCCCGACCACACCGAACCGGCCGGCCTTGTGTGCTTGCCAGCTGTACGCCGCGACGGCAGTGAGGATCAGCAGGCAGAAGGCCACGAAGTACACGACTCCGCTGATCCGGTAGGCGAGGTTCTGCGAGGTGCCCTGCCGATCGTCTCTGTCGACGATCGGGAACATCACCAGCTCCACCACGATCATCAGGGTCCCGGCGGCCAGGGCGAGTGGCCCTGCCAATCGGGACAGCGGCGCCAGTGACGAACTCGATGGGACAGCGACGGTGGATCTTGGATTCTGCGGTGCGTTCAGCCCGGACATGCCGGCCAACCCCCTCAGCGAACGGAGGTCTGCCTCAACCCCCAAGAAATACGGACCTCCGGTGGTCCTGCCCCGCACACCGATCGCCAAAGGTGAGACCCGGTGACCGGGTCTTTTACATTCTGTTCCACAATATGTACGACGTACAGAAAGTCAACAGCCGGGAGCCTTGGATGACGCAGTCGCCGAACCGCCGGATGGGCCGGCCGCGCGCCGTCACGGAACACGCCATCCTCGACGCCGCCCTCTCGCAGTTGGACACCGGCGGCGCGACCTCGGTGTCGGTCCGGGGGATCGCCGCCCAGCTCGGCATCGCGCCGAACGCCGTCTACACCTACTTCCCGAACAAGGCCGCCGTACTGCGGGCCCTGGTCGAGCGATTCCTCGGGGAGGTCAACCACGACCGGTTCACCGATCGGCAGATGCCCTGGCGCGGTCGGGTCGAAGCCCTTGCCCTGGAACTGCGCGAACGCCTGGTGGCTCACCCCGGCGCGGTTCACCTGCTCCTCGGTGCTCCCATGGACGGCCCCAACGCCCTGACACTGCGCGAGTCCCTCGCCGGCGTACTCGCCGACGCGGGCGCCACCCCCGAGGACGCGGCCCGCGCGTCGTACGTCCTGCTGGTCTACGTTCTCGGCGCCATCGCCCTGGAGGTAGCCGGCCTCGAACACGCCGACCTCACCGAGTCCCAACGGATCACCACCCGCCGAGCCACCCTCGACACCATCTCCACCACGACCTACCCCCGCACCACGAGCACAGCCGCCACCGTCGCGAAGTACTTCACCACAGAACAGTTCCTCTGGGGCCTGACCCACCTCCTCAACGGCCTCGCGCCTAACTCTGAAGCCCCGGCCGGCTGAAGTTCAGGCGGGGACCTTCTCTGCGGGCAGGCAGTCAGCTATGCAGGCGTGGGGTGGTGGGGGAGCCATGCGTGGGGTGGAGGTTGTGGTGGTCTTGGAGACGAAGGCGACGGAGATTGCCGCCGCGGCCAAGCAGAGCCCCGCGGTAGCGAGCATCGCGGGGCGGAAGCTTGCGGCGATTGTCTCGGTGAGGCTGAGGTCGACGCCGCCAGCCAGTGCCGGGAGTACTGCGATCGCGGCCACGCCACCGATGCGCGACACGGTGTTGTTGACCGCGGAGGCCTCACCGAGGTCGGCGCTGCTCACCGCCGCGAGCACAGCGGCAGTCAATGGTGTGACTGCCAGTCCGAGTCCCAGTCCGTACACAAGGTTCCCCGGGAGCACACCGCCCAGGTAGCTCGAACCCGGTCCGAGCGCGGACAGGTAGACGAACGCGATCCCGACGATGGTCATCCCTGCCGCCATCAACCACCCGGGACCGAAGCGGGCCACCAGGAACCCGCTCACCGGCGAGATGAGCAGGAAGACGATCGAAGACGGGATCAGCGCGGCCCCCGCGGCGCTCGCGCTGTAGCCCAGTTGCAGCTCGAGCTGGAGATAGAGGAGGTACGACGACGCACTCAGGGCGCCGTAGAAGAGCAGCGTGCCGGCGTTGATCGCGTCGAACTGGCGCGACTGGAACAGCCGCAGCTGCAGCATCGGATGCCGCCGCATCGCCTCGAACGGGAACAGTGCGACCAGGCAGGCGACACCGACCAGGCCGGCGACGACGACCGACGGACGCGCCCAGCCCCTGGCGGCACCTTCGGTCAACGCGTAGATCACGCCGCCGAACCCCACCGCCGTGAGCAGAGAACCCGGTACGTCGGGCCTGCCGCCGGCCGCGGGATCCCTACTGTCCGGGACGCCTCGCAGTACGAGCAGTGCGGCGATCACCAGCGGCGCGTTCAGTAGGAAAAGCCAACGCCAGGAGTAGGTGTCCGAAAGCCAGCCACCCGCGTACGGACCGACTGTCATACCGAGTGTCGCAAGCCCCGCCCAGATGCCGATCCCGCGGGCCCGGTCCTCGGGGCGCAGGGTCGCGTTGAGGAGGGCCAGGCTGCTCGGCACCACCAGGGCACCGCCGATTCCCTGGAGCACCCGGGCCGCGATCAGCAGACCCACCGACGGAGCAAGCGCACACAGCACCGACGCCCCCAGGGTGATCACCAGCCCGACCGCCAGGATCCGTCGCCGTCCGTAGCGGTCCGAGAGACCACCGGCGACGAGGAGGAGGGCCGCGACCGTCACCAGGAAACTCGTCACCACCCACTGCAGCTCGGCCACGCCGGCGTTCTGGTCCTCGCCGATGGAGGGCAGGGCGACCGTGACGACCGAGGCGTCGAGGAATCCGATCATCGAGGCCAGCACGGTCGCGCAGATGACCGCGATTCCCGTCGTACTGCGCAGCGGGACGGACGGGCTTGCCTGATCGAGGGACATGCCTCCACACTGCGGGAATCCGGAGGAACTCGCACCAGTGGACTCCCTGGTCTGTCCCGGGCCTAGTGCCGTCGAGCTGCCGTCCGGTACGGATCGCCGGACGGGAGCCAGGCTGTCTCGAGGTCGAGCGAGGCAAGGTCGCGGGTCAGTACTTCGACGGTGGCGTGCACCGCTCTCCGCGACTCGTCGCGCCGCGACACCAGGGACCAGGTCCAGTACGGCGAGGGGTCGATCACCTGGCGCCGGACGAGATCGGGTGGGAGCGGCCCGAGCTGGCTCTTCGGGGAGTTCAGCAGGGGACGGCGGAGGCGGCGTACGTGGTCGAAGAAGGCGTCACCGGTGATCCCACCGTCGTCGATGTACTCGAGCTTCGCGCCGGTGTCGTGGGCGAACTCCTCGCCGTACGCGTTCCAGGACGACCAGGTGGCGGTATCGGCGTCCACCGGGACGAGGATGTCCTTCGCCCGGACCGGCGACGCGTCAGGGCCGACGGCAACGCTGAAAAGCCGGTCCGCGCCGATCACTTGCGCGTCGAGATCGAGCTCGGCCAGGACGTCGGACAGTACCCAGCAGATCGCCAGATCGAGAGTGCCGTCCGCGACCCGGCCCGCCTGGGCATGCGAGGGCAGCACCCAGGCGTCGATCAGGAGCTGGGCGACACCGGACGAGCGGCTGACGAGGTCCGCGGGGTGCCAGCTGACGTAGCCGAGCCGGACCGCTTCGCTCGCCGCCATGCCGCTCGCGAAACGCCGCAACTCGTCGGCCTGCTCGAGCAGGGCCCGCGTCGAGGGCAGCAGCGCCTGGCCGGTGGCGGTCAGGGTGACGGAGCGGCGGTCGCGGTCGAACAACCGGACGCCCAGATCCCGCTCGAGGGACTTGATCTGCTGGGACAGCGACGGCCCGGCGATGTGCAGGCGAGCCGCCGCCCGGCCGAAGTTCAGCTCCTCGGCGACGGCGACGAAGTACCGCAGCTGTCGCAGCTCCATGGGTCGATCGTAAGGCGGTGGGAGGCGTCGCCTCTCAGCAGAGAGCAACTCGGTCGTGGTGAGGCCCCAGGGACCGCGCAACCATCATCACCTAGCTTGAGACCCGTCCCCGTTCGCGACCGGGGAGTACTTCCGACGATAGGCGCGTGATGCTCACCGATCAGCTCGGTATCGACCTCCCGGTGTTCGCCGCTCCGATGGCCGGCGGCGCCACTACGCCGCGGCTCGTCGACGCGGCGGCGAAGGTCGGCAGCCTCGGGTTCCTGGCCGCCGGGTACAAGTCACCGGAGGCCCTCGGCCAAGAGCTGAACGAGGCGCCGTCCACGACGTTCGGGGTGAACCTGTTCGCGCCGAATCCGTTGCCGGTCGACCGCGAGGAGTTCCGTCGCTACGCCAGGCTCGTCGCCGCCGAGGCGGACCGGTACGGCATCGACCTCGAAGATGCCGAGCCGATCGAGGATGACGACCGCTGGCACGAGAAGCTCGACGTACTGCGCGCCCACCCGGTACCCGTGGTGAGCTTCACCTTCGGGATCCCGAGCCGCGACGACCTCGCCGTACTGCGTGCCACCGGCGCGCTGCTCCTGCAGACGGTGACCACGGTCGACGAGGCCAAGGCCGCAAGTGACGCGGGCGTCGACGCCCTGGTGGTACAGGCGTCGGCGGCAGGTGGTCACTCCGGCACCTTCACCCCGGAGCAGCCGCCGGTGGAGGCTCCGATCAACGACCTCGTCGCAGCCGTACGACGTACCGTCGGCCTGCCGGTGATCGCCGCCGGTGGCGTGGCGACCGCGGAGGAGGTGGCCGCGGTGATCCGGGCCGGCGCGGATGCCGTTGCCGTCGGCACCATTCTCCTGCGCAGCGACGAGGCCGGCACGTCGGCCACCCATCGCGCGGCGCTCAAGGACCCGAGCCGGACGGACACTGTGGTGACCCACGCGTTCACCGGGCGTCCCGCACGAGCTCTGCCGAACGCTTTCACCAGCCAGTACGGCGATCTCGCCCCCTACGGTTACCCGGCCTTGCACCACTTGACCAGCGGTCTCCGCAAGGCCGCGGCGGCAGCCGGCGACCAGGAACACGTGCACCTCTGGGCCGGTACGGGATTCAGGCACGCCACCGAGGAACCGGCCGCCACCATCCTGACCCGCCTGGCCGAAAAGCTCTGACGCGCCTCCCGGTGACCCTGCCTCCTCGGTGCCCGCGCCCAAGGGTGGGGTCAGCCGTCGGGGTCGGGACGCGCCGGTTGAGGAAGTGCTGGTTGAGGGCGTGCTGCTTGAGGACGTGCCGGTTCAGGGCGTGCCGGTTGAGGACGCGCTGGTTGGGGAACGTGCATGACCTCGAGGATGTCGACGCCGAGCATGTCGAGGTGGTTGAAGACGCCTGCCAGCGCGGCCTGGTCGTGCAGGTAGCCGTGCAGAACGGTTTGCGCGGGCTCGGAGTGGACGGCCAGGGACGGGAAGGCGTTGGTCAGCTCGCGGGACAGCGTGCCCTTGACACGGATGACGTAGTGGGTCATGGCGTTGCCCCTTTCAGGATGGTCGGGACTGACTGTGCTGCTCCGGTCCCCGGCCGGCATCACCCTGCGCGGGCGATCATTTCTGCTCGGATTCCTTCAGGATCTCGGCCTTCTGGTGCTCGAACTCCTCGTCCGTGAGCACCCCGGCCGAGCGCAGCTCGCCGAGTTCCTTCAGCTGGGCAAGCATCGCGGAGCGGGCCTGGGTCGCAGGGGGTGCGAACGAGGTCGGGACCGGGGCGTTGGTGGAGGCCGCCCACGTGCCCTGCTGGCGCTCGGAGATGCGCTGGTGCACTCGCGTCGCCACACCGGCGACGACAGCGGTTCTCGCGGCCGTTCTGAACAATCCCATCGGAGCATCCCCTCTGTCAGCCGGTGCCGTCGCCGAGCGCCGCCTCGAAGTCGTCGTCCGGGATCCGGCCGGAGGCGACCAGGCGGGCGCTCTCGCCGTGCAGCGCGGCGGCGAGGGAGACGACCCACTCGTTCTCGTAGATGACGACGACGCCCAGGTGGCCGGCCTCGATCAACGACCCGGCCTCGCGGACGTCGTCGGCGTTCATCAACCCGGAGAACGAGCCGATGAACGGCGCCAGGGCGGACAGTTCCGGCAGGATGTCGGACGCCAGCTTGACCGGTGCGACCGAGCTGTCGTCGGCCTTGCTCAGGACCTCGAGGTCGAGGATCCGGATGATCCCCCGCTCGGCCAGGTCCAGCAGGACGCCGAACCCGTCGGGACCGAGTCCCTCCGGCGGAATCTGCACCACGAGCAGATCGATCGGCCCCAGTACGTCGTTGGCCCGGGCCGCTGCGTCAGTGGAAGTCGACATCGGGCCTCCTGGCCGGTCGGGTGGAGCAGGCGCAGAGTCGCTCAGCAGGGGACCACGCGGCCGTGCCGCCATTCTCCCAACCGGCCGGCCAGGGCGGAATCACCTAGACCGGGTGAGATGCCTGGCAACTGGCGTCAGGCGTTCATCAGAAGGGATCCCGGATGGGATCACACTCACGCCGAACGTGCGCAGGCACGCGCCGGTCAGGGTGGCGATGTCGACGATGGCGTCGACGGGTTCCTCGGTCGCCAGCGCCAGCGCGTCGGCCATCACCAGCCGTCCCTCGGCGTCGGTGTTGAGAACCTCGACCGTCTTGCCGCCGTTCCGCATCGTCAGCACGTCGCCGAGCGTCATCGCGGAGCCCGACGGCATGTTGTCGGTGCACATCAGGTAGCCGGTCACCGCGGTCGTACAGCCGAGCCGGCCGAGTGCCGTCATCGAGGCGAGCACCGCGGCCGAACCGGTCATGTCGTTCTTCATCTGCGCGCGGGACTCGTCGCTCGGCTTGAGGCTGATGCCGCCGGAGACCTCCGCAGCCCATCTCGATCAGCTGGTCCTTGTCGAAGACCCCCACCTGCAGGCCGGCCGCAGTACCGACCTCTTGGGCGACCTCGGCCATCCGTACGGCGGACAGCGTGGTGGCCGGGCAGTTGGACAGATCCCGGCCGAGGGAGCACGCCTCCGCGATGACGCGACCCCGCTCCGCTCCCGCGCTGACCTGCTCTGCCACGTCGTCGTCGGCCACGAGCAGCAGCGACTCCAGCGTGGGCTCGTCACGGCCCTGGCCGACGAAGTACCGCCAGCGGGCCAGCAAGACCCTTCGGTCACGGCCTGGGCGAAGTCGGGGGCGGAGATGCCGAGGTCGGCCGAGGGGACCTGGACGGCGAGTCGTTTGTGCCAGGGGACCGAGCGGGCGAACTCCGCCGCCAGATCGCGGACGAGCGTCAGGTCGACCTCGTCCGCGGTGCCGGTGCCGACGGCGACCGCCACCGGACCGTCGCCCCAGCGCGCCTGCACGGGGTCAGGACTGCAGTGCGGCGATGAGTTCCTCTTCGCGTTCCTTCGTGAGGTTGGTCTGGATGACCGTTGGGTTGAACGGCTTCAGCGCATCGATCACGCGGTCCACGGTGGCCGACCTGGCCAGCAGGAAGACGGCCGACTTGCCTTCCTGCAACTGCTTGCCGACCTGTTTGATCAGGTCGTCGCTGATGCCGACGTCGGTCAGCTTGCCGGCCACGGCACCGGACGCCGCGCCGACGGCGAGGCCGGCCAGCGGATTCAGGAAGAGCAGTCCGATCAGGGTTCCCCACAGCGCGCCACCGGCCGCGCCGGCCCCGGTCATGTTCATCGTCTGGTGGATGCGGACCTTGCCCTTCTCGTCCTTGTAGGCATAGGCCGCGTCGTCGCGTTGCAGCAGTTGCTGCTTGGCCAGGTCTTCGGTCAGGGCGAGGACACGCTCGGCGTCGTCGCGACTGTTCAAACCGAGAACCACGAGATGCGTCATTGCTGGACTCCTCCGTCGCCTGGTCGCGCGTCACCCGCTCCGCGCCGAGAGCCTCATGTCATCAGACAGGCGAGGCCGCCGACCTCATCCGAATTGGGTGACTAGATCCACCACCCGGGGGCGGGCGACCACGCCCGGACGGATTGGCCTGAGCGACCGGCGTACCGGTGCCGCCACGTGATCGCATTCGGTAGTTCACCCCTCACGGGGGATGGTGGGGACGCCTCGTTAGGTCAGGCTCGAGGAAGGAGGCATCGACTTGACTGCTCATTACGCCCAAGGCAACGCGAAGACGCTCGACGCCGGCCGGTTGTGGGCCGGCGGGGTGGCCACTGCTCTGGTGTGCGCTCTGATCGCCGTCGTCGGCATCCTGCTGGCTCGTGGCGTCTTCGACGTCGAAGTCCTCGCACCTGAGGGCGAGGGCGTCTGGGGCGACGCCGACACGCCGAAGTACGCCCTGTTCGCCGCCCTGGCCGCCCTCGTGGCGACCGGGCTGCTGCACCTGTTGCTGGTGTCGACGCCCCGGCCGCTGCTGTTCTTCGGCTGGATCATCGCGCTGGCGACGGTGGCGGCCGCGGTGGCCCCGCTGGCGACCAACGGGTCGACCGAGGCGAAGGTCACCACCGGGCTGATCAACCTCGTCATCGGGATCGCCATCGGCACGCTGCTCACCGGAACGGCGCGAATGGCGGTGCGGTACCGGCCGGTCGGCCCAGGTCCGGCCGCCGGTCCGGCCCCCGGTCCGCCCGGCGTCCGCTAGGTGAGGCCGGCGTCGCGGGCGACGCGGAGGGCGGCTGACCGCCTGACGACGCCGAGCTTGCGGTACAGCGATCCGAGGTGGGTCTTGACGGTGTTCTCGGTGATGAACAGCGCGTTGGCGATCTCGGTGTAGGAACTGCCCAGGGCGAGCTCGTCGAGCACGTCCGCCTCCCGCGCGGTCAACCGGATCTTGGCGCCGTTGATGACCGCGTCGAGGCGCCGGGGCGGTGAGGGCTGCCCGTCGGGCCGGGTCCGGGCGAGCAGCGTGACCCCTCCTGCCTTGCTCCACTCCGCCCCGTAGCCGTTGAGCTTGTCCAGCACGACCGCCGCGAACGGATGGACGTTCGGCCCTTCGACGTGTTTGCGCAACAGGCCCACGAAGGCAGGCTCCATCCCGGCCGCCGCGAGCGCGTGCAGGGTCCGCTGGGGAGCGGTCCGGTTCAGCATGTCCACCAGCGCGGTCTCGGCGGCCTCCTCGTCACCGAGGCGCAACAGCAGCACGGTCCGGATCGATGCGGCCGAAGCTGCCAGCACAGGGTGGATGCCCGGGCGCCCCAGGGCCGTGTCCATCGCGTCGAGCGTTGCCTGTGAATCGCCGTCGGTGATGCTGGTGATGGCCCGGATCAGCTCGGCATCCCCGGTGCAGGTGGTCTCCGAAAGGATCCGGAGTTGCTTGTCCATGCCGCTCAGGTCGCCGATCAGCGCGGCCACCCAGAACCGCAACAGGGTGAAGTCGCGCGCCAGGTACGACGGCAGCGCGCCGGCTGCCGTCGGCTCCATGGCGAGCTCGGTGCCGGCCTGGTCGAGCTGGCCGTTCTCGATCAGCAGAGCGGCGCTCAGGATCGCGCGCAAACCGGCGACGACCGTGTCCGAAGCGGCCACGTCGGTGTCGGCAACCTGCTCGAGCCAGTGCTGCGCCGCGTCCAGGTCGAGCTGGTTCAATGCCGCCAGGCCCAGTACCACCTGCGCCCGGACCGCGTAGTCCTTGAAGAGAACGGCATCCCCGGCCACGTGGAGCGCGGCCCGCGCGGACTCCGCGGCGTTCTCCGCCTGGCCGCGCACGTAGTACACGACGGCGCGGTGGGCCAGACCACCCGCGATGAGCTGGCGATGACCGGCCATCCGGGCCGACACCAAGGCCTCGTCGAGATGGCGGAGAGCCTCGTCGAGATCGCCGACCCACGTCTCGGTCGCCGCGAGTTCGATGAGGAGCAGGGACAACCGCTCCGGTGCCAGCACCGCCGGGCGCCGGGCGTTGTCCGGAGTACGATCCAGCACCAGCAGCGACCTGGCGCGGGCGAGCGAGTCGCGGACGTCGTACCAGCCGTAGCGTGACTCCCACAGCCGCAGCGTCAGCGCGTCCGCCCGGAGTGCGTCGTCCTCCGGGGTCGCGGGCTCTGCCGCCGAGCTGATCGACGCCTGGTCGGCGGAGGAGGTGTCCATCACCGCGCCGGTGACGTCACCGGCACGGCGGTGCAGGACGCCGCGAACACCGAGCAAGTGCCGATGGGTGTCCAGGTAGCCGTCCGGGAGGTTTTCGAAGCCCGAGGCAACGAGTTCGTGGCCACCGCTGGCGAGGACGGCAGGCCCGTACCGGAGCAGGACGCGGTCGATCAGCCCTGGATCGCCGGCGTCGAGGGCGTTGCGCAGGGCAAGAGAGCCTTCGCCACGGTTCTCGTAGTACAGCGCCGCGCGGTGGTGAGCCGCGGTGACCACCTTGGCGTCCTCGGGGCTGCCGGCGGCGCGACGGTGCAGGAGCTCGATGAGCAGTGGGTGGTAGCGGTAGACGGATTCACTGTCCGCTCCGTTGGTGTACGCGGTCACAAGCAGCCCGTTGCCGGCGAGATCCGCCAGCAGCGCCTCGGCGTTGGGGTCGGCGCTCAGCATGGCGGCCAGCGGCGCTGTCAGGCCGTTGGCAGCGAAGGTGCTGAGCAGCATCGACTGAGTCCGGGTGTCAAGGGTGGCGAAGGTTTCGCCGAGCAGCAGGTCCAGCACCGGCTGCTCACTGAGCATGCGGGTACCGGCGTCGCGCGAGACGGTGATCGTCCGGGCCGCGAGCACGAGGGCCGCGGCCCAGCCCGCTGTCTTCTCCTGCAACAGCGAGATGTCTGCCGCGGTGGCGTTTTCATCATGCGCATGAATGAGTTCGGCGGCCTCTGCATCGTTGAACCGCAGTTGACGCGAGCGCAGGGTCGTCGCCAGGCCGCGCAGCTCCAGCTCCGTCAGCGGCAGGGGCAGGTCGTAGCGGGTGGCCAGCAGCAGCCGGACCGACTGCGGTGACTTCTTCAGCAGCGTGGACAAAGTGGTCAACATCGTTGCGGAGAGCAAATGAGCGTCGTCCACCACGACAGGCTCGGGCGCCGCCGCCGCTGACGCCTGGCTGAGGACGTCCTCCAGCGCGTCCGGATCTTGTCCGGACACCCACAGCACGGAGCGTCCGGACGTGCTCCGATGGGCCGCCCAGTCGGACAGCAGCACGGTTTTACCGGTGCCCGCGGGTGCCACCAGCATGGTCAGTGGTGCCGCAGAGCCACGGTCGAGTGCAGCGCGGAGCCGCTCACGACTGACCAGCGTCAACGGCGGCCGTGGGGCTCCTCCCATGGCCGGTCGCCTGGTTCCGTCGTGCGCGTGCTCGGGCTCGAAGATCGTCACGCGCCGCCCTCCCTGGCTTGCGTGCTTCGCGTTGAGCCTGTAACCCCTGGTTTCTCATTTGGAGACTAGTCGGTCCGTGGCCGTTGTGGGAGAGGCCGCGCCACGGACCCTTATCTCCCTTCCGCGTCAGGCAGCGGCCAGCGTGAGGGTGGTCGTTGCCGTCTGCCCCGATCGCAGGTAGGTGATCTGGAGGGTGTCCCCGGGCGAGCGGGTCAGCGTCGCCACCACGATGTCCTCGCTGCTGCGGGCGGGCTTGCCGTCGATCTTGGTGATGATGTCGCCGGGCTTCAGGCCTGCCTTCACCGCTGGACTGCCGGGGTCGACGGCCAGCACGAACAACCCCGGCTCGGTGCCGGAGGCCCTGGCCATCTCCGGCGGGAGCTCCTGCACCTGGAGCCCGGTGGTCGGGTGGCCGGCCTCGCCCGTCTCGATGAGTTTCTCGGCGATCGGCATGGCGAGATCGATCGGGATGGAGAAGCCCAGGCCGACGCTGCCGCCGCCGGAGACCCCGGCCGAGTTCGGCACGGTCGCGATCGCGCTGTTCACCCCGACCAGCCGTCCCGAACAGTCGACCAGCGCGCCGCCGCTGTTGCCGGGGTTGATCGCGGCGTCGGTCTGGATCGCGCCGATCAGGTGGTGGGTGACGTCGTCCCCGGGCACCGGAACGTATCGGTCCAGGGCGCTGACGATGCCGGAGGTGACCGTGCTGTAGAGGCCGAGCGGCGCGCCCAGAGCGACGACCGGGTCGCCGACCTCCAGCGCCGCTGACGACCCGAGTGCGATCACCGGGTACCCCTTCGAGGCGTCGGCGGCCTTCAGCATCGCCAGGTCCGTGCTGGGGTCACGGCCGATGATCTCCGCGTCCGAGCTGTGCCCGTCGCTGTAGAGCACCGACACGCTGCCACCGTTCGCGGCCAGCGAGATCACGTGGTCGTTGGTGAGGATGTAGCCGCCGTCGCGGATGATCTGGCCCGATCCGCTGCCGGCCTGACCGCCGCGGCGGGCGGAGATCGTCACGACCGACGGCAGGACCTGGTTCGCGACCGGCGCTGCGGCGCACATGGCGACCTGGCCGGCCGTGGTGCCGGCGGCCGATGACGGGGTGGCCCCGTCGTCGGACAGTGCCCAGACGATCAGTCCGCCGATGACCGCACCCACGAGAGCGGCGCCGCCGATCCCGGCCAGGAGCGTGCGGTCCCGGAGTACGCGGCCGCGGGCGGGGGGCGCTGCCTCAGGGGTTGGCGCCGCAGCGTCCGGGGCGGGCGACGACGCGCTCGGAGCGGCCGTCGGGGCGTCTGGGGCGGGCGTCGAGGCGTCCGGGGCGGGCGTCGGGGGGTCCGGCGCGGGCTGCCCACTGGGTGGATCGGCCATCTCGATCTCCTCCGCGCTGGAATCGTGGCGCACCGGCCGGCGAAGGTGGCGGTTCCGCGAGATCAGCCGTCGATGCGCCGGTCGGGACACAACCCTTCGTCAAGGATCGCCGCCCGAACCGCCGAAATACTCACCCGAAAGAGGTGATCCAGGCGCTTGATGGCGCACACTAGGGTCATCGACGATCACGGCGCCGGCTGCTGGGAGGTGCGGTCATGGGAGCGGCGGACAGCACGCCCCGGCCGCATTGGCGGCGGAGTGGACTAGCGCGCGCGGTCGTGATCGGGCTGGCCCTGGTGGTCGCGGGCATGGCCTACAGCCTGCTGGTGCCGAACGGGGCATCGGGTGCCGACGGACCCCAGTCGCAGCAGATCGAGGAAGGCCGCAAGCTGTTCGCCGTCGGCTGCGCGAGCTGTCACGGGCTCAACGGCGAAGGTGGCTCGGACGGCGAGGGCCATCAGGCCGGACCGCCGCTGATCGGAGTGGGCGCGGCCGCGGTCGACTTCCAGGTCGGTACGGGCCGGATGCCGGCGACCCAGACCGGTGCCCAGGTGCCGCAGAAGGAGCCGGTCTACACCGATGAGGAGATCGCGGCGCTGGCCGCCTTCGTCGCCTCACTCGGGCCGGGCCCCGCGATACCGGCGACGGAGGCGTATGACGTCAGCAAGGCGACGGACGACGAGATCGCCCGCGGCGGCGAGCTGTTCCGGACCAACTGCACGGCCTGCCACAACTTCGCCGGCCGGGGTGGCGCCCTGCCGAACGGCCGCTACGCGCCCTCGCTGATGAGCAGTTCGCCCCGGCACATCTACGAGGCGATGCTGACCGGGCCCCAGCAGATGCCGGTCTTCTCCGACCAGGTGCTGTTGCCCGAGGACAAGCGCGACATCATCGCCTACGTGGTGAACCTGCAGGATCAGAAGGACCCGGGCGGCTTTGGTCTCGGACGCCTGGGCCCCGTCTCCGAAGGACTGTGGGGCTGGTTCGTGGGCATCGGTGCGCTCATCGCGGTCGCGGTGTGGATCGGGGCCAAGGCCCACTGACCGGGGACGCTTGCTACTGATCCGGCTAGAGATCTAGCGGAACAGGTCGAGGCCCTGGCCGATCATCACGGTGGCCAGGACTGTCAGCAGGACGACGAGGATCGTGTTCAGGTTGCTCAGCAGCCACTCCTCGAGCGCCTGCAGGGTCGAGGCGGACCGCTCCGCTCCCGCGACGACGACCGCCAGCAGGGGAACGAGGACCGTCAGCGACGCAGCGAGGACGAACAGGGCCGTGGCGCCGATCTCCTGGCCCGCGGTGAGACCGGATCCGCCGATCCGGCTGCCCGCACCGATGACGAGTGGGAGGTTCTTGAGGTTCGCCAGCGCCGCGCCCGCCCCGGTCAGGACCAGGGCGGGTCCGGACAGCGTCGTGATCTTGTCGACGATCGCCGGGCGAGGTGGAGTCTCACCGGGCGACGGACGCTTGCGCCAGTAGCGGACCGCCAGTACCGCGAACAACACACCGACGGCCAACTGCACGAGGTCCACGCCGTCACGCGCCCCTTCTCCGCCGTCCTCGGTGGCCACGTCCGTCAGCACCACCACGAGACCGGTCGCGATCGCCAGGGCGCCGGTCCAGCCCGCCACGAAGCTCAATCCGGCGCGAATCGGCTGCCGCGACATCAGCACCAGCACGATGCAGATCATCGGCACCGGACTCAACGCGATCCCCAGCGCCTGCGGAAGCACCGCGCCGATCACCGGCCAGAAAGTCACCTGCTCACTATGGAGGAGCGGCCTCGGCCCAGCAACACACCTGCCCGGCCTTCGCCTGATCGCCGGCTGCCGCTCATGGTTTGTTTGAGTTGACGTGTCAACCTATGATGACTGACGTATCAATCAGCTGGCACGAGAGGACGGCGAGTGGTCATGCAGGTGGGGATCTTCGGAGTGGGAGACGTGGTCGCCGACCCGGGCACCGGCCGCCCGCCCACGGAGCACGAGCGGATCAAAGCGGTGCTGGAGTACGCCCAACTGGCCGAGGACGTCGGACTCGACGTGTTCGCGATCGGCGAGCACCACAACCCGCCCTTCATCCCGTCCTCGCGCACGACGATCCTTGGGTACGTCGCCGCCCGGACGTCCAGGTTGCAGCTGTCGACCTCGACGACGCTGATCACCACGAACGATCCGGTGAAGATCGCCGAGGACTACGCGATGCTGCAGCACCTGGCCGACGGCCGGGTCGACCTGATGATGGGCCGCGGCAACACCGGCCCGGTCTACCCGTGGTTCGGGCAGGACATCCGCAACGGCATCGCCCTGGCGGTCGAGAACTACGCCCTGCTGCGCCGCCTGTGGCGCGAGGACGTCGTCGACTGGGAAGGCAAGTTCCGCACGCCGCTGCAGGGCTTCACCTCGACGCCGCGGCCGCTGGACGACGTACCGCCGTTCGTGTGGCACGGCTCGATCCGCAGCCCCGAGATCGCCGAGCAGGCCGCCTATTACGGCGACGGCTTCTTCCACAACAACCTGTTCTGGCCGAAGCGCCACGTGCGGGAGATGATCGAGTTGTACCGGCGGCGGTTCGAGCACTACGGGCACGGTCCGGCCGACCAGGCGATCGTCGGACTCGCCGCCCAGCTCTACGTCCGGAAGAACTCGCAGGACGCGATCCGCGAGTTCCGGCCGCACTACGACGCGTCGCCGATCTACGGTGGCGGGCCGTCGCTGGAGCAGACGTCGCAGGACACGGCGCTGCTGGTCGGCAGCCCGGACCAGGTGATCGAGCGGATCCTGCAGTTCCGCGAGTACGCCGCCGGCGACTACCAGCGGCAACTGTTCAACGTCGACGGCCTCGGAATCCCGCACAAGGCGGTACTGGAGCAGATCGAGCAGTTGGGGGAGATCGCGGCGGCGATCCGCAAGGAGTTCGCCGTCGGCCGTCCGGCGCACGTGCCGGACGCACCGACCCACGCGTCCCTGAAGGCGGCCAAGGAGCTGTCGGCGGAGGCAGCCCGATGAGCCGGAAGATCGTTGTGATCAGCGCGGGGCTGCGGCAGCCGTCGTCGACCCGGTTGCTGGCAGACCGGCTGGCCGAGGCGGTCCGGCGACAGCTCGAAGCGCTCGGCGCCGAGGTGGACCTCGAGGTGATCGAGGTGCGCGACCACGGGCACGACCTGGTGAACAACCTGATCGTCGGCTATCCGTCCGAGCCGCTCGAGGAGGTGCTCGACCGGGTCGGACGGGCCGACGGTCTGATCGCCGTTACGCCAACGTTCAGCGCGTCGTACAACGGGTTGTTCAAGATGTTCGTGGACGTGCTCGACGACACTGCGCTGATCGACAAGCCCGTACTGATCGCGGCGACGGGTGGGACCGGCCGGCACTCGCTGGTCCTCGAGCATGAGCTACGCCCGCTGTTCTCCTACCTGCACGCGGTTGTCATGCCAACCGGCGTGTACGCCGCCCCGGAGGATTGGGGCTCCGGCGCGGAGTCCGAGAGCCCGCTCGCGACCCGGATCCACCGGGCGGCGGCGGAACTGGCCCGCGAGGTCGATCGGCGCGAGTCCCCGCTCCCTCCCGACCCCTTCGACTCGCCGGACTCCTTCGAGCAACTTCTGGCCTGACGACGATCACCTCCGAGCCCGGGATTCTCAGCGGGGGTTCGACGGGAACTGGGCGAGCAGGTCTTCGACGAGCTCCTGCCGGCCCTGGAGGCGATGTTTCTCCCAGTCCTCGCGGGACATGACGCCGTCGATCAGTTCGAGGGCTTCTCCGAGCTCTTCCTCGAGGTACGGGTTGGGCATCTCGAGGCGGTCTCTCATCGCCTCTTCCGCGCCGAACAGATGCGCGGCCCGCGCCGGGTGACCCTGACGGATGAGGATGTTCATCACCGTGTTGGAGAAGGCCATCAGGAGGCTGGGGCTGCCCAGCGTCACCACCGTGTGGACCAGGCCGGCGGCGAGCTCGCTCGCCTCGTCGAGGCGGTCGGCGACCACGAGCAGGTAGGCGAGGTTCTGCCCCTGGACCGTGGACTCGTGGACGTCGCCGATGTCTTCGAAGAGCTCCTGCGACTCCATCATCATCGTCTCAGCCCGATCGAACCGGCCCAGCTCCTCCTCCACGCCGCCGAGGTTGCCGAGGACCCTGGCCAGCTGCCTCTTGTCATCGAGCAGGCGGAGCCGGTCCAGGGCCTCCCCGAGGGTGTCGCGGGCGGCCTCGAGGTCGCCGAGCTGGAGCTGAACCGTGCCCAGCAGGCTCAGCGCGAGGGCGATGCCGGCGTGGTCGTCGAGCGTCTCGGCCAGCTTCACGCTTCTCGTCGCCAGTTCCTCGGCACGGGCGGTCTCGCCTTGCATGACGAGGAGATTCCCCAGCCCCCGCAGGCACGCCACCAGGTCGCGCGACGGCTCCGCGCCTGCCCGCGCGACCACCAGTTCATGCCAGCGGCGACCTTCGGCGAAGTAACCACCCAGCACCCAGACCCAGCCAAGGGCCGCACAGAGGCGAAGACCGGTCGCGAGGTCGCCCGTGGCGTTGTCGCTCGGCGGAACGGCCCAGCCGAGTGCGGCACGGAAGTTGTCGAGCTCGGTCTCTGCCAGTTCGAGCGCGGTCACATGCGTGGACTCCTCCCGCATCGCCAGGAGTTTCTCGGCCACGGTCGCGTAGTACTCCGCGTGCGCGCCGCGGGCCGCCTCCGCCTCGCCGGCGGCCCGCAGTTCGTCGTCGGCGTACTGGCTGATCGTCTCCAGCAGAGCGATCCGCGGACCTCCGTCCGGGCCCTCCGACATCGTGACCAGGCTGGCGTCGATGAGTTCCGCGACGATATCGAGTGGATCCTCCTGAGGCGTGCAGGCGACCGTGGCCACCGCATCGAGGTCGGCGCCGCCTGAGAAGACGGCCAGCTGCCGGAAGACGCGGCGCCGTACCGGGCTGAGCAGGTGGTAGGACCAGGCGATGGTGTCGCGGAGCGTCCGCTGTCGCTCGGGTGTCACGCTGCTGGTCGAGACGATGTCGAGGGCCTGGTCGATACGGTCGAGCAGCGCCTTGGGGCTGAGCAGCCGGACGCGGGTGGCGCAGAGCTCGATGGCGAGGGGGAGCCCGTCCAGGCGGCGGCAGATGGTCACCACGTCGTCGACGTTGTCGTTCGTGAGCGTGAACCCGGGTTGTACGGCCTGAGCGCGTTGGACGAAGAGCTGCACGGCTCCGGAGCTTTGGGCCGCGGCCAGCGTCAGGTCGTCCGGCAGCGTCAGGGGTGTCACCGGATGCAGACGTTCGGCGATGAGCCCAAGCGGTCGCCGCGACGTCGCGATGACGGCGACCCGCGGTGCCGCTTCGAGGATCTGGGCAACGACCTTGGCAGCGCCCTCGAGCTGCTCCAGGTTGTCGAGGACGAGCAGTAGCGAGTGGCGTGTCAGGTGCTTCAGGAGGCCCGCCGGAGTGCGCTCTCTCGTCCCGAGGTCGAGCACCTCGGCGATCGACGTACACATCACCTCTTCGCTGACCTCCGCCGCGAGGGGTACGAAGTACACGCCGTCGGGGAAGCTGGTCTTCAGCTCAGCGGCCGCCGAGATGGCGAGGCGGGTCTTGCCCGAGCCGCCTGGTCCGGTGAGGGTCACCAGGCGGTTGTCCGGAGTACAGAGCATTTCCGTCAACCGGGCCAGGTCTGAGTCCCGGCCGAGCAGCGGAGTCGCTGTGGCGGGCAGGCTCGTCGGTGTTCCGAGGGTGCGGAGTGGTGGGAAATCCTGTTGCAGACCCGCGACCGTCAGCTGGTAGAGATGCTCGGGTTCGCGGATGTCCTTCAGGTGGTGGGTGCCGAGGTCGCGCAGTGAGATGCCGTCGGAAAGTTCGGCGAGGTCACCGGTCGCGGCGGAGATCACCACCTGACCGCCGTTCGCCGACGAGGAGATCCGGGCGGCCCGGTGCACGTCCATCCCCCAGTAGTCGCCATCGTGCAGGCCGGGCGAGCCGGTGTGGATCCCCATCCGCACGCGAAGCCGCTCGCCACCGGGCCAGTGGTGGTCCGCCAGCCGTCGCTGCCCCTCGGCGGCCGCCGTCAGCGCAGCAGTAGCCGTCGGGAAAACGACGAAGAAGCTGTCTCCCTCCGTACCGACCTCGGTACCACCCGTCGCCGCCCAGACGTCTCGCAGGATCCGGCGGTGACTGTCCAGCACCTCGACATAGGTCGGCCCGAGCCGAGTCAGCAGCAGCGTGGACCCCTCGATGTCCGAGAACAACATCGAGACCCGCCCCGCCGGCAACTCCCTCATCCAGCGCCCCGCCCACCCAGCATGCCGAAAGTCTTACAGATCCCCCGCCTCCATACCTCACCCAATTTGCTTGCCTGCGGCGACTTCGCAGTACGGCGGTCACGCATAGGATCCCGCCATGAACACTCCGTCAGAGCAGGTGTTTCTCCGCCCCCTCGCCCTGCCGGACGTGACGACCTACGCTTCCTGGGGTCTGGACCGCCGCTTCTGCGAACACGCGGGCTGGACCGTCGACAAACCCCTGCCGGCCCACGAGGCGCACTGGCACGAGCTGATCACCCACCCGAAACCCGACCTGATCCGCCTCGCCGCAGTCGCCGGAACCGACCTCGTGGGCTACGTCGACCTAGCCGGCGACGAGCCGAACCGCCGCGAACTCGGCTACGTCATCGGCCCCTCCGACCGTTGGGGTCTGGGTCTTGGCGGATCCGTCGCGCGACTGGGCCTCGAGCACGGGCTTCGACCTTCTGGGCCTCGATGAGATCCGAGCTGAGGCCCTGGACGCGAACCACGCCTCAGTCCGTATCCTCACCTCCCTCGGCATGACAGAGACCGGCAAGGGCTCCGAAGAGCCCTTCCTGGGCACGCCCACCTACTACCGCCAGTTCTCCATCACGAAGACTGAATGGGACCGCCGGACGGCGCCCTAAAGTTGCCCATGGCAACCGCCGGCGCTGGGGCGGCTCAGCCCAGGCGGAGGTAGAGGTCGCGTAGTAGGGCTAGCTCTGCGCCGTGGTGGATCTGTTCGTCCAACAGGATGGTGATCACCTCCGCGGCCGTTCTCGGGTCGCCGAGGTGGCTGGGTCGCGGGTCGCCGAGGTCTGCGTCGGTCGCCGTGGCTAGCCACTCAGTCACCGGCTGCCGACTTGCCCGCCAGGCTTCAAGAGCAGCCGCGGCGGTCGACGGTACGGGTAGGTCCGGAAAGTTCCGTACGCCGGGCCCGAAGGCGTGTTCCCAGTAGATGAGGTTGTCCGCGGTGATGTGCACCAGGCGCCAGCTCAAGGTGGTCACCGGCGCAGGCGCGGGAGGTGCGAAGTCGTACTCGTAGGTCCATCGCCCGGGCCTGTCCACGTCAGGCTTGACCGTCCAGCACTCCGCGACCGGTTCCCAGAAGTACTCGTCATCGGTCAGGCCTTCCATCCGCCGATCCAGCCGATCCCCCGACTCTTGCCACCAGCCGCTGAGCAGATTCACCGTCATCCCCAACACATAGCCGATGACAACCAGATCAGCCAGCTGGTTGGTGTCTGGCCTCTTGGATGGCGTTGGTCAGGGTGGTGAGGTCTTGGGGGCCGTCGTGGCGGCGTCCGTTGATAAAGAAGGTCGGGGTTCCCGCGACGCCGCTACGGTCGGCGGAATCGACGTCCTGGGCGACGCGGGCCGCGAAGGGGTGGCTGGTGAGGTCGTCGTGGAAGCGGTCGATGTCCAGGCCCAGTTCGGTGGCGTAGCCGATGAGGTGGTCGAGTTCGAGGTTGTCCTGGTTGGTGAGCAGGAGGTCGTGCATCTGCCAGAAGCGGTTCTGCCGGGCGGCGGCTTCTGCGGCTTCGGCGGCCAGTTGCGCGTGGGGATGGACGTCGTGCAGTGGCAGGTGTCGCCACACGTACCGGATGTGGCTGTTCCTGGCGATCAGCTTCCGCGCGGTCGGTGCGGCCATCTGGGTCCACGGGCACTCGAAGTCGCCGTACTCGACGATGGTGACGCTCGCGTCGGCCGGTCCGCGGAGATGGTCCCGGTCCGGTTCGACGGGGATGGCAAGGTCCTTGAGCTGGTGCGCTGTTCCCAGCAGCGCGCGTGCGCGGGCCGGGGCCGGCAGGAGCGCGATCAGCCGGAAGAAGCTCACGGTCAGGAGGCCGGCCACCAGTGCCGCGGCCAGTACGCCGAGCTTCGCCTCCTCCAACTCGCTGCCGGTGAAAGCGAGGTCGGCGATCAACAGTGAGACCGTGAAGGCGACGCCGGAGAGCATGCCGCTACCCAGTACGCCGGCCCAGCCGACCGGTGGCTGCAGCGCACCCCGACTGGTCCGGGTGATCACCCAGGACGTGCCTGCCACCGCCAACGGCTTGCCGACAACGTAGGCGACGAAGATCCCGATGGTGGCCGGCGCGGTGACCGCTGCCGTGAGCAGCTGCGAATCGATCGGGATCCCGGCGTTGGCCAGTGCGAACAATGGAACGATCGCGTAGCTGGTCACCCGGTGGAAGGTGTGCTGCATCCGCGCGTTGGCCGACAACGCACCGGTCAAACCTCGGGTGGCCGATCCAGCGAGCTCGGGCGTCGGTTGCTCGCGGAACAGGCGGACCAGTGTGGTGGCCTCTTCGAGCGCGCTCCTGCTCGGCAGATAGGCCGAGGTCGCCAAGCCGACGGCCAGTCCGGCGACGACGGGATCGATGCCGCTGGCAAGGAGTCCGCACCAGACGACCACCGCGAGAGTCGTGAAGATCGGCATCCGGTGGCGGTGGTCCAGCCGGGTGCTCAGGAGGAGTCCGGCGTACGCCGCGAGTGCGATCGCGAGGCCGGGGATCCGGACGTGATCGGTGTAGGCGACGGCGATGACGATCAGGGCGACGATGTCGTCGACGACGAACACCGTGAGCAGGAACGTCCGGATCCGGTCGGGGACGTGCCGGCCGGCAACCGCCAGAACGCCGAGCGCCAAAGCGGTGTCCGTGGACATCGCTGCCCCCCAGCCGTGGACCGCGGTACCGGAGTGGTTGATCGCCAGATAGATCAGCACCGGAAGCGCCATCCCTACCAGGCCGGCCGTCAGCGGGAGGATCAGCCGACGCCGGTCGCGCAGTTCGCCCAGGTCGATCTCGCGCCGGGCCTCCAGTCCGACGACCAGGAAGAACAACGCCATCAGTCCACTGTTCACCCAGGTGCGCAGGTCCAGCTCCGCCGACAACGGACCGAGCCGGACTCCGAACACCCAGGTCCAGAAGGCCTCGTACTGGTCGGTGGCGACGTTGGCCCAGACCAGCGCGAGGACGATCGCGGCGGCGAGAACAGCCGCGCTGGCCGTCTCCGTTCGCAGGAACGCGCGGAGAGGGCTCGTGGCCGCGCCGACCATCGACATCTGGCCGGGGTCCAGACCAGTCATGGACGGTGGGGTGGCGGCGGGTGCCGCGGGTGCTGGGCCGTCGGTAGGGGGCGGTTGCATTGCGGGTCGACTCCTACAGTCTCGGACTGGCGGCGCGGTAGCCGATCTCCTGGAGAATCCAGGTGTTGCCGTCGGGATCGGCGAAGTCGGCCATGCTCGCGTAGCTGCGCCGTTCCGGATCCGGCCCGGGCGCGAAGTACCCATCCCACTGGTCGACCGGCCACTTGTGCCGGATGTCGCTGACCTTGACGCCGCGCGCGACGAGTTCACCGCGGGCGGCCTCGATGTCGGTGACCACGAGGTAGGTGGAGCGAGTGGAGCCGGCAGTTGCGTCGGTCAGTCCGGCGCCGAGCTGGACCGAGCATGTCGACCCCGGCGGTGTCAGCTGTACGACGCGGAAGCGGTCGCGCGGGTGGTAGTCGACGTCGAGCGAGAAGCCGAGCTTCTCGGTGTAGAAGGCCAACGCCTGGTCGACATCGCGAACCGCCAGGGTGATGACCTCGAGCTTGTAGTCCATCCAACCTTCCTTTCTCACATGTCCAGCACCAGGTCGGTGGTGGGGCGGGCGCAGCAGATCAGGGTCTGCCCGTCGTCCGGAGGCTCCAACGGCGCCGGGGAGTAGGCGACTTCGCCAGACAGGACTGGCGTGACGCAGGTGTGGCACACGCCGGTGCGGCAGGCCCAGCGCGTCTGGATGTCACAGGCTTCTGCGAGTTCGAGCACGTTGGTCCTGCTGTCGCTGAAGGGCGTCGACAGACCGCTGCGCGCGAAAGTCACCATCGGGCCGACTCCGGGCGGTCCTGGTGGTTGATGCGGTGTTCGGGCGGACTGACCGGTGAGGCCGGGATTGGTGGCCGCCAGGGCACCGAACAGCTCACTGCGAATGCGAGCGGGATCGATACCCATCGCGGTGAGCGCATCGCGCGTGTCCGTCATGAACGAAGCCGGTCCACAGATGTAGGCCTGCGCATCGGCCGGTACAGCCAGGTCGCTCAGCTTGTCCTTGGTCAGGCGACCAGTGGTACCGCTGTAGAAGACATGCTCATACGCGTGCGGCAGCGATCCGATCAGGGCGTGTGCTTCAGCAGCCAAGGGATGCTCCCGTGGCCCACGGGCGCTGTGGATCCACCAGACCTCCCGCGTACTGCGCTCTGCAGCGAGGTCGTGCAGCATCGACAGGACCGGGGTGACACCGATGCCGGCTGAGACGAGCAGTACCGGACCGGTGCCTGCGTCGAGCACGAAGTCACCGCGCGGCGCGGCGGCCTCGATGACGGCGCCCGGCCGCAGCCTCGTCGTCAGGAAGCCGCTCGCGATGCCGTGTGGTTCCCGCTTCACGCTGATGCGGTAGTCGCCGGTGCCGGGCGCGGAGGAGATCGAGTAGTTGCGTACCGTGGCGGGCGGTCCGGTCTCCTTGAGCCGAAGCGTGAGGTACTGGCCGGCCTTGGCCGTGGGCAGCCACGCTCCGTCGGCCGCGGCCAGGTGCACTGAGGAGACTGTCGTGCTTTCGGGGATCACGTCCGTCACCAGGAGCGTCCGGAACCCGCTCCACGCGGGTTCCGCGCCTGTGGACTCCCCGCCGGTCGCCTCGTCCAAGAGATCGCGGAACGAGTTCTGCCAGCCGGGACTGAGGGCCGGGATCTGCGTGGCGCGGCGCAGCGCACCGAGATCGCGGTCCGGAAGGTACAGCAGCGCGTCGGTCTCGGCGACGGTCAGAGCACCGGGACCGGTTCTCGTCCGGACGATCCGATCGCCGGCCTGCACTCGTCCCTCGGTGATCACCCGCAGGTAGAAGCCCGGCCGACGGTGGCTGACGAGGAGGGCAGGGAGCTCTGGCTCGCCCATGCGCAGGCCGACGCGGTAGCAGGTGACCCGGGGCTGGGTGACCTCGAACTCGGCTTCGCCGATCCGGTACCGGTCGCCGATGCAGACCTCGTCGTCGAGGAGACCGTCGACGGTGAGGTTCTCCCCGAACTGCCCGTAGGTGAGGTCGTCGCGCCCGAAGTACCGCTGCCAGTGCCGGTAGGACTGCACTTGGTAGACGAGCACGGCTCGCTGCTCGCCGCCGTGCCCGGCGAGATCGCCCTGGCCGTCGCCCTCGATGTTGAGCCGGCGCACCATGGCCGGGCCGTCGACCGGGTACTTCCACACCCCGGTGTAGACGGTCTTGCCGTTCCACGCCACATCCTTCGGCTTCCCGACGTTCACCGACAGCACGGTCGGCGGCGAATCACTCGTCATGCTGCCGTCCGGAGAACTCCTCCACGGTCAGATCGCGGTCGACGCCGTGCGAGATCACGCCCTGCCCCGGCTCGAGGCGCAGCCGGGCGCCGTCGAGGTACACCTCGACCTTGTCGGGCTCGAACGACACCATCCCCGAGATCCGTCGTACCTCGGTCCAGGCGTCTGCGTACGACCACGCCGCACCGCGAGCACCGGCGATGTCGTAGTAGCTCGCCAGACCCTTGTAGGGGCAGAAGGTCTGCCCTTCGACGAGTGTCAACGCGGTCTCGTCCACGTCGGCGCGCGGGACGTACCAGCGCGGCGCGAACCCCGACTCGTAGAGGGCGAGCGGTCGGGTGGTGTCGGCGATGATCCGATCGCCGTCGCGTACGGCGAGATGGCGGCTGGTCTGACGGATGTCGATGCGGTGATAGCTGTCCGCCGCATGCCCGACAACGCGTTCGTCTTCCTCGTAGAACGCGTCCATCGCCCGCCACGCAAACGCCACACGTCCCTTGAGATCGCCGGCGTAGTCAGGCAGTGCGATGTGCTGCCACGCCGACCGCGGCTTGCTGCTTCCACCCGCCACGGTCGAGTACCACGAGGTCAGGCCGAGGTCGCGATGCGTCGTGGTGTTCTCGCTCGCCTCGAGCGCGTCGGCCGCGATGTCGCCCAGCGGGAAGTACGCCACCGGGTACCGGCCGGGTTCATGCAGGAGTACGACGTCCTCGCTGTCCGCGATCCAGGTGCCGCCGAACTTGACCCGCATACGCCTGCGCAGCGGCTCGGCGTACAGGAGTCTTTCGGGCAATGGGTCCGGGGTCAGGAACCGGCCGATCGCCCCGGTGGCGAGTGGTCCTTGCTGCCAGGAGAGTCCCATCATTCCGCTCCTTCCTGCCGGCCCGGACAATCCGGGCGCGGCATCTCAGCTGAGTGGTTCGCCACCGTCGACATGGAGCGTCGTCCCGGTGAGGAAGGTGTTGGTCATCGCGAACAGAACCGCCTGCGCGATGTCGTCGGCGTTGCCGATGCGCCGGGCCGGGTTGCGGGCGCTCTGGTCGCGGAAGTAGTCCGCCTTGCCCTGCTCGCCGAGTGCGTCCCAGGCGCCGGTGTCGATCACGCCGGGGGAGACAGCGTTGACCCGGATCGGCGCGAGCTCCAGTGCGAGTGAGCGGGCCAGAACGTCCGCGGCGCCGTTGGTGATCGCCACAGCCAGGGTCCCGACCGCGATCTTCGCCGCGGCCACGCCGGAGAAGAGGGTGAACGATCCACCTTCGGTGATCCGCGGTGCCAGGTGTTTGGCCAGCATCAGCGGGCCGATCACCTTGGTGTCGAAGGACAGCTGGACCGCGTCCCGGTCCAGGTCGGCGAGCCGTCCGCGAGCGCGGGCCGAGGCCGTCGACACGATGTGATCGATACTGCCGATCCGTTCCGCGAGGGCTGCGATCGAAGCCTCATCGGTGAGATCGACGTACTCCGCGGTGATGCCGGGCTCGTCTGCGTAGGCCTCCTTCAGGCCCTGCTGGTTCCGACCGGCGACTGTGACGATTGCTCCCGCGGCACGGACGGCCATCGTCACGGCGCCGGCGATTCCGCCGCCGCGGCCGACGACGAGCACCGCCTTCTCCTCGAGCGTTCCAGTCACTGCACAGTCCTTTCGAGGAAGTGGCGGATGGTAGGGGCGGCGGTGTCGAGATGGCTTTCGAGGAGGAAGTGGCCGCCGTCGAGCAGGCAGATCTCCGCGTCCTTCGCATCGCCGGCGAAGGCCAGGGCACCCTCAGCGCGGAAGATCTCGTCGTTGCGGCCCCAGAGGGCCAGCACTGGGACCCGGCTGTCGCGCAGATACTCATGCAGTCGCGGGTACACCGGGAGGTTGCTCGCGTAGTCGGCAAACAGCCGGAGCTGCACCAGATCGTTCCCGGGCCGCGACACCAGGTGGAAGTCGTGGTACCAGGCATCGGGACTGACCAGCGTCTCATCTGCCACACCGTGCAGGTATTGCCACCGGATGGCGTCCAGAGTCAGCGCCTGGCGGACCGCCGCTTCGGTCTGCGCGTTCTGCTCGGTCCAGTACTGACGCACCGGCTTCCAGAACTCCTCCGCGAACCCCACCTCGTAGCCGTTGCCGTTCTGCGTGATGATCGCCGCGACGCGGTCGGGGTGGGCGAGGGCCACCCTCCAGCCGATGGGAGCGCCGTAGTCCTGGACATACAGGGCGAAGCGGCTGATCCTGAGCTGCTCCAGCAGCTGTCCGGTCAGGTCGGCCAATGCATCGAAGGTGTAGCCGAACTCGTCGACGCAAGGAGAGTCGGACAGACCGAAGCCGAGATGGTCCGGAGCGATCACGTGGAAGCGGTCCGCCAGTAGCGGGATGAAATGACGGAACATGAACGAACTGGCCGGGAAGCCGTGCAGCAGCACCACGGTCGGCGCGTCCGCCGGCCCCGCCTCCCGATAGAACAGCCGCTGTCCGAGAACGGTGGCATAGCGATGGTGGACCGTGGTCATTTCCGCTCCGTTCCGGGCTGGATCGAGGGTCGCTGGAGAGTGGTCTGCAGGCACGGATCCGAGCCTGCGGTGTGGCCGCCGGTCGCCGCATCCGCCAGTGGCCAGCCACTCCAGCCGGTATCCCGGCCAGGGGTAGCTTGAGGCTGTGTACCGATCAGCAGATCTGCCCCGATGGCGGCGCGCGGCGGAGTTGATGGGCCGCCGCGCCGAGTGCGGCGTTCTCGACCAGTTGATCGGGGCGGTGCGCGCTGGTCAGAGCCGGGCGCTGGTCCTGCACGGTGAAGCAGGTGTCGGGAAGACGGCGCTGCTCGAGTACCTCGCGGTTCAGGCGCTTGGTTGCCGGGTCACGAAGGTCGCTGCTGTCCAGTCGGAGATGGAACTGGCATTCGCCGGTCTGCACCAGCTGTGCGCGCCGGCTCTGGACTGTCTCGACAGCCTCCCGCCTCCGCAGCGGGAGGCGTTGCGCACCGTCTTCGGGATCAGCTCAGGACCGCCGCCGGACCTGTTCCTGGTCGGCCTGGCCGTGCTGAGCCTGCTCTCCGAGGCCGCGGAACAGCAGCCGCTCGTCTGCCTGGTCGATGACCACCAGTGGCTCGACCGTGCCTCGGCGCAGGTCCTCGCGTTCGTCGCCCGCCGCCTCGGTGCCGAGTCCGTCGGTCTCGTCTTCGCGACCCGGGCCATCAGCCAGGATCTCGTCGCCTTGCCCGAGTTCGCGGTCGAGGGTTTGCCCGACGCCGACGCCCGCGTGCTGTTGGACGCAGTACTGACCGGGCCGATCGACCCGCAGGTGCGGGACCAGATCGTCGCCGAGGCGCACGGCAACCCGCTGGCCCTGCTCGAGTTGCCGCAAGGGCTGACGCCGGCGCAGTTGGCCGGCGGGTTCGGATTGCCAGGAGCGTTCCCACTGTCGGGTGACATCGAGGAAACGTTCTGCCAGCGGGTGAACGCAGTACCGGAAGAGACACGTCGGTTGTTGCAGGTCGCAGCGGCCGACCCGTCCGGGGACGAGGCGTTGGTCTGGCGGGCAGCGGCATGGCTCGGGATCGGAACCGAGGCTGCGTCACCCGCCGTCGAGGCAGGCCTCGCGGAGTTCGGCACTCGGGTCCGGTTCCGGCATCCGGTCGTCCGGTCAGCGGCCTACCGATCGGCTTCGGCTGAGGAGCGGCGCCGCGTCCATCAGGCTCTCGCCGAGGTCACAAACCCGGGAATCGACCCCGACCGGCGTGCGTGGCATCGCGCGCAGGCGGCAGCCGGGCCGGATGAGGACGTCGCCGCGGAGCTGGAATGCTCGGCCGGCCGGGCTCAGGCGCGTGGCGGTCTGGCCGCGGCGGCCGCGTTCCTCCAGCGCGCGGCGACGTTGACGTTGGAGCCCGCGCAACGAGCCGGCCGGGCGCTCGCCGCAGCCCAGGCCGAGATCCAGACCGGTGGCTTCGACGCGGCTGCTCACCTGCTGGCCATGGCCGAGGCGGAGCCGCTGAGTGAGATCCAGCGCGCCCGGGCGGACCTGGTCCGCGCGCAGCTCGCGTTCGTCACGAACCGCGGCAACGACGCCCCGCAGTTGATGCTCAAAGCTGCCAAGCGACTCGAACCTGTCGACGTGGACCAGTCCCGCGCCACCTATCTGGAGGCTCTGTCCGCCGCCATCTTCGCGGGCCGGATGGCCACTCCCGGTGGCGATGTACAGGAGGTCGCCCGCGTGGCCGGTGCTGCGCCGCGGCCCCGTGCTGTCCGGCCGGCCGATCTCCTGATGGACGGTACCGCGCTGGCCTACCGAGACGGATATCAGGCGGGGCTGCCGATTCTGCAGCAGGCCCTGACCGACTTCGGTGCCGGCATGTCCGCCGAGGAGGAGTTGCCGCTGCTGTGGATGGCAACCACGACGGCTCTTCGCTTGTGGGACGCCGACCACTGGGACACGCTTTCGGCCCGGCACCTCCAGCTCACCCGGGAGGTCGGTGCGCTCAGCGAACTGGCCCTGGCCCTCACCTCACGGGCATACCTGCTGATCTTCTTCGGCGACCTGGTCGCCGCGGAGACACTGATCGTCGAACTTCGAGCCGTGATGGAGGCAACCGGCACCCACCTCGCGCCGTACGGCGAACTGGCCCTGGCGGCCTTCCGCGGTGACCTGCCGGCGACGCTCGGCCTGTTCGAAGCCACCAAGAAGGATGCCACCCGGCGTGGAGAGGGAATCGGGATCGCCTTCGCCGAATGGTCCAGTGCCGTGCTCAAGAACGGGCTCGGCCGCTACCAGGACGCGGCACAGGCGGCCGCACGTGCCTTCGAGGACCCGCGGGAATCGATGGCGATGATCTGGCCGCCCGCCGAGCTCGTCGAGGCGGCCAGCCGCTGCGGGTTGAGCGCGACAGCTCACGACGCCTACGAACGGCTGGCCGAGGTCACCAGTGCGACCGGTACCGAGTGGGCGCTGGGAGTCCAAGCTCGTTGCCGGGCACTTCTCGAGGAAGGCGACGAGGCTGAACACCACTACCGCGAAGCGATCGCCCATCTCGACAAGACCCGGCTTCGCGTCGACCTCGCGCGGGCGCACCTGCTCTACGGAGAATGGCTGCGCCGGGAACGCCGCCGTACCGACGCGCGGGAGCACCTCCGGACCGCGCACGGCATGTTCGACGCGATGGGGATGAGCGGATTCGCGGAACGGTCCCGGCGGGAGCTTCAGGCCGCCGGAGGCGTGGCCCGGAAACGCGCGGCTCCGGCCGAGAGCGAAGAACTCACCGCTCAGGAAGCCCAGATCGCGCGGCTGGCACGCGACGGCCTGTCCAACCCGGAGATCGCCGGCCGGCTGTTCATCAGCGCCCGTACGGTGCAGTACCACCTGCGCAAGGTCTTCACCAAGGTTGGCATCACCTCGCGCAGCCAGCTCGACCGCGTACTACCCCCGTGACGGGTCGCCTGTAACCCAACCGCCGGTTGCCGAATCACCACCTCAATCACATCGAGGTGGTGATGCCCGGTCACCACATCTCTTCCTAGGTTTGCCTCAGTCCGCGGCGACCGCCACGGCGCAGCGAGGGAAGCAACCATGACCATCCCCACCACCAAGCTCACCCGGACAGCACGCCGATCGGGGCGGTGGGTTCCCGCCGCACTGGTGGCGCTCAGCCTGATCCCCGTCTTCGCAGGTATCTCCCGCTTCGTCGTGCTCTCCGGCGGTCCGGAGCTACTGCTCCCGGCAGATCCCCGCTCTGAGGCCTCGCCTGTACCCGTCGTCCTGCACGTCGTGTCCGCGATCGGTTTCGCCATCATCGGCGCGTTCCAGTTCTCCGCCGGGATCCGCCGCCGCCGGCCGCGTTGGCACCGTCGCGCCGGGCGCGTCCTGGTGGTGCTCGGCCTGGTAGTCGCGTTATCGGCCCTGTGGCTGACGCTGTTCTACCCCCGCCAGGAGAACACCGGTGATCTCCTGTACCTGTTCCGGTTGCTGGCCGCTTCAGGGCTGGGGGCCAGCATCCTTCTCGGCTTCACCGCCATCCGGAACCGTGAGATCGCCCGCCACCGTGGCTGGATGATCCGCGCCTACGCCTTGGCACTGGGCGCCGGCACCCAGGTGTTCACCCAGGGCATCGGAGAGGCCGTCCTCGGTGCCGGCGCGATCCGCACCGACCTGATGCTGGGGTCAGCCTGGGTCATCAACCTCGCCGTCGCCGAGTGGGTCATCCGCCGGCCGGCGGCTCGCCGAGCACGTACCAGAGCAGCGTTGGCGGCGTCCCGATGAGCCCGCGGCCGCACGCACCCGACCACTACGAGTTCCGGATCGACGGACACCTCGACGACCACTGGTCGGTCTGGCTGGACGGTCTGACCCTCACCCACGAGGCCGACGGCACCACCACGCTGCGCGGCGCCGGGATCGACCAGGCGAAACTCCACGGCCTCCTCACCAAGCTGCGCGACCTCGGCGCCACCCTGATCTCCGTCGAGGCGATCGACCGACCCGACCCGTACGACGGCCGGCCGGCCCAGCTCAGCCCTTCAGACGCGGGAGATCCATGATCGCGGTGAGGGCGTTCGCTCGAAGCTCGGGTGTGACGGCATCCGGATCGAGGAGTTGCTGCAGGAACAGACCTGCATCAAGCGCCAGCACGAGGGCAGCCACCTCGTCCGGCGTCAGCGGCAACTCTTCCCCTCGTGCCGCGTCACGCTCGGCGATCGCAGCGGCCAGCCGGTCCCGCATTCGCCGGTAGCGCTCGGCGAGGGCGGCCTTCGCTGCCGCATCGCGGGCGGCGTACAGCCAGAACTCCAGCATCAGCAGCCCGAAGGAGCCGCCCGCAGCATTCTGCTCGACCGCTGCGTCACGCAGCCTGATGCGCAGGTCGGCAGTCGAGGCGTTCGCGAGCAGCAGGTCCAGCTGGGCGAGCTGGTCCTCGAGGTGGCGGTCGATCAACGCGAGGAAGAGTGCGTCCTTGCCGGCGAAGTTGGCGTACACCGCGCCCTTCGTGTAGCCGGCGGTCCGGGCGATGTCGTCGATGGTGGCGGCATGGAAGCCCCTTCGGGCGAACTCGGCCGCCGCGGCGTCCAGCACCCGGTGCGTCGTCTGGGCACGGCGCTCTGCCTGTCGCAAAGTCAGCTCCTCCATCAGTTAGATACCTACCGGTATATAATACCAGCAGGTATGGAACTTGGGATGACAGAGCTGGGAGATGGTGACCGTGGCGGATCAACGAGCTAGGCGTGACGGCGGACCACGGGCGAGTCGCGTGTCGGCGCGGACTTTTCGCGGCTGGCGGTGGCGCCTGGGGAATGCGCTCGTCACCGTCTTCGCGCGAGCGGGAATCGGACCGATCTCCCTGCTGACCACCACCGGACGTACGACGGGGCGCCCGCACACGGTGCCCGTCGTACCGATCGACCACGCCGGCTCGAGGTGGCTGGTGGCGCCATACGGCCCGGTTGGCTGGGTTCACAACGCCCTCGCCGTCGGCACTGTCGTCCTGTCCTACGGGCGTCAGCGGATCAGCTACACCGTCCGCGAGGCGACACCGACCGAGGCCGGGCCGGTCCTCAAGCGCTACGCCACTGTCGCGACGCGGACACGGCACTGCTTCACCGCCGGGATCGACGACCCGGTCGAGGCGTTCGTCGCCGAGGCAAGCGAGCATCCGGTCCTCGAACTCCGGCCGGCCCCGGCTTGACCTGGAGTGCGCGGGTCAGTTGGTCAGGCGGGCGGTGATTTGCTCGGTGCCTCCCGGGTTGTCGGTGATGTCGGCGGTGCCGTGGGCGTTGCGGTAGCGGCCGGTACCGCCGGTGATGGCGAAGGTGGTCTTGAGCGGCTCGGTCGGTGGGCCGGTGGGGCCGTCGGCGATGGCCTGGAGGGTGAGTTGTCCCTCCGGGAGGGCGATCGTCATCTGCCAGTTGCAGGTCATCGCCTGCGGAGTCGCCTTCACCACGGTGCAGGTGACCCCGTCGGTTCCGACGGGCTTGCCGTTGCGGAAGACCCTGTCGGAGCTGACGATCTGGTCACCGAGCCCGAGGGCGGGTCCGGGGGTGCCGACGTCGATGATGGCGAACTGCTCGGTCTGGGCGGTGAGGTTGAGTACTTCGCCGCCGGACGCATGGGCGACCGATCCGCCGAGAGCGCCGGCGAGGCAGGCTGTGACGACGGCTGCGGCGGTGTGGATGTTGCGCATTCGAACTTCTCCTTGTGCGAGTAGTGATGTTGCAACGAGAGTGCGGCAACACCCACCGCCCGGACATCCGTGTCGGCTACGGAGTTAGGGCGTGGGCAATTCCGCTGTTCAGCGGCAGGGCTCTGGGGTCTACTGAGACTCGTGACTGCGGCACCGGGCCTGTCCGCACTGATCGGTCGCGACAAGGAAGCGGCCGTACTGCGGCGCGCGGTCGACGGGGTGAGCTCGGGCACGGGCGGGGTCGTCCTCGTCACCGGCGAGGCGGGCATCGGCAAGTCGCGACTGCTTCGTGAAACCGCCCGCTACGCCGGGGCGGCGGGCCTGACGGTGTTGTCGGGGCGCGCGGTTCCGCAGGGCGGGGCCTATCGTCCGCTGGTGGATGCGCTACTCGGACAGTTGCGTGACGCAACGGTCACCGAGTCGCCGGACCTCAGGCCGTTCCGGTCCGCGCTGTCACGCCTCATCCCCGGCTGGTCCGGATCGGAACCGGTCGCCGAGCCGGCCGTCGACTCCGTGGTTGTCCTCGGTGAGGGCCTGCTGAGACTCCTGCGCAGGGTAGGCGGTGACGCCGGATGTGTTGTCGTGCTGGACGATCTGCACTGGGCGGATGCGGACACTCTCGCGTTGCTCGAGTTCCTTGCCGGTGCGGTCGGTACGTCGCGGATCCTGGTCCTGGGCGCGGCACGGACCGACGAGCGGTGGGCGCGGGACCGGCTCGTCGCGAACGAAGACGTGTTCACCGTCGCCCTGGACCGGTTCGACCGAGAGGACATCGTCGCGCTCCTCACCAGCCGCTGGCAGCAGGAGGCGCAGCTGTCGCCGGAGTTCGAGGACCTGATCGTGGCGCGTTCGGAGGGCGTGCCGCTCGTGGTGGAAGAGCTTCTGGCGGGGCTGGTCGAGTCGGGAACCCCCTCCAGCGACGTCCAGCAGCTAGGAGTTCCGGCCGGGCTGACGGCACTTGTCGCCCGCCGCCTGGCGGCGTTGACCACTGACCAACGCAAGGTCGTTCACGCGGCCGCGGTGCTCGGCCGTGAGGTCGACTGGGCGTTGCTTCCGCTGGTGTCTACCCTCGACGAGGAGGCCGTTCTCGCCGGGCTTCGGGCCGCGGCCGACAGCCACCTGCTGGTACCGGCCGGGTCTCCCGGGCGGCTCAGTTGGCGTCACGGGCTGATCCGCGACGCCGTACTCACCATGCTCGGCCCCGGTGAGCACAGCGTGCTTGCCCGCCGCGCAGCCGAGGCCCACCTCAACGGGACCGGCGCTGCTCAGGACGACATCGCCGCAGCGGTAGAGCTCCTCGTCGTCGCAGGTGACGGGCCACGCGCGGCGCAACTGCTGACAGGCCTTGCCAGGCAGGCGATCGCGGTCGGTGCCCTCGGTACGGCGGACGAGCAGCTCGAGTACGCAGTACAGCTTGCGCCGAGCGGGTCTGATCTCGCTGCCGAGCGGGTCCGGGTCCAGACGTTGTCGGGGCGGATGGATGCCGCGTTCGCGACAGGTGACACGGCCCTCGGAAAGATGTCAGGCGATCGGCACGCCGAGCTGTGCTTCCAACTGGCGCAGGCCGCGCTGGCGGCCGGCCGCTGGGATCAGGCGCGCGGTTACCTGGAACGAGCCGGCCGACCGGCGGATGCCCGTACTCCGGCGATCGCCGCCGACGTTGCCTTTGGCAACGGACAGGTGAGTGAGGCGGCAGAACTCGCCAAGCGTGCCGCGGAGCAGGCGGAGCGCGATGGCATGCCGGAGCAGTGTTGCGCGGCGCTGGAGGTCATCGGGCGCTGCGCTCGGGAGACCGATCCGGAAGCAGCGGCCGCCGCGTTCCGGCGGGCCGCGCAGGTCGCCGCCGACCACGGGCTGGCACCCGCCCGGATCAGTGCGCTACTCGCGCTCGGCACGATCGAACTGCTCGACTCGGAATCGTCCGCCACGCTGATGGAAGCCCGCCGGCTGGCGCTCGACTGCGGGATGCTCGGTCGGGTGTGCGACATCGACCAGTTGCTCACCGATTGCGCTCTGGTCGTCGACGGTCCTGCGGCGGGCGAGTCGGCAGGTCGCCGTACTGCGGAGCTTGCCGCGGGCATCCGGCTGTACCGGGTACAGGCGATGACCGAGATGATGGCGGCATCCGGAGCCGGAGCACGGGGTGATCTGGCGGCGATGGCGGCGGCTCTCGATGCTGCCGTGCGGCGGCCTGACGCACCGTTCGAGGTGACCGCCGGGCGGCCCTGCATCGAGGCGATGGTGCCGCTCGTCGGCCACGACCTGCCGCGGGCCGGGGAGCTGCTCGACCTCGGCATCGGTGCCCTGGCGGCGCGTGGTTCTTCGGCGCCGATCGGCCATTGGGGCCTGTGGGCGCTGGTCCGGACCGTGCTCGACGACCGGGGAGCGGAGGCCCGCGAGACGCTGCGGCACGCGCCGCCGGTGATGCGGGCGATCAACCGGGCCGCGCTGGACTTCGCCGACGCGGTCGCCGCCGGCCGGGCGGGTCGGTCGGCCGAAGCGGTCACCCTGCTGGCGGCCGGAACCGAGATGCTGCCCAGCCAGCACTGGTGGCGGAGGCTGTTGCTGCTGCTCACCGCCGAGGCCATGATCGCCGACGGCTGGGGCGACCCCGTCTCCCTGCTGCGAGCGGATCTGACCGCCTTCGAAGCCGATGGCGACGACCAGCTCGCGCGGACCTGCCGGATGCTGCTGCGCCGAGCCGGTGTCACGGTACGCCGAGGCCGCGGGAGCGCCGCAGTACCGCCGGCGCTGCGCGCGATCGGGGTGACGAGCCGCGAGATGGACGTCCTCGGCCTGGTCGCCGATCGGCTGACGAACCAGCAGGTCGCCGAGCGGCTCTTCCTGTCGCCGCGCACGGTGGAAACCCATGTCACGAATCTGCTGACCAAGACGGGGACCACCAGTCGAGCCGAACTCGTCGCGTACGCGGCACGGGCTGATCGCGATGCCTTAAGTCCGTAGCGACCACGGATCCGCGGGCGGCGCCGTAGGCGGAGTCTCGGAGCTGTTGACCTCGCGTCCAGACGAGGTCCGGACCGGAAGGACTCCCGAAATGATCATCGGCTACGACTATGTGGGTGCGATCGCCCAGGGCCGCATCACCGACCACCGTCGCCATGCGGACCAGTGTCACTTCAGTGCAGGGAAGGAATCACGCTGGCGCCCCCGGCTGATGGCGGCTCTGCGGGCGATCGCGTTCGCCTCGGCAGCGCAGTACTCGCTGCCGTTCGTGCCCGAACTCCGCGACTACCCGGTACGCCGGCCGTGAGCGCGAACGGGAAGTCCACGTGGAGTAGCGTCGAGCAGATCGACGTGCTCGTCGTGGGCGCGGGGCCCGCGGGTCTCGCCACAGCGATCAGCCTGGCCCGCCATGGGAGCTCGCCGCTGGTGGTCGAACGGCATCCGGGTACGTCGATCTTCCCGCGGGCGACGTTCGTCAGCACCCGGACGATGGAATGCCTTCGATCCTGGGGGCTGGACGAGGAGGTCCGGGCCGGCGGGATGGACGTCCAGCCGATGATGTCGGTGTCGGCCACGTTGGCGGATCCCCGTCACACGCTGGTGTCGATGGGTGTCCCGTCGGCCGACGAACTGCGGTCGATCAGTCCCACGACTCCGTGTCTGTGCCCTCAGGACCACCTCGAACCCGTCCTGGCGGAGCATCTCCTCGCTCTCGGCGGCGACTTGGTCTTCGAGACCGAGGTGATCTCGTTCGAGCAGGACTCCACCGGGGTGACGGTGTCGCTGCGCGACCGCCGTACCGGGGCTGTTCGAGTTGTGCGAGCCGCGTACGTCGTCGCCGCCGACGGCGCGCGCAGCACGATCCGGGCGGGCCTCGGGGTGCGGATGGAGGGGCCGGACAATCTCGCCAACCTCGTCAGTGCGCTGTTTCGGGCCGACCTTCGGGACACGGTGGGGGAGCGGCCGTGTGGGTTGTACCGGATCGAGACGCCGCAGGCGGCGGGTGTCCTGCTGCCGACTAGCTCTGGTGATCGCTGGGTCTACGGGCGGGAGTGGCATCCGGAGCTCGGCGAGCAGTTGACGGACTTCACGGTCGAGCGCTGCACCGAGCTGATCCGGGCGGCCACTGGGTTACCGGAGTTGGAACTTGATGTTGTTGCTGTGCAGGCCTTCGAGTTCGCGGCGCAGGTGGCCGAACGTAGTCGCGAGGGCCGGGTCTTCCTGGTCGGGGACGCCGCCCATCGGATGACCCCGGTCGGCGGGATGGGCATGAACACGGCGTTCCTGGACGGCCACAACCTCGGCTGGAAACTGGCCTGGGTACTGCGAGGCTGGGCTGGCGAGGCTTTGTTGGAGAGCTACCAGTCCGAGCGGCGGCCGGTCGGCGTACGGAACACGCTGCGATCGATGGGGGATACCAGCCGATCCAACGCCGACGGCCTCATCGACGACCTCGGCGTCAGGTACTGCTCGGAGGTCATCCCCGACGGTGGTGGAACGGACTCCGGCGAGTTCCGTCAGTCGGCTCGTCCCGGCGATCGGGCGCCTCATCTGCAGGTCTGCGTAGAGGGACGGGCGATGTCGACCCAGGACCTGTTCGGGCCACACCTGACCTTGCTACTCGGCGCTGCCGGTGCCCCGTGGGAAGGTGCGATCGCCGACTGCCCGCTGGTGTCGCTGCGCTGTGGCACCGACTTCCAGGACGCCGGCGGGACCTTTCACGACCTCTACGGCATCGGCCGCGACGGCGCCGTACTGGTTCGCCCCGACGGCCACGTCGCCTGGCGCTCCCGAACCGCCCCCACAGATCCGCTGACCACCCTCTACTCAGCAATCACCACCTCCCTCGGCGTTCCGAACCTCCGGCAGCCCAGGTCAGCTGCGTGACCCGGGCTGTCGGATGGGGCTTTGCTAGCGGACCCCCGGAGGGCGCGAAACCTCGCCTGCGCAGCCGCAGAGTGTGCTCCGCCCGTGCTGTGGGGGTTCGCCCACTGTCAGAACAGTGGGCGAACCCCTCGAGGACGCAGTGAACCCCCCGGAGGAGGCAGCGAACCCCCGAGGAGGCAGCGGACCCCCCGAGGAGGCAGCGGACCCCCCGGAGGGCGCGAAACCTCGCCCGCGCAGCCGCAGAGTGTGCTCCGCCCGTGCCGTGGGGGTTCGCCCACTGTCAGAACAGTGGGCGAACCCCCCCGAGGACGCAGCGAACCCCCCGAGGACGCAGCGAACCCCCCGAGGACGCAGCGAACCCCCCGAGGAGGCAGCGAACCCCCGGAGGGCGCGAAACCTCGCCCGCGCAGCCGCACAGTGTGCTCCGCCCGTGCTGAGGGGGTTCGCCCACTGTCAGAACAATGGGGTAACCCCCCGAGGAGGCAGCGAAACCCCCAGAGCACCAGGGAGGCTTCGCCTCTGACCGCCGAGTGTGGGGCTGGCGTGGGTGTCATGGCGCGGGGCAGCCTGGGTTATGGCGACGGTGACGGTCAACGAGCCCGCCGCCGCCTCAACCGGCTCGTCCAGCGACGGCAAGGTACCAACACCTACGACCTCACACCCGACGGACCGATCGGCACGGTGCTCTTCCCGATCGGCCAACGAGTGGCGATCTTCCACACCAAAGTCCACGACCGCCTCCTCAGCCCCCTCCTCGCCGCCGACCACCCCCCCGCCGAGATAGGACCAGCACTGGCCACCATCCACCGCCACGCCCGCAGCCGCACCGACCACGAACGCCTCGCAAAGGCCGCCTGAAACTCACGACAAACGCCACACTCCTAGCGGCCAAGCACCACTAGGTCTGAATCACGCCGAGCTGTTTCAGCTGTGAGAGGACGTCGACGACTCCCCAGGTCTCGGCGATCCGGCCGTCGGCGAAGCGGAGGATGAAGATCTCGTTGTAGGTAACGGATCTGCCGGTGGGTGGTAAGCCCATGTATTCACCCTGGTGGGTCCCGGTGACCGTGTGCCGGGCGACCACCCTGTCGCCCTCTTCGATCAGATCCTCGACGGCGATGTGGAGGTCGGGGAACGCTCGGTGGAGCCTCGCGTACACCTCCTTGATCGCTCGCGCCCCGGTCTCCAGAATCGGTAAGGGGGTGCTCATCCGCACATCGGGCTGGAAGACCTCGTCGACAGTCGTCGAGATGAGTTCCTCATCGTGGGTGTTGCTGGCGTCGAGGACGCGCCTGAACGCCGCTTTGTTGCTTGTTTCCTGGCCAGTTGACGAAAGGATGTCGTTCATACCCAGGCGACGAACGAGCACCCGCCCGGGGGACAGCCCGCCTCAGACCTGTTCGAGCCGCCGGGTCAGGAACCGCCGCTCGGGGGCCGAGGTGGCCAGATCGAGCGCCCGGCGGTACGCCGCCCGGGCCTCCTCGTCACGGCCGAGACGCCGCAACAGCTCGCCGCGGGTCGAGTGGAAATAGAGGTAGCCGTCCAGGTCGAGTCCATCGACCGTGCGCAGCGCCGCGGCGGGGTCGCCGGCCTGGGCGAGCGCCACGGCGCGGTTGAGTTCGATCACCGGGGAGCCGGTGAGTTCGACCAGCCGCCGGTACAGCTCGGCGACCTGCGGCCAGTCGATTCGCTCCCGGGCCTGCAGCGACGCGATCGCGGCCTGGGCGACGTAGGCGCCACGCCCGCCCAGCTCCATCGCCCGGTCGAGCACCGCCCGTCCCGCCGCGATCTGGCGCAGGTCCCACAGCGAACGGTCCTGCTCGTCGAGCAGGACGAGGTCCTCGCCGGAGAACCGGGCCTGCCGCCGGGCGTGGTGGATCATCATCAGCGCGAGCAGCCCGTGCGCCTCCGGCTCGTCCGGCATCAGCGCGACGAGCAGTCGCCCCAGCCGGATGGCTTCGGCACCGAGGTCGAGCCGGCCGCTGTAGCCCTCGTTGTAGATCAGGTAGATGACGGCCAGCACCGCATCGACGCGGTCTGGAAGCAGGTGCGCGCCGGGCACCGCGAACGGGATCCCGGTCGCCTTGATCTTGGTCTTGGCGCGGGTCAGGCGGCGCTTCATCGTCTCCTCGGAGACCAGGAACGTCCGAGCGATATCGGCGGTCTCCAGGCCGCCCAGCGCCCGCAGCGTGAGCGCTACCTGCCCTTCCAACGGCAGCGCCGGGTGGCAGCAGGTGAAGATCAGTTCGAGCCGTTCATCCTTGATCACCGTGTCGTCCAACTCGTCCATGACGTTCTCCGGCACCGGCAGCAGGTGGATCTTCTCAGCCAGGGTGCGCTCCCGCCGGATCCGGTCGATCGCCCGGTTGCGGGCCGTCGTCACCAGCCACGCACCCGGGTTGGCCGGCACGCCCGCCACAGGCCAGCGCTCCGCTGCGGTCGCGAACGCGTCCTGCACGGCTTCCTCGGCCTTGTCGAAATCCCCGAGGAACCCGATCAGCGAGGCCAGCACCCGGCCCCACTCGTCCCGGAAGACCTCCTCAAGCACGGTCTCGCCGCAGTACCGGCCTGACCTCGACAACGCCGCCGAGCCGGGTGGCCGGGATGCGTGCGGCCAGTTCGATCGCCTCGTCCAGGTCGGCCGCCTCGATCAGGCAGAAGCCGCCGAGCACTTCCTTGGTGTCCGCGAACGGGCCGTCGGTCACCAGCGTCCGGCCACCGGCCACGCGCACGTTGGTGGCCGTCTCGACCGGCTGTAGCCGTGCGCTCTCGACGCAGCGGGGGTCATCGGCCAACGCGAAGTACTCCGCGTACGCCGCCTCACGTTCGGCTTGGGGCAGCGCCTCCTGGTAGCCGGGCTCGGCGTAGATGAGCAGGGCGTACTGCATCACAACCTCCAGGGCAGTGGGCTCTCACCTGAAAGACGAACGAGAAGCGGTGCGGGGGACACGACCGGCTCACGACTTGTTCCTTCGCTACCGGGTCCGGGACGCGGCGACGCTCTCGCGGTGCGCGGACGGATCGCTGCAATAGGTCTTGCTGCCGTTCTTGGACCGGTCGATGAACGCGCGACGGCAGGTCACCGAGGCGCAGGTGCTCGGCCGGCGCGAGCTCACCTGTCACATTAGCTCGCAGTCAGGCGGCACCACGATGGCCGGCGACGCCAATATCCCGCATCACGTCGGACTCATCGCTCGCGATCTCGACCCTGCGATCGGACCCTACGAGCGGCTCGGCTTCTCGTTCACGCCGCTGCCGCGCATCCCGCTGCGCCCGAGGTCGAGCCAGGCGGGCCTGGTTGCAAGCTGCTGCAACGGCCGTGCAACACGGCGGCGCACGATCTGCTCATGGACTGGTCGGGGACTGAACCGTATTCCCAGGGAGATCGTGATGAAGAACATGACGGAAAAACGCAGCAACCAGGAACTTGTCGCGGCGGTGTGTCGAGAGCTTTATCTTCTCGCCAGTCGCGAGGAGCGGGCTGCGGCCGACGAGGCGTGCCGGGTGCCGTACTGGCAGGCGTGCCCACCCTCGGTGAACGTGCACTGGACCGCGGCTCAGTTGCTGCGGGCCGATGCGAATCGACTCGAGTCCGAGGCCGGCTTGCTGGCCGAGGCGTGCTGAGGGGGTGGCGATCGTGAAGCAGATCCGGATCGTTCGTCCGAAGCCCCAGCGGCCCTCGGTACCACGCCTGCCGGACACCCGGACCCCGTCCGGCCGGCGGACCCTGCCGTACTGAGCAGGCGGCGCGGGAGCTCGTACGGGAAGGTGTGGGATCCGGACGTGACAGCCTCGAGCGGTGCCAGGCCGACCCTGGCAGCACTGGTACCCACTCTGGTGTCGCGCGAGCGGACCTCGCTTTCCCTCGTCGAGGAGTGCCTTCGCCGGATCGCCGAGCTCGACTCGGGATCCGACGGCCTGGGTGCCGTCCTCGCGCTGAACCCGCAGGCGAGGTCGCAGGCGGAGGCAGCCGATGAGCAGCTTGAACGCACCGGGCGGCAGCGCGGCCCGCTGCACGGGATCCCGATCCTGATCAAAGATGTCTTCGAGACCGAGGGCATCCCGACGACCTTCGGTTGCGCGGCCTTCAAAGGCTATGTGCCCGGCCAGGACGCGGTCGCCGTACGGCGGCTTCGAGCGGCCGGCGCGATCGTGCTGGGCAAGACGAGTACACCGGATTTCGCGATGTCCTGGCTTTCCGATTCGTCGAACGGAAGCATCACGGTCAACAGCCGATCGGCCGCGCACGAGCCCGGTGGCTCCAGCGCGGGGTCGGCAGTGGCGGTGGCGGCCGGGCTCGTTCCCGCGGCCCTGGGGTCCGACACCGGCGGCTCGGTCCGGGTGCCGGCCTCCTTCAACGGGGTCGTCGGCCTACGTCCGACCACGGGGTTGGTGTCCCCGGATGGCATGTCGTCGCTCGTGACGGCGCAGGACACCCCGGGTCCGCTGGCCGGCTGTGTCGATGACGCGGCTCTCCTGCTGCAGGTCCTCGCTGGTCACCAACGGCCGATAGGTGAGGTTCGCCGCCCGCTCGGCGGCTACCGACTCGGTGCTCTCGCCCTGCCGAGCGAACCGGTGGCATGGGATGGCGCCGATGAGGTCGCGGCCGTGGTCGACGCGACGCTCGCACGTCTGGTGAATGAGGGTGCCTGCATCCTCGACGACGTGGTGCTGCCTGACCTAGCTGCGCTCCTGCGCGACAGCTCCCTGTATCTCATCACCGCACTAGACGACATCGACGCGTTCCTCGCCTCACGCCCAGAGCTCGGCAGCAGCTCCTTCCTCGACCTGTACTACGCCGGCGTGTTCCCCGAATCGCTCGACCTGGCCGAGCTGCTGGCGACGCGCAGCCGGTCCGACGCCCAGTTGCGTGCCGAGCGACTGGCGAACCGGTACCGGCTGCGCGACACGGTGGTGCGCGCGATGAGCAACCTCAGCCTGGACGCCCTTGTCTACCCGACTGTGCGTGTGCCGGCGCCCCTTCGAGACCGGGACCGCCGGTTGCTCCCGAGCCGGCTCCTTCCTGTCAACACGTTGATCGCGTCGCAGGCCGACCTGCCGGCGCTGACCTTGCCCGCCGGTACGACGGACGCCGGGCTGCCGGTCGGACTGGAACTGCTCGGCAGGCCAGGGACCGACGGTCCGCTCCTCGGGCTGGGTCGCGCCGTCGAGGGTGCCCTCAGTGACGGGTGACGCCCATCCGGCGTTCGAGAACCGTCCACCACTCCTCGTCCTCGAGCAGAACCCGGCCGCGGTCGAGGGCATCCCAAGCGAGCGTGATCACGGCTTGCAGGAGTCGTTGTGGTTCGACTGCCGCGAGTACTGCGATCGCACCCGCCGGCGTGAGGTCCACGATCCCGTTGGTCTGCTCGAGCCTGCACAGCGCCGGCTGGAGCAGACCGGAGAGACCGAACGCGAAGTAGGTCGGCCGGGAGTCCTTTTCGGCGAAGGCAAGGTCTTGCAGAGTGCTGGACCCGCCCAGCACGAACATCGAGTCGAGTCCCGCCGAGTGCGCACCGGCGATGTCGGTCTCGAGCCGGTCGCCCACCACGATGGTCGCGTCCCGCTCGGTGCCGAGCCGGGAACGCGCGAAGTCGAACAACGCCGCATTCGGCTTGCCGGTGACGTGTGGGACGACCGCGGTCGTTGATCGCACCGCCGTGACGAGTGCTCCGTTGCCGGGAGCATGTCCCCGCGAGGTCGGGATAGTCGCGTCCAGGTTGGTCGCAACCCAGATCGCACCTGCCTGAACGAGATAGCCCACTTCCGCGAGCTCGCGCCAGCTGACTTCCTGGCCGGCCCCCTGGACCACGGCGTCGACAGCCGTCGTACCGGGAAGCTCCGTCACGCCGAGCGGAGTCAGGCCAACCTCGGTCAGCCCGTCGGCGACGCCCGGACCACCGACCGCGAGCACCGGCGTACCCGGCGACAGCCGGCCTGCCAGGTACGCCGCAGCGGCCTGCGCGCTCGTGACGACGGACCAGGCGGCAGGTTCCAGTCCCAACCGCCGGAGATGGCGGCCGACCGCGGCCGGCGGCCTGGACGCGTTGTTCGTCGCGAACGCCACGGGCACGCCGGCGACCACGGTGTTGAGGGCCGCGATCGCGCCGGGCACCGCCTCCGATCCCCGGTAGACGACACCGTCCAGGTCGCAGATCACTCCGCGGTAGTTCGCGACCAGCGGTGCACGGCCTGCGCTCACGAACCCGCCTTCTCGGGGACGCGGGCAGCCGTCGTCGACTCGCTCGCCAGTCGAGCGCTCTGCACGAGCAGCTTCCGCGCGGCAGCGTTGTCATCGCCGGGAGCACCGCTCGCTGCGGCCACCAGAGCCCGTGAGAACCCGAAGGTCACCCGCCACGGCACGCCTCGCTTTGTGGCGAGCGCGCTGACCGCGCCGAGGTTCGCGCAGGCCTGGTCGAGCGACTGCCCGCCGGACAGCAGGAGGACGCCGGGCGTACCGCTCGGCAGGGTCCACTCCAGCAGTTGTACGGTCTGCCGAGCCACCTGGTCCGGTGCGGCGGGGGACGGGTGCGACAGCCCGGCGACAACCATGTTGAGCCGGATCATCAGCTGTCGAGGATCGACGCCGGTCCGCTGGAGTTGGTCGCGCAGGGCCAGCAGGGCATTGGTGGTGGCGGCCTGGTTCACGGTGATGCTGGACGAGCCGAGGTCCGGCATGGCGATCGTCAGGACCGGCAGGAGACCCTCCGCCTGGGTCGCTGCCGCCGCGGAAGCGAGCTTGTCGGCCTCGATGTGGGTGGCGCCGTGAGGCACGTCCAGGGGAGACAGGTGAGCGCGCCATTCCACGAACGATGCGCCGTCCCGCGCCGCCTCGACGAGCCGGTCTCGTACGCCGGTCCCGGACGGAGTCATCCGTACTCCGACCAGCGGCAGCTCGAGCGTCGACTCGGACAGCTGCCGGCGCAGCGGCAGTGTCGCCGCGAACGTGTCCGCTGTCAGGAGCAGGGCAGAGAGGTGGTGTGTCAGCGCTGGTTCGCGCAGTACCAGCTCTGCCGCGCTCGGGACGAGCGCCTCGGCGTACTCGTCGGCGACCAGCATCCCCTTGGGCGGTGCCAGGATCGCCGCCGCGGTCTCCTCGATCGTGCGCATCAGGACTCCTTGCAACGAAGGGTGGCGGTGTCCCGTTCGACGCTACGAGTCAACGCCTCGGAGCCCCTCACCCCTGCGGCTGAGATCGCGGGTGACCTTCGCGGGTTGGCCACCTGTCCCCAGCGGGCCATCCCCCTGCGGCCACCTCGGGTGACCACCCCCGCGGTCACCCCTGGGGTGGATGCCCGCAGCTCGGGCGCGAGGTGTGCTGGTCGTGCCAGTCCGCTGATCCACGTGAGGAGTGCCGATGCCGACCGAACGCTCGACGTTGACCGAGTTCCTGGCCGAGGAACGGCGACGTCATCCCGGCCTGTGCGCGGACCTCACCTCGCTGATCGCCGACGTCGCCCTTGCCTGCCAGGAGATCTCGCACCGGATCACCACCGGCGCGCTGACCGGTGTGCTCGGAGGCAACGACGTCGTCAACGTCCAGGGTGAGCAGCAGCAGAAGCTCGACGTGCTGGCCAACGACATCTTCCTGCGGACGACCGAGGGCGGCGGGAAGCTCGCCGGCATGGCGTCCGAAGAGCTCGACCTGCCCTACGCCATCCCGTCGCGCCATCCGAGGGGCCAGTACCTGCTGACGTTCGATCCGCTCGACGGGTCGTCGAACATCGACGTCAACGTGTCCGTCGGCAGCATCTTCTCGATCCTGCGCGCACCGGTGCCCGGCGCCCACGCCCAGCCCGACGACTTCCTGCAACCGGGAACCGAGCAGGTTGCCGGCGGCTATGCGATCTACGGTCCTTCGACCGTCCTCGTCCTCACCGTGGGCACCGGCGTCCATGCCTTCACGCTCGACCTGGGCGTCGGCGAGTTCCTCCTGACCCGGCAGGACATCAAGCTGCCGGCCTCGACGGCGGAGTTCGCGATCAACACCTCGAACCGGCGGTTCTGGCGGCCGGCCGTGTCGCAGTACGTCGACGAGTGTCTGGCCGGGACCTCGGGTCCGCGGCAGAAGGACTTCAACATGCGTTGGGTCGCCTCGCTGGTGGCCGAGACCCACCGGATCCTGACCCGTGGTGGCGTGTTCCTGTATCCGCGCGACTCGAAGGACCCGGCGAAGGAAGGCAGGTTGCGCCTGCTCTACGAGGCGAACCCGATCGCGTTCCTGATCGAGCAGGCGGGCGGCCTGGCGTCGACCGGACACGGGCGCGTGCTCGACGTCAGGCCGGCGCAGTTGCACCAGCGGATCGGATTCATCTTCGGTGCGCGGGAGGAAGTCGAGCGCATCGAGCGCTACCACGCCGAGCACACAGGCGGTGCCGCCGAGGAGCAGAACCACCCCCTGTACGGCTTCCGCGGCCTCTACCGGTCCGCCAGCTGAGGAGCGCCCATGACCACACAGCACCCTGTCGTCGCGATCACCGGGTCGTCCGGCGCCGGCACCACCTCGGTGATGCGCACCTTCGAGCAGATCTTCCGGCGGGAGAAGGTGAACGCCGCCTTCGTGGAGGGCGACAGCTTCCACCGCTACGACCGGATGGGCATGAAGGAGCAGATGGAGAAGGCCCTGGCCTGTGGTGACCACACCTTCAGCCACTTCGGCCCCGAGGCCAACCTGTTCGAGGAACTGGAGTCGCTGTTCCGCGAGTACGGCGAGACGGGCGGCGGGCGGGTCCGCAGGTACCTGCACGACGAGGGGGAAGCAGCGCCGTACCGGCAGGAGCCCGGGACGTTCACGCCCTGGGAGGACCTCGCGACGGGTACGGACCTGCTGTTCTACGAAGGGCTGCACGGCGCCGTCGTCACCGACGGGGTCGATGTCGCCCGGCACGCCGACCTGCTGATCGGCGTCGTCCCCGTGATCAACCTCGAGTGGACGCAGAAGCTGCACCGGGACAAGGCCAAGCGCGGCTACTCCACCGAAGCCGTCACGGAGACGATCCTGCGGCGGATGCACGACTACGTGACCTACATGTGCCCACAGTTCTCCCGTACTCACGTCAACTTCCAGCGCGTCCCGGTGGTGGACACGTCCAATCCCTTCATCGCCAGGACGATCCCGGCGCCGGACGAGTCGATGCTCGTGATCCGCTTCAAGGATCCGCAGGGGATCGACTTCCCCTACCTGCTGTCGATGCTGCACGACTCGTTCATGTCGAGGCCGAACACCATCGTCTGCCCCGGCGGAAAGATGGATCTGGCCATGCAGCTGATCTTCACGCCGATGCTGTGGCGGCTGCTCGAGCGCCGTCCGAAGACGCGCTGACATACGGAGTTCCCCCACCCAGGAAGGCCATCGCCTGTGACTGTTCGTGTTGGAATCAACGGCTTCGGCCGCATCGGCCGCAACTTCTTCCGCGCCGTCCGCGCGTCGGGGGCCGACATCGAGATCGTAGGGGTCAACGACCTCGCCGACAACACCGTGCTGGCGCACCTGCTCAAGTACGACTCGATCCTCGGTCCTCTCGACGCCGACGTCACCGTGACGGCCGACTCGATCGTCGTCGGCGGCGCATCCGTCGCGGCGCTGGCCGAGCGTGATCCGGCCGACCTGCCGTGGAAGGACCTCGGCGTCGACGTCGTGGTCGAGTCCACGGGCTTCTTCACCGATGCCACCAAGGCCCGGGCCCATGTCGACGCCGGCGGCGCGAAGAAGGTGATCATCTCCGCGCCGGCGACCAACGCCGACGCCACCTTCGTGATGGGCGTCAACCACGACCAGTACGACGCGGACGCGCACACCGTGATCTCCAACGCGTCCTGCACGACCAACTGCCTTGCCCCGATGGCCAAGGCGCTGAACGACGGTCTCGGCATCGTCAAGGGCCTGATGACCACGATCCACGGCTACACCGCCGATCAGAACCTCCAGGACAACATCCACAAGGATCTGCGCCGCGCCCGCGCGGCCGCGATCAACATCGTACCGACCTCGACCGGAGCGGCGAAGGCCGTCGGTCTGGTGCTTCCCGAGCTCGCGGGCCGGCTCGACGGCTATGCCCTCCGGGTCCCCGTTCCCACCGGCTCGGCGACCGACCTCACCTTCGAGGCAGCGCGGGACACGACCGTTGCCGAGGTCAACGAGATCGTCAGGGTCGCCGCCGAGGGGGTGTTGAAGGGCTACCTCCGGTACAGCGAGGCCCCGATCGTGTCCTCCGACATCGTGACCGACCCGGCGTCGTGCATCTTCGACGCGCCGCTGACCAAGGTGATCGGCAACCAGGTCAAGGTCGTGGGCTGGTACGACAACGAGTGGGGCTACTCCAACCGGCTGGCCGATCTCGTCGCCCTGGTCGGACGGAGCGCGTGAGCCGGTGACCACGATCGACGAGCTCAGTACCGAGCTGGGCGGACTCCGTGGCCGGCGAGTGCTGGTCAGGTCCGACCTCAACGTGCCGCTGGACGGCGACACGATCACTGACGACGGCCGGATCCGGGCGGCCCTCCCGACGATCGCGGAGCTGGCGGCCCGGGGCGCCCGCGTCGTAGTGGCCGCGCACCTGGGTCGTCCCGACGGGTGGCCGGATCCGCGCTACTCGCTGGTGCCGGTGGCCAGGCGGCTCGGCGAGTTGCTCGGCGGCGACATCGCGTTCGCCACCGACACCGTGGGCAGCAGCGCCCACGCTGTCGTGAACAGCCTGGCCGACGGCGGCGTGGCACTGCTGGAGAACGTCCGGTTCGACCGGGCCGAGACCAGCAAGGACGACCACGTCCGCGGTGCTTTCGCCGACCGGTTGGCCGCGCTCGCCGACGCGTTCGTGAGCGACGGCTTCGGCGTTGTCCATCGCAAGCAGGCCTCAGTGTACGACGTGGCGCTGCGGCTACCCGCCGCGATGGGAGGGCTCGTCGCCACCGAGATCGGTGTCCTGGAGCAGCTCACCGGGACACCTCGGCGGCCGTACGTCGTCGTGCTGGGCGGTTCGAAGGTTTCGGACAAGCTGGGAGTCATCGACAACCTGCTGGGCAAGGCAGACAAGCTCCTCATCGGCGGCGGGATGGCCTACACCTTCCTCAAGGCGCAGGGTCACGAGGTCGGTACCAGCCTGCTCGAGGAGGACCAGGTTGCGAGGTGTCGCAGCTACCTCGAGCGGGCCGAGGACCAGGGCGTCGAGCTGTTGCTGCCGGCAGATGTCGTCGTCGCAGACCGCTTTGCGGCCGACGCGAGGCCGGAGATCGTTCCGGTGCACGCGATCGCTCCGGATCGGATGGGGCTGGACATCGGGCCCGAGTCCCAGAAGGCTTTCGCGGCGGCGGTCGCCGACGCCAGGACTGTGTTCTGGAACGGCCCGATGGGCGTCTTCGAGTTCGACGCGTTCGCCGCCGGGACTCGTGCGGTCGCCCAGGCGTTGACCCGGATCGACGGTCTGTCGGTCGTCGGTGGCGGGGACTCCGCGGCCGCAGTACGCCGGCTCGGTTTCGACGAGAGAGCTTTCGGCCACCTCTCCACCGGCGGTGGTGCGTCGCTGGAGTACCTGGAGGGCAAAACCCTGCCCGGCATCGACGTACTCGATGCCGGGCAGGAGGGTTACCGACCGTTCAAGCGACGGTGGTGGTGACCGGAGGGCGTCGGCCGGCTCGTGACAACACCGAGCCGGCCACCAGCCCCAGCGTTGCCCACAGCAGGGCGAGCAGGCCCAGCGACTGGACCCGGAATCGCCAGACGAGCGCTGCGCCGACGTCGGAGGGGACCGCGTCGGGAGCAGGTGGCAGACCGGCGAACAGCAGTACGCAGCCGACGGCCAGAATCCCTGCCGCGGCCCAGGAGATGCGCGTGGACGACCAGTTCCGCCGGTGGCCGGTGCGGACCACAGTGACGACCGCCGCGGCGATCAGTGCCGAAACCACGATCGAGGCGACGTAGAGAGTCGTGCGCTGGGTGACCGTATCGGGGTCACCCACGGCCGGCGGGTTGGCCGGGTACTTGAGACCGGGCCCGAGGGCCAGGACGGCGAAGCCGGCCACTGCGACCAGCATGGCGCTGCGCAGTTCGCCCAGGTCCCAGGTACGGCGGACGCGGGCCAGGAAGACGGCGTACACGAGCGAGAGCAGCAGCGCCGCGGCGATCACCGCGAGCGCGCCTCCCACCTGCTGCAGGCCACGGCCGACGAGTTCGGCGTCGTGAGTGTGCTCGGGGGTGGAGCCGCCGTGCGAGTGCTCGGCCGTGGCACGGCTATCCTCCACCGCCAGTGCGATCCGGATCGTCGGCTCGACGACGAGCAGGGAGAAGGCCGCGGCGGCGCTACCCGCCGCGGCTCCGCCAATGAGTGAGGCTCGAAGCGTGCTTGGCCACAGGCTCATCAGGTCACTGCCTAGTGGCACGGCACGCCGAGCGCGTGACGGCCGTCGTGGGTGAACTCGTGGACGTACGGCGCGATGCCGGACAGCAGGGCGCCGTTGTCCTGGAGCATCAGGTACAGCAGCAGCATGGCCAGCAGGGCGGTGAGATAGGCCCAGGCAGGGACCCGCTGAGCTGCTGCTGCGGTGACGGTGCTCGACATGGTCGTGTCTCCTTAGGTCGACTACGGACGGATGGGATCCGGCGATGCGCTGTCGAGCGCGCGCCGGTAGACGTCGAGGTGTTGCGCGGCCGTGCCGGCCCACGAGTACGAGCCGGCGAGCTCCGGCCCGCGCTCGGCGAGCCGCTGCCGTGTGGCCGCATCGTCGACCAGCCGAGCCAGGCCTCGGGACAGTGAGTCGGAATCGCCCGCCCTGGTCATGAGTGCGTCGCGTTCGTGCGTGAGGAACTCGTGGAAGACGTCGATGTCGGACGTGACGACCGGGAGACCGGCAGCCATGGCTTCGAGGACGACCAGGCCCCAGCCCTCCTTGATCGACGGGAAGGCGAAGCCGTCCGCGGCGGCGAACCACTCCGGCAGTTCGTCGTGGGAGACGGTGCCGAGCAGTACTACGTCCTCGTCGAGCCGCAGGCCGTTCGATTCCAGCGAGTCGAGCACGCCTTGGCGGTACGCCCGGTAATCCTGGAACGAGTGGCCGCCGACGATCGCCAGCATGGGTGGGTGCGGGTGCGTCGCCTTCAACTGCGCCATCGCGTCGATCAGATGGGCGGTGCCCTTGCGGGGCTCGATGCCGCCCACGGTGAGGTAGAGGAACCGGTCACCGGCACCGATACGGTCGCGGAGTTCCTGCCGGCGTTGCGCGGTGATGCCGGCGCCGAACCGGTCGGTGCGTACTCCGTTGGTGACGATGTCGGCCTTGACTCCGTAGTCGTCCAGCAGTTGTTGCTGCCAGCCCCTGCTCACGACGAGGACGTCGTCAGGCTCGAGGATCGCGTTGCGCTGACAGTCGATCAGGGCCCGGGTGGTGAAGTCGTCGACGTGGTGCACCGTGCGGATCACCCGGTACGGCGTACCGGCGTCCCGCACTCTGGCCGCGGCCCGGGCCGAGATGCAGTCCTGGCTGTGCACGATGTCGAACCGGTCGCCGATCTCGCCGAGCGCGGTGGTGAGCGCCGCGATCGAGTCGAAGACGCGCTCCTCGAGTGTGGGCGCCGGCTCCGGCGCGTCGACCAGGTGCACCGGCACGTCCACCTCGCGGAAGAACCCGCGCCCGTTCTCGGACAGCGCCACCACGGTGACGTCGACTCCCTCGGCCTGCAACGCCTCCGCCAGTTCGAGGGTATGGACGACGCCACCGCGTGGCTTGACGGAGTACGTCGTGAGCGCGAGGCGCAGGGGGGATCCCATCGGGCGCCCCTACAGCTCGGTGGCGACGAGGGCAGGGTCGCGCAGGGCGATCGCCGATGCGGCCAGGGCGGCCCGCGCGGCGGTCTCTGTCACGATGGCGCCGGCCCGTCGCAGCGTCTCCTGCTGGGCTTCGAAGCCCTGCGGGTCGCGCTCGGTGCCGAGCACGTAGGCGACGACCGCCGCGCCGGAGGCGGTCACCTTCTCGATCGCGGGGGCGAGCGTGCCGGCCGGGTCCTCGTGTGCGCCGTCGCCGATGACGACGTCGAGCAGGACAGCCGCGACGCGGTCGTCGTCGACCTGGCGCTCGAGGAACTCGATCCGGGCCTGCGGATCGATCATCGGGTGCGGACGGCCCTTGGTGTACTCCTCCTCGCCGAGGTCGAGGAACAGGTGTGCGTCCGGCGCCGCGGTGCCGACGGTCAACGACTTGTCCAGCGGCACGTTGGAGTGGATCGGGCCGAGGTGGTCGGTCGAGATCGTCAGAGCCTCGTAGCAGAGCGTTCCTCCGCTGTAGAGACCGACGACCTTGCTGCGGTTGGGATCCAGACCGGTGATCAGGCTTGCCACCTGCTCGGCCAGGTCCTGCACCAGGTCGGGGGCGGAGCCGCCGATCAGGCCGAGGGTCCGGATCGCGCCCTGCTCGAGCGTGTTCACCACGGTGACGTTGTCCGCGGTCGAGAGTTCGTCGCGCAGACCCATCAGCGCGGCGACCGTCGGCTTGGACGGCACCTTGAGCAGCCGCTCGGCGACGTCGCGGGCCGGTGGCTTCGAGACCAGCAGGATCGCCTGGGTCCGGTCGTCGGCGTCGAGGGCGCGGATCGCGGACTCGGCCATCAGCCCGCCGACCTCGGGTGAGAGGTCGCGGCCCCCGACACCGATGACGTGGGAGACTCCGACTCCCCAGCGGTCCAGCAGGCTCATCACCTCCTGGGCGCCGGTCCCGGCCGCGGCGACGATGCCGACCGGTCCGGCCGCCACTCTGTTCGCGAACCCGAGCCCGGCGCCGGCGATCATCGCGGTACCTGCTCCGGGACCCATCACCAGCCGGCCGAGGTCGCGGGCCCGCTCTTTGAGTTCGATCTCGTCGGCGAGCGGCACGTTGTCGCTGAAAAGCAGGACGTCGAGACCCGCGCTGAGCGCCTTGTGGGTCTCCAGCGCCGCGTAGGCGCCCGGTACCGAAACGATGGCCACGTTGGCGTCGGGGTGCTCGGCGACTGCTCCTGCCAGATCAGTGGTGCTCTGCGCGACGGCCTCGTCCTCGCCGGCGTTCGCGGCGAACAGGGTGGCCTCGGCGCTCTCGAGGGCGGCGGTGGCCGCCGCGTCATCTTCGGCCCGGACGGCGAGCACCAGATCGTTCGCCGCGGCCTCACCCGCCTCTCCCGCGATGCCCTGCTCCTCGAGGGTCGCGAGGTTCGCCGGCGTGGCCATCAGGGCCCAGCCCCACGAGACGCCGGGCGATCCGAGGATGGCGCGGGTCGCCTCGAGAAGACGAACGCTGTCCTTGTACGAGTTCTTGCGTACGGTGACGCGGGTGCTCATCCGACAAGCTCCTTGGTGTCGACAGAGGTGGGAACATCAGCAGCCAGGATTCGGGTGCCACGGTTTCCCTCCACGACGCCATGCGGTTCGTCGAGGGTGGCGTAGACGAGTTCAGGGGTGGTGATGGCCGCGAAGCGCGGCCGCTCCGCCGAGGTCGAACCCTCCACGAACTTGATCGCCGCGCTCATCTTGGGACCCATGCTCCCGGCGGGGAACTGGCCGTCCGCGAGGTGCTGCCGGGCCTCGCTCAAGGTGAGGTCCGCGACCGACCGTTCCTGAGGCGTCCCGAAGTCGAGCTTGACCGACGGGACACCGGTGACCATGACGAGTGCGTTGGCACCCGCTGCCACGGCGATGCGTTCGGCCGCGAAGTCCTTGTCGATGACGGCGTCGATGCCCCGCAGGACGCCGTGGTCGTCGACCACGGGGATACCGCCGCCGCCGGCCGCGACCACGATGTGACCCGACCGGGTCAGCGCCGCGATGGCATCGGCCTCGAGGATCGCCCGGGGCGTGGGGGAGGGGACCACCCGTCGGTACCCCCGGCCGGCGTCCGGGACCATCTTCCAGCCGCGGCTCTCGGCAAGCTGGGCTGCCTCGGCCTCGGGGAAGAACGGCCCGATGGGCTTGCTCGGGTTCACGAAGGCCGGGTCGTCCTTGTCGACCACGATGTGGGTCACCACGGAGACCGCACCGGTGACCTCGGTGCCGCAAACCTCGTGCAGGGCAAGGCAGATGAGGCTGCCGAGGGCGCCCTGCGTCATCGCGCCGAGGGAGAAGAGCGGAAGCGCCGGGACCAGCCGGGCGCCCTCCTCGTGCTGGATGGCGAGGTTCCCGACCTGCGGCCCGTTGCCGTGGACGATGATGACCTGCCAGCCCTTGCGCAGCAGGGACCGCACCGATCTGGCCATCGCCAGAGCGTTGCGGTACTGCTCGTCGAGGGTTCCCCGCTGATCCTCGCGGGTGAGGGCGTTGCCGCCGAGGGCGATGACCGCGATATCACTCATGTACAGCTCCACTGTCGGGGACGAATCTGCGCCAGCGACTAGAACATAGCAGACGGACGTGTCGTATAGTAGATGAAAGAGCCGCCTGACCGACGGAGATGTGCCATGACCGACGAGATGACCGCACGTGCGCTTCGCTCCTCCTGGCAAGCCGCGGAACAAACCCTCTACTCGATGGGTGGAGGCGACGTCGGGCGGTACGAGCGCGCTGTCACGCTGGTGCGCGCGGTCTTCGACGAGCTGCGCGAGACAGAGTCGACGGCCACTCTGGTCGACAGGTGGCCGGAGGCCGGGGCGATCGTGGCGGCTGCCGCGGAGCGCGCCGGGCTGGGGCTGGGGTCGCTGCCCGTCGACCAGGTCGCCGGCGCCGGCTTCGCGCTGCGTCACGCCGCGTTGCGCGAGGCGGAGACGCGGCGAGCCCGGGCCGACCTCATCGCCGCCGCGCGGGCCGAGGGTGCGGAGTGGGTTGCCCTGCACGAGACAGGCGATCCGCTCGCCGGGTTCGCAGACCCTTACGGCTCGATCCGGGTGCACCTCCCCTCCGGGTTGGCGATCGTGGCCGGCGTGCAACCGGACCCGGCCACGGGCGCCGTCGCCCACACCCTCACCGTGGTCGGCCTGGATCCGCTCAACGGCGACCTGGTCGACGACGATCCGGGGATCGCGGACCTGACGTACTCCGACTGCACCTCGTTCCGCAGCGGCGAGGTCGCGCTGCGCGGACTCGTCGAAGAGGTCGCCGCCCAAGGATCGTGTCGGATAATGGACGATTGTGTCGTATATGAAGTATGGTGAGTCATTGACCTGCCCGCCTCGCGGACGGCGTGGCGCGCTCGGAAGGAGCCCTCGTGAACCGGACAGCCATTGCCACCATCGATGACGGTAGTCGACTGAGCGATCTGATCCTCGAGCTCCAGGAGAAGGGGCTCAAGGTCTCCGGTCCGCTGGAGCGGAGGCCCGGCGGTGCCGGACCGTCGGACGCCGGCATGATCTGGGTGGAGGGCACGCCGGTCACCGTTCCGGTCGACGCCGAGTACGTCGCGAGTACGCCGTTGTCCCTGGTGGCCGAGGACTCCGGCCACGGGATCTACCGCGACGGGGTCAGGCTCGCTTCTGCCACACCGGCGGGGCGGCCGCGCTTCTACGACCTGTCCACCGCCGACGGGACGCCGTACTGGAAGCTCGCCCTGATGCACCTCGATTCGCTCGCGAGCACCGTCCTGCAGACCTGTGCCTACTGGGGTAACAGCGACCAGTGCACCTTCTGCGGGATCGGTGTCTCGCTCTCGTCGGGCAACACGGTCAAGGTGAAGCGGCCCGAGCAGCTCGCGGAGGTCGCTGTCGCGGCTCGCGACCTCGACGGCGCAGTCGACATCACGCTGACGACCGGCTCGACCTTGGGCAGGGACCGCGGCGCCTACTACGTCAGCAAGTGTGGTCATGCCATGAAGGAGGCCTCGGGGCTGCCGGTCGAGGTGCAGTTCGAGCCGCCGACGGATCTCGCCGTCATCGACAAGGTGCACAGCCTCGGCATCGACTCGCTCGGCATCCACGTCGAGTCGTTCGACCCCGACGTGCTGGCGAGGGTCGCTCCGCCCAAGGCGAGGACCGGGATCGAGCGGTACTTCGAGACGTGGGAGTACGCCGTCGAGCGGTTCGGCGAGGGGCAGGTCTCGACCTACGTCATCCTCGGGATGGGCGAGGATCCCGAGGTGACGCTGGCTGGGTGCAAGCGGGCCATCGACATCGGGGTCTACCCGTTCATCGTTCCGCTCCGGCCGGTCCCGGGCAGCCTGATGGCCGACGCGACCCCGCCGAGCCGGGCCTACACCGAGAGCATCGCCCGGGCGGTGGCGCCGGAGCTCGTCAAGCGCGGGCTGACGGCAGACAAGGTCTCGGCCGGCTGCGCGCGGTGCCAGGCGTGCTCCGCGCTCGGCTCATTGGAGCGGACCATCCAGCTGGGGATGCCCAAGCTTGGGGGCTTGATGCCGGGGCGTGCGTCGTGAACCCGTCGGCGGACATCGGTATCTGGCGCGCGGCCGGACCGGATCTGACGGTGCACTACTCGATCCGTCACCAGGTCTTCGTGCTCGAACAGCGCGTCATGAGGCTGACCGACATCGACCTGCGGGACATCGAGCCGAGCACGATCCACGTGCTGGCCGCGCGGGGAGCACAGGCCGCCGGCACGGTGCGCGTCTATCCATTGGAGAACGGTCTATGGCAGGGGGACCGGCTCGCCGTGCTCCCCTCGCACCGCTCGTCCCTGATCGGCGCCGAGCTCGTCCGCTTCGCGGTCGCGACCGCCGCCGCCAACGGTGGTGGCTGGATGAGGGCGCAGATCCAGCTGCCTAACGTGCGGTTCTTCGAGCGGCTCGGCTGGGTTCGCTCCGGCGATCCCGAGCCGTACTGCGGGTTCGACCACCAGCCGATGCTGTTCGACCTGGCTCAGGCGCTCGCGCCGCAGCACCTGGGCAGGCCGCACCAGGTGCTGCTCGAGGCGCCGCTGGAGATGCCGGGCTTGCGAGCGGGCTAGATCCCAACAGCTAGATCCACAGGCCGGTCACGGCCTCGGTGGCGAGGTCCATCATGATCGCCTCGCTTCCGCCGCGCGCCAAGGTCAGTTGGCCGGTCTCGGTCACCTGACCCACCGGCTCGCAGGTCAGGCCGTGCCGATGGAATACCCCCTGGCAATCAGCGACCCGGTCCGCCGTCGTGGTGAGCCAGAATCCGTAGGTAGGAAAGGCGAGCAGCCACCGGAGCGGATCCGTCTCGGCGGGATACGGCATCAGGTCGAGGTCTACCCGCGCGCCATGCCGGGTGAACTCGAGCAGCATGGCCAGCGAGCCGAGAGCCCCGGCCATGGAGACGTCCTTGGCGGCCACCGCGGCCCCGGTCTCGGCGACCTCGGCGAGCAGGCGTACGTCACGGGCGAGGGTCGCGGACTGCTGGTCGATCGAGGTGAAGAACGGGAAGTCCGCGCGCATGGTGCCGTCCAGGCAGGCGGCGAACAGTACGGTCTGACCCGGTCGGACATTTGCCATCGACAACGGGCGCCGTACCTGACCGAGCGCGAAGGCGGACAGCGACGCGTCGGAGTCTGCCTGGGTCAGGTGCCCCCCGACGATGGGCACGTCATACATCGAGGCCGCGTCGCGCATGCCGCGCAGTACCTCCGACACGTCCGCATCGCGACCGACGACGGTGTTGACGATGGCCTTCGGGATGCCACCCATCGCGGCCACGTCGTTGACGTTCGCCAGTACTGCGGCGATGCCCGCGCCGTACGGGTCCTTGCGTACGAACGCGGGGGCGATCGCTTCGCCGCAGACGACCGCGCTGGCTCCGTCGAGCTCCACCACCGCGCCGTCGTCGCCCGGACCGTGTACAGGGTCGCTGGTGTCGACGAAGGTCCGGACTCGGGCGATCGCGGACTTGCCCGAGACGCCGGCGTGCGAACGCACCGCCGCCACCAGGTCGGCCAGCGGAGGTTCGGTGCGAAGCAGGGGTGGACTGGTCATGTCGCGTATCTTATAGTAAATGCCCATATCGGTCGAGAGATGTCAGCCCGGCCGGACCAACCGTCGAAAGGCTTCCTGATGAGTGTGCCCCCTGTCGTCGAACTGCCGAACGTCGTGGACGTGGTCAACATCGGGCTGCCGTTGTTCGAGACAGCGCTGCGCGCCCAGGAACAAGCGGTCATCGGGGTGGACTGGCGGATCCCGGCCGGTGGCGACTCCGAGGCTGTGGCCGCGCTGGCCCGGCTCCTCGGCCCCCGCGCCGACCGGATCGAGCGCGCGAACGCGGAGGTGATCCGCCGGCTCAACGAAGGCGTGCCGATGCTGGTCGGCGTCGATCGCGCCGGCGACGTCATCCCGGGCTTCGGCGCGCGTGACATCCTGCACTGCGGTCCGGCCATCGCCTGGCAGGACATGCCCGACCCGCTGCAGCGTTCGGTGCGTGCCGCCGTGGTCGCGGAGGGCTGGGCCGAGGACGTCGTCGCCGCCGGGGCTCTCGTCGAGTCCGGCAAGGTACGGCTGCAGCCGGCCAACGAGCACAGCACCGTCGTGCCGATGGCCACCTCGATTGGCCCGTCCGCACCGGTGTACGTCGTGCAGAACGAGGCCGGGGGCACCACGGCGTACTCGAGCATCAACCAGGGTTCAGGTGCCGTGCAGTGGTTCGGCGTCGACAACGATCAGGCCATCGAGCGGCTGCGGTTCGTCCGGGACGCGGTCGGACCGGTGCTGGCCGAGGCGCTGGCGTCGCGCGGTCCGGTCGACGTGTTCGCCCTTGCAGCGCAGGGTGTCCCGATGGGCGACGACGTCCACATGCGGGTCCAGGCGACCACCAACCTCTTCCTGCGTGACCTGCTTCCGTACCTGGTCCGCAGTACCCACCTGGCGGCGCCGGAGGTGGCGACCTTCCTCAGCGGCAACCACCTGATGTTCCTCAACGTGGCCATGGCGGCTGCCAAGTCCCTGGTGGAGTGGGCCAAGGATGTGCCGGAGTCCAGCATCGTCACCACGATGTCGCGCAACGGTTCGACGTACGGCGTCCGCCTCGCCGGCGGCGGCGACTGGTTCCTCGCGCCGTCACCGCCGATCCAGGATGCGCTGTACTACCCGGGATACGGGCCGGACACGAGCGCGCCGGACATCGGTGACAGCGCTGTGCTCGAGCTGGTGGGACTCGGTGGTCCCGCCGCGGCCAACTCGCCTGCTGTCGCGGGCTTCCTCGGTGGCCGGATGTCCGACGCGATCGCCGCGACGCGAAGCATGCAGCGGATCTGCGCGGGTGAGAGTCCTCGCTTCCGGCTGCCCATCCTGGACAACATCGGCACGCCCGTCGGCGTGGACGTGCGCAAGGTGGTCGAGCTGGGCATCACCCCTGCGGTCAACACCGGTGTCATCCATGCGTCGGACGGCAGCGGCCAGGTGGGTGCCGGGGTGGCCTGGGCTCCCATCGCGTGCTTCATCGACGCCCTGCTCGACCTCGACCGTCGCCTCGCCTGACACGATGCCCGCGCACCTGCGGCCTCTCGTCGTGGGCTCGGGGGTCGATGCCGCCCACATCGACGGTGCCCGCGGAACGGTGGTCGGTACCTTCCGGCACGGTTGCTACGTCCAGGTCGGCGGCGAGGTCTACGCCATCGCGGGACCAGCCGTCGCGCCCGGGCCGATCCATCTGATCGTGGCCGAGCCGCCAGCTCGCGTCACCGAGGGGTTGGCCGTATGGCGCGACGGCGCCCGGCTGCGCTCGTCGCAATGGCAGGTCGAGCTCGGCGGAGCAACGTTCTTCGCGCCGTGGCGGCCGGGTCGCGGGGACCTGCACGACGCGGCGTCGGCGCTCGGATCGATGCTGGAGTCGCTGGCTGTCCCCGCCGACCTGGAGCCACGATGGCACTCGGTACGAAGCGCCGTGGCCGCCGGCGATCTCGTTGCGTCGCGCGAGCTGCTCCAAGGCCGCGGGGGAGGTCTGACGCCCACCGGCGACGACGTACTCGCCGGCCTCCTGCTCGTGCACGCGTGGCGCGGCGAAGACGAGGACACTCTGCTGCGCGTCGCACGGGATGCCGCCACCACGACCCTCAGCCGATCCTTCCTGGCCTGGGCTGCCCGAGGTCAGAGCGTGGCGCCGGTGCACGACCTGGTCGCCTGTGCGGCCCGTCACGACCGCCCGGCGTTCGACCACGCGGTCGCGACGGTCTCGGCCATCGGCGGCTCGTCGGGCACCGCGCTCCTGTGGGGGATCGGCCTCGCAACCGCCGCGAGCGTCAACCCCGTCCGGCCGGAAGGCGTCCCGCCTGCGAGAAGTTCGGCCTGAGCTGGCGAGGCAACCTCGCCTCGAGGCGGCGGAGGGCATCTCGCGCCTCGTCAGGTGCGCCCACCTCGCCCAGGAGCAGCAGTGAGCCGGTCTGCCGGGCCAGGACGGCGGCGTCCTCGCCGCGGCCCTGCAGGTGGAGAGCCAGAGCCTGGTACTTGACCGAGCCGGCCGCCCGCGCAGCCTCGAGTAGCGCCTCGGGATCCTCGAGCCGCAACCTTGCGCGCACCTCGCGGATCCGCAGGTCGGCGCGCCACTTGAACGGCAGCCAGTGCTCGATCAGCTCGGACGCAACCTCGAGCCGCTCCGCCGCCCGATCGAGCTGGCCGTCGAGACGCTCGGAGTCGGCCAATGAGCAGAGTGCGTGGAGCTCCTGCTCGATCTGCAGACTGCCCGCGTCCACCTCGCGCGACTGCTCGAGCGCCAGTTCGGACAGGTCGTGGGCCCGGGTCGGCTCGCCGAGCTCGCGCCAGACCCACGCGAGCGAGGTGTTCGTCCGCGCTCGGTAGAACGAGACGTCGTAGCGCTCGAGGATCGCGGCCTTCGTCTGGAGTGCCGTCAACGCTCCGGAGAGGTCTCCGGCGTTGGCGCGCGCCAGGCCGGCGAAGAACAGACCACGCAGCAGCGGGTGGAACGCGCCGATCCGGTGCGCCGCCCCGACCGCCTCGTCCAGGACGTCGATCGCCTCGCCGTAGCGGTCGGCGTGGGCGAGCAAGGCGCCGAGGCAGCTGAGTACCGAGACCCGTACCGCTTCCTCCTCGTCGCCGAGCCCGTCGAGGGCTCGTTCGTAGGCCCGGTACGCCGCGTCGAAGTCGCCGGCCCAGTGCTTGGTCCGGCCGAGCAGGTTCCAGGCGCTCGGCCCCGCGCCGGGCATCCGCGATGCCTCCTCGGCGCGGGCGACGGCCTCCTCGACGTCCCGGCGGTAGTACGCCGTCCAGCCGAGGCGCTCGACCGCGGTCGCCCGGAGCGAATGCTGCCCCGTCGCGACGGCCAGGGACTCCGCCTCCTGATGGTCGTCGGTGGCCAGGTCGAACTGGCCGAGCTCCTCGTGAGCCGCACCCCGGCCGATCAGGGCCAGGCCTTCCAGCTCTTGGTCGGCCGCCTTCCGGGCGCAGTCGAGAGCGGAGGAGAACAGCCGAACGGCGTCGGCGTTCGCGAACGAGCGGCGGGCCAGCACAGCCGCCTCGTACCACGACCTGGCCGCGGCCGGCGTCAGCCCGGAGCGTTCCTGGTGGAGTGCCCGCAGCTCCGGCCTCGCCGAGAAGATCTCCGCCAGCTGCCGGTGGCGCAGTACCCGGATCGGTCCGGGCAGGTTGTCATAGAGGGTCCGACCCAGGATCGGCGGCGAAAAGACGAACAGGTCGTTGCGGGACGCCAGCAAGCCGGCCGCCATCGCCTGCTGCACGGCCGGCATGAAGTCGACCGCCGGACGTCCGACCAGGCGCTCCAGCGTCTCGAGCTCGAAGGCGGTGCCGATGACCGAGGCGGACTGGAGCAGGTCCTCGACCTCGCGGCCGCTGCGGCGTACCCGGTTGAGGACCATCGATCTCAGCGTCCCGGGAATGTCCGAGCGGTCCTCCCCCCGGCACAGCGCCGCGAGCACCTCGACCACGAACATGAGCCGGCCCTGGGTCAGCTCCCAGACGAAGGCCGCCTCGTCGGGGACCCGGGCCTGAGCCGCCAGTTGGGCGACCTCCGACTCCGTCAGCGGACCGAGCTCGACCAGCAGGCTGCTGTCGGCCAGGGAGCCCAGTTCCGCGTCCAGGCGGTCGGACGGCACCGTGGCGACCACCAGGAGTGGCACCTCGCCGAAGGAGTGGAGGAGCCACTGGAGCGCCTCGACGGTGGCGGTGCCGGCCAGATGCAGGTCGTCGAAGAAGAGCAGTAGCGGCTGCTCCTCCGCTGCTGTTGCGAAGACGTGGCGCATGGTGTTGAGCACGCGGCGGTGCTCGATCTCCGGGCTAGCCCGCTGGTAGTCGGGCGCACCGACGACATCACGCAGGTCGGGCACCAGCTCGACCGCGGTGTCCGTCCAGGACCCGAGCAGAGCCGTCAGGTCCTCCGGCGCGGTCGACAGCAGGATCCGGCTCAACGCAGTGACGAGGGGCTGGAGCGGGGAGGAGCGCTCGCCCTCGAAGCAGTCGACCCGGATCGCCCGGGCGCCACTGCCATCGGCGTTGTCGGCAAGGGCCTGGGCGAGCGACGAGCGCCCGGAGCCGGGCGTTCCGGTGATCACCACCGAGCCCGCGTGACCAGCGGCGGCGTCGTGCCAGCGGCCGACGATCGAGGTGAACTCCTCGGCCCGGCCGATCAGCTCGGAGGTCCCGGTCGCCGCCGGACCGAGAACTGACACCGGTCCTGGTTCGGCCCCGCTCACGATCGCGCTGAACAGCGCGTCGCTCTGCGGGCTCGGCTCGACGTCGAGCTCGTTGCCGAGCTGCAGCCGGAGCTCTTCGTAAACGCGCAGGGCGGCCACCCGGTCGCCGAGATGCCAGTACGCGTCCATCAGCGCGCAGCCCGCCAGCTCGTCGTGCGGGATGTGCCGGAGAACCGCCTCGGCCTGGCTCGCGATGTCGCTCCACATCCCGAGGCGCGCCTCGGCATCCCACCGCGCGCGGTTCAGGCGACGGGTGAGTGCGTCGACATGACGTTGCTGTTCCTCGGCCCAGCTGTGCTGGGCGAACGCGGGCGGCAGTTGCGGGTTGCCGCCGGCCAGCAGCGCGAAGGCGCGCCGCGCCGCGGTCACCGTCACGGCCGGGCTCAGCGCGGCTCGCGCCTGCGCCGACTTGGTGAGTTCCTCCAGCTGGGCGAGGTCGCTCGTCCAGGCCCGGCCCGCGTTGAAGCGGTAGCCGGTGGACACCGAACCGGCGATGACGTCGGATCCGATGGCTCGTCTCACCCGGCTGACCAGCGAGGCGATCACGCGATCCGCCGTCGCCGGGGCGTCGTCGTCCCACAACGCATCCATCAAGGCGTCCGTCTCCACGAGGGCGCCGCCGCCGGCGACGAGCCTGCGCAGCAGGATGCCCGCCCTGCCCGCGGGAACCGGGCCGAGCGGATGACCCTCCGGGTCGGTGACGCGCAGACCGCCGAGGACGAACACCGTCGAGGGCGGAGGACTGGTGGACATCGTGAGATACCGCTCCTCTCCGGGAAGTACTTCGGCCATCTCCTATAGTGTAGAATCGTCACCTATCGTAGAGGGACTTCGGTCCCGCAGTCGAGCCGAGCGGAAAGGAACGGGTGCGATGGACGCGGCACCTCCCAGCTTCCTCACGGTGCCGGAACGGCCCGCCAAGCCACGATCCGCCGGCATCACCCACGTGTTGGACAAAGGGTATTCCCTCGACCCGGTGCGGTCGGTGCTGAAGGCCTATTCCGGCTGGATCGACGTCTGGAAGCTGGGCTGGGGTACGGCGTACATCGAGCCCGCGCTCGCGCAGAAGATCCGCCTGCTCCGGGACCATCAGGTCAAGCCGTGCACCGGCGGTACGCTGCTCGAGATCGCCTGGCTCCAGGATCGGGTGGCGGAGTTCTTCGACTTCGCGACCTGGGCCGGCTTCGAGTGCGTCGAAGTGTCCAACGGCGCCACGGAGCTGCCGCTGACCGACAAGCGCGAGCTCATCCAGCTGGCGAGGTCGCTCGGGTTCGAGGTCTTCGCGGAGGTCGGCAGCAAGGATCCCCACGAGCTCGTCTCGGCGGTGGACTGGATCGCCGAGCTGCAGGGCGACCTGGACGCCGGCGCGACCTGGATCGTGGCGGAGGGACGAGAGAGCGGCACCGTCGGCCTGTATGACGCGGACGGCTCGGTCCGGGAGTCCCTGCTCGCCGGCCTGGCGTCTTCGGCCGCGGCCGGTCGGATCATCTACGAGGCTCCGCAGCGGTCGCAGCAGGCGCACCTCCTGCGCCGGCTCGGACCCGGGGTGAACCTCGGGAACGTCGCTCTCGAGGACGTGATGGGGCTGGAGACGCTCCGCCTCGGACTGCGCTCCGACACCATCGGGCTGGGGATCGAGATCGGGGAGCCGGCCCGTGCTCGCTGAGCCGGCACGTGCCGCCGACCGGGCTACGGATCCGCTGGCGCCGAACGTGGTGCCCTCGCGCTACCGCCAGGTAGCCGTGGCCTCGGTCCCGAGCCTCGACCCGGACTGGCTGACCGAGCACTTCACCGGCCGCGAGGTGTACTTCCGGACCCGGTTCGTCGTCGCTCGTCAGGGGGGCAGGGCGGCGCTGGTCGAGGTGGACCGGCTGCCGACGTCCGACCTGTTCACCAAAACTCGGTCCGCGCGAGTGCTCGCCGGGCCGGAGGACTGTGCCCTCGTCGTGGACGAGTCCCTCGATACCGCGGTGCCATCGCAGCTCGCCGCCGCGGCCGAGCGCACCGGCGCCCGGTGCGTCATCGTCGAAGGCCTGTACTCCCACGTGAGCTTCATCCTCAACCCCGCCCCGCTGCGGATCCGGCTGGTCGACGTCTATCCACCCGGCCCACCCAAACTGCTCGACCAGGTCCAGCGGGTGCTGAGCGCGGCGGAGGACCTGCCGCCTGTGGTCGTCGTCCCCGACATCGTCGACAGCCGTGACCTGCTCGCCGACCGGTACGACGAACAGCCGGCCGAACTGCTGATCCCGTGTCGGGGCTCCGGGATGGACTTCCCCGGCAGCAAGGTCTCCTTTCTGGACGAACGCCCGCCCGAGCGCGAGTGGACGCTGCTCGGGTGCGAACGGTCCAACCAGATCCATCGCTGGTTCTACGGCAGCACGCCCGACCGGGTCGACATCTGCCCCCGGCAGTGGCTGGCCGCGGAAGGCAATCCCACGCTCACCCGCTGCTGCCTGATCCAGGAGGGCATCGAGGCCGACGGGCCGGCCCGGTTGGTGCCGTGGGGCGCCTCCCTGGCCGAGGTACGGGCCGCGATCGAGCTCCTGGTCGAAACGTCGGAGGTGACGTGGACGCACATCTGATCGACTCCGAGATCTTCGGCCACCAATGGAGCACGCCGGAGAGCCACGCGATCTTCGCCGAGCCGTCCCGGGTCAGGCGCTGGCTCGAGGTGGTCATCGCGCTGGCGGAGGCCCAGGCCGAGGTCGGGATCATTCCGGCCGGCTCCGCCGCCGCCATCGCGGGACTGCGCGACCGTGAGCTGGACGTCGCCGCGATCGGCGAGAGCACGCGCGCCACGTCGCACTCGACCCTGGGGATGATCCAGGTACTGCGCGCCATGCTGCCGGCTGACGCCGCCGAACACGTCTACTACGGCACGACCGTCCAGGACATCTCCGACACCGCTCAGGTGCTGGAGGTCGGCGCTGTGGCGGACCTGCTCTGGCGGGACCTGTGGGCGATCGAGGCGGAGCTGCTCGTCCTGGCCAAGACGCATCGCGAGACGGCGATGGTGGGGCGTACGCACGGTCAGCCGGGCGCGCCGATCACCTTCGGATTCAAGGCGGCGACCTGGGCGGACGAGACCGGACGCAACCTCGAACGCCTCCGCGCGGGCCGCGACCGCTGGCTGGTCGGGCAGCTCGGCGGCGCCGTCGGCGTACTGGGTTTCTTCGGCTCGAGCGCCGTGCCCCTGCGTACGGCGTACTGCCGGCGGCTGGGGCTCGCCGAACCGGCCATCTCCTGGTTGACCACGCGGGACCGGCTGGCCGAGTTCGCGCAGGTGATGGCGAGCCTGACGACGTCGGCGGCGCGCATCGCGAACGAGGTCTACGTGCTGGCGCGGGCAGAGCTCGGCGAGCTCCGCGAGCCAACTTCGGCGGCCACGGTCGGCAGCATCTCCATGCCCCACAAGCGCAATCCCGAGGTGAGTGAGCAGGTCGTCACCCTGGCGCGGCTGGTCCGGTCCCTGTCCGGCGTCCTCAACGACACCATGCTCGGCGAGCATGAGCGCGACGGCCGATCGTGGAAGACGGAATGGGCCGTGCTGCCGGAGCTGTGCCATTACGCCCTGGCCGCGACCGGGATGACGCGTTCGCTGATCAGTTCTCTCGAGGTCGACCCGACGAGGATGCGCGCCAACCTCGAGGCGACCGGATCGGCCACGTCGGAGCGCCTGTTGAGCGCGATGTCCGAACGGCTCGGCAAGCACCATGCGCAGGCGACCCTGCACCAGGCCTACCGCGAGGCAAGCGAGTCCGGCCGAACCCTGAAGGCGGTGCTCGAGGGCCAGGTCGAGGCCGACGAGCTCGCTGAGCTGGACCGTGTGCACACCGGGGCGGCCGCCGCGATGGCTGACGAAGTGATCGCCCGTGCCCGCCGTCGGCGCGAGAAAGAAGGCCCATCATGGCGCTAGACCACCTCCCACGGGTACAGCTCGGGCTGTTCCCCACTCCGATGCAGCACGTCGCCGACCTCGCTCCAGGCCTGCACCACCTGCTCCTCAAACGAGACGACCTCACCGGTTTCGCGTGGGGCGGTAACAAGGTCCGGACCGTTGAGTTCGTGCTCGCGGACGCCCTGGAGCGCGGAGCGGACACGCTCGTAGTCGCCGGTGGACCGGGCTCCAACTTCGCCGCCCTGCTGGCCGTTGCTGCCGCGGCAACGGGACTGGCGGTCAGGCAGGTCTCGTACGGCTCACCGCGTGGCGCCGCGGCACTCGCGGTGTCGAGAAGGGCCGGCGCGGAGGTGTTCTTCACCGGCTCCGACGACCGCCAGAGCATGGAGGTCGGCGCCCGCGAGGTCGCCGAACGTCTGGGCGCCGAGGGAGCTCGCCCGTACTTCGTACCCCGTGGCGGAGCCTCGCCGGTAGGCGCCTGCGGCTTCGCCGCGGCGGCGGCCGAGCTGGTCTCACAACTCGCCGAGCGCGACCTCCCCCGGGCCACGGTCGTCCTCCCCGTCGGGTCAGGCGGCAGCATCGCCGGGCTGCTCGCGGGCCTCGGCGTCAACGGTCACGCCGACCAGGTCGACATCGTCGGAGTCTCGGTCTCCCGTTCGCCGAGTGAGGTCGAGCCCTGCATCGCCGCCTGCGCCGTCGAGACCGCACGGCTGCTCGGCGGCAGCGGACCGTCGACCCGCTGGCGGCTGGTCGACGGCAGGGCCGGCGGTACCGGCCCGGTGGCCGATCGGCTCGTCCGGGAGGCACTCCGGCACAGCGGCCTCGTCGCAGACCCGGTCTACAACGCGAAGGCACTCGTGTGGCTGGCCGACCATCGCGCCGAGTTGCGCGAGCCGACCGTCTACTGGAGCACCGGTGGCGCACTCGCAGCCGCCGACACACTCATCACGACGTTCGCCGAGGCTGGGATTGGATCCGGGGCCGTCGGCGCGGAGGCAAACACATGACAGCGGTCAACACCGGGCGCCGGGTCGAGGGCCCGTCCAAGGATCGCCCGGCCCAGCAGCTCATCGACGCTGGATTCGCCTGGGAGATCGCGGACGCCCCGCTGCTCCACCACGGCCTCAACCTCGCCGACATCGCTCACGTGCTCGATCTGCGCCACCGCCGGATCATCCCGGAGCGTGCGGCTGCCGCTTTGCTCGGCGTACTCCTGGAGGCGTATCGGACCAGGCCCGAGGACTTCCCGTACGACGCGGCGCACGGCGAGCCCTACAACTCGCGCGAGCGGCACTTCGTCGCCACGATCGGTGACGACGCCGGCTGGTTGCACGCCGGCCGGCCGCGGCGCGAGGCGGCGCGGGTCGCGCTGCGCATCCTGCTCCGCGGGCTAACCGCCGAGCTCGCCGCGGGCGCCGCCGAGTTCGCGGCCACCTCTTCTCGGACGGCAGCGCGGTACCGCGAGGTCTTCATGCCGGACCAGACCTATCTCCAGCAGGCGCAGCCGTCGACGTTCGGCCACTACCTGCTCGGTTTCGTGCCCCCGGCGATCCGGGACTGTGAGCGGTTGGTGTCAGCACTCGCACAGCTGAACAGCAGCCCCGGCGGCGCGGGATGCGTCAACGGCAGCCGGTTGCTCGACGACCGCCGGGTGATCGCGGACCTGCTGGGCTTCGACGATGTCATCACCCACACCCGCGACGCGATGTGGCAGACCGACACCTTCATCGATGTGCTGGCCACCGGTGTCAGTCTGCTGTCCAACCAGTCGAAGCTCGCGGAGGATCTCGAGATCTGGTCCAGCCAGGAGTTCGACTACGTCGACCTGGCCGGACCGTACACGCGCGCCTCGGTCCTGATGCCGCAGAAGCGCAACCCCTACGCGCTGTCGATCGTCCGCGGCGCCGGAGGAGTTCTGATCGGACGGCTCACCGGCTTCCTGGCCGTGGTGAAGAGCCCCTCCGCCCGCAGCGACAACCTGATCTTCGCGTACGGCGAGATTCCCCGGGCGGTCGAGTTCGCCACCCGGATCACCGCCCTGATGGAGGGGGTGGTCGACACGCTGACGGTCAACGAGACTCGCATGTGGGAACGGCTGGAAGAGGGCTACACGCAGGCCACGGACCTGGCGGAGTTCGTCATGCTCCGCTGCGGGGTCGACTACCGGGCGGCGTACCTGATCGTCGGGGAGGTGGTGGGCGCCGCGAGCAGGCGGGGGATCCGGGGCGTGGACATCAGCCCGGAGGATCTCGACGTCGCAGCCCAGCGCGTGATCGGGCGATCGCTGGAACTGGAAGCCGAGGAGGTCAAGGCCGTCCTCGACCCCCGCGCCATCGTCGCGACGCGGAGCGCCCTCGGTGGGGCCGCACCCGAGGCGGTCGATGCCATGACCGAGGAGTACCTCGCGAAGGCCGTAGACCTGGGCTACCGGGCGAAGCGCGAGCTCGAGAAGTACGCGGCGGCGGAGGCGCGGCTGATCGCCGAGGCCGAGCAGGTCGCGGGGGACCAGCATCGCTGACAGGTGCCGGACGGCTGTTGTGCGGCCGGCAAACGGCCGTGCAACGGCTGTGCAACGGCGGCGGCCACCATCCGTTCATGGAGACGTTCAGCGTTGAATCCGACCGTTGCGGCTGCCGCTTCGAGCAGCACGCGCCCGCCCACCACCGCCGCCTGGTCTCGCTCGAGCGAGAGCCGATGACCGCCCTGGTCGAGCTGATCGAGATGGCCGCGACCTGGGACGAGATCGAGTACGGCGAGACTGAGCCGGTGATCCCTCCCAACGAGTGGATCGCCTTCGCCGAGGACCACGCTTGGATGGACGGCGATCGTGTCTTCGACGCCCTGGTGGCGTTGGCATCCGTGGCGTTCCCTGCGCGTTCCCGGCGGCTGGCGGCGGTGACTCCGCTGCAGAAGACCGCAGCGGAGGCCGCACCGCGTGCCCTGGCGACGGTCTGACGGGCGGGTGACCCGATGACCGACGCGCCCCGCATCGCGATCAACGGCCTCGGCCGGATCGGACGAGCCTTCCTCCGCGCCATCCTCGCCCGCGATTCGGCGGTCGACGTCGTCGCGGTCCACGACCTGACGCCCGCTTCGACGCTGGCCTACCTGCTGGAGTACGACTCGGTGCACGGCAGGCTGGGCGTGCCCATCGAGGTGGCCGGCGACGAGCTGCGGGTGGGGGAGCGGCGGATCAAGGTACTGCGGTCGAACCATCCGGCGAACCTGCCGTGGTCCGCCCTCGAAGTCGACGTCGTCGCCGAGTGCAGCGGCCAGTACACCACCCGGGAACGCGCCGCGGGTCATCTGCTGGCCGGCGCCAAGCGGGTGATCATCTCGACGCCGACCGACTCGGCCGAGGTCACGATCTGCGTCGGGGTCAACGAGGCGGATCTCGACCCGGCCGTCCACCGGATCATCTCCAACGCCTCCTGCACGACCAACTGCGTGGCGCCGATGTTCGCCATCCTCGACGAGGCCTTCGGGGTCGACGGTGGCTGGGTCGACACCGTGCACGCGTTCACCAACGACCAGCAGCTCCTCGACTTGCCGCACCACGACCTCCGGCGCTCGCGGGCCGCGGGCCAGAACATCGTGCCGACGGGCACCGGCGCGGACCGCGCTCTGGCGCTGGTGCTCCCGCAGCTGAAGGACCGGGTTCACAGCGTCGCCGTGCGCGTTCCGGTTCCCGACGGGTCCCTGAGCAACGTGGTGGCCATGCTCCGTGAGCACGCCACCGCCGAGCAGGTGCGCGAGGCCTTCATCGAGGCCGCCCGCTCGGATCGCTGGTCCGGCATCGTCGGCGTCACCGACGTACCGCTGGTGTCGTCGGACATCCTCGGCGACCCGCGTTCCTGCGTGATCTCACTTCAGGACATCGAATCGCACGGTACCGCCGTGCGCCTGTTCGGCTGGTACGACAACGAGTGGGGTTACGCGAACCGGCTCCTCGACCTGGTCGAGATGGTGTCCGCCCGCAGCAACGTCAGGCCACCGGCGAGCGAGTTGGTTCCGCAGCCGGCTTTGATCGGCTCAGGCGCGGCGTTCGGGAAGTGACACCCAGACCACCTTGGCGGTGCGGCCGGACGGGTTGCGCCACGAGTGGCTCTCCTCCGAGCGGAAGTGGAGCGAGTCACCGGCGGTCAGCCGGAAGACCTGGCGGCCGACGGTGAGCTCCAACGTCCCCGACTGGACGTGCACCAGGGATTCGCCGGCCGGGTGCCGGTTGTCCTCGGCGGACCGGGCGCCGGCACCGATCTCGGTGACGCTCGCCGCGAGGTCGAAGGGGCCTGACTCCGCGGAGATGGATCCCACGACGACGTCGCCGTCGCCCTCCGTGCGGGTTCGGCGTTGCTTGGCCGGGGTGTAGACGACCGGCGAGTCGGGCGCCTCGACCTCGCCGATGAAGTGGGCCACCGGGACCTGGAAGGTGGCCGCGAGTTTCAGCAGCGTGGTGATGGTGGGCACCATCGTGCCCTGCTCCACCTTGTGGATCGCGGCCGGCGAGACGTCCGAGCGGTCCGAGAGCTGCTGCAGCGACAGGCCGTGTCGCGTGCGCAGCGATCGCAGCCGTGGGCCGATGCCGGACACCACCGCTGAGACCTCGGTCTCCGGCAGCGGCGCCGTGGCGAGCCGGTCGGCCGCCGCGTCGTCGCGGACGCCACCGGAGCTGGTGGCTGAGGGGGACATGCTCTCTCCTTCGTCGGGAACGCGCCGTTGAGTAGCCGACAGCCTATCTCTCTGATAGTTGACGCCCCGCTCTGTCTCACATAGTGTTTTGTCGTATCGGATAGGAGATGTTGCGCAGCGCAACCGGAGGAGGCGGCGGATGGACGGGATCCACGACATGGGTGGCACCCACGGCTGGGGCACGGTCGCCATCCAGCCGGACGAGCCGGTGTTCGAGGAGCAGTGGCACGCCCGGACCTTCGCCCTCGGGCTGGCATCGATGGGAGCCTCGGGGACCAACCTCGACGCGTTCCGGCACGCGCTCGAGCGGCTCCATCCGGTGGAGTACCTCGCCGACGGCTACTACGGAAGGTGGCTCGCGGCTGCTGAGCTGTTGCTGGTCGACAGCGGTGTGCTTGCGCCCGGCGCCGTCGAGGCCCGAGCCCGCCGCCTGGGTGGCGAGGATGTCGTCGAGCCCGTCGATGTCGAGGTGCGCAAGCCGTCGTACGAGCGGGGCGGGCCTGGTTCGCTGCGCCAGATCGACGACGAGCCCGGCTTCGAGGTGGGGCAGCAAGTGCGTGCCCGCGATCTCCGAAAGTCCGGCCACACGAGGATGCCGGCCTACGTCCGCGGACGGATCGGTGTGGTCGACGCCCGGCGGCCGGCGGCCGTCCTGCCTGACAGCACGGCTCACTTCACCGGGGAGGACGCGCAGCACGTCTACACCGTCCGCTTCGAGTCGACCGACCTCTGGGGCTCCGACGCCGAGGTCTCGACCGTCTACATCGACCTGTTCGAGAGCTACCTGGAGAAGACACTGTGACCGCCGATTCCCGCACTGCCGACCGGCCTCCCGCCGCGCTGCGCGCCGAGGCACTCGAGGCGCTGCTGACCGAGCGAGGCCTGGTCAAGACCGATGTCCTGGACGGGTTCATCAACCGTTACGTGAACGATGTCGGCCCGCTCAACGGAGCCAAGGTCGTCGCCAAGGCCTGGGTGGACCCGGACTACCGCGCCCGCCTGCTCGCCGACGGCACCGGCGCCATCAAGGAACTCGGTTTCGGCGGACCGCAGGGTGAGCACATCGTCGTGGTCGAGAACACCGACGAGGTTCACAACGTGGTGGTCTGCACGCTGTGTTCCTGCTACCCGTGGCCGGTGCTCGGACTGCCTCCGAACTGGTACAAGGATCCGGCCTACCGAGCCAGGGTCGTTCGGGAGCCGAGGGCGCTGCTCGCGGAGATGGGCCTGGTCGTCGAAGACGACGTCGAGATCAAGGTGTGGGACTCGAGTGCGGAGAACCGGTACTTCGTGCTGCCCCGTCGACCGGCCGGCACCGAGAACCTGTCCGAAGAGGAGCTGACCGCCCTGGTCAGCCGGGACGCCATGGTCGGCGTAGCCGACGTGAAGGTCGCCTCATGACAGGCGCCGAGGCTCTCGACGCCGTCGGCGCCACGGCGCTGCCGCGCGCGAACGGCGAACTGGTCTTCGACGAACCCTGGGAGAGCCGGGCGTTCGGCCTGGCGGCCGCACTCGCCGACCAGGGGCTGTTCTCGTGGCGGGACTTCCAGACCGGGTTGATCGCCGAGGTTGCCGCTGACGAGTCCGGGCCCGGCGAGTATCGCTACTACGACCGCTGGGTCGGCGCCCTCGAGTCACTGCTCTTCCAGCGGGGTGTCGTCTCGCCGGAAGACGTCGACGACCGTGCGGACGTCCTCTGCCATCGGCCGGCGGGCCATGACCACCGTGATGACGAGCATGGCGTCCATGACCACTGACGGTCGCGTCGCGGCCGGGCGGACCGTCACGGGCAAGTGGAGGTCCGGGTACCACTGCTCGGTGCGAGCAGGGTCGTTCACGATCGAGGTCGACGAGCCGGTGGGGGTCGGCGGGACCGATCTGGGGCCGCAACCGACCGATCTGTTCCTGGCGTCGGTCGCCTCCTGCTTCCTGATGGCACTCAGCCATGCGGCTCGCAAGCGGGAGATCGAGCTGTCCGACCTGTCGGTCGACGTGACCGGCGGCTACGACGGTCAGCGGTTCAGCGCGATCCACGTGCGGGCTCGCGTCGGTGTGCCCGAGGCCGAGCTGGACCAGCTGGTCCGCGCCGCCGAGCGCGTCTGCTACGTGACCAACACCTTGCGCGGCGGCGTCGAACTGACCACCGAGGCGATCGCCGTCGAGCATTGACCGGCGCGCCGGCTCTGTTTACTATCGGAAATAATCATTGAACTTACGACGTACTGCGGAGAGTGGGCGCTTCTCGTGAAGATTGTTGTGATTGGCGGCGGGGCCGCCGGACTCGGCGCCGCGGGCGCCGCGAAGGGGCAGGACCCGTCGGCGCAGGTGGTGGTGTACACCGAGTACGAGGACGTCGCCTACAGCCCGTGCGGCATCCCGTTCGTCCACGGCCGGGAGATCGAGTCCTTCGAGAAGCTGTTCCTCGCCACCAAGGAGCAGTACGTTGCCCAGGGCATCGACGTGCACTACGAGACCACCGTCGAGAGCATCGACACCAGGTCGAGGACGATCAAGGTCCGCGGTGAGGGCGAGGTCGGCTACGACAAGCTGGTGCTCGCCACCGGGTGGAACTACGACACCCCCGACATCCCGGGCACCGAGCTCGGCGGCATCTACCACGTCAAGAACATCCGGGCGGCGATGGAGTGGGACCGCCGGCTCGACGACGTTCGCTCGGCGGTCGTCGTCGAGTCCGGTCCGATCGCGATGGAGATGGTCTCCGCGCTGCGGCACCGCGACATCGAGGTGACCCTGGTCGACCCGGGTCCGTGGCCGATGGCCGATGTGATCGACCCCGACATCGTCGAGCCGGTCCGGAAGGACTGGGAGGAGGCCGGCGTGAGCCTGAAGTTCGGCGAACGTGTCACCGCCTTCCACGGCAGGGACACTCTCACGCACGTGAGCACGAGCTTCGGTGACGTGCCGGCGGAGATCGCCGTGATCGGCAGCCACAAGGTGCCGAACAGCGAGCTGGCGCAGTCGGCGGGGATCAAGCTCGGCAGCACGGGTGGCGTCGTCGTCGGCCCGGACCTTCGCAGCTCCGACCCGGACGTCTACGCCGCGGGCGACTGCGCCGAGATCCCGCACGGCGTGTCGAACGTCCCCCTCCAGGGCCTCTCTGGCAGCCACGCCTACGCACAGGGCAAGACCGCGGGCATCAACGCCGCCGGCGGGTCGCGCACGCACAATCCCGTCTACGTCCCGTGGGGGATGCTGGCCGGCTCCTGGATGATCGGTGGCGTCTCCTTCGGCGAGACCCTGGCGACGGCTCTCGGGCTGCCCTTCGTGACCGGCGTGGCCAACGGCATCACCCGGGCGCGCTACTACCCGGGCGTGAAGCCGATCACCGTCAAGCTGCTCGCCGATCCCACCACCCGGCGCCTGATCGGGGCGCAGATGGTCGGTGGCGAAGGGATCAAGGAGCGGGCGGACTTCCTCGGCATCGTGGCCAGGACGGGCATCACCGTCGACACGCTGGCCACGATGGAGAACGTCTACTCGCCGGCCATCGGGGCGTTGAACGAACCCATCGCCATGGCGGCGCAAGCGCTCGTGGCGAAGCTCTGAGGTGGCTGCCGTGACCTTCTCCCGATGGCTGCGGTCGAACTCCGAGCACGCGTTGCTGCGGGACGCGCAGCGCCGCATGGCCGCGAAGTACGACGCGAACCCGCCGGCCCGTCCGCATGACGTCAAGGATCGCTGGTGGCGCCAGGTCTTCGCGCCGGTCTACCGGCTGCTCCCCTGGGGCCTGCGGCGGGTGCTGATGCAACGGATCCCGGGCAGCCACCGCCAGGGGTGGCCGAAGCCGGAGTACATCTCGCCGAAGGACCAGTGAACCACCTGCCTCGCCCGGCCGGGCGAGGCAGGACAGCACCGCCGCATCATCCACACCACCAAGGAGTCAGCACATGCCGAAGACGGTCACCATCGAGCCGCCCAAGGAAGGCGACATCCTCTTCGACGTCGAAGAGAAGATCTTCCCCGACTACAAGGCAAACGAAGGCGACAAGGCGTACGTCTTCATGCACACTGTGCCCTTCGAGGGGTCCGTCGGCCTGGTGAACATGCTCACCGCGACCCGCCTGCAGCGCAAGGGTTTCGAGCTCACCTTCATCCTCTACGGCCCGGGCGTCCTGATGGCGTCCGCAGCCCGGGGGTACCCGGCGGTCGGGAACGAGGGCTTCCCGGGCAACCTCGGGTACAACAAGCAGCTGAGGACGCTCATCGACGAGGGCGCCAAGGTCTACGCCTGTCGCTTCGCGATGGGCGCGCTGTACGGCATGCGCGAGGACGACCTGATCAAGGGCGTCATCCCGTTCAACCCCCTGGACGTGCTCGACGCGAACATCCAGGCCTGGCGTGAGCGGGCCATCGTCTTCGCGACCTGGACGGTCTAGCCGCGACGACTCGGCCACAACGAACTGATGCCCCGCAGGCGACGCTGCGGGGCATCTTCGTGTCCGGTCCTGTCGCTCAGGTTCCGTTGTGCCGGCGGAACCAGGCCACCAGCGCGGGATCGTCGAGTCCGCCGGTGACGAGCGTCGCTCCGGACAGGTCGTCGTCGCGGGTGTAGGGGTTGTACGCCGCGACACAGCGCAGGCCGGCGGCCACGGCCGCCCGGACGCCGTTGGCGGAGTCTTCCACCGCGACGGTCCGGTCAGCCGGGCAGCCGGTCCGGCGGAGCACCTCGAGGTAGACCTCGGGGCTGGGCTTCAGCTCGGGCACTTCGGTGCCTGTGACAACGGTCTGGAACCGGGGCCCGAAGACGCGCTCGAGCAACGGTTCGACCCACGCGCGCGTGCCGGTGGTGGCCACGTGCACAGGGATCCCGGCGGCATCGAGCTCGTCGAGCAGGCGATACACCCCGGGCCGGGCTTGCACCCGTCCGTCGGCGATGAGGTCGCGCATGATCTCCGTCTTACGGGCGTGCAGCCCCTCAGCGAGACGCCGGGCTTCGGCGGGCGTCCGGCCGGTGCTCTCGAACCAGGACGCCAGGCGCCTCGCACCCCCGGCGATCGGGAGCAGCCCGCCGTACGTCGTGACGTCCCAGTGGTCGGGCAGCCCCGCCTCCGCGAACGCGGCGTTGAAGGCGACCCGGTGTCCGTCGCGCTCGCTGTCGACCAGAGTTCCGTCGACGTCGAAGACAACCGCGGCTAGTCGGGTCACGGCCGGTCGAGGTGTTCGTGGATCTTGGCCAGCACGGAGTCGACCGTGAAGCCGTGGTGAGCGAGGACCTCGGTCCCCGGGCCGCAGGTGCCGAACTCGTCGAGACCGATGGCGAGGTCCACGAGGCCGCGCCAGCCTGCCGTACTGCCGGCTTCGATGCTGATCGTGGTCGCCAGAGGGTCGGGCGAGTACTGCGACCTGTCCAGGACGGCCACCGTTCGGACGAAGTGGCCTTCCGCCGTCAGCCGGTCGCCGACTGCCGCGGCAAGCGACGCCTCCGACCCTGTTGCGACGATCTCGATGTTGGCAGGGTGGTTGCCGGTCGACCCGGCCGAGAGCTGAGGCAGCGCCTGGCGGGACAGGATCAGGGCTGTCGGCCCGTCGGTCCGCTCAAGCGCCAGTCGCCACGCCTCGGCGGTCTGGGCGTCGTCGGCCGGCCGCAGCACCTGAAGTCCGGGAATCAGCCGCAGGGACTCGAGGTGCTCGACCGGCTGGTGGGTCGGTCCGTCCTCGCCGACCGCGATGGAGTCGTGGGTGAGCACGTGGACGACGGGTTGCCGCATCAGCGCCGCCAGCCGCAGAGCCGGGCGCAAGTAGTCGGCGAACACCAGGAACGTGCTGCCGTAGACGCGGAACCCACCGTGCAGGCTGATCCCGTTCATGATCGCCGCCATCGCGAACTCCCTGATGCCAAAGGCAATGCTGGAGCCCTGGTAGTCGGCCCGGGTGACGATGGCGCCGCCGATCGCAGTACCTGTCGAACCGGACAGATCCGCCGACCCGCCTACGAGTTCTGGCATCAGGCGGGTCAGCTCGGTCAAGCAAGCCTGGGACGACTGACGGGTGGCGCGGGGCGCATCGCCGACCACCTGTGCGAGCGCATCACCCAGGCCGTCCGGCAGTGTCCGGTCACCCGCACGGCGGATCTCCGCCGCGCGCTCCGGTGCACCGGCCTCCAACGCGAAGTACGCCGCCCGCCAGTCGGCGTGCTCCTGGGCGCTGGCCGCGGCCAGCGCAGTACAGGTCGCGCGGACCTCCTCCGGTACTGCGAACGGGGGATACTCCCAGCCCGCTTGCTGCATGGCCTGGGCCAGCACGGTTTCCCCGAGCGGCGACCCGTGGGCCTTCGGGGTACCTTCCACGCCGGGGGCGCCGTGGCCGATGACGGTCGTCACCGCGATGAAGCTGGGCCGCGGGTCCGCTTTCGCCCGGGAGATGGCGGCGTCGATCGCCTCGACGTCGGTGCCGTCCTCGATGGTCTGCGTGTGCCAGCCGTACGCCGCGAAACGGGCCGGCTGGTCGTCGCTGCAGGACCGGTCGACCGCGCCGTCGATGGTGATCGAATTGTCGTCCCACAAGACGATCAGCCGGCCCAGCCCCAGATGCCCGGCGAACGACGCGGCCTCGTGGCTGATGCCCTCCATCAGGCAGCCGTCGCCGACGATCGCGTACGTGTGGTGGTCGGTGATCTCCGGATGGCGCGCGTGGGTCATGCGCTCGGCGAGAGCCATGCCCACCGCCATGCCGAGGCCCTGACCGAGCGGTCCGGTCGTGCACTCGACGCCGGGAGTGTGCCCGAACTCGGGGTGGCCGGGGGTGCACGAGCCCAGCTGACGGAACCTGCGCAGCTCCTCCGCGGGGAGGTCGTAGCCGAAGATGTGCAGCAGCCCGTACAGAAGGGCCGAGCCGTGGCCGGCCGAGAGCACGAAACGGTCGCGATCGGCCCAGTCCGGGGCGGAGGGATCGTGCCGCAGATGGCGGCTCCACAGGGCCCAGGCCATCGGTGCGGCACCCATCGGCATGCCTGGGTGTCCCGAGTTCGCCGCCTGCACCATGTCCGCGGCCAGGAAGCGCAACGTGTTCACGGCCAGCAGGTCGACCTCGACGGATGAGGTGGACTCGCGCTGCAGAACGTCGGTCATCAGGCTGCCTCTCCCTGGCACCGGCCGGCCGCGGCGGCGCGGAGCTGCCTGACAGCGGCCGGTTTGCCGTCCGGATGCGCGTAAAGCCATGAGCCGGAGATGAAGACGTCCGCGCCCGAGGCTGCCGCGCCGGAGATGGTCTCGGTGGTGATGCCACCGTCCACCTCGAGCTCGACCGGCAGGCCAGAGTCGTCGATCAGCCTGCGCAGCCGCGCGACCTTGCGTTCCACAGCAGGGATGTAGGCCTGTCCGCCGAACCCTGGGTTGACGGTCATTGCGAGTACCAGATCGGTCTCGCTCAGGACGTTCTCGACCACATCGGCAGGGGTGTGCGGATTCAGCGCGACACCGCTGCGCGCGCCGAGATCGCGGATCCGGCCGAGGGTGCGATGGAGGTGGGTGCACGTCTCCGCGTGCACGATGATCAGCTCACAGCCCGCCTCGACGTACCGCGGCAGCAGCTCGTCCGGGTTGATCACCATCAGATGTGCCTCGAACGGGACTTCGCTGTGCGGGCGGGCCGCCGCGATCACGTCCGGCCCGAAGGTGAGGTTGGGCACGAAGGCGCCGTCCATCACGTCCCACTGGATCCGATCCACGCCGGCGTCGCAGAGCTCGCGAACCTCCTCGCCGAGGCGGGCGAAGTCCGCGGGCAACACCGAGGGCACGATGAGGGGCCGCCGGGGACGGGGGGACCTGGTCATGGGCAGAGGCCTTCCTGTCGGGTCCTCCAGCACACCTCGCCGCGCCGATCGCGCACTCACCCGAGTGGGTGGAGCAGTGGGTGAGATCCCCTGTGGACAAGGGGCGCACAGGGGTGGATGGCCCTACCCTTGCCTGTATGCCGGAACCCTCAGCGACGCCTCTGCGCCTTGTCCTGGTCGACGACCACGAGATGGTGCTGCACGGACTCGTCGCGATGCTCGGTCACTTCCCCGAGCAGGTCGCGATCGTGGGCCAGGCGACCACCGCGTCGGCGGCACTCACGATCGTGGCCGAGGAGCGACCCGAAGTGGTGCTGTGCGACGTGCGGATCGGGAAGGAGAGCGGCCTCGACCTCTGCCGCCAGATCACCACGCAGTACCCCGGAACCAAGGTAGTCCTGCTGACCGTCTACGACGACGAGCACTACCTCTACCAGGCGCTCCGGGTCGGTGCCTCCGGCTACATCCTCAAGCGGATCGACGGGCAGGAGCTGGTCGGCCATCTGCGCAGGGTCCGCGAGGGCGAGACCGTCATCGACCATGCGCTGGCGGGGCGGGTGGCTCTGTCGGCCGCGCGACTCAGCGCCGGGGAGTTCTGGCCGGGCGCGCACCTCGGGCTCACCCAGCGCGAGTCGGAGGTGCTGGAGTTGCTGGTCTCCGGCCACTCGAACAAGGGGGTCGCGAGCAAGCTGGTCGTCAGCGAGGACACCGTGAAGACGCACATCCGGGGTCTCTACCGCAAGCTCGGAGTCTCCGACCGCAGCGGAGCGATCGCCGTCGCATTGCGCGAGGGGTTGTTCCGGTGAATGCTGACGCGGGGTCGGTTCCGGGCGCGGAGGATCTCGCGCGGCTGCTCGACGCCGACGGGGTGCTGCTGTTCGCCAGCGACGGGCAGGACCTCACCGTCGCGGATATCTGGCCGGCGCATCCCGCGGCCGGCGCGCTGAGCCTGCCGGTCGGGTTCGGCGTCACCGGGCTCGTCGCCCGCAACGGCAAGCCTGTGCTGCTCGACACCGACTCCCCGCGCAACGTCCTGCACCGTCAACTGCTCGGGCTGGAGCCGCAGCGGACTGTCGCCCGTATGTGCCTGCCGCTGCCGGGCCTCGAGGATCGCATCGTCGGTGTCCTGGCCGCGCATCGCAGTCCTCGCAAGCCTTTCGGGTCCGCCGACCTCGCCGCGGCGGCGGAGTACACCGCTGTGCTCGGCCTCAGGCTGCACGCCGAGCAGCTGTGGCGGGCGGTCAACCGTCATCGCACGGAGCGGGACCGCCTGATCAAGCAGGCGATCTCGGCCCAGGAAGCCGAACGCAGGCGCATCGCCTTCGACCTGCACGACGGCGTCACCACAGCGCTGGCGTCCATGTCGTTCCATCTGTCCGCCGCCGATCTGACCGTTTCCGAGCTCGCGGCACGGGATCTTCTGGCTGGACCGCCGTCGCAAAAGGAGTTCGAGCGGGCGCGGGCGGAGCTGAAGAGCGCCGCGAAGCTGGCCGACCTGGCCTACGACCAGACGCGAGCCGCGATCTCCGGACTGCACAGCCTGGTCCTCGACGACCTCGGTCTCGTGGCGGCGATGGAGTCCCTGGTGCAGACGGCAGCGGGCGGCGACGACGGTCCGTCGATCGACCTGCTGGTGGATCCCGACGCGGACCTGGACGACATCGCCGACCACGCGGCCGCGGCGCTGTACCGGATCGCCCAGGAGGCCCTGGCCAACGCCGTCAAGCACGCCGAGGCCGACCGCGTCGTGCTCTCGCTGCGACGGGTCGGCGACTCGATCGTGCTCGGGTGTGCCGACGACGGCCTGGGCTTCGATCCCGCGGAACGCCGTACCGCCCGGGCCGGTGACGCCGACGGCGCGCAGCACTTCGGGCTCAGCTCCATCGCCGAGCGCTGCGCACTGATCGAGGCGTCCCTTCGGATCGAGTCCGTCCCCGGTCGCGGTACGACGCTGCTGGTCGAGCTCCCGCTCTGACCACGGTCACCGGGTCGTTCGCGCGGCCCGGCGGCAGTTGCCGAGCAGAACCTTCTGGGCAGCCTTCGCCTGGCCCGGGTCGCCGCCCCAGACACTGAGTGCTTCGCTGACCAGCGCGCGACCGAAGGAGAAAGTCACCGGCCACGGGCGTTCCGGCACGGCCTTCGTCTCATCGAGGAACGCGCACGCGTCTTTCGTCGGGTGCCCTCCCGACAGGAAGGCGATCCCCGCCACGTCGGCCGGAACCTCGTCGCGGAGGACGTCGAAGGTCGCCGCGGCGACCGTGGGCGCGGTCGCGCCCGGCGCCGTGAGGCCTGGTGTCACGAAGTTCGGCTTGAGCACGATGCCGGACAGCTCGACGCCGGCCTGCGCGAGCTCGTCGAACAGCGCGTTCAGGGCCAGGCGCGACGCCCGGGCAGACTCGCCGAGGGAATGGCCGCCGGTGCAGAGCACCTCGGGTTCGACGATCGGGACGATGCCGTGTGCCTGGCACGAGGCCGCATAGCGGGCGAGTGCGTGACCGTTGACCCGAGCGGTGTACGGCGTGATCGTGGCGACGTCGAAGACCGCCCGCCACTTCGCGAAGGCCGCGCCGCGTTCGGCGTATGACGCGAGCCGGTCGTCGAGACCGTCGAGTCCCTCGGTGACGAGGGCGCCGTCGCGGCCGGGCAGTTCCCTGGTACCGGTATCGACCTTGATGCCGGGAAGGATGTCCAGCTCTCGCGCGGCCAGCGGGAAGGGCCGGTCGTCACTGAGCGACTGCCCGAACGTCTCGTCGCACCAGATGACCCCACTGACCGTTTCCGACAGGCCTTCGGCGGTGACGAGGAGCTCGCGGTAGTCCCGACGCGCGGTCACGCTCGGCGGGATGCCTTCGTTGTCGAGGCGGGCCGACATGGTCCTGATGGATTCGTCGGCCGCGAGGATGCCACGGCCGGCCTGAGTCAACCGGCGGGCGGTGTCGGAAAGTGTCGCGAGGTCAGCTGGCAGCGTTGTGGTCATGGTGAGCAGCATCCGACCGTACTGCGTGCCGCCGCCTCACCCCGTCGGGCGATGCCGGGTGTGAAACGCAGCCGCCCCCACCAGCTCCGGGTCGCACACGTGCCGCAGGAACAGCCGGGTCGCCGCTGTCGGTTCGGCAGTCGTGCACAGATGCCAAGGACGATCCACGGGAGTGCCCTGTACGGCGTACTGCGCGAGCTGGCCGGCGTCCAGCTGCTCCCGGACGGCCTCCTCGTGCACCAGCGTGACGCCGAGTCCCTGGCGCGCGGAGGCGACCGCGGCTCCCGACGTACCCAGCGTGAGGAGCGGAGGTGAGGCCTGCAGGCGGGTCAGCAGCGACAGCGTCGTGTCCCGGGTGCCCGACCCCTGTCCGGTGAGCAGCCACGTCTTCGTGAGTGGATCCGCACGAAGGCCGGGGCGACCTACGAGCACGAGCTGGTTCGCCCGCCGCGCCCTGGTCAGCAGCCCCGAACCACGGGGTGGACGCCCGGCCAGCACCACGTCCACGGCGTGGTCGACAGCGAGCGAGAACAGCTCGTCCCGGGGCAGGACGGACAGCGACAGCTCGACGTGGGGATGCTCCTCGGCGAACGAGGCGATGAGCGGTGGCAGCACGTACTCGCTCGCCGTCGCCACCGTGCCGACCCTCAGCCGCCCCCGCCCGGCCTCGCGCACGGCGCCGGCCGCCTCGGTGAGCAGACCGAGGAGCTTGCGGACGTACGACGCGAACGTCTCGCCCGAGTCGGTCGGGACGATGCCGCGGCCGGCCTTGCTGAACAGGGTCGTCCCCAGCGCGGACTCCAACGCCGCGATCGCCGCGGACACCGCGGGTGGCGTCACATGCAGCGTTTCCGCGGCCGCTCGCACGCTGCCTGCGTCGTAGACCGCCAGGAAGGTCTGGAGACGTCCCCAGGTGGCCGCGGCCGGCAGGTCCGTGCTTCCGGCGAGCTTCATAGTTCACCGATACCTTATCTATAGCAAGTAAAGATTCAATTGTAGGTGATGCGTCAGGCCACCCAGACTGGACCCACGGCAGGTTGACGAGACCGAGAGGGAAGAGCCGATGACGATCATCGAGGACGGCGCGAAGACCAAGGAACGCTGGGATCCGGGCGTGCAGAGCTATGCCGGGATGGGTTACTGGAATCCCGACTACATTCCGAAGGACACCGACGTACTCGCGGTCTTCCGGGTGGCGCCCCAGGACGGCGTGGAGCCGATCGAGGCGGCGGCCGCGGTCGCCGGCGAGTCGTCGACCGCGACGTGGACCGTCGTCTGGACCGACCGGCTCACCGCGAACTCCCACTACCAGGCCAAGGCGTACCGCGTCGAGGAGGTGCCGGGACGGCCGGGTGAGTACTTCGCCTACGTCGCCTACGACATCGACCTGTTCGAGGAGGGGTCGATCGCGAACCTCACCTCGTCGATCATCGGCAACGTCTTCGGGTTCAAGCCGCTGAAGGCGCTGCGGCTGGAGGACCTGCGGATCCCGGTCGCGTACGCCAAGACGTTCCAGGGTCCCGCGCACGGGATCGTGATGGAGCGCGAACTGCTGAACAAGTACGGCCGCCCGTTGCTGGGCGCAACGATCAAGCCCAAGCTCGGCCTGTCCGCCCGCAACTACGGACGCGTCGTGTACGAGGCCTGCCGGGGCGGCCTGGACTTCACCAAGGACGACGAGAACATCAACTCCCAGCCGTTCATGCGCTGGCGCGACCGCTTCCTCTACTGCATGGAGGGGGTGAACAAGGCGATGGCGGAGACCGGCGAGATCAAGGGCCACTACCTCAACGTCACCGCCGGCACGATGGAGGAGATGTACCGTCGCGCCGAGTTCGCCAAGGAACTGGGCAGCGTCGTCGTGATGATCGACCTGACGATCGGCTACACCGCGATCCAGTCGATGGCGCACTGGGCCCGGGAGAACAGCATGCTGCTGCACCTGCACCGAGCCGGCCACTCGACGTACACGCGGCAGAAGTCGCATGGCGTCAGCTTCCGGGTGATCGCGAAGTGGTGCCGCCTGATGGGGGTCGACCACATCCATGCCGGCACGGTGGTGGGCAAGCTCGAGGGGGACCCGGCGACGACCCGGGGCTACTACGACACGCTGCGCGAGAACCACGTGCCGGCGAACCCGGAGAACGGGATCTTCTTCGACCAGGACTGGATCTCGATGCCCGGTGTGATGCCGGTGGCGTCGGGTGGCATCCACGCGGGTCAGATGCACCAGTTGCTCGACCTCTTCTCCGACGACGTCATCCTGCAGTTCGGCGGCGGCACGATCGGCCACCCGTACGGCATCGCGGCCGGGGCGGAGGCGAACCGCGTCGCGCTCGAGGCGATGGTCAAGGCGCGCAACGAGGGACGCGATCTGCTGCGCGAGGGACCAGACGTACTGCGGAACGCGGCGAAGACCTGCGCACCCCTGGAGGCGGCCCTGTCCACCTGGGGCAACGTCACCTTCGACTACACCAGCACCGACGCGCCCGACGTCGTACCGACCGCACTGCCCTCCGCCTGACCCGAGCCACCGACAGGAGCACGCCATGAAACTCCGCCACGGAACCTTCTCCTACCTGCCGGACCTCACCGACGAGGAGATCGCCGCGCAGGTTCGCTACGCCCTGCAGCGCGGCTGGCCCGTCTCGGTCGAGCACACCGACGACCCGCATCCACGCAACGTCTACTGGGAGATGTGGGGTCTGCCGATGTTCGACCTCGTCGAACCGGACGGGGTGCTTGCCCAGATCAACGAGTGCCGGGCCACCTTCCCGAACCACTACGTGCGCGTGCTCGCGTACGACGCGAGCCTCGGCCGGCAGACCACCGCCATGCAGTTCCTGGTCCAGAGCCCGGCCGAGGAGCCGGGCTTCCTCCTCACCCGGATCGAGGGCGTGGACCGGACCCAGCAGTACGCCGTCACGTCGTACGCCACGAGCCGTCCCGCCGGGGCGCGGTATGTGAGCGGATGACCGTCATGGACACGCCCAAGGGGTTCGGCTATCCCCGTCCGTCCGCCACCGGCCCGGCTGTAGCTGAGCCCGAGGAGGAGTCGGCGGAATCGGTCACCCTCGCCGACGACGCGGAGCTCGACCTGTCCGCGGACGAGGCCGCCGCCCGCGTCGAGCAGACCCTGGCCTCGCTCGACGCGGAGCTGGTCGGCCTCGCGCCGGTCAAGCGCCGGGTCCGCGAGATCGCCTCGCTGCTGCAGGTGGACCGCGCACGTCGCCAGTTCGGGCTGACCTCGTCGCGGCCCACTCTGCACATGAGCTTCACGGGTGGGCCGGGTACCGGCAAGACCACGGTCGCGCTGCGGATGGCGGCGATCCTCCATGCGCTGGGCTACATCCGTGCGCCGCGCGTGCACACTGTCACCCGCGACGACCTGGTCGGCCAGTTCATCGGCCACACGGCACCGAAGACCAAGGAGGCGATCGCCCGCGCCGCCGGGGGAGTGCTGTTCATCGACGAGGCCTACTACCTCTTCCGTCCCGAGAACGAGCGGGACTACGGGCAGGAGGTCATCGAGATCCTGCTCACCGAGATGGAGAACGAGCGGGGTGACCTGGTGGTGATCTTCGCGGGCTATCCCGACCGGATGGCGACGTTCTTCTCGGCGAACCCGGGGCTCAGCTCCCGGGTGCCTCATCACATCGCGTTCGACGACTACAGCTACCCGGAGCTCCTGCAGATCGCCGGCCTGATGGTGGCGTCGGAGAACTTCCGCTTCGACGAGGCGGCCCACCAGGCCTTCTCCGAGTACCTGAGCCGGCGGATGGAGCAGCCTCGGTTCTCCAACGCCCGGAGCGTGCGCAACGCGATCGAGCGGTCACGCCTGCGGCAGGCTCGCCGGCTGGTCGAGCTGCGGCGGCCGCTGCGCAAGGAGGATCTTGTGACGCTGACGGCCGACGACATCTACGGGAGCAGCGTGTTCCAGGACTCGGCCGACAAGAGCGGGTGAGGTCACCCGTCCCTCCAGTTCGTCCCAGACGGCGTCGAAGCGGGCGCAGATCAGCCTGGTCAGGTGCCCCGCAGGACCCGTCCGCGGGAGACACGGATGCGGACGGGTCGGCGCTGCCGCGACGGCCAGCGTGAAGTGGGTGCGCAGCCGCCTCTGGTCTGGGTGGCCGAGGTGCTGACTGAGCATCCCCACTAGGCGTCGCTCGGCGGCGAGGGTCTGGGTGAGCCTGCCGCGCACACCGCTCCAGACCGAGCTCCATGAATGGTGGACGGTCTGAGCGCCGCCGTACTGCTTCGCCTTCGCCCGGACCAGCACCCGCTCGAGCCGGCGGGACAGCCGGACGAAGTCGCGGACCTCGGCCCGCCCCAGGTGTCGCTTGACCGCAGGGAGCAGGACCCGCGTCGTCGCGGCCCCGTGACGGCTGGCCGCGGCGAGGAACCTGTCGGTGTTGTCGCGGATCTCGCCGGGTGTCGCCGCGGAGTGCCGGCGGCACTCCGCCCGCTGCAGCAGCCCCACCAGGGCCGCGTGTCGTTCCTCGACTTCACTCATCAGGATCTGCATCGGAGCACCTCCGGGTCGGGACGTGCTCTGAGTGTCCAGAGTGTTTTCACAATCGCACAAGGTTGAACTTGTCCTCACCCACCACCTCACCCCTCCGGTCGATCCCAGAACGGAGCAGGTGCCGTGGAATGACCGCGAACAAGGTGATCCCCGGACTTTCGGGGATGACGGCGGGTCCGGCAGGTCGACGCGAGGAGGGTGGCGTGCGCGGATTCGGCGATCTGGAGGCCGCTGTCATGGACCGGCTCTGGTCGCGTGACGATCCCGCCACCGTGCGGGAGGTTCTCGACGACCTGCGCCGTGTCCGCGAGCTCGCCTACACGACCGTCATGACGGTGATGGACAACCTGCATCGGAAGGGCTGGCTGAGCCGGCAGCTCGACGGCCGCGCGTATCGCTACCGGCCGGAGTCGACCAGGCCGGAGTACTGCGCCCGGCTGATGCGGCAGGCCCTCGACGGCAGTGGGGACAACACCAGAACCCTGCTGCGGTTCGTCGAACAGATGTCGCCGGCCGATGCCGAGGCGCTCCTGCGTGCGCTCCAGGAACACCCCAGCAGCCGGTTGAGGTGACTTAGGCGGCCGACCCGCGCTCGACGGGGACGCCGACCAGGGAGCCGTACTCGACCCAGGAGCCGTCGTAGTTCTTGACGCCCGGGCGGTCGAGCAGCTCGCTGAGCACGAACCAGGTGTGAGCGCTGCGCTCGCCGATACGGCAGTAGACGATGGTCTCGGGCGCGTCCGGATCGACAGACGCCTCGCCGTACAGGCTGCGTAGCTGCTCGTCCGACTTGAACGTGCCGTCGTCGTTGGCGGCCGTGGACCAGGGGACGTTCCTGGCCGTGGGTACGTGACCGGGCACCTGAGGCTGCTCCTGGGGGAAGTGGGCCGGGGCGAGGATCTTGCCGGAGAACTCATCGGGCGACCGGACGTCGACGATGGGCTTGGTGCCGATGGAGGCGATCACCTCGTCGCGGTACGCGCGGACCGAGGCGTCAGGCTCCTGGGCGCGGTACTGCGTGGCGGGGCGCTGCACCGCCTCGGTCGACAGCTCGCGACCGTCGAGCTCCCACTTCTTGCGTCCGCCGTCGAGCAGGCGGACGTCACGGTGGCCGTAGACCTTGAAATACCAGTAGGCGTAGGCGGCGAACCAGTTGTTGTTGCCGCCGTAGAGGATGACGGTGTCATCGTTCGCGATGCCCTTGCGCGACAGCAGGGCCTCGAAGCCGGCCTTGTCGATGAAGTCGCGGCGGAGCGGATCCTGCAGGTCCTCCCTCCAGTCGAGCTTCACGGCTCCGCGGAGGTGGTTCTCGTCGTACGCGCCGGCGTCTTCGTCGACCTCGACCAGAACGACGCCTGAGTCGTCGAGGTGCTCCAGAATCCAGTCGGCGTCGACAAGTACGTTCGAGCGGCTCATAGGTTCTCCTTGGCGATGGTGGGCGGCGTGGGGATTCATGCCTGCCCCGCACTGCCAGATGATTAGTACACTAATGATTAGTATGCCAGCTGTTGTACGGTGGGCTTCTGACGTCTCATGGAGGTCCCCTTGACTGACTTCGGCGAGAATGCCGACCCGCTGGACCTGGAAAATCAGGTCTGCTTCGCCCTGGCGGTCGCCTCGCGGGGCGTGATCGCGGTCTACCGTCCGCTGCTGGAGCCGATGGGGCTGACGCATCCGCAGTACCTGGTGATGCTGGCGCTGTGGCAGCACGCGCCGTTGTCGGTCAAGGACCTCAGCCGGCTACTGCAACTCGAGCCGGCCACGTTGTCGCCACTGCTCAAACGCCTCGAGGCCAGTGGGTTCGTCCATCGCCCGCGCGCCAGTGAGGACGAGCGCGCTCTTGCGGTCACCCTCACCCCGGCGGGATGGCGGCTGCGCAATGAGGCCGAGAAGATCCCGGCGGCGATCGTGGGTCGCCTGGGCATGGAGGTGAGCGAACTCCAGCACCTGCATCAGGTGCTCACCCGGGTGATCGCCGCCGCCAACGAGGCCAACACCTCGCACCGGGCCGCACGCGGACAGGCATCTGCTCCGTAGGACCCTTCTCAGGCGAGATCCGCGTCGCTGGCGCGCGCCACCCACTGCGCGAAGGATTCCCCGGTTGCACGTTGATCGGCATAGCGGCGTACAACCTGCTCGATGTAGTCGGCTGCTTCGGCCGACCGGACCCTGTTGCCGCGGACCTTGCGGCCGAAGGTGCCGTCGAATCCGAGCGCCCCGCCGAGGTGTACCTGGAAGCCGTCTTCCTGGCTGCCGTCGGAGGCCGGGAGGGCCATACCCTTCAGGCCGATGTCGGCGACCTGGATCCGCGCGCAGGAGTTCGGGCAGCCGTTGAGATGGATGCTGATCGGCGACTCGAGCGTGTCCTGGACGTCGGCGAGCCGTTCCTCCAGTTCGTCGATGAGCCGGGCGGCGCGTGCCTTCGTCTCGACGATCCCGAACTTGCAGAACTCGTCTCCGGTGCACGCCATGGTGGCGCGTCGCCACGGTGACGGGCGCGCGGGCAGGCCGATCGCGCCGAGCTCGGCGATGAGCTCCTCGACCTTGTCGTCGGGCACGTCGAGCACGACGAGCTTCTGCAGGGGAGTGATGCGGACCCGTCGCGAACCTGCTCGTTCGGCCGCAGCGGCCGCCGCGACCAGCCGGCTCCCACCGACCCGGCCGGCGACCGGGGCGACACCGACGGCGTTGAGCCCGTTCTTCTGCCGCTGCACCCCGACGTGATCGCGGGGCCGCGACAACTGCGGCGGGGGCGGTCCGTCGATCAGTCTGCGCTGCAGGTACTCCTCCTCGAGAACCGCCCGGAACCTCTCCACGCCCCAGTCCGCCACCAGGAACTTCAGCCGCGCCTTGTTCCGCAACCGCCGATAGCCGTGGTCGCGGAACAGTGCCACCACCGCTTCCCACACTTCGCCGACCTCGGCCAACGGCACCCACGCACCGAGCCGCTGGGCGATCTTCGGATTGGTCGACAGCCCGCCGCCGACCCAGACGTCCAGGCCCGGCCCGTGCTCGGGATGGTTCACGCCGACGAAGGCGACGTCGTTGATCTCATGGGCCACGTCCTGCAACCCGGAGATGGCTGTCTTGAACTTGCGGGGCAGATTGGAGTACTCGGGGTTGCTGAGCAGCCGTCCGGTGATGTCGGCAACGGCGGGCGTGATGTCGAGGACCTCGTCCTCGGCGATACCGGCCAGCGGCGAGCCGAGCACGACCCGTGGGGTGTCGCCCGCGGACTCGACGGTGGTCAGGCCGACCTCCTCGATCCGCCGCCAGATCTCCGGGACATTCTCGACGTACACCCAGTGCAGCTGGACGTTCTGCCGGTCGGTCAGGTCGGCGGTGTCCCGGGCGAAATCGCGGGAGACCTCGCCCAGTACGCGGAGTTGCTCGGTGGTCAGCGCACCACCGTCGATCCGAACCCGCATCATGAAGCAGTCGTCCTCGAGGTCCTCCGGCGCGATCGACCCGATGCTGCTGCCGGGGATCCCGGGCTTGCGCTGGGTGTACATGCCCCACCAGCGGAAGCGGCTGCGCCGATCGGTGAGGTCGACGCCGGCGATGCCGGTCCTGCTGTACACCTCCTCGATGCGGCGCCGGACGTTCAGCCCGTCGTCGTCCTGCTTGATCCGCTCGTTGTCGTTGAGCGGCTGGCGGTCGCCAGCCGCCCACTGCCCCTCCGAACGCACCTTCCGTTGACCAGACCCGATGCTCTCCGTCACAGCTTCTCCCTATAGTTAGGGCACGAATCATTCGTGTACGATCAAACCATGAGTCGAGCGGCACCGCCGAGCACGGACGAATGCTGAGACTGAGGCGGTGACACGAAATCGACATCACCAACAACCCGGGGACCGTCTTCGAAGCAGTCGGTGGTGAGGAGCCGATCCGCCGTCTTGTTCACCTCTTCTACGAAGGGGTGGCAGAGGACCCGGTACTGCGTGCCATGTACCCGGAGGAAGACCTCGGACCGGCAGAGGAGCGCATGGCCCTCTTCCTCATCCAGTTCTGGGGCGGCCCGCGCGTCTACAGCGAACGCCGTGGCCATCCCCGCCTGCGCCTGCGCCACGCACCATTCCGCGTCGACCGCGCCGCCCACGACGCCTGGCTCCACCACATGCGCACCGCCCTCGACACGCTGCATCTGCCCCCGACCATCGACCAGCAACTGTGGAACTCCCTCACCCCCGCCGCCGCGGCGATGATCAACACCCCCGAAGACCCCGCCTGACAACCGGAGCTTCTCCCGTGACCGCAGCGGAGCGTGGACGCTGGGGCGCCTTGCCGATCGAGTGGACGTGATCCCTACCATCGAACATGGGCGCGTCCCGGGATCACCCGCGTTCCGTCTTACAGGGTCGGCGCGGCGAGTGCGAGGCATTGGCCGGGCTGCTGGACCAGGTCCAGGCGGGCCGGAGTTCCGTACTGGTTCTGCGCGGCGAGGCCGGCTGCGGCAAGTCGGCGTTGCTCGACTTCGTGGTCGAGCGCGCGTCGGGTTTCCGCGTCGCACGAGTCGTCGGCGTCGAGTCGGAGATGGAACTCGCGTTTGCCGGCCTGCACCAGCTCTGTTCGCCGATGCTCGATCGCGTCGGGGAGCTACCGGTGCCGCAACAGGATGCGCTGCGCGTCGCCTTCGGGCTACAGCGGGGGGATGCTCCGGATCGCTTCCTCGTCGGGCTTGCCGTCCTGAGTCTGCTGGCCGGTGTGGCGGAAGAACAGCCACTGGCTTGTCTGATCGATGACGTGCAGTGGCTCGACAGGGCGTCCGTACAGTCTCTTGCGTTCGTTGCGCGACGCGTGGAGGCCGATCCCCTGGCCTTGGCGTTCGCCGTCCGTGAGCCCGGCAATGAACCCGAGCTGGCGGGTCTGCCAGAGCTGAAGGTCCACGGGCTCGGCGAACGCGACGCCCGCGTGGTCCTGGCATCAGCGATTCGCGGACGCCTCGACCACCAGGTGCGGGACCGGATCGTGGCCGAGACCCGCGGTAACCCGTTGGCTTTGCTGCAGTTGCCCCGCGGGCTGACGCCGGCGGAGCTGGCGGGCGGCTTCGGTCTGCCGGGCACGGAGCCTGTGGAGAGCCGGATCGAACAGAGTTTCCACCGGCAGTTCCAATCACTTCCGCGCGACACGCAGCGGCTTCTGCTCACCGCGGCCGCTGAGCCGGTCGGCGATGCGACGCTGTTGTGGCGCGCGGCCGAACTGCAGGGGATCGGAGCCGGCGCGGCCGCCCCGGCCGTGGCCGTGGGGTTGGTCGAACTCGGGGCCCGGGTCAGGTTCCGTCATCCGCTGGTCCGCTCGGCGGTCTACCGGCCGGCGTCCTTGGCGGACCGGCAAGCGGTGCATCGGGTCCTGGCCGAGGCGACCGATCCGGAGGCCGATCCCGATCGTCGCGCGTGGCATCGTGCCCGTGCGGCGTCGGGTCCTGACGAGGCGGTGGCCGACGAACTGGAGCGCTCTGCCGACCGGGCGCGGGCCCGCGGCGGCGCGGCCGCGGCGGCCGCGTTCCTGGAGCGAGCGACCGAGCTCACGCCGGACCCTGGGCGCCGGGGAGCGCGTGCGCTCGCCGCCGCCCAGGCCAAGTTCGATGCGGGCGCGCCGAATGCGACCGAGGCGTTGCTGACGACGGCCGAGCTGGGACCGCTCGACGACCTCCGGCGCGCTGGGCTGGAGCGGCTGCGCGCGGAGGTGGCGTTCTCACTGAGACGCGGCAACGACGCTCCGCCGCTGCTCCTCAGCGCCGCCCGGCGACTCGAGGCGCTGGACCCGGAGCTGGCGCGTGAGACGTATCTCGAGGCGATCGGAGCAGTGATCTTCGCCGGCCGCCTCAGCAGCGGCCGCGGAGTGGTCGAGGCGGCCGAGGCCGCGCGCACCGCGCCGCGCGCACCGCAGCCGCCACGGGCGATCGATCTGCTCCTTGATGGTCTGGTGTCACGCTTCACCGAGGGCTACGCGGCAGGCGTGCAACCGCTCAAGGAAGGGCTGCACGCTCTTCGCCGGGAGGAGGGCCACAGTCAGGACCACCTCCGGTGGCTCTGGCTCGGGTGCCGCATTGCGGCGGATCTGTGGGACGACGAGTCCTGGCATGAGCTGGCCACCCGCCAGGTGCGGCTCGCCCGCGATGCCGGCGCGCTGGCGGTCCTGCCGATCGCGCTCACCTACCGTGCCGGCGTGCACGTGCACGCCGGTGAGTTCTCTGCCGCGGCGGAGCTGATCGACGAGGCCGATGCGATCACCGAGGCGACCGCCGGCGTCCCCCTGATGTACACCTCCCTGGTGCTCTCCGCCTGGCGTGGTCAGGAGGCCCAGGCATTGGCGCTGGTACGGGCCAGTGTCGAGGATGCGACCGGCAGAGGTGAGGGAAGGGCGATCGCCTTGGCGGAATACGCGACCGCGGTGCTGTACAACGGTCTCGGCCGCTACGAGGATTCCTTCGCTGCCGCCCAACGGGCCTGCGAGCAGGACGATCTGGGTCTCTTCGGCTGGGGCCTGGTCGAATTGATCGAGGCGGCCGCGCGCAGCGGCAATCCGGAGATCGGTAGTGGCGCCCTGCGACGACTCGAGGAACGAGCACGCGCCGTGGGCACGGACTGGGCGCTCGGGATGGAGGCCCGCTCACGGGCGTTGCTGAGCGACGGCCACGCTGCCGACGCGCTCTACCGGGAGGCGATCGAGCGCCTCACCCGGAGCCGTATCGCCGTGCACCTCGCCCGAGCCCACCTCTTGTACGGCGAATGGTTGCGTCGCGAGAACCGGCGTCTGGACGCTCGCCGGCAGCTCCGCCTGGCCGATGACATGTTCAGCCGAGCCGGGGCCGGAGGTTTCGCCGAGCGTGCCCGCCGCGAGCTGCTGGCCACTGGCGAGTCCCTGCGCAAGCGGATGGCCGAGACGTCCGAAGCGCTGACCGCACAGGAAGCGCAGATCGCCCGGCTGGCTCGCGACGATCTGACCAATTCCGAGATCGGCGCCCACCTGTTCATCAGTCCTCGCACCGTCGAGTGGCACCTTGGCCACGTGTTCGCCAAGCTCGACATCACCTCCCGCAGACAGCTGCGCCGCGCCCTTCCGGATCCGAGCCCTCCCACCTCGTCGGCGTAGACCAGGGGTCGATCCCGGGGCCCCCCGGGGGCGATGCGGACCGCTCAAAGGTGACAGTGAGGTCGTCACACAGCCACACCCATAAAACCTTGCGAGGTCCGCATGCATACCGGCAGACAGGCGACGGTCACCCTCGTAGATCGAGCCTCGGTCCCTGTCGCTGCGATCGGTACCGGCGGTACCGGACCCGTCGTGGCCGAACGTCATGTCAGTCAGCTGTTCGGTCGCGAGCGCGAGCTCGCGGTGCTGAGCGAGCTCTTCGAAAACCTCGGCGGTCATGGCGGAGCGCTCTTGATCACGGGCGAGGCCGGTATCGGCAAGTCCGCTCTGGTCGCCGAGGCGAGGAGACGCGCGGAGCAGCTCGGTATGTCGGTGCTCAGCACTTCCGGAGCGCCCCTCGAGGCGCAGATGCCGTTCGCCGGCCTGCAACGACTGCTGCGACCTCGCATGCAGGAGGTCAGCGCACTCCCGGAGCCTCAGCGTGAGGCCCTGTCGGTCGCCTTTGGTGTGAGTGGCGGGCCGACGCCGGACACCTTCCTGGTCGCGCTGGCAGCACTGAACCTGGTCGCGGACCGAGCGGGCGAAGCCCCGCTTCTTCTCGTCATCGAGAACGTGCGCTGGCTCGATGCCGCCACCCGGGATGTCCTCGCCTTCATGGCACGACGGGTGGAGATGGCGCCGATCGTCTTCCTCCTCGCGGTCCGGGACGGGTACGCCACCTTTCTCGACGACGCAGGGCTGCGAGAGCTCCGACTCGAAACGCTGGACGACGCAAGTGCGAAGGCCCTGCTCGACGCCGGCGCTCCCGGACTTCGTTCCGACCTTCGACGGCGTGTGCTCAACGAAGCCCGTGGCAACCCGCTCGCGCTCGTCGAGCTTCCGCGAGCCCTCGACACGAGGGAACGCGGTGAGTTGTCGGCCACGGCACCGTTGCCGTTGACAGAGCGGCTGGAGCGAGCCTTCGCCGGTCGGGTGGCCGAGCTTCCGACGGCGACGCGCTCGCTCCTCCTGGTCGCGGCACTGGACGAAGGCGCAGGTCTCAGCGAGATCCTCGCGGCTGCGTCGCTCGTCGAGAACCGCCCTGTCACGGTCGACGACCTCGCCCCGGCCGAAGCGGCCGGACTGGTGTCGGTGAACCGTGAGGCTGCGCGGTTCAGGCACCCTCTCGTGCGGGCGGCGATCTCCTCTACCGCCGCGCTCTCGGTGCGGCAGGCAGCCCACCAGGCACTGGCGCAGACGTGCGCTGCGGATCCGGAGCGGAGCGTTTGGCACCGGGCAGCGGAGTTGACAGGCCCCGATGAGGAAGTCGCTGCCGACCTGACCGCCGCCGCCGAACGGGCGCTACGCCAAGGGGCACCTGCGTGGGCGGCAGCGGCGCTCGAACGGGCGGCGCAGCTCACTGAGTTCGCATCCAGTCGCGGCCACCTGCTGGTCCGTGCTGCCGAGATCGAGTTCGAGCTCGGGCGCTCGGATCTCGCCCGCAGGCACGTTGCGGAGGCGAAGTCGTTGGAGCTCGGGCAGGAGGAGCGGACACAGCTGACGTTCATGCTCGACGCGTCCGATCAGGACAGCTGGTCGAGCGCCGACAGACTGGCGGCCCTTGCCGAGCTGGCAAGCAAGATGACAACCGCGAACGGGCCGGCGACGGCGTTGAAGTGTCTCCTGACGGTCGCTCTGGGCTGTTGGTTGGGGAAGCCCACGCAAGAAACCCGCGATCTGGTCGTCGCCGCGGTGGAACGCCTCCCGGTCGCGGAGGATGACCCTGCCCGGCTTGCGGTTCTCGCCTGGGCCGATCCGGTGAAGCAGGGTGCGTTCGTCATCGACCGGATCTCACAGCTGGCGCCGGATGCGACCGGCGACCCGGTAGCTCTGCATCTCGTCGGCGCGGCCGCGTCCGCGGTGTGGGCGTTCGACCTCGCCCTGGGCTTCCTCACCAGCGCTGTCGACGGTCTGCGAGCGCAAGGCCGCTTCGGGTTGCTTGCCCAGGCGCTGGTTGCGCAATCCTGGGCGGCGATCCATCTCGCCCAGGAGACACTCGCACTGCCGGCGGCCGACGAAGCCGCCCGGCTTGCCCGCGAGACCAGCCAAGCTCGGTGGGCGCTGGCCGCTGACCTTGCCATCTCGGTCCTGGCCGGCGAGCGCGGTGACTCCGAGATCGCAGCCGCCCTGGCCGATCGAGCGGAGAAGGAGCTGCTGCCGATCGGCCCGCACGCGATGCTCTCGCTGGTCCAGTTCGCGCGTGGCCGCGACGCCATCGCCCAGCAGCGGTACTCGATCGGCTTCGATCATCTGAGGCGGATATTGGACCCCAGGGACATCGCCTACCATCCCTTCGTCGGCGCCTGGGCGCTCGCCGACCTCGTCGAAGCCGCGGCCTGCTCCGGGAACATCGACAAGGCACGGCTGTACCTCGAACAGCTCGAGTCGCTGGCGGCCGCGACCTCAGGACCGTTCCTGCGGGCCACACTCAGCTACGCGAGGCCGCTTCTATCGCCCGACTACAAGGCCGAGGAGCTCTACCAAGCGGCCTTGAGCGCCGACTTGTCCGACTGGCCCGGCTACCGAGGACGTCTGCTGCTCAACTACGGCCGGTGGCTCCGCCACCAGCGACGAGTCGCCGACTCCCGCGCGCCGCTTCGAGCCGCCTGGGAGAACCTCGATGCCCTCGCGTTCGGCGGACTGGCTGAGGCGGCGCGTCAGGAGCTCCGTGCGTCGGGGGAGACGAGCATGCCCCGAACACCCGATGCGAGAGATCGCCTGACGTCTCAGGAGCTCCAAATCGCGCAACTCGCCGCGAAAGGATTGAGCAACCGCGAGATCGGCCGGCGTCTATACCTCTCGCACCGAACGATCGGCTCCCACCTCTATCGGCTCTTCCCGAAACTCGGCATCAGCTCGCGCTCGGAGCTCGCCGGCGTCTTGTCCACCGCCGTACCCGACGAGCTGGGCTGATCAGCGCGCCGCTGGGACGACGAAGGGGAAGACGTCCTGGCTGCGCCCCGGATCGGCGGTCAGGCCGCTGGTCACGGCCGAGTTCGTCGCAAGCGAGAACATCACCTCCGCTGTGTTGTCGGCGAGCCGGCGGCCGTTGAAGCCGGAGAACCCGAACAGTGCCGGCGTACCCACCACATACCGGACCAGGTCGGGGACGATCCGCTTCACCACGTCGTTGGCGTAGCTCTCGGGACGATCAGAGGTTCCTCGACGACGAACCACCGAAGCCACCAGGTCAGCGATGACCGGACCGTACTGCGCGACGTCGTCGGCGGGATGCGTCTCGTTGGAGTGACTCGCCTCGTCGGAGTCGGCGTCCCGGAAGATCGGCCAGATCATCGGCAGTGCGGTCCGTCCCACCTGTCGCCAGCCGCCGGCATCGGTCGCCAGTTTGCTGGTGCACCAGGTGGCGATGCGACGCCCCGCGGAGAACGCACCAGCGCCCGTCGGAACCGTGAGCACGATCGATCGGACCGTCGCACCCGCGAAGGTGTCTTCCGCCACGCCCGCGACCCACCGGGTCAAGTCACCATCCTGGCCGTGCAGGACCGTCTGATCGACGACGTCGAGCTGCTTGAGGTCGAGGAAGAACGGCTCGACCGCCTCTCCGGCCCATACCTGACCACCCTCGGTCGTCTGCAGTATGTCGCCGGTGACTCCGTGGGCGATCACCGGTCCGCTGCCGGCGTCGTCCAGAGCTGCCGGGCCCGCGAGCAGCTCTACGGTGAACGGCTGGCCAGAGCCCTCCGTCGGGTCGAAGGCGAAGCGGTAGGTCAGAGCTTCCCGCTCGTCGCCGTCCAAGTGGACCTTGAACTCGTAGCGGGCTTCGGGGTGGAACGGGTCCGCATCCGGGTCGCCGGCGAGCGACGTCCGGATGTTCATGATCAGGACCGTGCCGGCACCCGAGTCGAAGACGTAGTGATCGGTGATGTTCAGCCGCGGGTCCTTGCGAGCCAGCGGCGAGTCGAGGTGGTGGGACATGTCGGTTCCCTTTCCAGGTAACGGATGTGGCGACGGCGATCTCATCGAACCGCCCCCGCCACAGTGACGCGTTCGCGCCGCGCGAGGCTTGGGTCATTCGACTGCTTCGACGTCGCCGATCTCGGCTCCGCGCGGCGCAACGGGCCAGGTGCAGTCGGATGACTCAAGCCCTGGCCCTCGCTCGCGACCTACGTTCGATTCATCTCGGCGCGGTCTGGACACACCGATGATCCGGCCGCCCACCCATCGAGGACAGAGGAAGAATCATGGATGCATTCGGCAACACCACAGGGCAGTCAGGCGATCCGGTCCCGGACCAGCTTCGCTCGCTCTTCAACAACCCAGACGACGTACGAGTGCAGGGCCTGCCCTGCGCGCTGCCTGGTCTGGACTCACTGGCAGTTCACTTCGGTGCCGGTGCCAGGACGGTGCCGCACCAGCATGTCGGCGGTCAGCACCTGGTCATCGTCGAAGGCGTCGGCGTGGTTGCCGACGACGACGGCGTACACGTAGTACGCACTGGCGACGTCATCAGCAACCCGCCAGGCGCATGGCACTGGCACGGAGCCGTCCCGGGCGAAGGGATGACCCACGTGACGTTCGAGGCGGCCGGCGACTTCGATCTCGATGTCGAGCAGCGCGACTGGGACGACACCTACCCATCCGGCCTCGGCGCGTAGACCGATCCGCGGACCTTCATTCCGCCCTGGCCGGCTGCTGTTCGACAAGAGTCGGCGGCCGGCCCGGGCGGGCCTCCAGCACTGCTCGTCAACGCACCAGACAAGGAGAACTTCCGATGCCACACCCCAGCACCGAGGCCGCCGGACTCGCCCGGTTCCGCCGCTCCCTCGGCCGAACCGACTGGCGCAGCCTGGCCGGCATGTCCGCGTTCATCGTGGTCCTGCACGTACTGGGCTTCGGCATCCTGTTCGGCCTCGTCGTCCCGCGGCACTACCAGATCGGCGGCGACCACCCTGTCTTCACCGTCGGAGTCGGCGTCCTCGCCTACACCTTCGGACTGCGACACGCGTTCGACGCCGATCACATCGCCGCTGTCGACAACACGACACGCAAGCTCCTCGCGGACTCCGCCGACGTCCCCCCGGGCACCCCCAAGCCACTGTCGGTCGGTTTCTGGTTCTCACTCGGCCACTCGACCATCGTCTTCGGTCTGGCACTCCTGCTGTCGGCGGGGGTGAAAGCCCTGGCGGGGCCGGTCGAGGACGGTGACTCCGGCCTCCACTCGATCACCGGTGTTGTCGGCGCATCGGTCTCGGGAGCCTTCCTCTGGTTACTCGGCATCCTCAATGCCGTTGTGCTGCTGGGCATCCTCCGCGTCTTCCGCGATATGCGCCGCGGCCGGTACGACGACCAGGAGCTCGAGGCTCACCTCGACAAGCGAGGGTTCATGAACCGGATCCTCGGCGGCCTGACCCGCTCCGTGCGCAAGCCGTGGCACATCTACCCGGTCGGGGTGCTGTTCGGACTCGGCTTCGACACCGCCACCGAGGTCGGTCTCCTGGTGCTCGCAGGCGGCGCCGCCGTCTTCAGCCTGCCCTTCTACTCGATCCTCGTGCTACCGATCCTCTTCGCCGCCGGCATGTGCCTGATGGACACTGTCGACGGGGTGTTCATGAACGCCGCTTACAGCTGGGCTTTCGCCCGCCCGGTCCGCAAGGTCTTCTACAACCTCACCATCACCACCATCTCGGTGACGGTTGCCCTCGTCATCGGCACGATCGAGCTGATCGGAGTCGTGGCCGACCAGGGCAACATCACCACCGGTCCCGTCGCCGCGGTCGCAGCCATCCCCCTGGACTACGCCGGCTACGGCATCGTGGGCCTCTTCGTGGCCGCGTGGATCCTCGCGCTCGCGATCTGGCACTTCGGCAACATCGAGGAGCGCTGGTCCCGAGAGCCGGCGACCACCAGCCCGATCAATCGAGACCACCTCGCAGGCTGAGCGGCGGGGTCGGTGGCAATGAACTGGTTGAGGTCGCTGCGTAGGTAGGCTCGTCGAGGGGCGGTAGCCGGCCGCGATCGGCTACGGATTCCTGATCCCGGTCTTCTTCGTCACCAGTGGACTGCGGCTCGATCTCGGCGGGCTGCTGGACGATCCCGCCGCGCTCCTGCGCGTGCCGTTGTTCCTGCTGGCGTTGCTCGCTGCCCGCGGCGTACCGGCGCTGCTCTGGATCCGGCGGCTTGGCGCGCGGCCGACCGCGGCGATGGCGTTGCTGCAGGCAACGTCCTTGCCGTTCATCGTCGCGGCGACTCAGATCGGCGTGGCGACCGGGCTGATGTCCTCGGTCACCTCCGCCGCTTTGATGTGCGCCGGACTGCTGTCCGTCCTGCTGTTCCCGGCGTTTGCTCCAGCGGTGCTTGGCCGCTAGGAGTGTGGCGTTGTCGTGAGTTTCAGGCGGGCTTTGCGAGGTGTTCGTGGTCGATGCGGCTGCGGGCGTGGCGGTCGGTGGTGGCCGGTGCTTGTCGTGTCTCGGTGGGGGCGGGGGGTGGTCGGCGGCGAGGAGGGGGCTGAGGAGGCGGTCGTGGACTTTGGTGTAGAAGGTCGCGACTCGTTGTCCGTCGGGTGTGAGGTCGTAGGTGTTGGTTCCTTGCCGTCGCTGGATGAGCCGGTTGAGGTCGGAGGCGGGCTCGTTGACCGTGACCGTCGCCGTCGCCGTCGCCGTCGCCATCGCCATCGCCATCGCTGTCCCGCGCCGTGACACCCACGCCAGCCCCACACTCGGCGGTCAGAGGCGAAGCCTCACTGGCGCTCTGGGAGGTTCGCTGCCTCCTGTTGGGGTTCGCCCACTGTTCTGACAGTGGGCGAACCCCCACAGCACGGGCGGAGCACACTCTGCGGCTGCGGCGGGCGAGGTTTCGCGCCCTCCGGAGTCCGCTAGTGCTGTGGGGGTTCGCTGCCTCCTGTGGGGGTTACCCCATTGTTCTGACAGTGGGCGAACCCCCACGGCACGGGCGGAGCACACGCTGCGGCTGCGTGGGCGAGAGTTCGCGCCCTCCGGGGGTCCACTAGCGGTGCTCGGCCGCTAGGAGTGTGGCGTTGGTCGTGAGTTTCAGGCGGCCTTTGCGAGGTGTTCGTGGTCGATGCGGCTGCGGGCGTGGCGGTCGATGGTGGCCAGTGTTGGTCGTATCTCGGTGGGGGCGGGGGGGGGGTGGTCGGCGGCGAGGAGGGGGCTGAGGAGGCGGTCGTGGACTTTGGTGTAGAAGATCGCCATTCGTTGTCCGTCGGGTGAGGTCGTAGGTGTTGGTTCCTTGCCGTCGTTGGGTGAGCCGGTTGAAGCGGAGGCGGGCGAGGTCGTCGCCGTCGCCATAGCCCAGACTGCTCCGCGCCGTGACACCCACGCCAGCCCCACACTCGGCGGTCAGAGGCGAAGCCTCACTGGTGTCCCGTAAGCGATGTAGCTTGCGGGACACTAGTTCTGCTGAAGCGTTCGGACGGAGGCCGGCAGTGACTGCCGGAGTTGGCGTCGGGTGGTGACGCCGAGCTTGGAGAACACCTTGCGCAGGTGCCATTCGACGGTGCGCGGGCTGATGAACAGGGCGGCGCCGATCTCGGGGTTCGTGAGCCCTTCCGCGGCGAGCCGGGCGATGTGGGCCTCTTGGCTGGTGAGGTCTCCGGAGGTCTCCACGGTGCGATGGTGGACGGTCTCTCCGGTCGCCGAGAGCTCCTTGCGGGCGCGTTCGGCGAACCCGTCGACGCCCATGGCACTCAGGGCTTCGTAGGCGGTGCGGAGCTGTGTGCGGGCATCGGTACGGCGGTCTTCGCGGCGCAGCCATTCGCCGTAGCGGAGTCGTGCTCTGGCGTGTTCGACGCGGAGTGTGGTGTGCCCGAGTCTCTCGACTTCTTCGCGATAGCAGTCCTCCGCGGCGTTCCCGGTCCGCAGCAGAGCGTTGCGCCCGGCAAGCACGCCCAGTGCCGCTTCGGTGCCGCTGGCCTGCGCGAAGGAGGTGAGCTGCTCTAGCGCGCCGGCAGCCTCGTCCGTGTTCCCGCTGCGCACGCCTGCCTCGACCAGTTCGGCCAGGGCCCATTTGGGCGGTCCGAGTTCCAGGGGTGACGCCGCCCCGGTCCGCGCGGCCGCCAGCGCCTCGTCGTACCGGCCGAGGCTGTTGCACATGATCGCCTGGAACCAGCTGATCATGTTCAAACCGACACCTTCGCCCCGTGCGGTGACGTCGTCCAGCAGCCTCTTGAACTGACCCTCGGCGAGTGAGGTGCGGCCGCGCAGGGCGTTGAGGCTCACCTCGCCGTAGGGGATCATCGCGTTCTGGCCGCCGGTGGCCTCGGCGATCCATTGGCACTCCGCGACCAGGGCCTCGGCCTCGGCCAGGTCGCCGCTGTACAGGTCGTAGATGATCCGGCTGTTGAGGGCCACTGGCAGTACGCCGAGGGCGCCGATGTCCCGGATCGCGTTCAGATGTCGCCCGGTGAGGACGCCCCAGTTGCCGTCGTCCCAGAGGTCTGTCGCCGCGCACGCCGCCAGCCACGCGAAGCGGACGGCCTCGTCCATCGTCAGGTCGTCGTGACCGAAGGCCCGGACGGTGTCGAGCAGGCCGGGCGCGCCCGCGGCGTACCCGTCGGTGTACAGCATGGCGACCCCTCGGAGCAGCAGGTCGGACTTGCTCGGTGTTGTGGGCAGCTGCACCTGGCGCATCGCCTCGGCAACCTGGTGCATGCCGATGTCGGTCCCGGACGCGAGTCGGCCGGCGAACATGGCCGCCGCGAGAGCGTCGAGGTAGGTCTCCCGAGCGAGCTTCGGGTCGGTCGACTCCAGTCGGCGGGCGGCGGCCAGGAGGAGCGGCAGCGCCTTGTTGCCATGCTGGGAGTACTGGGAGATCTGCGCATGCTGGAGCTGGACGCGCGCGCCTTCGGCCTCGTCGAGCGGTCCCGCCTGAGCGACTGCGAGGAGCGCCATGGCGTCGTCGAACGCGCCGGCGGTCGCCTTCGTCTGGGCGGCCGCCAGGGAGCGCTGTGCCCGCCGGGCCGGATCTGGGGTCAGGGTCGCGGCCGCCTCCAGGAACGCGGCCGCCGCCGCGACTCCGCCGCGCCGTTGAGCGCGGTCAGCCGATTGCTCGAGCTCGGCGGCGACGGTCTCGTCAGGGCCGGCCGCCGCGCGGGCGCGATGCCATGCTCGGCGGTCCGGGGCCTTGTCCGGGTTCATGACGTCCGCGAGGGCCTGGTGTGCGGTACGGCGCTGCTCCGGCGTGGCCGCGCGGTACACGACCGATCGGACGAGAGGATGCCGGAACTCGACCCGGTGGCCCAACTGGACCAGACCGGCCGTGTCGGCCGCCCCTGTCGCGTCGTACCCGAGGCCGATCCGCTGGGCGGCGCGCCGCAGGAGGTCGACATCACCGACCGGTTCGACGGCCGCGAGCAGGAGCAGTTGGCGGGTCTGCTCAGGGAGGTCCTGCAGCTGGCGCAGGAACCCTTCCTCCAGGCGGCTGATGAGGGTGGTGTCGCTCGCTGGTCCATGGCCGGGCTCGAACGCCAGCTCGGTCGACGACAGTTGGCGAGGCAGCTCGAGCAGAGCCAGCGGATTGCCGTGGGCCTCCGCCAGGACGCGGCCCCGGACCCGGTCATCCAGTGCGCCTACGGCCGATTCCAGCAGCGCGGCCGCGTCACGGCCGGCTAGACCTTGTAGCTCCAGCTCGGGGAGTCCGGTCAGTCTTGGCTGATCCGAGGTGCGGACCGCGAAGGCCATCGCCATCCGTTCGGCGCTGAGTCGGCGGGCGACGAACTCGAGCGTCTGCGCGGAGGCCTGGTCGAGCCACTGGGCGTCGTCGATGACACAGATCAGTGGCTGCTGCTCGGCCACGTCGGACAGGAGGGTCAGCACGGCCAGGCCGACCACGAAGCGGTCTGGTGGATTTCCCGGCTGGAGTCCGAACGTGGTGGCGAGCGCGTCACGCTGTGGGGCCGGTAGCTCGTCCAGCCGGTTGAGGAACGGCGCGCAGAGCTGGTGCAGGCCCGCGAAGGCGAGCTCCATCTCCGATTGCACGCCGGCCGCACGGCTCACCCGGCAGTCCGCGGCATGCTGGAGCAGGAAATGGAGCAACGCGGTTTTCCCGATCCCCGCTTCGCCTCGCAGTACCAGCACTTGGCTCCGGCCGGCCTGAGCATTCGTCACGAGGTCGCTCAGCACTTCGCACTCGCTGGCACGCCCTCGCAGACCTGGCCTATTCGCCATGGCACACCGTCCCGGACAGACCCGGCCCCGGGCAGGGGGATGGTGGGGCCGTTCCGTTCACCATTCCACTGGCACCGAGGTCCGGCAAGGCACCGTCCGTCAGACGCGGGCGCTATCCGGCCTTGCGGTATGGGGCCAGGAAGGTGCCTAGCGCCTTGAGCATTTCTGTGGGGGCTTGTTCGGCGACCCAGTGGCCGACGCTGGGGATTACCAGGGTCTGTACGTCGGTCGCCGCGGGTTTGATTCCGCCGGCGGCGGCGGGACCCCAGCTGTTCTCCCCGCCGATCCCGAGGACGGGGATGGTCAGCTTTGTGTCCTGACGCTTCCCGTTCTGTTCCACGATGGCGTCCCAGGCGCGGTAGAGGCCGAAGCTTGCGCGCAGGGTGTTGCGGTCGCGGGTGTACAGGGCGACGTAGTAGTCGATGGCGGAGTCCGGCAGCGTCGGACCGCCGGCCTGGATGGAGTACTCGTAGCGGTAGTAGGCGTCGGCGTTGCTCTTGACCATGTCCACGATCAGTTCGTCGTTGACCCGGTTGAACGGGATGTGCCAGAGCTTGTTGTTGAGGAACTCGGGGAGGAAAAGGGGCGGGGGCGGGACCATGGGGTCCACCACTCCTGGTGGTCCGGGGATCTCGGCGACAACCAGGCGGGCGACCCGGTCACGGTGATCGGCTGCCAGCGCGTAACTGATGATGTACCCGGTGTCGTGGCCGACCAGGGCGAACCGCTGGTGGCCGAGTTCGGTCATCAGTGCGGCCAGGTCGTCGCCGAGGGTGCCGGCGTCGTACCCGTCGCGGGTCTTCTCGGTCAGTCCGATACCGCGCTGGTCGACGGCGATGACGGTGAAGTCGCGGGCCAGGGCGGGCATCATGAGGCGCCAGGCGTACCAGTTCTCGGGCCAGCCGTGCACCAGCAACAGCGGCGGACCGTCACCGCCGATCACCGCGTGCTGACGGATGCCGTTGGCCTGGACGAACCGGCTCCTGAAGGTCCTGGTGAACCCGGCCGGGAGCCTCGGAGCGGTGGACACCGAGCCGAAACCGTCCGGCACCGACCTCGATGGAGACGCGGCAGCCGCGGCAGGCGCCATCCACCCACCGAGCAGCGAGCCACCGGCAACAGCGGCGCCGGTGCCGACGAAGCCGCGACGGGAGAACTGGCGCGAAGGCCCCTCGGTGTCTGCCTGGGTGGTCGACGCTTTGGGAGAGATGCTCATGGCGAACTCCTTCGAAACGGACAGAACCGCGGTGTTCTGTCGATGTCACCGAGCCTGGCCATCGCCGGGATCCCTTGCACCAGTGGACTTCCCTGGTCGCCGCCCTGGTCACCGGTACGGCGTTCGCCTCGTTCCCGTCAGCTCGAATGGACAGGTGGGGCCATTGCGTGGCGGTAATCGGGATGGGAACGTTGGGAGCTAGTGCCCTGCGTCGGATGTTCTTTGGCGCTTGCGACGCCCAGGCACGCACCTCGCGGCACTGGCCGAGCATCCACGATGCTCCGCATCGAGGACGCTCGTCCAGCACCACGATGCACGCACCTGACCACCGCAATCACTCACAGAACATCCGACGCAGGGCACTAGTGCTTGGAGGAGGACGTGTCGCCGCGACCGAACAGTCAATGGCCGGGGCTACGTGGCCGGCGCAGTGAGTGCGAGACGCTGTCCGGTCTGATCCAGGCCGCCCGATCAGGCCGCAGCGCAGTACTGGCCGTCCGGGGCGAACCGGGCATCGGAAAGACAGCCCTGCTCGAGTACCTGGCGGGCACTGCATCCGGAAGCCGGATCCTGCGTGTGGCCGGTGTCGAGTCGCAAATGGAGCTCGCGTTTGCCGGTCTGCAGCAATTGTGCGAACCCTTGCTGGATGGGCTCGAGAGGCTGCCCACCCCCCAGGCGGACGCCCTCGGCACCGCGTTCGGGCTGCGGACCGGAAACCCACCGGACCGTTTCTTGATCGGGCTCGCTGCGCTGAGCCTGCTCGCCGAGGGTGCCCGTAAGCAACCGCTTCTCTGCCTGGTCGACGATGCGCAGTGGCTGGACCAGTCCTCCGCACTGGTCCTCGCCTTCGTGGCCCGCCGGCTGGCTGCCGAATCCGTCGTCCTGGTGATCGCGGCCAGGACGAGCGTGGACCAGCAGAGATGGGCCGGCCTGCCGCAGTTGACGGTCCGTGGCTTGCCGGATACAGACGCCGAGACCCTGCTCGAGTCGGCCATGACAGGTCCGCTGGACGATCGGATCCGGCACCGGATCCTGGCCGAGGCCCACGGGAACCCGCTGGCGCTCCTGGAGTTGCCGCGGTGGCTGACGGCGACCGAACTGACCTTCGGTCCTCACACTGCTCAGCCGCGGACGCTGCTCAGCCGCATGGAGGAGGGCTTCCGGCGTCAGCTGGAGCCGCTGCCGGAGCAGTCGCGCCGTCTGCTGCTCACCGCGGCGGCAGAGCCCCTCGGTGACGTCGGTCTGCTGTGGCGCGCGGCCGAGCGAGCCGGAATCGGGGTGGAGGCCGCCGGCCCGGCGGAGAAGGCCGGACTGATCGAGTTGCGTGAGACGGTCCAGTTCCGGCACCCGTTGGTACGGTCTGTGGCTTACCGGTCCGCGGCAGCGCCGGAACGGCAGGCAGCGCACCGCGTGCTCGCGGAGGTCACGAATCCTGACCTGGACCCGGACCGACGTGCCTGGCATCGCGCTCATGCGGCCACAGGTCCTGACGAAGCCGTCGCCGCAGAGCTCGAGCATTCAGCCGGCCGTGCGCTGGCCCATGGCGGACTGGCCGCGGCGGCCGCGTTCCTGGAGCGCGCGGCCATGCTGACCCCGGACGCCGCCGACCGCGCCGAGCGCCAGCTCAACGCGGCCCAGGCGATGCTGCACGGGGGGACTTTCGACGCCGCGCTGAACCTGCTGGCCGTAGCCGAACACGGACCGCTCACTGCCCTGCAACGTGCTCGCATCGACGTGCTCCGCGCCCAGATCGGCTTCGCGTCCCAACGGGGGAACGAAGCGCTGCCGTTGCTCCTGGTCGCCGCTCGCCGGCTGGAACCTCTCGACGCCGAGCTCGCTCTCGACAGCTACGTGGACGCGCTGACTGCCGCCCTGTTCGCCGGGCGCCTGGCGTCCGGACCGGGGCCGGTGGAGGTGGCCCAGGCGGCACGCAACGCGCTGACGTCGGCGGCGCACCCGCGCCGAGGAGACGTCCTGCTGCGGGGCGTAGCCATGCTGTTCGCCGACGGCTATCCCGTCGCGGCGCCGTTGCTCAGGCGAGCGACGCAGGCCTTCGACAGCGACGACCTGTCCCTGGAGGAGGGCGTGCGGTTCATGTGGCTGGCGGCCGTCGTGACCTCCGATCTGTGGGACGACCGCGCCTGGGACCGGTTGACCCGCCGGCACCTGAAGATCGTCCGCAACGCCGGTGCGCTCAGCGCGCTGCCGCTGGCCTTGAACACGCGCGTCTTCGTTGACCTGTTCGCCGGCGACCTGGCCGCCGCTTCCGCTCTGGTCGAGGAGATCAATGCGGTCACCGAAGCGGCCGAGACCAAGCTGACGCCGTACGCCGCCATCGGGCTGGCCGCCTTCCGAGGTCATGAGGAGCAGGCGATGCCGCTGATCACGGCCTCGAAGCACGACGTCGTTGCCCGCGGCGAGGGGATTGGTGTGTCTCTCACGAACTGGGCCCAAGCGGTGCTCTACAACGGACTCGGCCGCTACCCGGAGGCCTGCGCCGCCGCCCGCGAGGCCGCCGCCTTCCCGGCGGAGATCGGGGTGTCGAACTGGGGACTGGTCGAGCTGATCGAGGCGGCGTTGCGTGCTGGTGATCGTCCCACCGCGGCCGCCGCGTTCGAGCAGGTCTCCGAGCTGACGCAGGCCAGCGGTACCGCGTGGGCGCTCGGAGTGGCGGCGCGCTCCGAAGCGCAGCTGCACGAAGGTACCAAGGCCGAGGACCTCTACCGGGTGGCGATCGACCGCCTCGGCCGCGCCGACGTGCGTACCGAGCTGGCCCGGGCGCGGCTGCTGTACGGCGAGTGGTTGCGGCGCGAAGGCCGACGCGTCGAGGCGCGGGAGCAGTTGCGGGCCGCCCACGGTGCGTTCACGGCGATGGAGATGGACGCGTTCGCCGAGCGGAGCCGTCGGGAGCTCGCAGCCACCGGCGAGACAGTGCGCAAGCGGACGGTGGACACCCGTCAGGACCTCACGGCGCAGGAGTTGCACATCGCCCGCTTGGCGACCCAGGGCCTCACCAACCCCGAGATCGGTGCCGAGCTCTTCATCAGCCCCCGCACCGTGGAGTGGCACATGCGCAAGGTGTTCGCGAAACTCGGGATCACCGCACGCAAACACCTGCGCGAGGCACTCGAAGGAACAAACGCCGTCTGAGCCGATTGCCCACAATCGCTAGCCTGCGTCGGCCGGCGTGTCCGGAGCGGCGACGACGACGTGCTTGACCTCCGCCATGTACCGGTCGGCAGCCGAGGACGCCTCGTCCGCAGTACTCCCGTTCTCGCGTGCACGCATGTACGCCGCGTACCAGTCCCACCAGTCGTGTGGTGGGGCGGCCTCCTCGAACGCGCCGTGGCGCAGGGCGGTTTCATGCAGCAGCTCTGCCAGGGACGCCACATCGGTGTCACTCATCAGGGACCTCCAAGGGGTTCGGCTAGTAGATTAGCGCCGGTCCCGGCGGGTCGCCGAGCAGTTGCTCAACCTTGAGGCAAAGGCACAGCGAGCGCCGGGATGAGGGCGGGTCAGACTCGGCCGGGAAGCCGCTCGGTGATCTCCTGCAGCAGCCAGCGGTTGCCCTCGGAGTCGTGGAACGAGGCATAGGTGGCGTAGGACCGGCCCTGCGGATCGTGGCCTGGAGCGCGTCCCTCGTCGCCGATCTGGAAGCCGCCGATCGGGCCGCCACGGGCATCGTGGAACGCCTCGCTCACCTCGACGCCTTGCGCGAGGAGGGCGTTGCGGGCCTCGTCGATGTTGTCGACCACCAGGAGCAGCCCATCGAAGGACCCAGGCTGCGCGGCCGTGACTTGGGTGCCGAAGATGATCGAGGCGTTCGAGCCGGGCGGCGTGAGCTGCATCAACCGGTAGCCGTCGCCGAGGTCGGCTTCGGCGTCGACCCGCCACCCCAGCCCGGTGTAGAACGCCTTGGCGCGGTCGAAGTCGGCGACCGGGATGACGACGACCTCGAGCCGGAACGGGACAGCCGTGCTGCCGGATACCGTTGCCGCGTTGCCTTCGGCAACTTGCGAACTGGTCATGAGTGAACTCCTAGGTCCGTTGTTGGGGTTGTCTGCAGTCTTCGTCCGTGGCGCCCTGGTCGCCCCTGGGTGATGCCCTGGTACAGACCCTGGGCACGCGTCGGCCCGTCGGTTCGAGGGCATGCAGGCCGGGCGGGACTGAGGCCCGCCGTACCGAAGTCATCGGTGGCACGTGGCCGGACCAGGGACTCCCCAGGGTGCGAGCGTCACTCCAGGGAGCGACGGTGGACGAGTCACACCCAGCCATGACAGCAAGGAGATGACCATGCGAGTCTTCGTCGCAGGGGGAACAGGGGTCGTGGGCCGGCCGCTCGTCGATGCGCTTGTGGACCGGGGCCACGAGGTCACGGCCAGCACCAGCCAGGCTGACAACCTCCCCGTCGTGGAGGCACTCGGGGCACGGCCGGTGGTGATGAACGGCTTCGACAATGCCGCGGTACGTCTGGTGATCCTCGAGGCGGGACCGGACGTGATCGTCAACCTGATGACTGCGCTCTCCGTGCCGTCCCGTGACTACGGCACGTGGCTGGCAGCGACCAACCGGCTGCGGAGCGAGGGGACGAAGACAGTGATGAGCGCGGCTCGCGAAGCCGGCAGCCGTCGGGTCGTCGCACAGAGCGCGAGCTTCATGACCCAGCCCGGATCCGGTCCCACGGACGAGTCGTCACCCCTGTACCTCGAAGGTCCGGGGGCGATCGGAAGCCACATCCAGGCGAACCTCGCGGCCGAAGAAATGGTACTCGGCACACCGGGAATCGAAGGCATCGTCCTTCGCTACGGGTTCCTGTACGGCGCGGGCACCGCGATCGGGCCGGGTGGAGAACAAGCGGCGCAGGTCCAGACGGGCGACATGCCGATCGTCGGCGCCGGTGCCGGCCGGTACCCGTTCGTGCACGTGAGCGATGCAGTGTCGGCCACCGTGCAAGCGGTCGACCACGGCCGCCCCGGCGTCTACAACATCCTGGACGATGATCCCGCCGCCCAAGCCGAGTGGCTGCCGTACCTGGCCGGAATCCTGGACGCACCTCTGCCGTGGGGCGTCTCCGCGGAGAAGGCCGAGAAAACGCTCGGCGTCCAAGCCGTGTACTACGGCAACCAACTTCCCGCGGCCACCAACGCCAAGGCCAAGTCGGAGCTGGAATGGACCCTGCAGTACCCGTCCTGGCGAGAAGGATTCCGAAAGGTGTTCCGCTGACAGAGCACGCTGAACCCCGCGCCTACAGATCCTTTCGTAGGAAGGAGATTGCTGTCAGGGACCAGATCATTGCCACCCAAGCACCAGCCCAGGCGAGGTAGGCGCCGGCCAGAGGGGCGTCGCTGAGGAAGGGGAAGCCTTGCATCTGTGAGCCGAACTGGGCCAGGGCCACCGGGTCCTGCAAGGCGTGCATCGCCCCGCGCCACAAGCCGTCGGTGGGGAGGAGGATGCGTGAGACGGTGCCGACCCGCGCGATGCCGTCGTTGCCGAGGGCCGCGCCGACTCCGCCCACCACACCGGCCACCCAGGTCGCACCGAACAGGCCGACGGTGACCACGCCAGACGCCATTGGTGAGACCACCGTCGACAGCAGTACTGCGAGCGTGAGCAGCACGATCGTCTCGCCGGCGAGTAGGGCGAGCGCGGCCACGGGCTGCGGCGGCCAGTAGTCCACCGTCCATCGGACGATCAGGCACTGGGCCAGCCCGGCGAGTACGACGAAACCGCTGCCGAAGGCAACCAATCCCAGCCACTTGCCGAGTAGGAAGGCGGAACGGCGGATCGGCCTGGCCAGCACGGCCAGCGCGATGCCCGACTCCGTCTCGCCGGACAGCGTCGGCCCGGCCAGGAACGCAGTACCGAGGGCAGCGATCAGGCTGAAGCCGAACATCACAAGGTTGAGCACCTGGGAAGCAGCCAGCCGAGCCTCGCCGCTGGTGAGCGAGCCCTGGGTGGACTCGGCGGCCAGGCGCGAGAATCCCCAAGCGCTCAGCCCGAGCAGCAGGAAGGTCAGCACGGCGAGGGCCAGCAGCACCCGCCGGCGGGACGCCTCGCGCAGGGTGAGCCCGGCGACGATCACCACGGTCCTCATCGGTCGTCTCCTTGATCTGCGCGGAGGATGCCGAGGAGGCGTTCCTCCAGACTGATGCGGGCGGGCTCGACGGCGTGCACTTCGGTGCCCTGGGCAACGAGGTCGCGCACTAGCGCAGGAATGACCATTCCGTCGTCCTCGGCCGGCAGCAGGACGGTGAACACGTCGCCGGCCCGCTCGAGCTCGCCGGTGGCGGCCAGCCGAGCCTCGGCCGTCGGTGTGACGCCGGTCAGGTGGAGCTTGACCTCGCGTTGACCGAGCAGCTCGGCGAGGCTGCCCGATGCCGCGACCCGTCCCCGGTCGAGGATGACCACTCGATCGCAGACCCGTTCGACCTCGCCGATCAGGTGCGAGTTGAGCAGTACGGCGACGCCGCGGGACTTCAGGTCCAGCACGATGTCGCGGACATCTGCCCGGCCGAGCGGATCCAGCGCGCTGGTCGGCTCGTCCAGAATCACGAGCTCGGGCTTGGCCACCAGGGCGACCGCCAGTCCGAGACGCTGCTGCATGCCCTTCGAGAATCCACCCACACGATCACGGGCCCGCTCGGCCAGGCCGACGAGCGCCAGGCAGTCGCGCTGCTGCCTCGTGGATACGCCATTGCCCGCCAGCCGGGCGTGCAAGGTGAGTACTTCGGATGCCCTCAGCCAGGGCTGGTACCGGAAGAGCTCGGGAAGATAGCCGACACGGGCTCGGGCGGCTGGATCGGTCGCGGGGCGGCCGAGGAGCATGACCTCTCCCGCATCGGGGTGGGTCAGGCCGAGGAGCATCTTGATCACCGTGGTCTTGCCAGCGCCGTTCGGGCCGAGCAGGCCGACCACTTCGCCGCGGCGGACCTCCAGTGACACATCCTGAACGGCCGTCCGCCGGCCGTAGCGCTTGCGCAAGCCGGAGCACCAGACGGCGGCCGACGGCGGCAGACCCGCTACCAACTCTGCAGCCGCCCGTCGCGCGGCGTTGTCACCAACGGACGGGGTTCCGCTAGTGGTCTCGGTGTCGACGGGGTTGGGATCGAGCGTCACCGCAGCTCCCGGGCGATGGGCAGGAGTTCGTCGGAGTCCAGCCACCCGGCCACGGCAGTCACGATGCCGTCCTTCACCCAGACGACTGCGGCCATCGTCTGGTCGCGCGCTGTCAGCACGGTCGCCGTGCTCCCATTCACCGTGGCCGACGACGTGGTCACCTGGTCGGCTGGAACGGGCAACGGCAGGGTCGAGCCGCCCCCCGGGAAAGTCCGCAACTGAGCCGCGACCTTCTCAGGTACGCCGGGAAGCGACAGAAGGTAATCGCGCGCGGTGGAGAACGACACCCTGGACGAGGATGCCGAAGGAGCGACGGCACGACCGACGATGAGGGCCGGTGCGCCGGCGTCGGACGACCAGACCTGCACGACTCCCGGACCGGCGGAGAGTCGCAGTTGACCACCGTCCAGCCCCGGCGGCGGAGGCGGCAACGTCTTCCCTGCCTTCTCGGCAACCTGCGTGGCCCGATCGGCCGAGAAGGTTAAGGTCACGCTCAGTTTGCCCGCCACCTGATACTCGGACTCGCCGCTGACGCCACGCGGCAGGGTGTTCACCTTCGGCACATCGAGACCGGTCTGTATTGCGGCCGCTGCCGCATCGGGGACTCGCCTCAGTCCGCTGTCACCGGTCACCTTGACGTCGCCGTACGCGTGCAGGTCCGGCAGGCCGACCAAGTCGCCGGCGCTGAGGCTCACCGGGGCGATCGTCTTGGTCTGGAAGATCGGCAACCAGTCGTTGGCGGCCGCAGTACCGGCGGCGGTGAGGGTGACCGCGACTGCGAGGGCGGCGACGAGAGGACGGCGCCACAGCGCGGGGGATCGGCGAGGCACCGCTCGGCCTGACGGTGCTGCTGTGTCGCCCGATGCGTCGTGCTCGCGTGCCACGGCGAGCGTACTGAGGCACTGCTCGCAGCCGGCGACGTGCTCGCGGTCGGAGTCGGCGACCCCGGCCGGCTCGTCGACCAGTCGGCGGAGCACACCTTCCGTCGGATGACGCATGAACCCTCAACTCCAATCGCGGGACGACCTCGTGGACTGGGCACTGGCCCCGATGCCGCCGAGCGACGGCCGAGCGACCCCAGCCCCCTTGGATCGAAGATCACTCATAATCGATCGAATGTCAATCGATACCCATCGACTTGGTCCAGCCTTCCTCCAGGCGGCCGGCGGCCTGGCTCGAAGGGGCGGCGACCGTCGTGAGCAGGGTCACACGGAGACCTGGATTGCATTGAGCTACTCAGATGTTCTGGATTGCATCGAGCAACCCAGGAGGCCGGCCTGTACGGCCCCCGGAACGGAATCACCGCATGACGATCGCCGAACTGTCCGCCATCGCGACGCGTCGCACGCCCCGCACTCTGAGCCGCCGGGCCAGCTTCTGGACGGCGGCCGCCGTCGCCGGCCTCAGCCTGTGGACGAGCGCAGCCCCCACTACTACCTATCCGCTGTACGCGCGGACCTGGCATCTGACGCCGACGGCGACGACCGCGATCTTCGCTGTCTACCCGATCGTCCTGGTCGTGTTCCTGCTGGTCTTCGGTCAGCTGTCCGACTACATCGGCCGCCGCGCGACGATGCTGTACGGCGTGGGCGCCCTGCTGGCCGGCGTCCTCCTGTTCGCGATCGCGCCCTCCGTGGGCTGGGTGTACGCCGGGCGCGCGCTGATGGGCGCGGGCGTCGGTCTGGCGCTCACCGCGGCGACGGCCGCGGCGGTCGAGTTCAGCGCCCGCGGCAAGGCGGCGCGGGCCTCGTCCACCACGACCGCCGCGACGGCAGCCGGACTGGCGCTGGCGACGATCGTCGGCGGCGGCCTGATCGAGTACGCGCCGGCACCGCGGCACCTGGACTTCTGGGTCCTGCTGGGCGTGATCGCGGCTGTGGTCCCGTTCCTCTGGATGATGCCGCGACACACCAAGGACGAGTCCCAGGGTCCCTGGCGGCCGCGCCCGATCAGGGTCCCGAAGGGCATCCGTCTCCTGTACGCCGCGTCCGCGCTCGCGGTGACCACGTCGTACGCGTTCGGCTCGGTCTTCCTGGCGCTCGGCGCCGAACTCGGACGTGACCTGATCGGCTCGACGAACATCTTCGTGATCGGTCTGGTGCTCGCGATCCTCTCGGCGATGGGTGGCCTGACCGCGATCGCCACCCGGAGCGTCCCGGCAGGCCGCCAGGTCCAGATCGGCACCGGCACCGTGCTGGCGGCTCTCGCAATGCTGGAGGTGTCGGCCACGGCCCACTCGCTGCCGCTGTTCATCGTCACCAGCCTGCTCGGCGGCGTCAGCTACGGTTTGCTCTTCTCCGGCGGACTCGGCCTCATCACGACGCACGCCCCGGCTCACCATCGCGGTGGCACCGTCGCCGCTGTCTACCTGGTGGCGTACATCGGCCAAGGCGCGGTCGCGCTCACACTCGGACTGATCGCTACGGCGTCCGGCCTGAGCACCGCGTTGCTGCTGGGGCTGCTGGCGATCGGAGTACTCGCGCTCCTCACCTTCGCGGTGGCGCGGCTACTCGCAGTACGGGGCAGCGGTAGCGTGGTGGAGGAGGTTCGATGAGCACTGGTACCGACACCCGGCCGACCTGCTCGATCGCTCGCGCGCTGGAACTGGTCGGCGATCGGTGGGCCCTGCTGATCCTGCGCGAGGCGCACCGCGGTACCACCCGGTTCGCCGACTTCCGCGACGTGCTCGGCATCGCGCCGAACATCCTCGCGAACCGGCTTGCCGCGCTGGTGGAGGCAGGGGTGCTGGAGAAGCGCGAGTACCGGGCCGAGGGTGAGCGCACCCGCTCGTCGTACCACCTCACACCGGCCGGCGCGGACCTGAAGATCGTGCTCGCGGCCCTGCAGCAGTGGGGCGATGTGTACGTGCCGCGCGACGAGGGCCCGACAGTACTGCGGCGCAACACCGGGACCGGCGGACTCGTCACGGTCGGCTTCCTCGACGAGAACGGCGAGCCGGTACCGGCCGAGGACGTCGCGTTCGACCCCGTCCCCGGCGGCCCCGCCGACCGCCGCATCTGGCGCTGACCCACGCTCCGGTTTGGAGCCGGGGTACGGGGGGTATTTGCGGCCCGTCCATCGAGGTCTGGTCTGGTTCGGCCGGAGAGGGAGCAAGAGGTAGCCGGGATGACTCAGGACATCATGGAGCTAAGCCGGGAGTTGGCGGAGGTCACCCGGCTGATCGACGGCGACGATGTCCCGGCCACCCTCGACCGGTTCGTCCAGCGGGTGGTCCGGATGGTGCCGGCCTGCGACGAAGCGGCGATCGCTGTGCTGTCCGAGGCTAGGCCCGAGCTGATCAGCAGCCATCGCATCGCGGCGGATCCACTCGTGGAGGAGTCCCGCAGCGAGCTCGCCAAGGAGTTGTTGCGCCATGGCGGCCCCCTGCATGACGTGCTCACCTACGCGGAGCCCCACCACCTCAGCGATGCGGCTGCTGATCCGCGCTGGCCGAGCTTCTCTGCCGCGATGGTGAAGGCCGGAATCTGTAGTTGCTTGTTGTTGCCCCTCCCCTCGAGCCGAGGGTCAGCCGGCGCGTTCGCCCTCTTCTCCTCCGAAGTCGGCGCCTTCGAGGACACGACGTACGACGTCGTCCTGCTGTTCACGTTGCATGCCGGGGTGGCTTTCGACAATGCTCAGCTGTTCCATCACGCGAAGGCCCTGGTCGGGCAGTTGCAGACGGCGCTGGAGACCCGGGAGCTGATCGGCCAGGCCACAGGTCTGTTGATGCACAAGTACGGCCTCGGGCCGGAGGTCGCCTTCCAGGTACTGAAGCGCGGCTCGCAGAACGCCAATGTCAAGATCCGGGAAGTGGCCGCGCAGTTCATCGCGGCCCAGGAGCGGGGAGGCCTGCCCGAAGCGCTCAGCAAGTACGGCCTGGCACTCCACTGAGTGGCTCCGCCGTGCTTGGCAGCCCGGGGCGGGTCAAGCCGGGTCGACGGTGCGGGTGACGACCCAGCGGTGCGGGGAGATCGGTCGCGTCCGGGTGAAGCCGTGGTTCTCGAAGGCGGCCATCGGTCCGGTGTGGAGGAACGATCCCGAGACCGCGCGGTCGTCGGTCTCCTCGGGGTAGCCCTCGACTGTGCCGCCGCCGTGGCGGGCGATCTCGGCCAGCGCTCCGCCGAGTGCGGCAGCCGCGACCCCGCTGCGGCGCAGGCCTTTGCCGGTGAAGAAGCACGTGATGCGCCAGTCCGGCAGGGTGGTGAGACTCTTCTCGTACAGGCGCCGGCTCTTGACCTCCGGCAACTCCTCGGGGGATCCGAACTGGCACCAGCCCAGACATTCGTCGCCGGCCAGCACCAGCGCGTTGTGCGTGCGGCCCTCGGCGACGCGCTGCTCCTTCTCCGCCCGGTTCTCCGCTGCGGTGCGCCCCTTGCCCAGCTTGACGTGGAAGCCCATGCACCAGCAGCCGCCCCACACACCGTTGTTCGCCTCGACCAACCGGGCGAACGCGGGCCAGGTCTCCACGTCCAGGGGCCGAACGACGAGCTCGGCGGTCGTCTTGTCTGTCGCTTTCGAGTCGCTCACGAACACCTCCTGAGCACGCCTGCTGTGCCCTGGGTCGACAGTGGAGATCATGCCACGCTCTCTTGCCGTGGCGAGCGTCTGACCGATCAGCTGCGCATGATCACGGGTACCAGGCGCGTAGGTGCGCCTCGGCCACGGACGGTTCGAGCCTGGCGGCATTGTGGGTTGTGGCAGCACCATGGCTACAGTCGAAGCCCAGTCCGGGTATCGAATGCCCAGACCGGGTCCGAGCTGGACGGCAGGGAGTGGGAGCGGTGAGCCAGAGCGGTGGTGACCCAGCGGAGCGGCCAGGCGAGATTGTGCTCTCCACCGCCGGGGAAACCGTGACGGTGACTGTGGCGGGAACCATCGACGTCCGGCTGGTGGTGGCGCTGCGCAAGGTGCTCCACGAGGCCAGCAGTCTGGCGCCGGACACGTTGCGGCTGCATCTGCTGGTCTCTGTCGACGGCGCCGAACTACTCGCGCGGGTCGTTCGCGAGACGCAGAGCCGCTTCCAGGCCAGTTGGCGCCGCTTCCTGGTCGCGGCATCCGATCCCGCGGTCGTCAGGTTGCTGGCAGGCGCGAGGATCGACGCGGAGTGCAAGCCAGGCCTGTCCATGTGATCTGCGCCGATCCCGGCGTGATTTCTACCCGTCTGGAGCTCGAATCGCAGCCCATCCGGAGTAACAATGGTCTTGTGGTCGACTGCGCGTGAGTAGAGCCACTCCCCCCCAGGCTCCCCGCGTGGCCGGCCACCTTGCGATGTCGGGTCGCCCGATGTCGTCGCAATGATCGTTGCCATCGACATTCCTAGACTGCTGAGCATGCGGCATCACGATATGGTGGTCATCGGGGCAGGTTCGGGGAACATGGTCGTCGACGACTCGTTCGCCGGTCTGGATGTGGCGATCGTGGAGGAAGACGCCTTCGGTGGCACCTGTCTGAACGTGGGCTGCATCCCGTCGAAGATGCTGGCGTACCCGGCCGAGGTCGCCGAGGTCGTTCGTGGGGCAGGGGCATTCGGCGTCGATGCCACCTTGCGCGGGATGCGCTGGACCGACGTACGGGATCGGGTGTTCGACCGGGTCGACGCCGAGTCAGCGGAGGGGCGCGCGGGTCGGGAGGACAGCGATTTCGTCACCGTGTACTCCGGGCACGCGCGCTTCATCGGCCCTCGCAGCCTGCAGATCGAGCTGGGCGCGGAGTCGGTCGCGGTGGAGGCCGATCAGATCGTGATCGCGGCCGGCGGGCGGCCGATGGTCCCACCGCCGGTGCTGGAATCGGGGCTGCCGTTCGAGACGTCGGACTCGATCATGCGGATCGATGCTCCGCCGCGTCGGTTGGCCGTGCTGGGTGGCGGCTACATCGCCGCGGAGTTGGCCGAGGTGTTCGCCGCGGCCGGGAGCGAGGTGGTCATCATCGAGCAGGCCGAGCAGTTGCTGGGTCCGCAGGACGAGAGCATCGCCGGAGAGTTCACCGAGTTGGCCCGGCATCGGTTCGAGCTGCACCTGGGGCGCGAACTCACCCGGCTCGAAGGCGTCGCCGGGGCGCTTCGGCTGGTGCTGGATGACGGGACCACCCTCGCGGCGGACACGCTGTTGGTCGCGGTCGGCCGGACCCCGAACAGCGACCGGCTCGACCTTGGCGCCGCGGACATCAGCACGTACGACGACGGGCGCATCGTGGTCGACGAATACCAGCGGACGGATGTCGAGGGTGTCTTCGCGCTGGGCGACATCTGCGCGCCGTACCAGCTGAAGCACGTCGCGAACCGGCAGGCCGAGGTGGTGGCGCACAACCTGCTGCACCCCGACGACCTGATCGCGACGGACCTCGACGTCGTACCGGCGGCCGTCTTCACCAACCCGCAGATCGCGGCCGTCGGCGCCACCGAGCAGGAGTGCCGCGAGGACGGCCGTGACTACGTCGTCGGCACCACCCGGTACGCCGATCTCGCGTACGGGTGGGCGATGGAGGATGGCACCGGGTTCTGCAAAGTCCTGGCTGAGCAGGGGAGCGGCAGGTTGCTCGGGGCACATCTGATGGGTCCGCAAGCGGCGACGTTGATCCAGCCGCTGGTGCTCGCGATGACGCTCGGGATCGACGCGCGAACGCTCGCCAAGCGGCCTTACTGGATTCATCCCGCGCTCACCGAGGTGGTCAGCAACGCCCTCCTCGCACTCGACTGACCCGCACAGCACCCGGTACCCGGACCGATTCCGGCTGACGCGGAACTTGTGCAGCGGGCGAAACTCCTTGCGGTACTGGGTTTCCGGCTGTTCGGACCGGCGAAGAAATGTGTTCGTGTGGCCGGTTTCGGGCTGGGTACCGGCAGCTCAGTTCGGCAGTGGTACGGAAGAGTGCCATTCGCGACGTCAGGTTGCGAGGTAAGAGCTATGCGCTCTTTCCCTGACGAACTTCCCGCTCATCGACTCCGCGAGTAGCGGCAACGTTCGCGAGCAGCTCGCGAACCCTCGTCACCCGGGCGACGGCACCCATGATCGATGGCTACCGAGTCCCGTCAACCCTTCTGGAAGGAACCCTCAGATGACATCCACGACGAATCACAGGGATACCGGCAGTCCACCCGGACCGCAGCACAGCGCTGGGAACGGTGTGACCGGTACGGCCCGGGAAGAAGCCGGGCAGCTGAAGGAGACGTCTGCAGATGCGGCTCGTCAGGTCGCCGGAACCGTGAAGGAGAAGGCCTCCGACGTGACGTCGGACGTTCGTCTGCAGACCCAGCGACTGGCTGGTCAGACGCGCGACCAGTTGGTGGAGCAGGCGAGTCAGCAGAAGGATCGGGCCACGCAGAGCCTGCGCTCGGTGGGCGACGAGTTGCGGGGGATGGCCGAGCACGGTGAGTCCGGCTTGGGCGCCCAGTTGGCGCAGCACGGTGCGAAGTTCACCGACCAGGCCGCCGACTACCTGCAGCAGCACGAGCCGGGAGATCTTCTGGACGAGGTTCGCGGCTACGCCCGGCGCAAGCCGGGCACGTTCCTGTTGGTTGCAGTTGCTGCGGGCGTCGTGGCGGGCCGCCTAACGCGTGCACTGGCCGCAGGCGGCACCGAGGCGCCGAGCGGTACCACGAACGGACGTAGTACGGCTGGGGAGTCGGTCGCCTATCCGGTCTCCGACGAGTACCTCGTGCCGCCGCCGTCGTCACTGGACGCGCCGGGCTCGACCGCGCCGCCGATGCCCCCGCAGATGCCCACGCCGGTGGCGCCGGATCCCAACCCGGGAACGCCGGTGACGCCGACGTTCGGGCCTGGATCGGAGCGCTGAGATGGCGATCGACGGATCGCTACCTGGTAGCAGACCGGACCAGCTGTCGATGGACGAGTCGGTCGGTCAACTGGTGTCCAAGCTGACCACCGACCTGGGGGAGCTGACCCGCCAAGAGCTGGCGTTGGCGAAGGCCGAGCTCCAGACGGAAGCGAAGAAGGCCGGCAAGGGCGCGGGCATGCTCGGCGGTGCCGCACTCGCCGGCTGGATGGTGGCTCTGTTCCTCTCGTTCACGGTGATGTGGGCGCTGGACGAAGCCATGGACCTCATCTGGGCAGCACTCATCGTCGCCGCCATCTGGGCGATCGTCGCGGCCGTGCTCGCGATGACGGGGCGCAAGGAGCTCCAGGACGTCAACCCCAAACCCGACCAGACGGTCGAATCACTCAAGGAGGATGCGAAATGGCTGACCCGGAAGAGCTGAAGCGGGACATCGAGGAGACCAGGCGGAACGTCGGCCGTGACGTGGATGCCCTGACGGAGAAGGTCAGCCCGAGCCGCGTCGTCGGCCGGCGGGTCGATCGGGCCCGAGGCGGTGTCCACCGGCTGAAGGATCGCGTGATGGGTTCCGCGGAGTCCGTGGGTAGCTCGGTCACCGACACGGCGGGCTCGTCGAAGACCTCGGTGCAGGACACGGCCGGGTCGGCGATGTCGTCGGTACAGGACGCGGGCAGCAAGGTCGGCGAGGCTGTCAGTTCAGCACCCGACGTCGCTCGCGCCCGAACCCGCGGTACGCCGCTCGCGGCCGGGCTGATCGCCTTTGCCGCGGGCTGGATCGCGGCCGCGGCCCTTCCCGCGTCGACCCGGGAGCGTGACCTCGCGCAGGAGACCAAGGACAAGGCGATGGATGCCGCCGGTCCGGTGAAGGAGCAGGCGACCCAGGTGATGCAGGAGGTCAAGGACAACCTCCAGGAGCCGGCGATGGAAGCCGTCGACCACGTCAAGCAGTCGGCCTCCCACGCGGCCACCGAGGTGGGCGACGAAGGCCGGTCGGCGGCGCACCAGGTCGTCGATGAGACCAGGAGCTCGGCGGACAACGTCCGGCAGGCGGGTTCGTCCAGCTGATGAGCGGGGAGCGGCGGCACGCGGTACCGGGAGTGGATGCGGACAAGCCGACGGAGATTCCGGCGTCGGGCTGGTGGCAAGTCACCAGGCGGGCCTGGTCGGAGGCTAAGGCCGACCAGGTCCCGCTCCTGGCGGCCGGCGTCGCGTTCTTCGGTTTCGTGTCGTTGTTCCCCGCCATCGTCGCGGCGGTGCTGACCTACGGCCTGGTCGCGGATCCGGCTCAGATCCGCAGCCAGGCCCAGGACCTGACCGAGGCCATGCCGGCCTCGGGGCGCGACCTGCTGCTCCAGCAGCTCGACGCCCTGACGTCGGCGCCGCGGCAGAGCTTGGGGATCGGCGTGGCCATCGCCGTGCTGGCCGCGCTCTGGAGCGCGTCCGGCGGCGTCGGGTATCTGCTGACCGCGGTGAACCTGGCGTACGACGAAGAGGAGACGCGTGGGTTCGTCGGTCGGAAGGGGCTCGCGCTCGGGATGACTCTCGGAGCGATCGTCTTCGTCCTGCTCGCGATCGGCCTGTTCGCGGCGGGCGCGGCGATCGGCGGCGACCTGCCGACGCCGCTCCGGATCCTTCTCGAGGCCCTCCGACTGGTCCTCGCGGTGGTCCTGATCACGGTGGCGCTCGCGGTCGTCTACCGACTCGGGCCCGATCGGAACGCGCCGCGGATGCGCTGGGTGTCCATCGGCGCGGTTGTCGCCACGATCATCTGGCTCATCGCTTCGATCGGGTTCTCCCTCTACGTCGAGACGTTCGGCAACTACGCCAAGACCTACGGCAGCCTGGCCGCCGTGGTGGTCCTGATGCTGTGGCTCTGGCTGACCGCGTACGCCGTACTGCTCGGCGCCGAGGTCAACGCGGAGGCCGAGCAGCAGACCGCGCGCGACACCACCAAGGGCGAGCCCCGTCCCCTCGGCCAACGGAACGCCGTGAAGGCCGACTCCATCCCCGACTGAGTTGTTCCCGAAACTCGGCGTCACGTCCCGCGCCGCCCTCCGGGACGCCCTGGCCGAGCATCCGGCTGACCCTGCTAGCAGGTAGGCCGGAATTCCGGTCAGCGGGACTGCGCACTGGGGGCTTGCCTCGACGACAGCGCCGCCCCTCCCGGCGATGCTCGTGCAGTGAGATCATCCTGCAGCCCCGAAGACCTCAAGGGCCGCTTCGAAGTCGAGGCGGTGCCGCTCCGTCCGCGCCTGTACGTCGCGGCGCTGCGACTGACGGGCAATCGCGCCGACGCGGAGGATCTGCTGCAGGAGACGTACCTCCGCGCGTACCGCGGCTTCCACCGCTTCCAGCCCGGCACGAATGTAGCCGGCTGGATGTACCGGATCCTCCGGAACACCTTCATCCAGGGGTATCGCAAGCGTCAGCGCGAACTGCCGACCGTTCCTGAGGACTGGGACCGGAAGACCAACGGCGCCGTGCGCAACTTCGAGGCGTCCGCCGAAGCCGCCGTGATCGACTCGATCCCCGACGGGCGGCTGCAGGAGGCGCTGTCGGCGCTGCCCGAACGGTACCGGCGGGTGGTCCTCCTCTTCGACGTCGACGGCTATGCCTACAAGGAGATCGCCGACATCGTCGGCATCCCCCTCGGGACTGTGATGTCGCGGCTGCATCGTGGCCGGAAGGCGCTCAGGGAGCGGATCGCGCCCCCAGCGGCAGACGGTCAACCCCTTGCCGCCTGAGAGCCGTCGGCGCGCCGTGCGGTACCTGCCAGCCGGTACGGCGAATTCCGGCTCTCGTGACGTGAGGAAGACCGCTGACGGGGGCGATAGCCGGTCGATTCGCAGGCAGCCTGAAGAGAACAGAAGCCCGGTCATCCTGGACGCGGGCGAGGCGTGAGGAGGCTGAGCGGTATGGAGCGCGCAGATTGGCTGGACGGTGCTTTCACTTCAACTGAGGCCCGATTCCTCATGGTCACGGCGATCACGCACCACCAGATCAGCTCGCCGAACTGGGGCGAGCGCGAGGTCCTGAAGTTGCACGCCGAGCTCGCGGAGATCGAGCTTGCCGCCCTGCGGCTGGTCGCCGCCCTCGGAGTGATGGCCGGGCCGAGCCAGCCGGCAACCTGATGCCTGGCATCCTTCGTGAAGCCTGGCGTACCGCGGTGCCGGACATGGCCGACCGGCACGGGCCGCTACCGCCGCTGATGCTGCTGCTCACCGTGGTGACCGGACTGATCGACGCCTTCAGCTATCTGGTTCTCGGCCATGTCTTCGTCGCCAACATGACCGGCAACGTGGTGTTCGCCGGCTTCGCGATCGCGGGAGCCGGCGGCTTCGCGCTCGCCCCGAATGTGGTGGCGCTGGTCGCGTTCGCCGCAGGTGCATTCCTCAGCGCTCGAGTCATCCGCACCGTCTGGTCGCACCGCGCGCGCGTCCTCCACCTGGCTCTTGGTCTGCAGATCCTCCTGGTCGCCATCGCCTTCCTGGTCGCCGAGGTGTCCGGGTCTCCGGTGGAAGCCGGCACCCGCTATACGCTGCTCACCCTGCTCGGACTCGGTATGGGCGTGCAGAATGCAGCAGCCCGGGCACTGGCGGTGCCCGATCTCACCACAACTGTGCTGACCCTCACCATCACCGGTACTGCGGCCGACAGCCGGCTGGCAGGCGGTGCCGGGTCGAGAGCCGGGCGGCGTCTGCTGTCGATCGCGGCCATGTTCGTGGGCGGCCTCATCGGCGCGCTGCTCGTCCGGAACGCCCGGGTGTCGCTGCCCCTCCTCCTCGCCGCTGTGCTGCTCGCCGCTGCCTACGCGATCACCAAGCGGCTCACCCGATCCAGTGCTCCTTGGACTCTGCCGCTGTGAGCTCCGCCTGCAGGCCCGCACTGCTGGACGGCTAGAAGCGCTGGCGGCACAATCGACGTAGTTTCAGCAGCCGGGACGACGTCAGCGGCAACCGAGGCCGTCGGCGCTCGGCGAGGGAAGCGATCAGATGGCCCGGAGCCGGGCGAGCTCGCCCATCGTTCGCTGGTCGGGCAGGCTGCTCGTCAGCGTGGCGATGGTCGCTGCGGTGACCGGCCTCGTCGCGCTCCTCAAGCCGCACGTCCCCACGCTGAGTCTGTTGGTGCTCTACCTGCTCGCTGTGCTGCCGGTTGCTGTCTTCTGGGGTGTGCGGCTGGCGGCGGTCACCTCGGTCGTCAGCATCGCGGTCTTCGCGTTCCTCCTGCCGCCGACCGGCTCGATCCTGCTCACCGACTCCCGCAACGCGGTGGCGCTGGGAGTCTTCCTGGTGACGGCGGTCGTCGTCTCGGAGCTGGCGGCGCGCTCCCGGCGCTCGGCGGTCGAGTCGGCACGCTTGACCAACGAGCAGTCGGCGCTGCGGCGGGTCGCGACACTGGTCGCACAGTCGGTCCCCTCCTCAGCGGTCTTCGAGGCAGTCACCCGCGAGGTCGGCTTGCTCTCCGGCGCCGATCTCGCCCGGATGGAGCGCTACGAACCGGACGGAACCGTCACCGGAGTCGCCGGGTGGAGCCGGGGGGAAGGTCAGCTGGCCGTCGGGACGCAGTTCGACCTCGCCGGGCTGAGTGTTGCCCGCGACGTACGGCGGACCGGGGGTCCGGTCCGGCTCGAGAGTTTCGCCGGCGCGACCGGGACGATCGCCGTCGAGGCGCGTGCGCTGGGGATCCGCGCGTCGGTCGGTTGCCCCATCGTGGTGGCCGGACGGTTGTGGGGGGTGATCGCCGCCTCGACCAAGAACGATGCTCCGTTCCCCCCGAACACGGAGTTGCAGATCGCGAGCTTCACCGAGCTCGTCGCCACTGCCGTCGAGAACGCCGAGTCCCGTGCCGAGCTTCGCCGCCTGGCCGACGAGCAGGCCGCCCTGCGACGGGTGGCGACCCTCGTCGCCGGCGGAGCCGCACCGGATCTCGTGTTCGCCGCGGTCGCCCAGGAGCTCGGTCAGCTGACCAGCGCCGACGTCACCGGCATCTACCGGTTCGAGTCCGATGGCACGGCGACCACGATGGGCAAGCACGGCTTGTCCGAGGACCAGCTGCCCGTCGGCGCACGGCGGATGTTGGAGGAGCCCGCGGCGATCGCGTCGGTCCAGGCGACGGGCGAGCCCGCGCGGTACGACGTGGACGACGATATGCTCCACAGCTTCCCCGAGTTCCTCCGTGAGTGGCGCGTCAGGTCGGTGGTCGCCAGTCCGATCATCGTCGAGGGCCGCTGCTGGGGTGGGATCAGCGTCGCGTCGCGGCAGGGTCCCTTCCCCGCCGCCACGGGCCGACGGCTGGTCGAGTTCACCGAGATCGCCGCTACCGCGATAGCGAACACGGAGAGCCGTGCACAGCTCGTGGCGTCCCGTGGGCGGGTGGTCGCCGCCGGAGACGAGATGCGGCGCAGGCTGGAGCGGGACCTGCATGACGGAGCGCAACAACGGCTGGTGTCGCTGGCGCTCGAACTCCGCTTCGCCGGGGAAACCGTGCCCCCCGAACTGCCGGCGCTTCGGACCGTCTTCGCTCAGGCGGCCGAGGACCTCACCGAGGTGCTGGACGAACTGCGCGAGATCTCCCGTGGCCTGCACCCTGCGATCCTGGCCGAGGGTGGCCTCGGCCCCGCGATGCGGACACTGGCCCGCCGCTCGCCCGTCGAGGTGGACCTGAAGGTCGAGACCGAGTCCCGGTATCCGGCGCCGGTGGAGGTGGCGACGTACTACGTCGTCTCCGAGGCGCTCACCAACACGAGCAAGCACGCCGCCGCATCACGTGCGGAGGTCATCCTCGAGGAGCGAGCCGACAACCTGTGGCTGCGCATCCGCGACGACGGCGTCGGCGGCGCGGAACCGCAAGGCGGTTCGGGCCTCGTCGGTCTGCACGACAGGGTCGAGGCTCTCGGCGGCTCGATCGACGTCGTCAGCCCCGTCGGCCACGGCACGGTGATCGAGGTCCGTCTACCCATCGAGCGGCCGGTGCCGGATCAGGTCGATGGTGGCTATCAGTAGGGCTACGAGCATGAGGGCGGTCGCGGACAGCAGCGCGTCGGACACTGCCGCCGGATAGTCATGGGCCGAGCTCATGAGCACCCGGTAGAAGATCGTGGCCAGTACTGCGGTACCGATCGCCCCGCCGATCCGTTGGGCGGTCTGCAGCGCGCCGCCGGCCGCGCCGGCCATCCGTACGGGCACGTACTGCAAGGTGAGCGTGATGTTGGGCGAGGTGACCAGCCCGCCACCGAGTCCGGCGACGAGCAGGGGCCCGGCGACCACCAACGCCGCGTCATCACCTCCGACATGCCGCAGCAGCAGTGCCGTGGCCACCAGCCCCGCGACTGTCGCGATCAGGCCCAGCACGGTCAGTACGCGACCGAACCTCGAGACCAGGCGGCCGGCGATCGCCGCGGAACCCGCGACCCCGATCGCAAACGGGGTCACTGCCAGGCCGGAACGCAGCGGTGAGTAGCCGAGCCCGTCCTGGTAGAACAGCGCGAGCACCAGCCAGATGCCGGTGAAGCCGATGAAGTAGACCAGGCCGATGATCGTGCCGGCGGCAAAGCCGGAGGTGTGCGCCAGCCGGGGGTCGAGCACTGGCTCCCCGCCACGGCGTGCGGTTCGGAGCTCCCACCAGCCGAAGGTGGCGAGCAACAGCACGGCCACTACGAGCAGCCACCAGTCCTGGCCCAGACCGCTCCTCTCCGCGTTCACCGCGGGGAGCAGCAGACAAAGCACTCCACCGCCGAGCAGGAGGGAGCCGATCAGGTCCAGGTGGGTGTCGCGGCGGCCGGCTGTCGAACTGTTCGGTATCAGCCGTGCGGCGAGCACCAGGGTGACCAGCCCGATCGGCACGTTGACGTAGAACACCCAGCGCCAGGCGTCGGGCCCGCCGATCAGGGTGATGATCAGACCGCCGACCACGGGGCCGGTTGCGGTGGCCAGTCCGATCGTGGCGCCGAGGATGCCGAACGCCTTGCCCCGTTCGGCTCCCTGGAAGAGTTCCTGGATCAAGCCGGAGTTCTGCGGCACCAGCATGCCGCCGGCGATGCCTTGCAGCAGCCGCGCGGCGATCAGCAGGCCGATGGTCGGGGCCGCACCGGTCAGCGCGCTGGCGACGACGAATGCTGTCAGGGCGATCAGGAACATCCGGCGACGGCCCAGAATGTCGCCGAGCCGGCCGGCCGGTACCAGCGCCAGCCCGAAGGTGAGCGCATAGCCGGAGACCACCCACTGCGCGGTGCCGGCCGACACGCCGAGGCCTCGCTCGATGGACGGCAGGGCCACGTTCACGATGCTGACATCCAGCAGCGCCATGAAAGCGGCGAGCTGGCTGACTCCCAGCGTCCGCCAGCGCCGCGGATAGCCGGCCAGGTCTGATGGTGGGCCCGACTCGGCCGATCCGGCCGGCCGCGCGGAACCCCGTCGGCCCTGGTTTGTTGTGGTCACCTGGCGTGCTCCCTACGTCGCGCGGCCGCTCAGCCGGAGTACTGGTCGACCCGGCCGCGACGTGTTCTGTCCACTTGCAACGGTCCCGTTCCGGTGGCCGGTTTTCGTCGTGGCCAGCCACCATCCGGGATTCCTGCTGCCTGGAATGCAGCCGGCCTGACGTCGGCGATAGCCTGTGGCATGGCGACTCAGCCGTCCGACCACAGCGCCGAGAGCTCCGACAGCGGTGCGCCCAGGGCTCGGGTCCTCCTCGCGGAGGACGACGTGCTGCTTCGGGAGGGGCTCGCCAGCCTGCTCGAGCGGTCGGGATTCGAGGTCGTGGGGCAGACCGGCGACAGTGCGTGGATCCTTCCACTGGTCCGCGAGCTGACACCGGATCTGGTCATGGTCGACATCAGGATGCCGCCGACGAACACGACCGAGGGACTGGACGCCGCCCGGGAGATCCGCACGGAGTTTCCGGCGACCGGCATCCTGGTGCTGTCGGCTCACGCCGAGGTCGAGCACGCGATGGAACTGCTGGCCACCGGTCAGCGGATCGGCTATCTGCTGAAGAGCCGTGTGACGGACGTCGGCGAGTTCATCGAGACGCTGGAGCGGATCGTCAAGGGTGGTTCGGTGATGGATCCCGCGCTGGTCCAGGAACTGGTGAGCGCCCGCCGGCGCAACGACCCGCTCGCGGAGCTCAGTCCGCGGGAGCGCGAAGTACTGGCGCTGATGGCAGAGGGAAAGTCCAACGCCGGCATCGCGCGTCGGCTCTGGGTGACCGAGGGCACCGTTGAGAAGCACGTGCGGCACATCCTCGCCAAGCTGAGCCTCCCGGAGACCGACGACGATCATCGCCGGGTGCTCGCGGTAGTGACCTTCCTCGAGAGCCGCTGACGGAACGAGGCGCCGTCACGCCGACGAGCCGAGCAGGTCACGGACGGCACCGGCGGACAGCCTGGTCTTGGGGAGGAAGCCGGCGGCCGGGCTCGCCGCGATCAGCTCGGCGTAGTCCTCCTCGGCGTGGGTGGAGATCAGGATCACCGTCGACGGGGCCAGGCCGGCCTCGCGGGTCAGCCGCCGTACGACGTCGAAGCCGCTCTGCTCGCCGAGGTTGATGTCGACCAGCGTGACGTCCGGCCCGGCCTCCGCGGCGTACCGGATCGCATCGGCACCATTCGTCGCCACGGCCACGACCAGGAGACCCTCGCGCTCCAGCAGACCGCGCGCGGCCGCCAGGAAGCGAGGGCTGTCATCGACGATCATGCAACGCAGCGCCATGACTACAGCGTGGGACGCGTCCGACCTCCGGGCATTCCTGCTACCGGGATCATCGCCCGCCGGCCGACCGAGTTTCCCGCTGTCGGGTAGCAGCCGTTCTAGCTGGCGGCAAGCTCCTGGGGAGACCGGCTGGGCGGCTGTTGCAGCTAGCAGGTAGTCGCGGGTACCTGCTGGCGCTCCGTGGGAACGGGCGCTGGCCGCGATGGCACCGAATCCTTCCGAGGCGACGCTGAGAGCTGAGGTCAGGGATACCAGGTCCTGGAGGTGTGGGCGCGATGGATTGGCTGTTCCGGGGTGCGTGTACGGACGAGGACCCTGAGCTGTTCTTCCCGATCGGTACCAGTTCACCCGCGCTGCGGCAGATCGAGATCGCCAAGGAAGTGTGCCGCCGCTGTGACGTGGTCGAAGCCTGCCTCGAGTGGGCGCTGCGAAGCGGCCAGGACGCCGGAGTCTGGGGCGGCAGGTCCGAGACCGAGCGCCGGCTGCTGCGACGCAGGATGTCCCGCTCATTGACCCGGCGGAGTCACGGCCCCTGACCTGAACCGTCAGACGACCAGGGCCCGCCAGGCGAACGAGCTAGCGGATGGCGATGGCGACACTCTTCACGCGCGGCGCGGCCGCCCTCCTTGCCCACGCCGCTGATGCCGATCCCGCCGAAGGGTCGGTGCACGGCCAGGTTCGGGCTCCGTTGATCAGCACCTCCCCGGCCTCCAGCTCGGCCGCGATCCGGTTCGCCCGGGTCAGATCCTTGGTCTGGATGTAGGACTCGGCCGCCAACGCCGCGAGGCCCGATCCGGATCGAGCCGGGCGCCCGTTCTCCGCAGTACCCACCCGAACGATCTCGTCGCCGTGCTGCTCCATCAGCTCGGCCAGCTTCAACAGCAGTTCCAGCCGGCGGGTGGGGGCCGTGCGCCGCCACCCGTCGAACGCCGCATGTGCATGCTCGACGGCATCGTCAACCCCGGCGGCGTCCGCCAGCGGGACCGTCGCGTCGACCTCGCCGGTCACTCGACCTTCGTGCTCGTGTCCCCGCCGTTGCGATGAGAGATCTCCCGAAGCTCTGACATTGCGCACTTCCCCTTCCGATCGGCGACGGACTGAGTTGACGTCTTGGACCTACTTTACAAACTTGGCAGAATCTGTCAACCACGATTCCAAGGGTGCGGGTGCACCGAACAGCGATGGGAGCCGGCGTTGCAGTTTCCGGGTACTGCGGGATCCCCGCTAGTGGGTAGGGAGAATGGACGCCTGCCAGGATGATCCGCGGCCCGGATCGGCCGAGTCTTGGGCACTATGAAGGCTAACTTGCACCTACTCCGTACGGCCTTGGCGCTGACGGGAGTTGCCGCCGCGATGGCCGGCCTGACCGCCTGTGGCAACAACAACTCCTCGTCCTCCTCGGGCAGCAGCGCCCCGCCGGCGAACACGAAAGTCGGCATCCTGCTGCCCGACACGGCGACCTCGCCGCGCTGGGTCTCGGCCGACCCCAGCGAACTCCGCAAGCAGTGCGCGGCGAACAAGCTCACCTGCTACATCGACAACGCCAACGGCAGCGCGACCACCCAGCAGTCCCAGGCGCAGGCCCTCATCAATGCCGGTGTCGGCGTCCTGCTGGTCGTGAACCTGGACTCGGGCTCCGGCAAGGCGATCGAGTCGCTCGCCCAGCAGCACAACGTCGTCACGATCGACTACGACCGGCTGACCGCCGGCGGCAGCGCGTCGTACTACGTGTCCTACGACAACGTGAAGGTCGGCGAGGACCAGGGCACGGCGCTGACCCAGGCCCCGGAGGTGAAGGGCAAGCCCGCGGTCAACTACGTCGAGATCGACGGCGCGCCGACCGACAACAACGCGCTCCAGTTCGCGCAGGGCTACAACTCCGTGCTCTCGAAGCAGCCCGGCTGGACGAAGCTCGCCGACCAAACCGGCAACTGGGACGCCGCCACCGCGCAGACCGTGTTCACCACGATGCTGGGCCAGCACCCGAACATCAACGCAGTGATGGTTGCCAACGACACCATGGCGCAGTCAGTGATCAACGTGCTCAAGGCCCAGGGCCTCGCGGGCAAGGTCGCCGTCTCCGGGCAGGACGCCACCGCCGGTGGACTCGACAACGTCATGGCCGGTACGCAGGCCTTCACCATCTACAAGCCGGTCGCCGGTGAGGCGGACGTGGCCGTCAAGCTGGCCGCGCAGATCCTGTCGGGTCAGAAGCCGACCGCGCCGACGACGGTCAAGGACCCGACGACCGGCCGCGAGGTCCCGGCGTACCTGGCCGACCCGACCGTCATCACCAAGGCGAACGTCGCCCTACCCGTGACCGATGGCTACGTGACCGCCAAGGCTGTCTGCCCCACCGCCGCGCTCGTGCAGCTGTGCTCGGCCAACGGAATCAAGATGCCATGACCTCCGATCCCACCCTGGAACTGCGGGGCGTCGACAAGTCGTTCGGTCCGGTCCACGTGTTGTCGTCGGTGAACTTCACCGCGAACGCCGGGGAGGTGACCGCCCTGGTCGGAGACAACGGGGCTGGGAAGTCGACCCTGGTCAAATGCATCGGCGGCATCCATCAGATCGACGCGGGGGAGATGATCTTCGACGGCACCCCCCGCGCCGTCGCCGGACCACGGGAAGCCGCACTGCTCGGGGTCGAGATCGTCTACCAGGACCTCGCGCTGGCCGACAACCTGGACATCGTCCAGAACATGTTCCTCGGCCGCGAGGAGGTCACCCGGCTGCGCACACTCAACGAGAACTCGATGGAGAAGCTGGCGCGACACGCGCTGGACACGCTGTCCGTCCGCACCGTCCGATCGGTACGCCAGCGCGTGGCGAGCCTGTCCGGCGGCCAGCGCCAGACCGTGGCGATCGCCAAGTCGGTGCTCTGGCAGTCGAAGATCGTCATCCTGGACGAGCCGACCGCGGCACTCGGCGTCGTCCAGACCGAGCAGGTTCTCGAGCTGGTCCGCCGGCTGGCCGAGCAGGGAGTCGCCGTGATCCTGGTGTCGCACAACATGAATGACGTGATGAAGGTGTCCGACTCGATCGGCGTACTCTACCTGGGCCGGATGGCGGACCAGGTCAGACGCAAGGACGTGACCCAGACGCAGGTGGTCGAGCTGATGACGTCGGGCCGCTCGGGTGACCTTGGACTGTCGCCCGAAGAATCGACCGGAGCCGCGGTATGAGCGCGCAGACCGACGACCTCGTCAAGCAGGACCAGCCTGGGCCGGACGCGCCGAGCGAGGGACTGGGCGCGCTGGGCGCCTACATCAAGGACTATTTCGGCCGCGTGCGCGGCGGCGAGCTCGGCTCCATCCCCGCTCTGGTCGGCCTTGTCGTCATCACCGCCGTCTTCTCCCTGGTGCATCAGGGCTTCCTGAGCGCCTACAACCTCGAGGCGCTGGTGATCCAGGCGGCGCCGATCATCGTGATGGCGATGGGCCTGGTCTTCGTGCTGCTGCTCGGAGAGATCGACCTGTCCGCCGGCACGACCGGTGGGCTGTGCTCGGCCATCACCGCTGTGCTGATTCTGCGGCACGGGGCGTCGTGGTGGCTGGCGCTGATCGTCGGTCTGGTCGTCGGCCTGCTCATCGGCTTCGGCATGGGCTGGCTGCGCGCCCGGATCGGCATCCCGTCGTTCGTCATCACGCTGGCGACCTTCCTGGCGTTCCAGGGCGTCACCCTGATCCTCATCGGCGGCCAGGGGTCGGTGATCCTTCCCGACAACTCGCCGCTGATCAAGCTGGAGAACAGCTTCGTGCCGCTCTGGCTCGGGTGGGTCCTGCTGGTGCTGTTCGTGGTCGGATACGCCGCGATCAAGATCAACGACGCGCTCGGGCGCCGGCGTTCCGGACTCTCCCGGCCGCCATTCACCGTGATCGCGGCGAAGGTCGCCGTACTGGCCGTCCTCGGCGCGGTGTTCACGTACGAGATGGGGGTCAACCGCAACCTGTCCACCAACGCGTTCTTCAACAACAAGGCGCAGGGCATGCCGTGGGTCGTCGTGCTGCTGGTGATCCTGTTCGCGGTGTGGAACTTCGTCCTCACCCGCACGCGGTACGGACGGCACGTGTATGCCGTCGGCGGTAACGACGAGGCGTCGCGGCGCGCGGGCGTTGTCGTGTCCCGGATCCGGATCTCGGTGTTCGTGATCTGCTCCGGCATGGCGGCCGTCTCCGGCATCATCGCGGCCTCGTTGCTGCAGTCGGTTCAGTCGAACGCCGGCGCGGGCAACACCCTGTTGCTGGCCGTCGGTGCGGCGGTCATCGGCGGCACCTCACTGTTCGGTGGGCACGGCCGGATCATCGACGCCGTTCTCGGCGGCTTGGTCGTGGCGGTCATCATCAACGGCATGAGCGACCTGATCCAGGGCGCGAACTCGGCCGGCTACGAGTGGGTCGTCACCGGCGCCGTACTACTGATCGCCGCGGGCTTCGACGCGGTCGTACGCCGCTCGCGGGCGTGAGCGGCGACGATCATGCCGAACGCAGCTGGTCGTCATGAGGGTCGAGCGGAAGGCCGACGAGCAGCGTGGTCCCCACGCCGACCGGGCTGGTTACCGAGATCGTGCCATCGAGCGCCTCGACTCGGTCCACCAACCCGGTCAGGCCTGACCCGCGATCGGGCGCCGCACCGCCAGAGCCGTTGTCGCGTACTGACACACACAGGCGACCCTCGCTGACCCGGGCGTCGATCCACACCGCCGACGCGCCGGCGTGCTTGGCGGTGTTGGCAAGCGCCTCGGACACGACGTAGTACGCGCAGACCTCGACCGGCCCGGCCAGCCTGGCCGGTACATCCACGGCCACCTCCGCCGGGATCGGACTGCGGCGAGCCAGCGCCTTGAGGGCGGGACCGAGGCCGCCCTCGGTGAGGATCGCCGGGTGGATGCCCCGGGACAGCTCTCGCAGCTCGTCGAGCGCGGTGGTGAGCTCGTCCGCGGCGTTGGCGAGTTGGGCGCGTACCTCTGGCTGCTCAGGCGGCACAACCGCCTCGCCCGCCCGGAGTTGGAGCGCAAGCGACACGAGCCGTTGCTGGGTGCCGTCGTGCAGGTCGCGCTCGATGCGCTGGCGGGCCCGATCGGCGGCCGCGACGATCCGGACCCGCGACCTGGCCAGCTCCCGTAGTCCTTGTTCGACTGCCGCGGCCATGGTGTTGAAGCTGCGTTGCAGTACTCCGATCTCGCCCACGCCACGGTCGGGCACCCGGGCGCCCAGATCGCCGGCGGCGAGTCGCCCGGCCATGGCGGCGGTACGGCGTACCGGACGGAGGATTCTCCAGTTCAGGTACCAGGTGAAGAGCGCCACCAGCAGGACCGAGCCGGTCAGGCCCGCGGCCGCAGCGACGATCGCGCGGCGGGCCACGTCGTCCGCCTTGTCCTGCCGGGCAATGGCCAGTTGATCCTCGACCGCGAGCAGCTGATCGAATTGTGTTCGCATCGCGGCGACCCGGCGCTCGTCCTCCTCGGTCGCCGCGACGACGTCGACCGACGTCCTGTCCTGCTGGGCGGCGGCGATCAGGGGTTCGGAGTAGTCCTTCAGGTAGGAGGCACCGGCCTGGGCGAGATTCTCAGCCCGGCTGTGCTGCTCGGCATTGCCCGCGACGAGTCGCTCCAGCGTGGTGGCCTGCTGTGGGAACGCCGTACGCGCCTGCAGCCACGGCTGCAGGTACTGGTCAGAGCCGGTGAGCAGGAACCCGCGCTGGCCGGTCTCCAGGTCGACGACAAGCCGCTCCAGCCGGTTGGCGGCCACCAGCACGTCTTCGGACTGCTGCGCCCGGTGCTCCATCTCCCGCAGGTCAGCCACCGACGAGAGCAGTACGGCGAACGTGGCGCCGATGGTGACGGCGAGCAGGCCGCTCGCGATCATGGTGCGAAGGGTCAGGCCACCCCTCTTCCGGTCGTGCTCAGATTCCTCAGGGTCCGCTGACACCATCGAGCTTCCCTCGGATGGCGGCGCCGGACAAGGCCGTCTTCGGAAGGAACCCGATCGCCGGGCTGGCGGCGATCAGGTCGGCGTAATCCTCCTCGGAGTGGATGGAGATCAGGATGATCGGAGCCGGAGCCCCGCCGGCCTGCTCCGCCAGGCGCCTGGCCAGCCTCAACCCGCTCTCGCCGCCGAGGTCGATGTCGACCAGCGTCACGTCCGGCCGCAGTTCGGCCGCGAGGCTCAGCGCCTGCGCACCGGTCGACGCCGTACCGACCACTGAGATGCCGTCACGTTCCAGCACCGTCCGCGCGACCTCGAGGAAGCGGGTGCTGTCGTCGACGATCAGGCAGCGAAGCATGCCGTCAGCCTTTCAAGGCGGTACGCCGTCCGCATTCCGGCTAGCAGGCACTTGTGACGATCGGTCAGGTCGACCGCACCGGAGTCCGAGCACGACCTGCCTGGGTGTTCGACGTCTCACGCTCCGCACGGAGTCGGCCGTACGCCTCCCGTCCCCGCAGATAGCCGGTCGATGAGATGAGCAGGAGCGTCGCACCGACGATGAAGACGTCCGCGAGGTTGTAGCGGTAGTGGCCGAAAGCAATGAAGTCGACCGCGCCGCGAACGCTACCGGGAGCAGTCCAGAGGTGCAGGCCCAACCGGTCGAGCTGGTTGCTGCCCCATCCGCCGATCAGCAGAGCGGCGGAGACGAGTACGACGGCCGGACGGCGGCGGCGGACCAGTACGCAGTACGCGGTGGCCAGCACCCCCGGGCCGAGCAGGTCGAGGAATGCGCCTCCGAGTGGGTCCGCGTACCAGCGGCCGACCACCTGTCCGGCGATCATGTCGCTCCCGGGATTGATGATCGGCCTGGGAACATGTCGCCAGCCCCACCACTTGGTCGCCTGGTCGATCAGTACCACCATCATCAGCAAGGCCATCACGATCCACCGCTGTCTGGACTCGTTCCTGGGTTTCAACACACTCACAACCGTGCCGCCCAGGCTCGTGCCCGACCTCAATGCCAGCGGCCATCCTGTGTACCGGGTGGCTGGAATTCCGGGCGCTGGAGTTCGAGCAGGGCGGCACGTGCCGCGTCCGCGGTGAGCCGGTCCGCGGGCTCCTTGGCGAGCAGCCCGGAGATGACCGGCCCCAGCCGGCCGGCGCGCGGCGACGGCCGCGGCGGGTCCTCGGCAACGGCGGTCAGCGTCGCGAAGACGTCGGTCTTGGCGAAAGGAGCTCTGCCCTCGAGGACGGCATACAGCGTCGCGCCGAGCGAGAAGAGGTCGGACGCCGGCGCGGGCTGGTCGCCACGCAGCTGCTCGGGTGAGATGAAAGCGGGGCTGCCTTCGAGCACTTGGCGGGGGAAGTCGAGTTCCGCGTCCTTCAGGCAGGCGATGCCGAAGTCGGTCAGCACCACCCGGCCGTCATCACACAGCTGCACGTTGGCGGGTTTGACATCGCGGTGGACGATACCCGCTTGGTGTACGGCCGTCAGCGCGTCGAGCAGCCGTAGCGCGAGGTCGATCACCCGGTCTATCGACTGCGGTCCCTCGCTCGCGACCGTCTCTGCGAGCGTCCGGCCCGACAGCGGCTCCATCACGATCCAGGGGAGGCTGTCCTCTCGCACGACGTCATGGATTCTGACCACTCCGCGATGGTTGACCTGCGCGGCCGCGCGGGCCTCGTAGAGCGCGCGCGCCCGGGCCGCCCTGGTGGCATCCTCCGACTCTGCGTCGGTCGCGAGGTATTGCTTGAGAGCGACCGGTCGGCGCAACAGCTCGTCCTCCGCCAGCCAGACCCTGCCCATGCCGCCGCGCCCCAGGAGTGACCGGAGCCTGAATCGCCCTGCGATGAGTCGTCCGGACGGGTTCGCCGCCTCTCCGGACCGGCCGGAGGTCCTGACGGCCGGCGCGACCGGAATCGTGCTCTCCGTCAGGTTGGCAAGACGATGCGCCTGGCTGACACCAGAGATCCGACCGGGATGTTCAGCGAGCGCCTTCATACCGCTAACCCTTCGCGCACCGAGGCATCGTGTCGTCCCGGCGGCCGCCCATCGTCGGTACCTGCTGGCAGGAACTCGCAGTGGGTGTCAGCCGCAATCCTGCTCCGATTCCTGAACGCGGCCGTCCGAACGGACGTATGAAGGGTATCGAAAGGTCAACAGCTCAAGGAGAAACTTCGCATGAAGCGCATCGCCTTGGTGATCGGTACGGCTGTGGTCGGACTGTCCACCCTGACAGCCTGCGGAGGTGGCGCCAGTGCCACGCCGGCCCCCCAGAACACTCCCGCGCAAAGCACTCCCGCGCAAAGCACTCCCAGCCAGTCCACGCCGGCCACCGGCGCGGCCAAGCTGTCCACAGCCACCGTCGGGAACTTCGGCAAGATCGTTGTCGACGGCACCGGTCGCACGCTGTACGTCTATGACCTGGACACCGCGAACCCCTCGAAATCGAACTGCGACGGCTCGTGTGCGACGTTGTGGCCACCGCTGCCGGCGGGCGCCGGTACGCCCCAGGTGAGCGGAATCGCCGCCTCGCTGGTGGGCACCGTGACACGTTCGGACGGTTCCAAGCAGGTGACTCTCGCCGGGTCGCCGCTCTACTACTACGCCAACGACGCCAAGGCCGGTGACGCGAACGGCCAAGCCGTCGGCGGGACCTGGTGGGTCATCGGTGCGAACGGCAAGAAGATCACCACCCAGGCATCTTCGATGAACTCTTCGGGCAACTCCGGCTCCTGATTCGACCCCGTGCGGCTGAGCAGGCTGCCTTGGGATCGCCGATGAAACGATCAAGCGCGGCAACCGACGCCCGGAGACCAGCGGTGGTTGAACCGGCCCGCCGCCCGGACCGGGCCGAGGCGCTGGTCCGCCGGCTCTACGCGGAGCACGGACCCAGCGTGCTGAATTACGCCACCCGGCTGACGGGCGATCGTAGCGCGGCCGAGGACGTCGTACAGGAAACTCTGTTCCGGGCCTGGAAACATGCTGACCGCCTGGTCAAGGGCAACGGCTCCGTCCGAGGCTGGCTACTGACTGTGGCGCGGAACATCGTCGCCGATCGGGCCCGGGCGCGAGCCATCCGCCCGGCGGAGGTCGCGGAGCTGGATGAACGCAGCTCCGTCGACGCGGACCACTCCGAGTTGGTGGTGAACACGATGTTGGTCATCGACGCGCTGGACCAGGTGTCCGCCGAACACCGCGAGGTCCTGGTGGAGCTGTACTACCAGGGCCGTTCCGTCACCGAAGCCGCGCGCCAACTCGGCGTACCGCCCGGCACGGTGAAATCCAGGTCGCACTACGCCCTGCGCGCCCTCCGCGCCGCGATCGGTGGACGCGAAGGGATGTTCGGACCCGAGGCAGCCTGATGATCGCCATGGGAGGTAGAGGGTGCTGACCACTATGTCAGCGGCCGGTGCGAGGGAAGCGCTGAGGAGACTGAGCCGAAGCGGCCTCGATCCGCAGAGTTACCTGAACGAGGTGTCGGCCATCATTCGTCGCACGGTTCCCCACGACGTGTCCGGGTGGATGACCTTGGATCCGGACACGCTGCTGTCCAGTGGCACGCTCATGGGCCAGAAGTCGCCCGACCTCGATCGAGCCTTGTGGCGCAACGAATTGCTGCAGGACGGCGAGGTGCACAAGCTGGCTGAGCTCGCGCTGCGGCCGTCGCCCGTCGCCGCGTTGAGCGAGCTCGATGCCGCGACCACGGAGGAGAGTCCACGGGTTCAGCAGATCCTTCGCCCGGCCGGGATCGGCGACGGACTGCGGGTCATGTTGCGCGCCGGCGGATCGACCTGGGGTCACGGCGCGATCTACCGGGAGCTCGGTGCTCGCGACTTCGACTCCCGCGAGCGGACGTTCCTGGCGGCGATCGCCGATGACATCGCCGAGGGCTTGCGGCGTAGCCTGTGCCGCCGACCAGAACCCGGCGCCGCGGTACTCGTCCCGGGGGTAGTGGCCTTCGACGCGCAGGGCCGGGTCGTCTCGGAAACCGCCGAGGCGAGCCGGGTGATGGCGCTGATGCCGGGTGATGCCGGCTCGAGCCTTTATGCCGTAGCGATCGGGGCCGGCCTACGCAACCGCGCATCGGCACGCGTGCGCCTGACCGACGGCCGCTGGCTGCTGGCCCAGGGCGGGCGAATGCATGGCGCCCCGAACGACGCTGCGTGGGTGGCGGTCACGCTGGTGCAGGCCCCGCGATCGGACCTCACGTCGCTGCTGCTCCGCCTGCACACACTCAGCGCACGTCAGCGCGAGGTGGCCGAACTGCTCATCAGCGGCCCTCGAACCGACGAGATCGCCGCGCGGCTTCACATCTCGCACCACACTCTGCACGACCACGTCAAAGCGATCTTCGCCAAGCTCGGAGTCCAGGGCCGCGCCGAGCTGATGGCACTGGTCTCGGACTGATTCTGCGGGTGGTTCCCCCAGTCGGGGGATTCACCGAGCCGGCCCAACGATTGAGAATTCAATCAACCGGCAACTATCTGGCCGGCAACCCGAAGGAGAAACAGCACGATGTTCGCAAAGCGTCTACCCGCAGTGGTTCTCGCCGCCGCTGCCATGACCTCGGCCGCGATGGTCGCGACCGGACCCGCCATCGCCGCGCCGTACCAGCACTCCCACCAAGCGATGCCGGTCCACGGTGTCACCCAGACGAACCTGGTGTCCGACCAGCCGGGGAAGGCCAAACTCACCGACCCCAATCTGGTGAACCCCTGGGGCATGTCTCGGGGCCCGGACACGCCCGTTTGGGTATCGGACACCAACAAGGGCGTCGCGACGTTGTACTCCGGCGCGGTCAAGGGGACTCCGGTCGTGGCCGCACCGGCGGGCAAGCAACTGGTCGTCAAGGTGCCCGGGGGCCCAGTCACCGGCCAGACCTTCAACAGCGCGTCGTCCGGCTTCGTTGTGCCGGGCACCAAAGCGACGGCCAACTTCCTCTTCGCCACCGTCGGCGGAACCATCGCCGCCTGGAACGGCGCGGCCGGTACTCAGGCCGTAACGGTCGCCACCACTCCCGGAGCCATCTACACCGGCCTCACCGAGGTCTCGAGCCCGTTCGGTCCGCTCCTGCTGGCCGCCAACTTCCACAACAACAGCATCGACGTCTTCAACTCCTCGTTCCACAAGATCAACGTGGGAAGCATGTTCCGTGACCGGTCCCTGCCGCGCGGCTACGCACCCTTCAACGTCCAGGTCCTCCGCAACTCTGTCTACGTCACCTTCGCCAAGCAGGACGCCGACAAGCAGGACACCGCGGACGGCGCTGGTCGCGGCTTCGTCGACCGGTTCACGACCATCGGGACGCATGAGCAGCGGGTCGCCTCGGCCGGCGCCCTGAACTCGCCGTGGGGGCTCGAGATCGCGCCACCGAAGTTCGGCAAGTTCTCCAACGACCTGCTCGTCGGCAACTTCGGCGACGGGACGATCCACGCCTACAACCCGCACACCGGCCGGTTCCTGGGCACTCTCACCGACACCAGGGGTCACGTGATCAAGATCGAGCGGCTGTGGAGCCTGCTGACCGGTGACGCTGTCGCCGGTGGGCCGAACGCGGTCTGGTTCAGCTCCGGGCCTGACAACGAGCAGCACGGCCTGCTGGGCATCCTGACCGCCCGCTGACCAACCCGCTGGTCCCCCGCGGTGAGGGCTGCCCGGGGGACCAGCGACCCGGAACCATGAGGAGTTGCAATGCCGAGTTACGAGTACGTGGTGGTGGGCGGTGGTACTGCGGGCTGCGTGCTGGCGGCGCGTTTGTCGGAGTACGGCGTACGGGTGTTGCTGCTCGAGGCGGGTAGCGCGCGTCCGCTGGAGTCGATGGCGATCCCGCCGGCCTGGCCCAGCCTGATGGGATCCACGGCCGACTGGGCTGATCAGACCGTGCCGCAGCGCGTGACCGGTGCGTGCGTGCCCTGGCCGCGCGGCCGCGGGCTGGGCGGGTCCTCGTCCATCAAGCGAAGCGAACACACCGAAGGTCGCGATCCTGCGCTGCGCGGCACTGGTGGTCCGCTCATGCCTTGGCCTGCTGTCCAGCGGCATCCCATCGCAGAAGCCGGTCTGGAGGCAGCGGGACAAGCCGGTCATCCCATCGCGCGGGACATCAGCGGCGGCCTGGAGGAGGGCTTCGGATTCTGCGACCTGAGCATCGTTGACGGCAGGCGCCAGAGCGCGGCGGATGCCTATCTCACCCCGGTCCTGAGCCGGCCGAACCTGGATGTGGTCACCGACGCGCTGGTACATCGGGTGCTGCTGGACGGCGATCGGTGCACAGGCGTGGAGTATCACGTAGGCGCAGAGACGTTCGTCGCTCGCTGTACGGCGGAGGTCGTACTCGCGGCGGGCACCATCGGTACGCCGCAACTGCTGATGCTGTCCGGGATCGGGCCGGCGGATCACCTGAAAGACCTCGGTATCGAGGTCGTCGAGGACCTGCCCGGCGTCGGCGCGAACCTGCACGACCATCCGATGTGCGGTGTGGTCTACCAATCCGCGCAGCCGGTGCCGCCCGGGGTCAACAACCACGGCGAGGTCCAGGGCCTGCTGAGCACTGGTATCGGCGGGCACGGCCCAGATGTCCAGCTCATGTTCGTGGACGTTCCGCTGCGCGCGGACTCGTTGCCAGGCCCCGACTTCGGTCACGGCTACACCATCGCGGTTTCGCTGATGGCGCCGTACAGTCGCGGTTCCCTCCGCCTGGCCGGCAACAGGCCTGACGCACACCCGGTGATTGATCCCGCGTACTACACCGACCCTCGTGACATCGACATCGTGGCGGCGGGACTGCGCATCGCGCGCGAGATCGGCGCCGCGCCGGCCCTGGCCCCGTGGTGCGGCGGGGAAGCGCTGCCGGGACCGGAGGTGCGAGCGAAGGGAGACCTGCGGAGCTACATCAGGACCAACCTCCGAAGCTACTCGCACTACGCCGGAACCTGCGCCATCGGGACCGTGGTCGACACCAGCCTCCAAGTCAACGGAGTCAGCAACCTGAGGGTCGCCGACGCGTCGGTGATGCCCGCACCGATCTCCGCCAACACCAACGCGACTGTCTACGCGATTGCTGAGCGAGCAGCGCAACTCATCCGTTCGCAACCAGCGACGGATGGTCTACAAGGGAGCCGAACAACATGAGGAAACGTCTGTGGGTCGTCGTCGGTGCCGTGGTGGCACTGCTGGGACTTCTCTTCACCCTGCAGGGCGCCGACGTCATCGGCGGCAGCGCGATGAGTGGCACCACCTTCTGGGCGGTGGCCGGTCCGATCATCATCGTGATCGGACTGGTGATGGCCGCGGCAGGAGCCAGGAGAAGGGGCCGGTGAGATGACCACGGTCCCTGACCCGGCGAGAATCCGCTGGCCGGCGATGATCGACGACCAGGCAGGGAACATGGTCTTCCTGAAGCCGTTGGTCACCTCGGCGAAGATCGAGGTCGGAGAGTTCACCTACTACAACGACACGGACGATCCGACTCTCTTCGGGACCAGGAACGTGCTCTACACAGCCGGTCCCGAGAAGCTGATCATCGGCAGGTTCTGCGCCGTTGCCATGGGCGCCAAATTCCTGCTGTCGTCCGCGAACCACCCGATGATGGGGTCGACAGCCTTTCCGTTCTTCATCTTCGGTGGAACCTGGTTCGAGAAGACCGCGGAGATTCTCCCCAGGATCCGCAGCCGCGGCAACACTGTCATCGGCAACGACGTATGGATCGGCCGCGACGCCGTCGTCATGCCCGGCGTTACCATCGGCGACGGCGCGATCATCGCGGTGGGAGCGATGGTCGTCGCGGATGTCGCCCCCTACACCACGGTCGGAGGCAATCCAGCGCGGCCTTTGAAGAAGCGGTACTCCGACGAGGACATCGACCGGTTGCTGCGCATCGCCTGGTGGAACTGGCCCGTCGACGTCATCACCGAACACGTCCGTACCATCTGGACAGGCACGCCCGCCGAACTCGAGCAGGCAGCCAAGAGCGCGGGCCTGATGACCTGACAGCAACAGTCCGTTGACAGAGGCAAGCACCTCGGCGGCCAGTAGGGCGGACTCCCGGCGGGTTGTGCCTCCCGGCATGGCAGCCGGGAGGCAGCAACAGGTCAATCTCGGCGTGGGCGGCGGGGTCAGCTCAGCCGACGTGCCGTCGGTGGCCCGGCTCCTGGCGGGGGACGCTCTGATCGCTGCCCGGGATGGTGGGCAGCGGCAGTTGCGAAGCCTCGTACTGCGCCAGGTTGTACTGTCCGGTGGTTTCAGGCAGGGACGGCGCGTGCTTAGCATCGCCGAACCGGAACGCGCCGGTCAGGTCGCTGACCGTCTCGCGGCGCCAGTCGCTGATGTTGGTCTCCTTCACGCCGGTGATCCGTTCCAGCAAGCGCAGCTGCGAGGTGTGGTCGGAGGTCTCGGAGAAGACGTAGCCGCCGGTCGTCCACGGCGAGACGATGATGCACGGCACCCGGAAGCCCAACCCGATGGGCAGGCCGCCGCCGACCTCGCCGGTGTTGGACGTCTTGAACACGAACTCGTCGGGCGTGCCGGGCTTGGGAAGAGGCGGCCGCACGTGGTCGAACATGCCGTCGTTCTCGTCGTAGGACAGGATGAAGACCGTCTTGGCCCAGACCTCGGGGTTGGCCGCGATGGCGTCGATCTTGCCGGCGACGAAGGTCGCACCGGCGGCGGGCAGCGCGGCCGGGTGCTCATCGAAGCCGGACGGCGGGAGGATCCAGCTCACCGTGGGCAGCTGGTCGTTCATCGCGTCGTACTCGAACTGACCCAGTGGCTGGGTGGCGACGCCGTTGTCGTAGATCGGGTCGCCCGGCTGGGCGCTGCCGAACGCCTTCCACTTGCTGATCGCCGCGGCGCCGGTGAGACCTCCCGGCTGACGGTAGATCTTCCAGCTGACGCCCGCCTTCTGCAGTCGCTCGGGGTACGTCGTCCAGCTGAACTGGTTCGCCGGGCCGCCGGTGGTCAGCGATGGTCCGCCGGCCAGGCCGTTCGGGTCCAGGGTGCCTGACATCCACATGTGCCGGTTCGGGCCGGTCGGCCCGAGGACCGAGCAGTGGTAGCCGTCCAGGACGGTGAACGCGTCGGCGAGGGCGAACTGGAAGGGGATGTCCTCGCGGGTGAAGTACCCCATCGTGTACTGGCCGTCGATGGGGCCGTCGGCAGCCATGTGCGCCGGTACCCAGTTGTCCATCTTCCCGTCGTTCAAAGCCTGGTGCTGTACCGCCCATGCGTGGCTCATCGACGGGATCGCCTGAGCCGCGGTGATCTTCGTGTTGAGCCGGTAGGGCAGCAGGTAGCCGTCCGGGTTGGACGGGTCGGGCTGGTAGAAGACGTTCCTGCCGTTGGGCAACCGCTGCGCGTGAGGGTCATCGAAACCCCGCACACCGGACAGGGTCCCGTAGTAGTGATCGAAGCTGCGGTTCTCCTGCATAAGCATGACGACGTGCTTGATGTCCTTCAGCCCGCCGTGCTTCGGGGGCGGCGAGGCAAGAGCCGTGCGTACGTTGGGAGGCAGCGCGAGCGATGCCGCAGCCAGGCTGGCCGCTGCTGCGCCGGAGCCGAGCAGCCGGCGGCGGCTCATGCCGGTGGGCGCGTCGGGGGAGTCGTTCATCGGGGGCCTCACTTCCACGTGCTGATGCGCCGACCATTCGGCGCTTTGCCACCTTGGGACCCCGATGTAGCCCGCCGCCGATTCTTCGATGACCACCGAACGAACGCCCGGCGACCAGCAATCGGCGACGACAAGCCCGCAGATTCGGCAGGGTGGCCCAGGCCGCAGCACCCGTTTCGTGAGTTGGGGGCGTGCCTGTTCTCAGTTGGGTGAGGTTGTGGCGATGCCGGCGGCGTCGACCCATTCGTGGGCCGCGCCTTTGATGACCAGGTATTTGATGATGTCTTTTCCGTCGGTCAGTACTGCGACCGCGCGCCAGCCGATTTCGTCGGCTCCAGCCAGCGCCGTATGGCGCACAGAGAAGGCTTCTGGCAGCGTCACCAGTTGGGTCGAGGGTGTCGCCGTTGCCGTCGGAGCTGCGGCGGATACCTGGGCCGTTTGGATCATCGCCTCGGCTATCCGGGCGCGGGCCTCGATCGTTGCCACCGCGGCGATCGACCGGCCGCGGACGTCGGAGCCCAGCAGGTACGCGATTCCGAGCACGGCGGCCGCGGTGACGATGCCGGCCGCCAAGAGGACGGCCCGCTGGGTGTCGGGTTGCTGGCCGTCCCACCAGACCGCAACCCGCCCCCAGGCCACGGCGACACCTGCGGCCAGGCCTGTCGCCCACCACTTGCTGGCGGCGGTTGCACCGGCCTCGATCAGCGCGACGCTCGCCGGCGGCCCCTTGAAGGTGGCGCCGAAACTGTCTGCCTGCTTGTTGTCCTCTGCCGTCCCGAGAAGGTTCACCCCGCGCAGGAGCGCGGCGGTCGGATCCAGAATGTCCTGGCCGGTGGCCGAGACGGCCTTCGCCGGGATCTGCACGTCACCCATCATTTCCCCCTGCTCATGAAGCCGGCCGACGGGCGCTCCACCCGCGAAACACCGTCCGGCAGAGTCTCAATATGAGCCACAAACCACCCGCTGCCAAGACCGACGAAACCGGTTACTCGGCGTCGGTCTCGAGGTTGTGGATCAGCGCCGGACCTTCGGCCAGTGCTACATCAACACACCGGACCCGGCCAGCACCGGCAGGATCACCCAGCGGACGGCCGTCTCGAGAGCCGGGCTGAGGTCGCCCGGCAGGTACACGTAGGCGACCAGTGCCACCCCGGCCACCAGATGGGCCAGGCGCTGCCGATCACGGATCTTCTTCCCACCGCCGGTCCGGCGGGCTGTGGTGGCGGTCATACACCCTCCACAGCGGACATAAGTAGAGGCAAGGAGGTTACTCACTCCTTGCCACATCCAAGATATAGCGCACCTGGGGGCTTGCGGCAAGACCCGGGTCATGCAGCAGAATCTCCAGCCGAAGCCAGAACCTGCGGAAAAGCAGGGATTCGCGAAGGCGCCGGTGTGCGCGCCGCCGGTCTGCGCGGAGCAGCTGGCCGTAATACAACCTTGTCGAATCGGGGGTTTTCATGATTGACGTGATCGTTGCCGGTGGCGGACCGACCGGCATGATGCTGGCGAGCGAGTTGCGGCTGCACGGCGTACACGTGCTTGTGGTGGAGAAGGACGCGGAGCCGACCGAGGTTGTCCGCTCGCTCGGCCTGCACGCGCGCAGCGTAGAGGTGATGGACCAGCGCGGTATGCTGGAGCGATTCCTTGCCCTCGGCAAGCAGTACCCGGTCGGTGGCTTCTTCGCCGGTATTCCCAAACCGTCGCCGGAGCGACTGGACACCGCACATCCGTACACCCTGGGCATCCCACAGACCACCACCGACCGCCTGCTGACCGAGCACGCGATCGAGGTCGGCGTCGAGCTCCGGCGCGGCTGCGAGCTGGTCGGGCTGAGCCAGGACGAGGACGGGGTGACCGTCGAACTGGCCGACGGTACGGAGCTGCGCTCGCGCTACCTCGTCGGCTGTGACGGCGGCCGCAGTACGGTGCGCAAGCTGCTCGGCATCGCCTTCCCCGGCGAGCCAGCCAGGGTCGAGGCACTCCTGGGCGAGATGACGCTGACCGCGTCGCTGGAGACCATCACCGAGGTGAATACCGAGGTCCGCAAGACCCAGCTGATGTTCGGCGCCGGGCCGCTGGGCGACGGGGTGTATCGCGTCGTCGTACCGGCCGCCGGGCTGGCCGAGAACCCCCGAGTCCCACCGACCTTCGAGGAGTTCAAGCGGCAGCTGCAGGTGACCGCCGGCACCGACCTCGGCGCGCACTCACCGCGTTGGCTCTCCCGCTTCGGCGACGCGACTCGGCTGGCCGAGCGCTACCGGGCCGGCCGGGTGCTGCTGGCCGGCGACGCCGCCCACATCCACCCGCCGACCGGCGGGCAGGGGCTCAACCTCGGCATCCAGGATTCGTTCAACCTGGGCTGGAAACTGGCCGCCGAGCTCAACGGCTGGGCACCGGAAGGGCTGCTGGACAGCTACCACACCGAACGGCGCCCGGTGGCCGCCGACGTGCTGGACCTCACCCGCGCTCAGATGACGCTGATGTCCCTCGAGCCGGGTCCGCAGGCAGTGCGCCGCCTGGTGTCGGAACTGATGGACTTCGAGGACGCGAACCGGTACCTGACCGAGAAGATCATCGCGATCGGGATCCGCTACGACTTCGGCGAGGGGCATGAACTGCTCGGCCGGCGACTGCGGGATGTCGAACTGAAGCGGGGACGCCTCTACGAGCTGATGCACGAAGGCCGCGGGCTGCTGCTCGACCAGACCGGCGGGCTCTCGGTGGCGGGCTGGGCGGATCGGGTCGACCACGTCGTCGACGTCAGCGAAGAACTGGACCTGCCCGCGGCACTGCTGCGCCCCGACGGCCACGTGGCATGGGTCGGCGAAGACCAGGAGGATCTCCTCAGCCACCTACCGAAGTGGTTCGGCGCCGCCGCGAGCTAAGCCCGCCGCGCGGCGGCGCGGCAGACAGAGTTGCGCGGCCAGCAGCCCGGCCGCGCCGACGAGGGCCCACAGCGCCCACGGGCCGATCGCGTACACGGCGCCGCCGATGAGCGGTCCGGCGCCTGTACCGATCGTGTACGCCGCGCCGTACAACCCCTGGTAGCGCCCGGCCATCCGCGGCGGAGTCAGACCTCCCAGGTAGGCCATGGCGACAGAGCTGGACATCATCTCGCCGAGCGTCCAGATCAGCACCGTCGCCGACAGCAGGACCATGCCGTTCATGAACCCGGTCAGCGCGAGACCGGCACCGATCAGCAGGTTGCCGATAGCAAGTACGTACTCCGGCCGGTACCGCGAGACCGCCCCGGTGGTCGGCAGCTCCAGCACCAGCACCACCAGACCGTTGAGCCCGATCAGGAGACCGAAGTCGCGCGCGCTCAGACCCACCTCACTGACGTGCAGGGGCAGGCCGACGGTGGACTGGATGTAGACGAACTCGCCGACCGCGGTCATCAGCAGGAATCGCACCAGGGCGCGGTCGGCGAGCGCCTGCCGGTACCCGACCGTCCGGTCCGCCTGCATGTCCGCGTCGTCCTGGTCGGTCCGCGGCTGGGGCGCATCCCGCAGCAGCACCGCCACGACCACGCCGAACAGCAGGCACGCGGCGGCATTGCCCAGGAAGAGCGCCACATAGGAGGTGCTGGCCAGCACACCGCCGATGACGCCGCCCAGGGCACCGCCGATGTTCAACGCGAACCGGAACACCGCGAAGGCGGCGAGCCGTTGCTGGTTGGTCGTCACGGAGTCGAGCAGCACCGCGGCCGCGGCCGGCCGGTAGATCTGCGACGTCACGCCGATGAGACCGACCACCGCGACGAGGATCGGGAACGATCCGAGGGACGGCACGATCGCCGTCAGCCCGGCGGTGGGTACAGCCGACGCCACGATGGTCCATCGCCGGCCGATCTTGTCAGCGAGGTAGCCACCGACGGCGTTGCCGAGCACGTTGCCCAGACCGGACGCGCCCAGCACCAACCCCGCGGCACCGGCGGAATAGCCGCGCCCGGTCAGGTAGAGCACGATGAACACGGGCAGGAAGTTGCCGACCCGGTTGACCAGGATGCCGAGGCTGACGATCCATACCCGGCCGGGCAGGCTCCGCAAGGCGTCGCGGAATCGCGGCTCGTCGACGCCTGACCGGTCCGGCGGCGCGGTGCTCACGAGACGGGTTCGGTGCGCACGTGGATCGCCGCGGCCAGCCGCCTGCCGTTGGCGATCGCTTCGGCGGCCGTGGCGCCGCGGGCGATGACATGACCGACCTTGTCCTCGTTCCAGGTCAGCGGCGGTACGAAGTCACCCGGCTCCACGTCCACCTGGACGTCGACGTACGCCGGGTCCGCGCGTACGGCGTCGACGCCGGTCACCTGGACGACCCGTCCGGGCTCCGGCGTGAGGAACCGGACGGCCGCTCCGCTCCGAGGCTCGGGCGACTTGGTCAGCGACTCCACCACGCCGAACCTGGCGCCCAGTGCGTAGCGCTCCATGTCGACGCCGTACGCGATCTCGGCCAGTTCGTTGATCCGGTCACCGCCGACGCGGTTGTGCGACTCGACGATCCGCGGGCCGCGCGACGTCAGCTTGACCTCGGTGTGCCCTGGGCCGTTGCGCAGCCCCACCGCGTCGAGGAAGTCTGCCACCAACCGTTTGACCTCGTGCAGCGTCTCGGCCGAGCAGCGGCTGGGCTGCGAATGTCCGATCTCGACGAAACCGCCGTCGCCAATCTCCTTGTCGGTCACCGCGACGACCACATGCCGGCCGTCGAAGCTCAGGGTCTCCACGCTGATCTCCGGGCCGTCCAGGAACTCCTCCATGAGGAACTCGTCGAAGGAATCGGCATCGGACAGGTCGCCGATCGCCCAATGCCCGTCGTCGAGGGACCGGTACCGTTCGGCAACGACCTCCACGTCGGCTCGGTCGCGGACGCGGAAGACCCCCAGGCTGCCCGATTCGCGGATCGGCTTGACGATGATCGGGAGCCCATGCGCCTCAACGAACTCCCGAACGTCCTGTGCCGAACGGCCGACCGCGGAGGCCACCGGGCTGATGCCCTTCGCGGCCAGGTGCCGGCGCATCCGCCACTTGTCCAGCAGCAGTTCCACGGTGGCGACGGACTCGCCGCCGAGGCCGAGCGCCTCGTTGACCCGCGCCGTCGGCATCAGCCCGAGCTCGGACAGCGACACGGCCGCCTGGAACGGGTACGCCTCGTGCAACGCCCGGACCAGCGGCAGGAGCCGGTCGACGTCGCCGTAGTCGAGCAGCAGCGCCTGATCGACGTACGGCCAGTGGCCGCGGTCATACGCGTCCGGGAACTGGGCGTGAACCACGTCCAGGCCGAGCTCCCGGGCCTTGCGCACATGCTTGACCTTGCCGCCGATGACCAGGACGCGAGGCCGTGCGGTGGCGACCGAGTCGGTCGTGAACATCTGGTGCTCCTCGTGTCTGCCGGCTCCCTGCTGACACGCCGAATCTGCTCGTCTGAGGTGGACCCGCACATCGGAATTCGTCCCTATCCCTGGCCTGAGGGGGTCCCTAGGGAGTCGGGAACGGCGTCAGCTCATTCCCCAGCCGAGCCCGTCGGGCGGATCGGTCCCGGCGAGCGATGTGGATCGTTGCTATGAGCCCCATCCATGGCGCTGCAGCCAGTCGGCCACCAGGTCTGTCGCGGGGCTTGCAGGATCGCCGAGACCGCAGCGGCCGTGGTCAAGGCCGGCGAACTCGGCGACCTCGATCCCGAGACCGCGAAGGATGTACTGGTCCTTGAGCGACACGCGCTGCGCACCCAGAGTGCCCCAGTACATCAACTTCGGTATTGCCATCTGGCGAAGCTCGGCGTGCCAGTCGTAGCTATGGAACCAGTTCCAGAACGTTCGGCTGCCGACCGGGATGCGACGCTCCCGGTTCATCCGGGCGAGCCACGCGTCGGACAAGCCACGCAGTACGTTGAACCCACCGCACACCATCAGGCGAGCCCGGGGGGTTGCTTGAGCGGTCGCGCAGGCCATTGCGCCACCCTGCGAGAAGCCCCACACCGCGAACTCGGGAATGTCTTCCTGGTCGCAGATCGAGAGGATCTGCTCGTGGATGCCGACTGCCGGGTAGGGGTCCGGGCGGTCGCTTCGGCCGAACCCGAGCGGCTCGATCTGCACCATCGTGTACTGGTCCGCGAGCCGCTCGAACGGTACGTAGGAGCCGCGGTCCTTCTTGGGTAACACCACCGCCGGGCCGCTCCCGGTCACCGCGTACCGGAGCTGGTGACCAGTAAACGGCGCAGTCTTCCAGCGCACCGCGTTCACGACACCTCCGGCGGCCGTCGGGAGAACACTCATGCCAGTTGCCCAGATGCTAGGTGGGAACAGCGGAGCGGCTCTCCCTGGGGCCCTACGGTCTGTCGCCATTCAGGTCGCATCGGTAACTCAGTCATATGACGTAAGCGCTGGTGGAGGTCGCGAATCTACCTTCGAGCCACCGGAAACGTCCGGTCCATTGAAGGGAGAAAAGCGACCATGAGCACTACAGCACCCGTACGGAACGTCGTTCTCGTGCACGGAGGCTTCGTCGACGGTTCGGGCTGGCAGGGTGTGTACGACCTGCTCGTCGAGGACGGGTACCAAGTCAGCATCGTGCAGAACCCGACCCTCTCGCTGGAGGACGACGTAACCGTCACCTCTCGAGTCCTCGACCTCCAGGACGGTCCTACCGTCCTGGTCGGGCACTCCTACGGTGGTGCGGTCATCACCGAGGCCGGCACGCACGAGAAGGTGACCGCGCTGGCATACATCGCCGGCTTCGCTCCGGACAAGGGTGAGTCGGTCAACACGCTCATCGCCGACCCGCCGCCGGGTGCGCCCGTCCCGCCGATCCTGCCTCCGCAGGACGGCTTCCTGTTCCTGGACCGCGCCAAGTTCGCCGACTCGTTCGCCGCTGACCTGCCGCCCAAGCTGTCCGCGTTCATGGCCGACGCCCAGGTGCCCTGGGGAGTCGATGCCCTGAGCGAGGCGATCACCGAGCCGGCCTGGCGGGTGAAGCCGAGCTGGTACCTGGTGGCCACCGAAGACCGGATGATCCCTCCGCCAGCGCAGCGCGCCATGTCGGAGCGGTCGGGCGCGACGGTCGTCGAGGCCGCCGGCAGCCACGCGATCTACGTGTCGAACCCGCAGGTGGTCGCCGATCTCATCAAGCAGGCCGCCCAAGCGGCGGGTAGCCGGCAGTAGGACCCTGAGGTCGAGGCTGGGCAGTCCTCGATCTGCGGGCGCCCAGTCCTCCACGTTCGAAGGAATACACCATGAAACAGCTCTTGAGGCGGAGGATCGCCTCCAGACCCAAGCGTCTGGCGGCCCTGGCGTATGCAGCTCACCCGCAGCAGTGTTTGCCTGGTGCGCTGGGGGATTCGTCGAGGGGTGCGGCGCCCGGCCTGGTCCACTGCGGGACGGGGCGACCGTCTTTCGTCCACCAGGTGTACGTCCGATCCTGCGGCCAACCCTCCGGCGAGTCCTCCCAGGCTTCCTGCCGGCCGTAGACCGTCAGATCGAGCAGGTGGGCTTGCACCATGGTCGTTTCGACGCCGCGAGCGATCGTCTCGTTGGTGAGGAACACACGGTCGCTGTCGCGCAGGTAGCAGGCGATGTAGCCCGGTTCGTCGATGAGCCCGGCCCCGACACCGTGATCTTCGACCCCGAGCATCGAGTACCACGGCAGCGTGTAGCCCATGAATTCGCGGAACGGCGCGATTTCCTCCCACGGTCCCTCGCAGAAGACCGCGAAGGACACCCCGCGATGGTTCAGGTAGCTGACGTCGTGCACGTCGAAGATGCTCGCGGTGCAGCCCTCGCACTGGCCTTCGATCCCCGCGCCCAGATGCCACATGTGCTTGTACGCGATGAGTTGGTCGCGGCCGTCGAAGACGTCCAGGAACGGTACCGGTCCGTTCGGGCCGATCAATGTGGCCGACGCGTCCACCTCGGTGATCGGTAGCCGGCGCCGGGCCGCCGCGATCGCGTCGCCCTCACGGGTGTGGGCCTTCTCCCGGACGAGGAGGGCCCGGCGTTCACGGCTCCAGGTCTCACGGTCGACGATCGGCGGTGATGCGGTCGCTCCAGTCATTGGGTTTCTCCTCGTCGGTCTGGGCGGTGCAGGCTCGTTTGGTGTTATGAATATCGACGAGCGACCCGGCGAATCGTCATCGCACTTTCTTCGCGACGGTCTCCGGTACGGCGTTGGTACGGTGGCGACCACCATGATCCGGAGGACCTGAGCGCATGAGGAGCACCGCGGACGAGGTGTGGTTCCGGGAGGCGTTCGAGGAGCACCGGCACCCGTTGCATGCGCACTGCTACCGACTCGCCGGGAACGTCGCCGACGCAGACGACCTGGTCCAGGAGACCTTCCTGCGCGGGTGGCGCTCCCGGACGCAGTACGAGGGGAGGGCCTCGATGCGGACCTGGCTCTACCGGATCGCCACCAATGTCTACCTCGATCACCGCAAGGCGGCGGCGCGACGGACCGTACCGGTCGGCGACCCGATGGAGTGGTGCACCGATATCGGCCCCTATCCCGACTCGCTGCTGGGCGAGGATCCGCCATCAGATCTGGTGGCACGGGAGACGGTCGAACTCGCCCTGATCGCCGCGCTGATGTATCTGCCGCCACGGCAGCGCGCGGCGTTCGTCCTGCGTGACGTCTCCGGCTGGACACCGGCTGAGATCGCCGACGCTCTCGGCCTCGCGGTACCTGCGGTGAACAGTCTGATCCAGCGTGCCCGGAAGACCCTCCGTCACTATGCGCCGGGCGATTCCCGAGCGTGGCGCAGGCCGGTACTGACCAGCGAGGACGAGGAAATCCTGCGTCGCTATGCGGCGGCTACCGATCCCGCGAGTGTCCGGGAGTTGCTGGCCGACGACGTGCGCATCACCATGCCGCCGGACCCACCAGTCGTCGGGAGCGATGCGGCGGCCGAGTTCCTGGCTAGACCTCTGGATTGGCGCACCTTCCCGTCCGCTGCCAACGGACGGCCTGCCCTGATCTGCTATCTCCGTCACCCTGGCAGCGACCAGTACGACGCAATGGTCGTCGACGTCCTCACGATCGAGAACGGCAAGATCGTGGAGAGCAACGCCTTCGTCGGAGCCCACCACGTCGCCGCGTTCGGCATGCCCGCAACCATCGAACAGCACAAAGCTTGATCCTTGAAGCGGGCCCCCACTCGTGCTCGGGAGACGGTGCTGGCGACCCTTGTTGCGGTGCCGGTGGCGGCGTAGCGTCAACTGGCGAGGGTTCCGCCGGTAGCTCGGCCGCCTGCGGAGCCTCGTCGGCGGGGGGAGCGGGGCATGGTTTTGCGTCGAGTTATCGGTGTTGGCGTCGCGGTGATTGCTCTTGCGGCGTTGTTCGGATGTGACGGCGATGACGGAGACGGCACCGGCGGAGGAAGCACGGGGTCAGGTACGAGAAGGACCGCATTGCCGCCCAGCACAGATGTCACTGGTGCGCCGCCAGTACTCGACCCTGCGGTGCAGTCTCTCAAGGACATCCTGCTGCTCACACCCGAGGCCGTTGCCGCCGACATCAACCTGTACGGCAACGCAGGCGTCAAGCCGGCCGACGTCGAGGCGCAAGCCCGCGCCCTCTGCGAGTCGGGGTTCCGGCCGTTCGCCACCATGACGTGGTTTACGTTCAGGGTGCCGGAGAAGAACCTGCTGATGCTCGGCCCGGTGCATCGACTGCTGGACCTGGCGAGTACCCCGCGCATCTGCTCCCGGGGAGCATCGGCGACGGAGCGGCAACAGTACAGCCGCGCGCTCTATTCGTACCTGACGGCGGCTGAGGTGCGGCTGCCGGATCGGCTGATCGCAACGGACACCGTGCGACAGAACGTCTGCGGCTTCCTGCAGAACGAGGCTGGTGGTCAGGTAGTCGAAACTGTGCTGGGGTCGATCGTGGAGACCTTGTCCCGCCACCGTGTCGACCCCGAGGACTTTCTGCCCTTTGCCGTGGAGATCGCCGCCCAGAGTTGCGACGCCTGGCTCCCCCTGATGAAGCAAGTCCTCGCCGAGTACTTCACCCCCAGTGAATAGCTCGGCGGCACCAGCCCGCCCGGGACCGTCTTGAAATTAGTCTCTGGGATGGTGTCGTATCAGAGCGCTGCCGTTCGTGGAGTTGGTGAGCGGCGGCTGTCCTGGCTGCCGTAGCCGAGGAGCCACCAGTCGGCCCTCGTCCTGCCTGAGAAGGAGACGACAGTGGCGGAGTATCTGATCACTTTCAACGACGAGTGGGTGCCGGACTTCACGCTGGAGGAGGTGCGCGAGAAGGCCACCTCTGTCAGGCCCGTGATCGAGGAGATGAAGGCCGCGGGCGTCTTCGTCTTCAGCAACGGGGGTCTCGACGCCTCGACCACGGTGTGCAGCGTCACGGCGCAAGACGGAGAGCCGGTCTTCACTGACGGGCCGTACGTCGAGACCAAGGAGCACCTGGGCGGCTTCGCTGTGGTCGACGTCGCGGATGACGATGCCGCGCGGTACTGGGCCGGCCGGATCGCCGTCGCGCTTGATTGGCCGCAAGAGGTGCACCGGTTCCCCCGTTCCGTCGGGACCCTCGAAATCGACACCATCGCCTGAACGGGAGGGAGTGAGATGCGCGGACCTCTCTGCCAGAGCGGTCCGCACAGCGGTTTCCATTACCGCATCTATATAGGCCCGCCTATACTTGTGGCGTGGCCGAACACAGCGCCGTCATCGGCGAGACACTCTTCGCGCTGGCCGGCGTCGCGATCCGGCGCCGGGACCGCAGCCTTGGTCTGACCGCCGCCTCGACGCTGGTCACCCTCGAGCGCAGCGGCCCGCGGCGGTTGACGGATCTGGCCGCCTGCGAGGAAGTGACCCAGCCGTCGATGACGGCTCTGGTGACTCAACTGGAAGGGCTCGGCCTCGCCGAACGCCGCCGCGACCCCGCCGATGCCCGGGTTGTGCTGGTCGCCATCACGCGGGCCGGGCGGCAACACCTTCGCGCGATGCGCCGCGCCGGCGCGGCGGTGCTCACGGGGTTGATCGACAAGCTCGACGAACGGGAAGCCGAAGCTCTCGCTGCGGCGCTGCCGGCGTTGCTGCGCCTGACCGAGCTTGCCGCCGAAAGTCAGGACAGCCAGACAGGCTGACCATTCGTTGCCAATGAGGTGATCGCATGACCCAAGACACCGCCGCAGAGCGGACACCGAATCCCGCGGGCCCGGCCGACCCTGCACCCGTCATCGTCGCCGGAGTGGACGGTTCGCGGACCAGTTGGGACGCGTTCTCCTGGGCAGCGGGGGCAACCATCCGCTCCCAGGGCAAACTCATCGTGGTCTATGTGATGCCCTTCACCGACCCGGCGGCCGTTTACGGCGCGCCCTACGACTACGTCGGCGCCGAGGACCTCCGAGAAGAGCTCGCCAGCGAGCTCAGGGACGAGGCGGAGCGCCGCGCCCGCGACCTCGGCATCTCGATCAGCTTCATCAGCAACTACGGCGACGCCACCCAGACGCTGACTGACATCGCGCGCACCCTCCACGCCACTGTCCTCGTGGTCGGCAGGTCCGCGAAGATGTGGCACCATCTCGCCGGCTCCCTCAGCCACCGGATCACCTGCCGCAAGGACGCACCCGTCGTCGTGGTCGTGCCTTGATCGTGGCGAAGAGTCAAGTGAGTTCCCGCGCCAAGTCGAAGTCCCGCTTCGCGGTCGAGGGTGATGACCGGCGGTACAAGTGGGTGGCTTTGTCCAACACGACGCTCGGCACGTTGATGGCGACCATCAACTCGTCGATCGTGATCATCTCGCTGCCGGACATCTTCCGCGGCATCCGGCTCGACCCGCTGCGCCCGGGCAACGTCAGCTACCTGTTGTGGGTGCTGATGAGCTATCTGGTGGTGACCGCTGTTCTGGTCGTGACGCTGGGCAGGCTCGGCGACCTCTATGGCCGGGTGAAGATCTACAACCTGGGCTTCGCAGTGTTCACCCTCGGGTCGGTGGCGCTGGTGTTCGATCCGCTGACGCAAGGCGGCGGAGCATTGTGGCTGATCATCTGGCGGGTCGTGCAAGGCGTCGGCGCGGCGATGCTGTTCGCCAACTCGACGGCGATTCTGACCGACGCGTTTCCCGTGGAGCGCCGGGGCTTTGCCCTGGGGATCAACCAGGTTGCCGCCATCGGCGGCTCGTTCATCGGGCTGATTGTCGGCGGCCTGTTGGCTCCCGTCGACTGGCGCCTGGTGTTCTTCGTGTCCGTCCCGTTCGGCCTGCTCGGCACGGTGTGGTCCTACCGCAGCTTGCGGGAGACCAGCGCCCGTTCGGCGGTGACGCGGATCGACTGGTGGGGCAACGGGTTGTTCGCGGTCGGCCTGACCGCGCTTCTGGTCGCGATCACCTATGGAATCCAGCCCTATGGCGGGCACGACATGGGTTGGACCAATCCGTGGGTGCTGACCGGGCTGGTCGGCGGCGTCGCCCTGCTGGTCGTGTTCTGCCTGGTCGAGGCGTCCGTGGACGATCCGATGTTCGACATGTCGCTGTTCCGGATCAGGGCGTTCTCCGCGGGCAACCTTGCCGGCCTGCTGGCCTCGGTCAGCCGCGGCGGACTGCAGTTCATGCTGATCATCTGGTTGCAGGGCATCTGGCTGCCCCTGCACGGATTCAGCTTCTCGAGCACCCCACTGTGGGCGGGTATCTATCTGCTGCCGCTGACCGTGGCGTTCCTTTTCGCGGGGCCGCTGTCGGGCTACTACTCCGACCGGTTCGGCGCGCGAACCTTCGCGACCGGCGGACTGGTGCTGGTCGCGGTGAGCCTCCTCGGTCTGATGCTGCTGCCGACCGACTTCAACGACTGGGCATTCGCTGGTCTGCTGGTGCTCAACGGCATCGGCTCGGGACTGTTCTCGGCGCCGAACACCAGCGCGATCATGAGCAGCGTCCCGGCCAACCGGCGCGGCGCCGCATCAGGAATGCGCGGCACCTTCTTCAACTCGGGTACGTCGCTGTCGATCGGGGTCTTCTTCACCCTGATGATCGTCGGGCTGGCGCAGACCTTGCCCGGCGCGCTTACGAACGGCCTGCAGGCTCACGGTGTGTCGCCGGCTGTCGCGGCCGGCATCGCGAACCAACCGCCGGTCGGCAGCCTGTTCGCCGCATTCCTCGGCTACAACCCACTCGGGACGACGCTAGGCGCGCTGCCCGCCTCAGCCACCAGAGGCGCCGATCTGGGCACGTTGACCAGCAAGGAGTTCTTCCCACAGCTCATCTCGGGTCCCTTCCACCATGGCTTGGTCATCGTACTCATGCTCGCGATACTGATGTCGCTGATCGGTGCCGCCGCATCGCTCTTCCGTGGCCCCCGCTACATCCACGCGGAATCGGTTGCCAGCGTCGATGTACCCCGACCGCGGTCCTGATGCATGCTATAGGCAACATCCTCGAGCGTATGGAGGCAACCACATCCGCGAAGCCTTCGAAGCAGCAAACCAACCTCCGCCCGCGCCCATCAGTTGTCGGGTAGATCGCCGAGCATCCGGGCGAGGTCCATTTCCGCGTCTCGGGTCTGGAGACCACGCTCAAAGGCACTTCGGATGCGCGCCTGCGCCTCTGGGTCGCGCACGCCAGCTGCGAAAGTGTCGGAGTCGCGACGGAAGTCCTCGGCCGGGGCGAGCGCTATCGCATTGACACGGTCCTTGACCGCGACGTGACCCGGGCTGGGAAAGCCGGCGATCCGATGAGCGAGCGCGCGGACGAAGTTGTCGATCTCGCCGGCAGGCAGGGCCCGGTTGATCCAGCCGTACTGTTGGGCAAGCTCCGCGTCGTAGTCGTCCGCGCTCAACATGACCTCGAGCGCTCGGGCGCGGCCCATGAGGCGAACGAGGTGTTGAGTGGCTCCTCCGCCGGGGAGTAGGCCGAACGCCGGCTCGAACTGACCGAAGATCGCCGACTCGCGCGCGGCGAACCGCATGTCACAGGCCAGCACGAATTCGCTACCGGCACCGCGTACTCGTCCCTCTATTTGCGCAATGGTCACCACGCGGCTGGCGCTCAGGTAGTGGAACAGGAGTGCGATGGACGGCTCCCCGACCAGCTTCGCCGCTTCCGCTCGGTACTCCGCGATCCGGGTGAGGTCCACATGAGAGATGAAATAGTCGGGGTCCCTGCTCTTGAACACGAGTACCTGGATGGTGTCGTCGGCCTCGGCTCGTTGGATGAGGGAGACCAGATCACGGACCAGCTCAGGGTCCAGGAGATTCATGGGAGGGTTCCAGATTTCCGCGAACAGGACCGCCCCTCCTTCACGTACGGTGAGCGTTTCGTAGGGTCCGGGGTCATTTTCGGCAGGCATTCGCCTTCGCTCCTTGGGTTCGGACTCCATGGGTTCGGACTCCTCGTGTTCGGGCGCGGATCTCTCGATCACGCGGCCCCGGTGTCGTATTTGTAGAAGCCTTCGCCGGTGGCTCGGCCCAGCTTGCCCTGGTCGATGTAGTGCTCCTTGAGGTAGAGGGCGTTCGCCCGGGATTCCTCGTCGCCGGCCGCGTCGATGTTGTAGGCGGTGATGAGCCCGATGACGTCGAGGGCCTGGAACGGGCCGTGCGGCGCTCCCGTCGCGGTGCGCCAGGCCCGGTCCACCGTCTCGGGGTCCGCGACGCCCTTGACGACGAGGGCCTGGGCGGCCTGGAGGAACGGGACCTGGAGCGAGTTCACGACATAGCCGGGCTGCTCCTTGCGGAGCTCGATGGGCACCATGCCGATCCGGCGCGCGAAGTCGACCACGGCATCGTAGACGTCCGGATCCGTGTCGGCGTGGCCCATGATCTCAGCGGTGTTGTGGACCCAGATCACGTTGGCGAAGTGGAGCGCGAGGAAGCGGTCGGGCCGGCCCGTCGCGTCTGCCAGCGCGCTGGGCAGCAGGGTCGAGCTGTTGGTGACGAAGATGGCCTTCTCCGGCGCGAGCGGCCCCAACTTCGTGTAGAGCTCGCGCTTGATGTCTAGGCGCTCGGGCGCCGATTCGATTACGAGGTCCGCGTCGCGGACCGCGTCATCGAGCCTCGACGAATACGTGATCCTCGCAGGGCCGCTTGGGCAGGGCCGTCGGACGCCCCGTCGACCTCCTTCTCGTAGCGGGCCGCGAGGTCGGCGAACCCGTGCCTGGCCTTCTCGACGATCTCGTCGCTGATGTCGTATGCCGTGACGTCGAAGCCGGAGTACGCGGTCTGGTACGCGATCTGCGAACCGAGTACGCCGGTTCCGAGCACCGTGACCTTGTCGATGCGCTTCGTCATGTGGGTTGTCCTCCCTCTCAGATGGGATGCACTCCCATCGGTTGTGGTTGATAGAACGACCATCGCTCCGACGGCGACACTTCGCGCCCGTGGTAGTCCCCAGTCCAGCCCCTGGGACCGCCAGGGTCGCGATCATGACTATCCTTTCCGACGAGCTTGGCCCGGTGTCCCCGAGAGGTCAGCGGGCGGGCGGGCCGGCGAGTGCGGTCCTCAGGTCGGAACTTAGGGAGTTGTGATGCAGGTCGCGGTGGTCACCTTCGACGGGTTCAACGAACTCGACAGCTTCATCGCCTCCGCGCTGATCAACCGGTGCCGGAAGGACGGTCTGGAGGCCTTCATCACGACGCCGACCCCGGTGGTCGCCTCCATGAACGGCGTCGAGGTGACCGGGCAGCGCCCGATGGAGTTCGTGACCGAAGCCGACGTCGTGCTGATCGGTAGCGGGGTGAAGGCGCGAGAGGTGGTCGCCGACGACCGGATGATCTCCAGGTTGCCGCTCGACCCGTCGCGACAGTTGATCGGTGCGCAGTGCTCCGGCGCGCTGGTGCTGGCGCGGCTCGGTCTGCTGGATGGCATGCCAGCCTGCACCGACCTGAAGAGCCGACCCTTTGTCGAAGCCTGCGACGTCACCGTGCTGGACGCGCCCTTCCACGCCGAGGGAAACATCGCGACGGCGGGCGGTTGCCTGGCATCACAGTATCTCGCCACCTGGGTGATCACTCGAATGCTCGGGGAGGATGCCGCGCGCGACGTCATCGGCTACGTCGCCCCGGTCGGCGAACAGCAGGAGACTGTTGAGCGCGCCCTGCGTGCGGTTCACGCAGGCGACGCCGTACTGCGCTGACGCCCTCGTTGTCCCGCCCGAGAGTGCTACCGGGCGCCCAGGGCGTGACGACCCTGGTGTGAAGGCCGGGGTCGAGAGCCCGCGCTAGGAGATAGACCAGTGTCTTCCACTGGGGTGACGCGTCAACCACTGACTAACAGTGGTAGCAGCGGAACCCCTTCAAGGATTGGAAGACGCCATGACCACGATTCACCTCACCGAGGTGACCACCTCGACGCCCGAGCAGTTCGTTGCCGGGCTCACGGACTTCGGGCCCGGCCGCTCGAAGCTCTTCGCCAACAGCCACGACGATGACCTGAAGGTGCACGACCAGGGACCTGGGTACGCCGACGTCACCGAGGGCTCGGGCGGTGTCTGGGAACGCCTGCGCTACGACTGGTCCGACCCGAACCACATCGTCCTCACGACTACCGACTCCAGTGTCTGGGGCGGCGATTCCGGTTACACCTACACCCTCAAGCGGCGGTCCGACGGTGCGACCGAGATCGATGTCGTCATCGTGCGCGACGGCAAGAACGTCAAGGGCCACCTGCTCGCGTTCGTCTTCGCCTTCTTCGGCAAGCGCGTCCTGGGCACGGCCTTCGACAACTCCGTCCGGGCGATCGAAGCCCGCAACATTCCAGCCGTCGCGACGAACCAGGTAGAGGTGTGAGAACCATGACAAAGCTGATGCTGAAGAGTAGAAACCTTCTCCTCGCGGTGCTGGGTGCCAGCCTGCTGCTGGCCGGCGCGACCACTGCGCAGGCCGCCACGTCCGGACAAGCCACGGAGAAGCCGACGATCGTCCTGCTGCACGGGGCGTACGCCGATGGCTCCAGTTGGTCCGGCGTGACCAGCCGGCTCCAGAGTGACGGCTACAACGTCGTGGCTCCCGCCGTGCCACTGCGGGGGATCGCGTCCGACACGTCGTACCTCAGCGGCGTACTCGCGAACATCTCCGGACCGAAGGTGCTGGTCGGTCACTCGTACGGCGGCGCCCTGGTCAGCGAGTTGGCCGGCACGGCCGGGGTGAAGTCGCTGGTCTACGTGGCCGCGTTCATCCCTCAGGCGGGTGAGACGCTGGGCGCGCTGAACTCGCAGTTCCCTGGCAGTGAGCTCGGCGACATCACCACCGTGATCAGCTACCCAGGCGGGGTGGACCTCGCGCTGAATCCGGCGACAGCCGGCCCGGTCCTCGGCGCGGACATCCCGGCCCGTCAGGGGGCAGTCTTCCTCGCCGCCCAGCGGCCGGTGGCGGCGTCGGCCTTCTCCGAGCCGGTCGAGAAGAGTGCTCCTGCGGCACTCCCGAAGTACGCCGTCATCCCCACCGGGGACAAGGCGATCGCCCCCGCCGCCGAGCGGTTCATGGCCACCCGGGCGGGCGCGACGAAGGTGGAGATCGAAGGCGCTTCCCACCTGGTCGCAGTGTCGCAGCCCGCGGCCGTGACCAAGGTGATCGAGCGAGCCGCCCGCTGAACATCTCGGAGAACGAGCCGGCCGGAGCATCATGCTCCGGCCGGCTGCTGTGTGTCAGGCCGGCTCGGAGACGAAGAGCTCGATCGCGATGTTGTCCGGATCCTTGAGGTTGAGGTGCAGTCCGAACGGACTCACCTCGATCTCCGAGCAGGTCACGCCGTCGGCGACAAGGCCGACGTGCCAGGCCTCCAGCTCCGATCGCGACGGGACCTGGAAGGCGAAGTGGTCCAGCCCGATCCGGACGGGGTCGAAGCTCTGGTCCGTCGTACCGGGATGGCCGCACAGCGCGATCATCACGCCTGGGCGGGCGACGATGATCAACCTTTCGGTGTCACCCGTGGACGAGAACATCGTCTCGGTGCCGAGCACCCGGTTGTAGAAAACGGCACTACGCTCCGGATCGGTGACCGTGAGCGAGACATGTGAGAAGGCGTCGAGCGCTGGCATCCCCACCCCCTTCAAGGTGATGCCACAGTAATCCTCAGCGCACAGGTACGTCGTCGACGAGCAGCCAGGTGTTGCCGTCAGGATCGGTGAAGGTCAGGCAAGCGAATCCGGCTGGGCAGTGGGAGACGGGGCTCGGTGCCACGCCACGTGCGCGCAGGTCAGCGACGGCCGCCCCGAGATCGTTCACCCTCAGCACGCATACGGCCGAGCCGGGCTCGGCCGAGCTGATGCCGGTGCCGATGATGATCGAGCACTGGGAGCCCGGCGGGGTCAGTTGGACGACCCGGACGTCGCCTTCGGCCTGGTCGAGATCCAGGCGAAAACCCAGAGCACGGTAGAAGTGCCTGGCTCGGTCGACGTCGGACACGGGTACGGCGACGGCCTTGAGCTTGATGTCCACGGGTCTACTCCTCTGACGCTTCCTCCTTCGATCGTCGTCGTCGGCCGACGTCGTCGCGTCCGTGGAATACCCCAGTGTGTGACTCAGGCGGAGCGGGCAAGCGCGCCGCGAAGCTGCCGGCGTGAGGTGATGCCGAGTTTGGAGAACGTCTTGTGCAGGTGCCACTCCACGGTGCGTGGGCTGACGTACAGCTGTGCCGCGATCTCGGCGTTCGTCAGCCCGTCGCGGGCCAGCCCGGCGATCTGCGCCTCCTGCGCGGTGAGATCGTTGAGCGTCTCGGGCGAACGTTTGCGGACCGTCTCGCCAGTGGCCAGTAGTTCGTGGCGGGCACGCTCGGCAAAGGCCCCGAGTCCCATCTCGCCGAGCTGTTCGTGGGCTGTCCGCAACTCCTCGCGGGCATCCACGCGTCGTCCCTCGCGCCGCAGCCACTCGCCGTACAGGAGATGGGTGCGGGCCGCCTCGACGCGGAGCCCGGTCCGGCTGAGGTGCTCGATCGACCGGCGGTACGCGTCCTCGTCCGCGCCGAGCAGGGCCCGGACCCGCGCTTCGATGCCGTGGCCCCACTCGGTCGGCGTGGCCGCGGTGCGTTCGGTCAGCCAGCCGAGTGCGGTCTCGACGAGCTTGGTGTCGCCGGTCCGGGACGCCGCCTCGGCCAGCTCGCCGACGACCAGGACGCCGTACCCGACGATGTCCTGGTCGAACACCTGCCGCGCAGCGTCCCGTGCGACGTCGTAGCGGCCGAGACCGTTGTGCAGAACGGATTTCGCGTACGTCGCGAAGGCCGCCATCCGGCCCTGGTTGTGTTCGGCTGCCTCGCTGGTGGTGACGTCGATCAGCTCGTTCGCCACCACCTCGTTGCCCCGCAAGGCCTCGAGGAGCAGCCCGCCGTACCTGACCCGGGGGTTGCCGGTCGCGGCCGCGATCTGGCGCTCCTCCTCGACGAGGCCCGCCACCGCGGTCAGGTCGCCGGTGAGGCACTCGAGGTTGGCGCGGAAGTTGAGCGCGAACTGCAGTTGAACGAGCGCACCGGTCTGTCGAGCCATCCGATCCTGCTGGCGGGCGAGTTCGAAAGCGGTGTCGAAGTCCCACAGTTCGATCGCGACGATGCCGCTGGCCCGGTTGCCGGCGAGCCAGAGCCAACTGCCGACGTCGTCGGCGCTGATGTCCGTCTCCCGGGCCTGGGCGAGTGCCTTGGTCAGGTGCGGTGCCGCGGCTGAGTACCCGCGGGTGAAGCGCAGTGCGAGCGCCTGAAGCAGGAGGTCAGCCGGTGGGTCTGAGTCGGCTGGGGGCGGGGTCGCAGCTGCGGCCGCGGCCAAGATCCCTGGCGCCCCGGGTCCGCTGGCCCACATCGCGGCTGACATCGCCTCCAGATAGGTCACCCGGGCCCGAGCCGGGTCGTGCGGATCGAGCTGCCTGGCAGCACTGAGCAGCAAGCGAGCAGCGTCGCGTGCGCGGCCTTGGTCGAAGGCGATCTGTCCACGCAGCCGCTCGACCTCGGCGCGCCGGAGCGCGTCCGGTGGGCCGGCCGCCACCCCGCTGAGCAGGTCCAGGGCCGTGTCCAACGCGCCGGATCCACGCCTGGCCGTCGCCGCGGCCAGCGCTCGCGCGGCCCGGCGGTCCGGCTCGGGCGTCAGCTCAGCAGAGCGTTCGAGGAAGTCGGAGGCCGCGCTGAGGCCGCCGCAGCCCAGCGCTCTTCGCGCCGATCTCTCGAGTTCTGCGGCGATGTCTTCGTCCGGCAGGGCCGTCGCCTGGGCGCGGTGCCACGCACGCCGGTCCGGAGAGGTGTCCGGATCTGTCACGTCCGCCAGTGCCTGGTGCACGGCTTGCCGGTCCTGGAGGGAGGCCATCCGGTACGCCCCTGACCGCACCAGTGGATGCCGAAACCGGACGTGCTGACCGAAGGTGATCAGTCCCGACTCGATCGCGCCCGCGGCCGGGTCGGCGCCGAGCCCCAAGCGCTCGGCCGCTCGCCAGAGCAGAGTGGGGTCACCCAGCGGCTCCGCTGCCGCCGTGAGCAGGAGCAGCCGGGTGTCGGTTGGCAACGCTTCGAGACGTCGCACGAAGCCCTCTTCGATCCGGCTGGACAGCGTCCCCGCGGTATCGGCGTCCGCGAGCTCCGTCACGCTCCATGCCCGCGGCAGCTCGACCAGGGCCAGCGGATTGCCGCGTGTCTCGGCGACGATGCGGTCCCGGACGCGCGGATCGACGGGACCCGGGAGCACCGAGTCCAGCAGCGCCCGGGCATCGGCGTCGTCCAAGCCACGGATCTCCAGTTCGGGCAGCCCGGCCAGCTCTTCTGCCTCGCCATGCCGCACGGCGAAGATCATCACCACCGACTCGGCCGCGAGGCGCCGGGCGACGAACGCGAGGACCTGAGCGGACACCTGGTCAAGCCACTGGGCGTCGTCGACGATGCACAGTACCGGGTCGTGACCGGCCGCCTCTGACAGCAGATTCAGGACCGCCAGCCCGACCAGAAAGCGGTCCGGGACCGGTCCGCTCTGGAGTCCGAACGCAGTACCCAGCGCCTCGTGCTGCGGACGCGGAAGACGGTCGAGCCGGTCCAGGAACGGTTGGCACAGCTGATGTAGTCCGGAGAAGGCGAGCGCCATTTCGGACTCGATCCCGACAGCCCGAGCGACCTGGAACGACTGGCTGCGCCCCACCAGCGAGTCCAGCAGCGCCGACTTGCCGACTCCGGCCTCACCACAGAGCACCAGTACCTCGCTCTGGCCCGTCCGTGCGGCGTTGAGCAACCCGTTCAGCACGGCGGTTTCCCGTCGCCGACCGCGCAGTTCACGATCTGCCATGCCCACCCCGCCGTCGCCCGGGATACCCGACTGCCCACCAGCCCGGACCTGATCGGTAGACGCCGCAACGAGGTCAGATTTGCATCAGCCACCGCCCCGGCGCAATGCCGACGCTCAGGTCAGCGGGTGGCGGCGCGGCAGGCGTACTGGCTGTGGTCGGCCGTCAGTCCGCGGTGACCTTGATGATCGTTCTGCCGCGGGTGGACCCGTCGGGGGTGAAGGCGGCGGGGGCGTCGGCCAGGGGACGGACGGTGTTGACGAGCGGTGTGAGCCGGCCGGCGTGGAGGCGGGTGACCAGCTGGGTCAGTTGTTCGCGGTTGGGCTCGACGACGAAGAAGATGGCTTGGCCGGCGCGTGGGTGGATGGTGGGTGGACCGGCGATGGTGACGAGGGTGCCGCCGGGGCGTACCAGCGCGGTGGAGCGGTCGCGGATCTCGCCGCCGATCACATCGAGTACTACGTCGACCTCGCCGGCGTCCTCCAGGTGTTCGCCGTCCAGGTTGAGGAACCTGTGGACGCCTAGATCGCCGGCCAGGTCCTGGTCAGAAGCTCGGCCGGTGCCGATGATGTGGGCTCCCGCCTCTTGGGCCAGTTGTGCGGCGACGGAGCCTACGGCACCGCCGATTCCGTGGATGAGGAGGGTTTGGCCTGTTTTCAGGTGGGCGTGGTCGAACAGGGCCTGCCAAGCCGTCAGGCCGGAGATCGGTAGAGCGGCCGCCGCGACGTGGTCGACGTCGGCGGGGAGCGGGGCCAGGTTGCGGGCCTCCACGGCCGCGTACTCCGCGAGCGAACCGTTGCGGGTCCAGTCAGCCAGTCCGAAGACTCGCTGACCGACCGTGAGACCAGTCGTGCCGTAGCCGAGCTCGACGACTACACCCGATAGTTCGTGGCCAGGGACACTGGGGGTACGGTCGCGGCCGGCGCGGTCGGTCCACGTCCCTGGCCAGTCCAGCTCGCCGCGGGTGAAGCCGGCGGCGTGGACTTGCACGATGACGTCGTTCTCGGCGGCGTGGGGATAGGGCAGCTCGGTCAGGGTCAGTCCGCCGGCGCCGGCCTCGCGGTCCCGGACAGTGATGGCACGCATGAGGGTCCTTGCGGTAGTCGTTGTACTGGTTCGACTTCGACAGTACGCACTCGCCCTCCGCCGTCGATGGGCCACTTGGAGGCGTAGGTGATGGGCCGCTTCTGCCGTGAGTGGCCCATGATCGTGCCATCGGAATGGACCAGCAGCGGGGGCCTTCCGCGCCGTACCGTCGAAGCATGATCACTCTGGACGACCTCGCGATTCCTGACACGGCCGCCTCATCGGCGGCCTTGGACGTGGCCTCCGCCTACCAGTCCTCCGCCTTGCTGAACCACTCGCGCCGCGTCTACGTGTGGGCGGCCGGCTACGGCAGGCAGCAGGGCATCCGGTACGACGCCGAGCTGCTGTTCGTGGCTGCGATGTTCCACGACATCAGCCTGGTACCGGAGTTCGACAGTCACACCGTCTCCTTCGAGGAGGCCAGCGGCCATGTCGCCCGGGTGTTCGCCGCAGGTGCAGGCTGGCCGAGCGAGCGCCGCGAACGCCTCGGCGAAGTCATCGTCAGGCACATGTGGCCCGACGTGGACATCGCCGACGATCCCGAAGGCCACCTGCTGTCGCGGGCAGCGGCGGTGGACATCGTGGGGAAGAACCTCGACGACTTCAGCCCAATATTCCGGGCCGAAGTACTCCAGCAGTACCCGCGGCTCGGGCTCGCTGACGAGTTCCTCGCCTGCTTCCAGACGCAGGCTGAGCGGAAGACCGGCAGTTCCGCCGCACGCGCAGTACAGTCCGGCCTAGGCTCCAGGATGGCCGCCAACCCTCTCGACGCCGCCTCCGAGCACACGCCGTACGGAAAATAGGGGCAGCGCTCAACGGCGGTCCGGCGTACCGGAAAGTCCTCGAACGAAGTCCGGGGGGCTGTGTCGGATCGGGGTCGATGTGTTCGTAGCAGGAGTGAGCGGCGGCCCACGAGGGCGGCCCACGTACTCGAGGAGAGCATCATGACCGCTACCTACACCTTCGACATCTTTTCCAGCCTCGACGGCTTCGGCTCCTACAACAGCAGCGGCGACTGGGGCGGCTACTGGGGCAAGCAAGGCCCCGAGCTGCTCGACCGCCGCCTCGCCTTGTACGGCGAGGAGCAGCGGATGGTCTTCGGGGCCAACACGTACCGGGCATTCGTGCAGTTGCTGGCCTCGAGCACAGAGGGGTCCGAGGTGCGTGACCCGTGGGTTACCCGGATGAGAGACCTGCCGGCAACGGTGGTGTCGACCACACTCGAAGGACCCCTCGACTGGCCGGACGCGACCCTCGTGAGCGGCGACGCCGTCGACCTTGTCGCCCGTCTCAAGGAGGAGTCTGAGGTGCCGTTGCGCTCGCACGGCAGCCTGTCGCTGAACCGGGCGCTGATGGCCGCCGGACTGGTCGACCGCGTCCAGGTGACGATCTTCCCTGTGATCACCGGTCAGACCGGAGTGGAGCCGATCTTCCAGGGTGTGGCCGACTTCGACCTCGAGTTGATCGAGAGCCGGACGCTCGACGGCCACACCCAAGAGCTGATCTACCGGCCAACCCTGCATGTCTGAGTCCCCGCAATCCCTTCAATTCTTTGTGGAGAGGCGTAGCAGCAGTGGCGAGGCGAGGAGGACGCCGGCGGCTACTACGATGGCGAAGGTGAGGAGGATGACCTTGAAGGTCACGTACTGCAGCGCGATCCCAGCGCCGACGACGGGGACCGAGAGGCCGAGATAGCCCACGACGAAGAAGAGGGCCAAGGCAGCGGCGCGGTCGTTGGGCGGTGCGGTCGAGATGACCACCGACAGGGCGCTTCGGAAGATGCTGCCGGTCCCGACGCCCGCCAGGGCCGCGCCGGTCAGGAAGAACGCCAAGCTCGGCGGGTGCACCCACGCCGCGGTCACGATCACGGCCAGCCCGACAATCAGTACGGGAATGCCGAGGGCGAGCAGGCGGCGCAGTGGCCAGGTCGCGGTCGAGACCTGGGTGAGGGCTCCGACGCCGAAGGCGATGAAGACGGTCAGGCCGGCCAGTGCGGGCGACGAGCGGTGTAGCGGCCCGGACAGGAACGCGGAGGCCAATCCAGCGAAGACGCCGTAGACGGTGAACACCAGGAAGTCGCCGGTGAGCGCCGCATTGAACTGGGCCGGCGCTGCTGCAGGAATGGCCAGCCGTTGCGGGCGGTAGCGGGGCCAGGGTGTGGGCAGTGGCCTGACCTCAGGAGACAGCCAGGTGGCGACTAGTGCGAGCACCAAGAGCGCCGCGAAGATGAGGTAGATCAGCCGCGGGAGGTTGGGAACGTACGTCGCGAGCAGACCGGCTGCCAGGGGTCCGACTGCTAGGCCACCAACGTTCGCGACCGTGGAAACTATCTGCGCTCGCCGCGTCGCAACACCGTCCGGGCCTGAGTCCAGGTCGGTCAGGTAGGCGCCGGCGGTAGCGGTGGCCGCCCCCAGGGCCAGACCGGTGAGCACTCGTCCGACGAACAGGGCGGGAAGCGAGGTGGACGTGGCGAAGATCAGTGCAGCCACCAGACCCGTCAGCAGAGCGGGGATGAGCACGGTCCGTCGCCCGTACCAGTCCGACACATGGCCCACGAGGAGCAGGCTTGCCACGATCCCGGCGGCGAACACGGCGTAAACGACGGTGATCGTGATCGACGACAGATGGTCCTGTCGCCTGTAGAGGCCGTACAGAGGGCTCGGTGCGGTTGAGAACGCGGTCAGGATCGCCATGCTCACAGCGATCGCCCAGAACCCGGTCGCCCGACTCAGTCGTCCGCGCCTCGCCTCCCCGGTCACAGGCGCGCGCTCGATGTAGACAGTTGAATTGGTCATGCAACCGATGCTCGCCGCCGAGGACCTCGGTCGCGCCCGTACCCACCACCTGCCGAACCACTAGTAGCGCAGTCGGCGCTCGAGACTGAGCGGCAGCCGATCGTCTTTCATCGGGTGGGGCGGCTGGTGCGGCTGATGAGTCCTGTCTCGTAGGCGTAGATGACGGCTTGCACTCGGTCGCGTAGGCCGAGCTTCATCAACACGCGCCCGACGTGTGTCTTGACCGTCGTCTCCGAGACGTAGAGCTTGGTCGCGATCTCGGAGTTCGTCAGCCCGCGCGCTAGAAGTCGCAGCGTCTCGTGCTCACGTGCGGTGAGCGCGTCGAGCCGAGCGCGGGCCGCCGTGTCAACCGATCTCGGTGTCTGGAGGAATGACTCGATCAGCCTGCGGGTCACGGACGGTGCGAGCAGGGATTCGCCCGAGTGCACGGCGCGTATTCCCGTGACCAGCAGTTCGGGCTGCACGTCTTTCAGCAGGAATCCGCTCGCACCGGCCTGCAGGGCCTCGAAGACGTATTCGTCCATGTCGAACGTGGTCAGCATGACGACCCGCGCGTGGGCGGCGCGGTCGGCCCGTAGCCGGCGCGTGGCCTCGATTCCGCCCATGCCGGGCATTCGTACGTCCATCAGCACTACGTCGGGCCGCACCCGCGCGGCCAGTTCCAGCGCCTGAACGCCATTCGCGGCCTCGCCTGCAACGGTGATGTCCGGCTCGATCTCGAGGATCATTCGGAATCCGGCCCGCACCAGCGCCTGATCGTCGACGATGAGTACGCCGATGGGGCTGGCGGGCTTGGATCCTGCTGCGGGAGACGTGGGCTGGCTCATGTCGGCTCCAACGGCAACGAGGCGACGAGCTCGAAGCCACCCTCCGGCCGCGTCCGCGTCGCGAGTGAGCCGCCGTAGACCGCGACCCGCTCGCGCATGCCGAGGAGGCCGTTGCTGGGCTTGATCAGCTGGGCCTGACCTGGCTTTGGTGTCTGGCCGTCGTCCCGAACGGCCAGCTGGAGCCGGTCCGGGCCGTAGTCGATCACCACCTCCGCCCGGCGCGGGCTCCGGGCATGGCGGAACGTGTTGGTGAGGCCCTCCTGAACGAGCCGGTACGCCGTGAGGTCCAGGCCCTGTGCGAGGCTGCGAGCCGTCCCAGTCACCGTGAGCTCGACCGGCAGACCGGCGGCGCGGAACTTCCCGACCAGCTGGTCGAGCTGGTCCAGTCCGGGTGGCGGCTCGCGCTCCTCGGCTGCCGAGGCGTCGCCCTCCTGACGTAGCACACCCACCATCCGTCGCATCTCCGCGAGTGCTTCCCGTCCGACGGCCTCAACGGTTTCCAGCGCCTCGCGCTCGGCCACCTGCTGGTCGGTCAGCCGGCGCCGCACCGCCGAGGCCTGAACGGTCATGACGGTGACGCTGTGGCCGATGACATCGTGCAGTTCGCGCGCGATCCGGTTGCGTTCCTCGACCACGGCCCGGTACGTGAAGTGCTCGCGAGTCACCCGCCGCTGCTCGCGGTAGAGCATTGTCGTCCGCACCAGCGCCCCGACCAGCCAGCCGATGACCCACGGCGCGAGCCAGACGATTGCGTCGAGGCGGTCGGAGAGGTCGTGGTTCATGGGGTCGAAGGCTGCCCAGCCGGCCCACAGGACAACGCCCAGCCCGAGCCCGAGCGCGGCCCGTGCCGGCTCGACGTATCGCCCGACACTGTAGATCGCGATCAGCGGGGCGAGCGCAACGCCGTATCCCTCGGGCGAGCCGTACACGGCGAACTCCGCGATGTACACCGCCACTATTGCCACGAGGACGGCAAGAGGGTGCACCCGACGACCTACCAGAAGGAGCGCCGTCACTGCATACAGGAGTGACTGCGCCCAGAGCGGCCCCTGCCGGTGGGTGGCCCCGATGCCCCACCACGCCTCAAGCTGCCCGAGCAGGCAGACCACCGTCGCCACAGCGATGTCGAAGGCCCAATTTCGGCGGCTCACGATTGAGACGGTACGCCCGAGGCGGTGCCTTTGCGTCCTACCTGCGGAGGACTCGAGGATCCTGCTCCGGTCCACCGGGAGTCCTGCGCACGCACGACGACTGCGAGCGTCCCTGGTCCGTACGTTCGCCAGTGAGGTCGGGCGAACCGGCCAACAGAGGGAGGACGAACATGCACCACACAGCAACCAACATCACTCCGACCCTGGCGCGCCGGATCAGCCTCTCCGCCTGGACGATGGCGGCCTTCGGCACGGTCGCCGGTGAGTTGCACGCGCTGGCCCGGATCAACAGCCACCCCGACGACCTCGCGTATCCGCTCACCCGTGCCTGGGCCGTGCCCGCGATGGACGCGGTGCGGCCACTGCTCGATTGGTCAGACCCGTACTTCGTCTACTGGACCTACGGCAAGATCTGGCTGCCGGTCTGCCTCGCGTTCGCCGCCGCGGCGTACCTGGTCTACCGGCACCGCCAGCCAAAGGGCGCCGAGAAGTGGGCCTGGCGGGTCCAACTCGCGGCCTACGCGATCCTGACGCTTTCAGTGGCCGGCGACTACTACACGCCGTGGACCGACCAGTTCTTCGGAGCCGGACTGGTGGCCTTCGCGCTCATCGCGCTTGGCGGCGCCGTGCTGGGAATCATGCTGGTCCGCAGCGGCTTTCGGCCGCGAACGACGGCCTGGCTGCTGATCGTGTTCCTGCCGTTCTTCTTCGCGATCACGGAGGTGACGTCAATGGGCAACGCGCTGCTGCCGCTCATGTGGGGCTGGGCGCTGGCCGCCCACCAGGTCGTCGGTGTCGAGGAGCGCCAACCGCATCCGGTGTCCGCGTCAACGAGGATGCCGCCGCACGGCTGATGCGGTTCCGGCCATGTTGGTCACGCTCGTCGCGTACCTTCCGATCAGGATCGCAGTCCAGGCCCTGCGCGCCCATTACTTGGCACCCCAGGACGTGACCTATGCGTTCGGCACCAGCCTGACCACTCCCTTGGCCTCAACCTGGAGGCGAGTCTGCGGCAACTGAGCTGAGTGCGGCCAAGGGCGGATCGTGTGGTTCCACTGGTTGCCGGTGGCACTATGACGGGAGGGCGCTTCACGTGGCTCGGTAGCGGCAGAAGGAAGGTGTGTCCGATGAGAATGCCGGCGTTCATTCGCAGGTCCGGGGTGAGGGCACGCTCGACCGCAGCCGCGTTGCTGGTGGTCGCCGCAGCACTGGCGGTCGGTGCGGCGATCCTGTTGCTGCTGTTGCAGCGAACCCTGATCACGAGCGTCGCCGACCAGGCTGAGTCGCGTGCCTTCGACGTGGCGAACCAGGTGCAGGAGGAGGGCGAGAGCGGGCTGGATCGGGAGCTGGTCGAGAACACGCGCGTGTCGCAGCTGATCCAGGTGGTGAACGCGCAGAACCAGGTGGTGGCGAGCTCGTCACCCCGCGGCGCCGGTGCGCCACTGACCGATGCCAGACCGGACTCCGGGCAGACCGTGCGCGACGAGGTCGGCGAGATGCCGTTGCTCGACGACGACAACCCCTACCTGATCGTTGCTCGTGGCACCGAGTTCCAGGGTGCGCGGTACACGGTCGTCGTGGCGTCGTCGGTGGAGACCCAGCGGGACACCGTGACCACAGTGACGACGTACCTGCTGGTCGGCTTCCCGGTGTTGCTCGCGCTCGTGGGCGTCGCGACCTGGATGCTCGTCGGCAGGGCACTACGACCAGTCGAACGGATCAGGTCGAGGGTGCATGGGATCGGCGTCGAGCAACTCGCGGACCGGGTGCCGGTGCCGGCCAGCGACGACGAGATCGCCAAGCTGGCGGTGACCATGAACGAGATGCTCGACCGGTTGCAGGCTGGGCAGGAGACGCAGCGACGCTTCGTCGCGGATGCGAGCCACGAGCTCCGATCGCCGATCGCCAGCCTGATGGCGGCCCTGGACGTGATCGTCGCGGACGAATCCGGCCAGGCCGCGCCCGAGCTGCACCAGGTGATGCAGGCGGAGACCGAGCGGATGCGGCGGCTCGTCGAGGATCTCCTCCTGCTCGCCAAGGCAGACGACACCGGACTGCAGATCCAGCGAACCGACGTCGATCTCGATGATCTGGTCGACGTCGAACTCCGCCGCCTGCGTACTGCGGGTGGGCCGTCCGTGGAGGGCGTCGTACCGGCCGTCCGGGTCACGGGCGACGCGGCCAAGCTCAGTCAGGTGATCCGCAACCTCGCCGACAACGCCGTACTGGCGGCTCACGGAAAAGTGCGGTTCACGCTGGCCCAAGAGGGCGGAACCGCGACTGTGACGGTGGAAGACGATGGGGACGGCATCCCGGAGCAGGAGCGTTCCCGCGTTTTCGAGCGGTTCGTCCGGTTGGACGCGAGCCGCGACCGTGGCAGCGGTGGCTCTGGACTCGGCTTGGCGATCGTCGACGAGGTTGTCCGAGGTCACGGCGGCACCGTCGAGATCAGTGAGTCGGCGCTGGGCGGCGCGCGCTTCGTGGTCAAGCTTCCTGTTGCTGCTCCGGCTGGTGTCGGCTGAAGTAGGCCACCAGCGAGACCAGCGCCAGCCAGGTGACGGCCACCGTCCATCCGGCAAGCACATCGGTCGCCCAGTGATAGCCGAGGTAGACGCGGCTCAGGCCGATGCCCAGGCTCATGAGGACGGCAGCGACAGCCAGTGCGGCTCTCGCACCAGAGGAGCGCACTCCTACCCACAACAGTCCTGCCAACGTGACGAAGAAGACCGTCGAGTTCAACGTATGGCCGGAGGGAAAGGCGAAGCTGTTGTCGACCGGACCGAGCACGAAGGTGATGCCCGGCCGCTTTCGTTCGACGAGAGCCTTCACGCCATAGGTGAGTCCCGCCGAGCCGGCCATGGCGAACAGCAGCAACGCAGGCGCTCGCAGGCCGCGCGTCCAGCGCCACAGGAGCAGGGCTGCCATGAGCATGAGAGCCACCAGCACGGGTACGTCGCCGATAAAGGTGAATGCTCGAGCCAGAGCCGTCAGCACAGGAGTCCGGCTGGCTACCGCATCCGCGGTGAACTCGGGGTCGAAAGCGGCGAGGCCGTCTGATTCGGTCGCTGCGTCGGCCAGACCGATCACCCCGATGGTCCCGGCCACCGCGACCGCTGCGCTCACCACCGGTACGGCGTACCGGCGGATGCTCAGCTTCGTTTCTTCTTGCGTCGTGGTCATTCAGCCGCCATCGCTGTCGAGCCGGTACCCCATGCCGCGAACCGTTTCGATCGCGTGCCGGCCGAAGGGGGCGTCGAGTTTCAGCCGGAGGTAGCGGATGTAGACCTCGACCACGTTCGGGTCGCCGTCGAAGGCCGGGTCCCAGACGTTTTCCAGGATCTCCATCTTGTTGACCGTGTCGCCGCGATGCCGCATCAGGAACTCCAGCAGGCCGTACTCCCGTGGAGTCAGTGCCACCTCCTGTCCGGCGCGCTCGACCCGGCGCCGGGCCGGGTCGAGCGTCAGGTCGCCGGCCACGAGCACGACCGGACGCTCGGGTCCACCGCGGCGGATCAAGGCCCTGAGCCGGGCGACCAGGACGAGGAAACTGAACGGCTTGGTCAAGTAGTCGTCGGCGCCCAGGTCGAACGCGTCGGTCTGGTCGTATTCGCCGTCCTTCGCGGTGAGCATCAGTACCGGTGTCCAGACTCCACGCTCGCGGAGCTGTTCGAGCACCTTGTAGCCGTTCAGCTTGGGCAGCATGATGTCGAGCACGATCACGTCGTAGCTGTTCTCGGTCGCCGCCCAGACGGCGTCCTCGCCGTTGTCGACGAGCTCGACCACGAATCCGGCATCGGTGAGCCCTCGCCGCACCGTCTCGGCCAGCCGCACCTCGTCCTCCACCATCAGCACCCGCATGTAGCCAGTCTGTCCCCCGTTCGCTGAGAATCCGCTGAGTGACCCCGGAGGGCGGACGGAGTCAGCGTTGTCTGAGCGACGCGAAGAGGTCGTCGTCGAGTCTGTGGGGGGAGCGGCCGCGCTCGACGAACCACTCGTGGCCGAGGAATCGGCGGAAGAGCCAGGGTGGGAGTTTGAGGAGCAGGGCAAGGGTTCTGGCGCTGTCGGACTCGGAGCTTGCCTGACTGGCGTGGGCTTCGAGTGCGCGGCGCTTGGCGTCGGCGTACGCGCGGACGTCGACGCGGTGGGTGAGGTGCTCGCGAGCCGTGTAGGCGTCGGCGAAGTCGGCGGCGTGGATGGCGGGCAGGACGCCGGGCAGGGCTTCGACCAGCCGGATCAGACGGCGGATCATGGTGCGGTCGATCGTTGCCTCCAGCACCAAGGGAGTGGCGGCCAGGCGGGCGGCATAGATGCCGACCGTGTGGACCTGCTTGTGATCGGGGTGACCGTAACCGCCCGCTGGATCGTAGATGGTGAGAGCGTCGGCCTTCTCCTCGACGAGCAGCTCGGCCAGTGGCGCCGCCGCCTCCATCACGGGTAGGGCACTGAAGGCACCGGGTGCCGGGGCGGATGTCCGGGACCAGCCGGAGTCCCGGAAACCGAAGCGCACAACGCGTGCGCACCCGAGAGCATCGGCGGATCGGTCGAGCTCGTCACGCCGATGGGCCGCGAGGTTCGACCGGTACTGCGTTGACGCTGCGCCCGCTTCACCGTCCGTCGCCACGGCGAGAACAACGCGGTGCCCCTCGGCGGCGGCGCGGGCGAGAGTGCCGCCCGTCAGCAATGCCTCATCGTCCGGATGCGCGTGGAAAGACACCAAGGTGTAGGGCATCCAACCACGATGGCACGTCGATTCCACCGGGCCGAACTGCTCTCAGGGCCCTCTCAGCGGCCTCCTTCCACGATGAGCCGGTACAGGCCGAACGCGGAACAGGATCTCGGATGAGGACAGCTGGCAGAACCCGGCGCACGATCACCTCGGTGCTGACCAGCGCCTTCACCGTGGCTCTGGTCGCATTGCTACCACGAGCCGTCGGTACCAGTTGGGTGACAGTCGGCGCACTCCTCGGTCGCCTCTCGCCGCCCGCCATCGTCGGACTGGCGGTGGTCTGGATCGCCGGCCTGTGGGCACATTCGTTCGTGCTGGCCGCCTCGCTGCCTGGACTGACCAAACGCCGCGGTCTGACCCTCAGCCTCACCGGTAGCGCGGTCGCGAACGTCTTGCCCTTGGGTGGAGCCGCAGGTACCGGCCTCAACTTCGCGATGACCCGCCGCTGGGGCTTCAGCTCGGCCGCGTTCGGTGGCTTCCTGGCGGTCACCACTCTCGTCAATGTCGTAGCAAAACTTGGCGTTGTCGCTGTGGCCCTGGCCCTCGCCCCCATCGCCCACACGGCCACGGCACTGCCCGTAGGTCGCACCGGCATGCTGCTGGCTCCGGTCGTGGTCGCCCTGGTCGCTGTCGTCTGGTTCCTGGCCAGCGCGAATTCCGCGACCGCGGCAGGTCGCGGCCTTGACCGTGTCGTCGGTGTGATCAGGAAACAACCGGGGTTGGAACGATCCCTGCCCGTGTTGCGGCAGTCGGTCCTGCGGGTGTTCCGGGGCGGGTGGTTGCCGATGACCGGGGGAATGGTCGCCTACCTGGTGCTGCAGCTTGCCCTTCTCTGGTTGTGCTTTCAGTTGCTCGGGACCTCGCTCAGCCCACCCGTGCTGATCACCGGGCTGGCCGTCGAGCGGTTGCTGACGCTCATCCCGATCACGCCGGGCGGCGCGGGTGTCGTCGAGGTCGGAACCACCGCGGCGCTGGTGGCCCTGGGGGGTCAGCCGGCCGCCGTGACCGCGGGGATGGTGTTGTTCCGCGGTTTCACCTATCTGCTGGAGATCCCGGTCGGGGGAGTAACTCTCGGGCTCTGGCTGCTGGCGAATCGCAAGCGGGCAGTCGCGGCGTGAGGATCGCGCTCGTCAGCGACGTCTATCTGCCGCGGTTTGGCGGGATCGAGCTGCACGTGCACGATCTCGCGGTCCAACTCCGCCGGGCGGGTCACGCCGTCACCGTCTTCACCGCCACCTCCTCGCCGTCCCAGGTCAACGATGTCCCTGTACTGCGCCTGCCGTCCATCGCGGGCATCCCTACCTCCAGCGAGGCGCTCCGCAGCGAACTCCGGTCCGGCGAGTACGACGTAGTCCACGCGCACATATCGTTCGTCTCCCCGCTCGCCTGGCGCGCGTCCCGGATCGCAGCCGGTCTCGATCTCCCCGCGATCGTGACGCTCCACTCCCTGCCGGCATCCGACGATGTGCTCCTCCCGTGGCTACTCGCCCGAGTCGACCGCGACTTCGGACCTCGGGTGCGGTGGACCGCCGTCAGCGAGGTGGTGGCGCGAAGCCTGCGCAAGGCCTTGCCGCACCGGGCGGTCGCAGTACTGCACAACGGCATCGATCCCGCGCCCTGGCAGCAACCTCCGCGGCTCGACCATCCATTGACCATCGTGAGCACGATGCGCCTGACACAGCGGAAGCGTCCCGGCGCCCTCCTCGAGACTCTGCAGGACATTCGCCGGAGACTGCCGGGCGACCTCCCACTGCGGGGTGTGGTGGTCGGCAGCGGTCCCCAGGCATCCGCGATGGTCAGAGCGACCAGGCGTCTTGGCCTCGACTGGGTCGAGCTGCCCGGTCGCCTGACTCGCTTCGAGATACAGCAGCTCTACGCCTCCGCAGACATCTACCTGGCTCCGGCTGAACTCGAGTCCTTCGGCGTGGCAGCGCTTGAAGCCCGTTGCGCCGGGTTGGCCGTCGTCGCGATGGCGTCAGGCGGCGTCGGCGAGTTCGTCCGTGACGGAGTCGAGGGCTTCCTGGTGGACAACCACCAGGAGATGGCCCGGGTCGCCTCCGAGCTGCTGACCGACCGTCCGCTGCTCCGGAAACTGCAGTCCCACAACAGATTCACCGACCCCGCCATGATCTGGCCGACCGTGATCAACCAGCACGTGGACCTCTACAACGCCTCTCAGCCTGCTCTCAGCACCGACTACCTACCGTCGGGGACATGATGAATCTGCTCGACCCGCAGAGCCTGCTGTCCCAGCTGGGCCCGTGGGCGGTACTGCTGGTGATGTTCGCCGAGACCGGTCTGCTGATCGGGTTCTTCCTGCCCGGTGACTCGCTGCTGTTCACCGCCGGTCTGTTGACCACCACCGGCATTCATCTGTCCTTGCCGCTCACTCTGGTTTTCGCGCCCTTGGGAGCGGTGATGGGGGCCCAGGTCGGCTACCTGATCGGCCGCAAGCTCGGTCCGTCCATCGTGGAACGACCGCGGCTGAAGCGCGCGGCGGAACGGGCCAGGGAGCACCTGGAGTCCTACGGCGTGGGCAGGGCCGTGGTGCTCGCCCGCTTCATCCCCGGCGTCCGCACGGTGATGAACCCGGTGGCCGGGGCCCTGCGGATCGATGCCACGGTCTTCACCCGCTGGCAGGTCGCCGGTGGCGTCGTCTGGACGATCGGACTCGTGCTCGCCGGACACCTGCTCGGCTCGCAGATCCCCGGTGTCGACAAGTATCTGCTGCCGATCATCGCCGTGATCATCGTGGTCTCGCTCGTGCCAGTGGGACTGGAGTTCCTCCGGCAACGCTCCCGGCCCGTCGCATGACCCCCGACGATCCAACCGTCGCACTGTCTGGCTGGGGCCGATCGTCTCGCCGCCGGAGTATCGTCCGCCGGCCCGCCAGCGATGAGGAGCTGATCGAGGTAGTCAGATCCGGCGGCCAGCTGACTGTTCGCGGCGCCGGGCGCAGTTGCGGTGACGCAGCGCTGCCCGAGCAGGGGATCGCGCTGGACCTGACCCCTCGCAATCGGGTGCTGTCGTTCGACCAGCGCAACGGCGTGATCGTGGTCGAGGCCGGAGCCGTACTCGCTGACCTGATGGACCAGGTGCTCCCGCTGGGCTGGTCGCTCCCCGTCCTGCCGGGCACCGCACGCATCACGGTGGGCGGCGCCCTCGCCAGCGACGTACACGGGAAGAACCACCCAGGCGCCGGCTCATTCGGGCAGCACGTGCTCTGGCTGGCCCTGCTGGATGCGGACGGCAAGACCACCGAACTGTCGGCCGGCCACGACCCTGATGGCTTCTGGGCCACCCTCGGCGGCATGGGACTCACCGGCGTGATCCTGCGAGCAGGAATCCAGCTCCAGCCCGTCGAGACAGGCTGGGCGGTGCAGCGCCGCCGAAGGACCCGCTCGCTCGACGAAACGATAGACGTACTGCGTGAGCTGGCCACGCAGCAGGAGGGTGATCCCAACCTGCATGTGGTCGCCTGGCTCGATACCCACACGCCCGGGCCGAGGCTCGGCCGGGGAGTAGTGGACGAGGCGCACCCGGCCCGGGTCGCCGATCTGCCACCAGCAGTCCAACTACAGCCCGATCGGCGGCGATTCGTCACAGGCCGAGCCATCCGGTCACTACCCGGACCCGGAGTGGTCTTCCGGCCCACGATCGCAGCGGCCTCGGCCGCGAGGTGGCATTTCGCCGGCGCGCGCAACCAACGCCTGCTTCCTCTGATGTCCGCGCTGTGCCCGCTGGATCGCCTTGACGCCTGGCCCGCCGCCTTCGGACGCCGCGGCCTGATCCAGTACCAATTCGCCATCCCCAGTGAGGCGACTGCCGTACTGCGACGCGTGCTCGCCTTCCTGGTCGGTAGCCGGCTGTCACCGGCTCTCACCACGCTGAAGAACCTCGGATTCGGCACACCCGGTCCGCTGTCCTTCCCCATCCACGGCTGGACCCTGGCGGCCGACCTGCCTGCACGCTGGGTGCAGAACGACAGCAAATTGCACTCGATCGACGCGATGGTCGCCGACGCCGGCGGTCGCGTCTACCTCGCCAAGGACTCGACATTGGACCCCGCTCTCCTCCCGGATATGTATCCGCGGCTCAAGACCTGGCAGCGGACGCGGGACCGCCTCGACCCGGACCGGCGTTTCACCTCCGCCCTCGCCGAGCGACTGAACCTCCTGCCATGACCAGTACCGCTCTGCTGGTCAGTACCTCGGCGACGACGTGTTCCGCCAGCTACTCACCGTGTCCTTCGAGCCTTTCCTGACCGGTCTGTTCCGCTACGGCTTCCTCGTCTCCAGCGGCCGCGGCGAACTCTCCCGGGCGGCGCTGGTCGGGGCCGGGCTGTACCTGGCCTAGCCGGTGTGGGCCAGTACCTTCGGTTCGGAAGCCTGCGTGGCGGTTCAGGTGCCTGCTAGGACAGCTGAGAGGCCCGTCTGGTTTCGCTTCTGCATGGTGCTGCCAGGTGGCTCTTTCGAGAATGGACGTATGCCGAAGTCAGCATCGCGAGATCGCAGTACGGCCTCGACGTCGAGCGTCGCGCGTCGGCTGCCGCCGCATGCCTACTTCGTTGTCAGTGCCGTCTTTCACTATCTGGGACCGGCGTTCGCGGTTCTGCTGTTCGCCCGTATTGACGTGCTCGGCGTCGCGTGGTTGCGCATCGCGACGGCCGCTGCTGTGTTCGCAGTTTGGCGCCGGCCGTGGCGTCTGTGGCGGCGCCTCGGTTGGGCCACCCGCCGGCTGCTGGTCGGCTGGGCGGTCGTGCTGGCGGTCATGAACAGCGTGTTCTACCTCGCCTTGGACCGGCTGCCGCTGGGTACAGTCGCCGCGATCGAGTTCTTGCCTGTCATCGTTCTGGCTGCTCTGGCGACCCGAACCCGCCGGAACGTGACCGCCTTGGTGTGTGCGGTCGCCGGGGTCTACCTGGTCAGCGACGTACAACTGGTCGACGAGCCACTGGGGCTCGCCTTCGCCGCCGCCAACGCTGTGCTGTTCGCCTTGTACATCGTGCTTGGGCATCGCGTAGCGCGGAGTGATCAGGTATCCGGGATCGACGGCCTGGGGTTGTCGATGCTGATCGCTGCCGTCGTTGCCCTGCCGATCGGTATCGCGGATGCGGCGCCCGCTTTCGCGGACCCGGTTGCACTGGTGGCGGCTGTCGGCGTTGGAGTCTGCTCGTCGGTCATCCCCTATGTGAGTGACCAGCTGGCGATGGCCCGGCTGCCGCGTGCCACCTACGCCCTGATGGTGTCGCTGCTTCCAGCTACCGCGACCGTCATCGGCGTCGTGGTTCTGACTCAGATTCCCAACGCCAAGGAGGTCCTCGGCGTGGTACTCGTTGTCGCCGGCGTCGCGATCCACGGCGAACGCGCCACGTCGCTGACGGACTCGTCGCCGTGATGGCCGAGAACCAGGACGGAACCCGGATTCGTGGCTATTGACACGCCATGACCCGAATGTTGCGCTGGTCCTGGTGGTAGAGGGGGCTGCGGAACGTTCGACCTCGCAGATGTCTCGTCCAAGGCGCAGGCGGCCGTCGGCTTCTGCGCGTCGAGGGCTGCTGCTGATCACAGGGGGACTGAGTTGTGTATTTCCGCAGGAATGTCAGGAAGCTGATCGAGGAGTACAACGCCGCCGCGCCGGCCGACAAGCCGGCCACCGAACTGATGCGGTTCCGCAACGCCGTGGTGGCGCTGAAAGCGGCGCCCAGCCAGCTTGCGCCGCCACACACCCAGGCGAATCGGTACGACGACTATGTCTATGTCCACCAGCAGTCGATGGCCGGACATCCGAGCGGTGACCCGGGGCCGCACCCCGGCCACCGCGGACCGATGTTCTTCCCGTGGCACCGCGAGTTCCTCCGGCGCTTCGAACAGGACCTGCGGACCGTCTCGGGCGACCCGACCATCTGCCTGCCCTACTGGAACTGGAGCGTCGACAAGGTGCCGGCCGACAGCGGCTACCCGTTCTTCACCGAGTTCCTCGGCGGCGACGGGACCGGCCCGGGCGCTGTAGTCGCCGACGGCGTCTTCGCAAAAGCCAACGGATGGAATCTGGCGATCGCGGACGCGTACGACAACAATCCCCAGCACGTCGCGAACTTGTCCTCCCTCCAGCGCCAGCTCGGCGTCGGGGCGGCTGTCCTGCCGGTCGAAGCCGCGGTGAGCGGCGCTCTGGCCGAGACCACCTACGACGCCAAGCCATGGAACCGAACCACGCCGGGCAGTGACAGCTTCCGGAATCTGGTCGAGGGCTGGGTCGGGCCGCAGCCGGGATCCAACACTCACAATCGGGTGCACGTCTGGGTCGGCGGATCCATGCTCCCCGGCACCTCGCCGAATGACCCGGTGTTCTTCCTCAATCACGCCAAGGAAGACGAGCTCTGGGCGGTCTGGATGCAGAAATACCCAGCCGAAGCGCGTTACCTACCGCTCGACACCGAGTCACTACCCGCCGGGCACACCCACCTCAAGCGGCTGAGCGACCACCTGGACAGCCTCGCCGAGTACTTCGGCGGCGCCACCCTGGACCGGCCGATCGACCTGCTGGACCACAAGTCGATCACCTGGTACGACACCGACCTGCCGGACATCGTGCTGGAGTCAGGCCCGGCGGTCGGGTTCACCGACGTACCGGCAGGGCTCACAGTCGGTCGCAAGATCCGGTTCCGGGTTCGCAGCTGCCGGCCGGTGTACTTCAGCCTGACAGCGTCACCGACCGGCAACTTCAGCGTCGTCGGCGGCCCCGACTTCCTGGTAGTTCCCCAGCCGGCCAACGACTTCGAGACGCTCGAGGTGGAGGTGCGCTTCCACGCGGTCGGTGCGAATGTGCAGGTGGCTGCGGTCGACCTGCAGGCGGTCGTCATCGACGATGAGGGCTACTACGCGGCGAGTCCCGGCGATGCGTTCGTGGTCGGCACGTTCCACGTCGAGCTGGTGGCCAGCAGCATCGTCACCACCAGCAGTTCGATCGCGCTGGTGCTGGACCGCTCCGGCAGCATGGCTGATGTCGTGACCGGCGGCCGCACCAAGAACGTGCTGCTGAAGAGCGCGACAGGCGTGCTGCACAGTCTGATGCACGACGACGACGAGATCGGTATCGCCCGGTTCGACCACGTCGCGGACGCGATCCTGACGATGTCACCGAAGGCCGCCGGGCTGGGCACTGTGCTGACTGGACCCGATCTGGATCCGCGCGGCGCGACCAGCATCGGGGCAGGCCTCCTGGTCGGCAGTGCGCTGGTCAACGGTGCCGGTGCGAGCCACCCGAACAAGGCAGTGCTGGTTCTGACCGATGGCAACGAGAACACTGCCCCGCTGGTGAGCTCGCTGCCTCCCGGCACGGTCAACCAGACGACCTTCGCCATCGGGTTCGGCTTGCCCGGCCAGGTGAGTGCTCCGGTGCTCAGCCAACTCTCCGGCAACAGCGGCGGATACCTGCTGATCACTGGCGCGATGAACAGTTCCGCCGAGCGCTTCACGCTCGCCAAGTACTTCATCCAGATCCTCAAGGACGCCACGCTGAACCAGACCGTGGTCGATCCAGCGGGCCAGTTGCTGTGGAACCAGAGCGCGCAGACCAACTCGTTCTCGCTGACCGAGGCTGACCTGTCGGTCGACATCGTGGCGCTGTGTCCAGTGCCGCAGTTGCTGGACTTCACCCTCACCACACCGAGCGGCGCCGTGATCACTCGTGACAGCTCAGCCGTCGAACCGAACGTCAGCTACGTGGTGGATCCAGACGTGGCCTACTTCCGGCTGTTGTTGCCCGCGCTGACCGCCGGACCCGCTGGATCCCACCGAGGCAGCTGGGAGGCGACCTTGCGGCTGCGTGACCCGCGGGAGGTCCTGGAGGAACTCGAGGAAGAGGGCGACGACCTGGCCATCCAGGCGTTCCTGCGCGCGCTGCGTGAATGGGCGGATCAGCCCGTGCCGTACAACCTGTCGGTTCACACCTACTCGAACCTCCGCCTGGATGCAGCGCTGCTGCAGAAGAGCTTCGTTCCAGGTGCCGATGCCGCGATCGTGGCATCGCTGAGGGAGTACGACCTGCCACTGACCGCAGCGGCAAAGGTCTGGGTCGAGGTCCGGATGCCCGACGGTTCGACGGCGAAACTGGAGCTGGCCGAGGTCGGGGAGGGCAGGTACGCGTTGGACTATCAACTGAGGCTCGCCGGTCAGTACCAGTTCCTGCTGCGTGCCGTCGGCCGTAGTCCCAGCAACGGGACGTTCTCCCGGGAAAAGGTGCTGACCGCCGGCGTCTGGGAGGGCGGTGACAAGCCGCGGAAGCCGGCGCTCGACGGCGAGGATGGGGACGGCCAGGAGGACTTCGGCGGGTTGCGTGACCTCGTGGGCAAGCTGCCCGGATCGGCTGCCGTTCGGGAGCGCTTGAGCCGCGCCGGGTTTGATCTCAAGGCCTTGCGCGACGCACTCGCGGCGGCGGCGCCCGGCCAGCCGACCACCGAACCCGAGCCGGATGAGGTCTCCGTCGACGACCCGGAGGAAAGGCGGGAGCTGGTAGCGGAGCTGACCGAGCAGGCGCGGGCGGCGATCCCCGAGCTGAGCACGCCGGTCGTACGCCGGCCGAGGCTGCCTGGCGTCCCGGGGAATCTGTTCGTCGACGATCCCGAGCCGATCGAACCGATCGAACCGCCGGAACCGGACCACGACCACGATCACGACCACTGAGGCCGGGCACGCTGTCGTCAGGGCAGCGGCTTGAGCCTTGTGGCCGCGCTAGGCAGCCGGATCTCGAACACGGCTCCGCCGGAGGGGTGGTCGCGGGCTTGGACGGTGCCGCCGTGGAGGCGGACGACTTCGGTGACGATGGCCAGGCCGAGGCCGCTTCCGCCGTCTTCCCGGTCGCGGGCTGTGGTGAGGCGGACGAATCGCTCGAAGATCCGTTCGCGGTCGGCGACGGGGATGCCGGGTCCGTCGTCGGAGATCGTGAGAACCGCCTGGTCGGCAGTTTCGGCCAGGGTGAAGGTGATCCGGTGGCGGGCGTAGCGGGCGGCGTTGTCGCCGAGGTTGCGGATCATCCGGCGTAGCGAGTTCTCGTCGCCGAGGATCTGACCCGCGGAGACCGCCGAGGTGTCGACGGTGAGGGTCGTGGTCGTGCGCAACCGACGGGCCTCGGCCAGGACGAGGTCGTCGAGATCGACGGGAGAGCTCGGCAGGGAGAAGTCCTGTTCGTCGGCGCGAGCGAGGAGCAGCAGGTCGTCGACGAGGCACTGGATCCGGAGGTCTTCGGCGAGCACGGTGCCGGCCAGTTCTTCCAGCGAGGATCGGTCCGGGTGTGCGAGCGCGACCTCGGTGTGCTGGCGGATGGACGCGATGGGGGAGCGGAGTTCGTGTGAAGCGTCGGAGACGAACCGTCGTTGGCTGTCCCGCGACTGTTGCAGCCGGTCGAGCATCCGGTTCATCGTCGCGGCCAGTCTGCCGATCTCGTCCCGGCTGTGGACCGCCGGCACCCGGCGGTGCAACTCTGCGGCGGAGATCTCGTCTACCTCGCGCCGGATCGCCGACACCGGTGCGAGCATCCGGCCGGTCACGATCCACGTCACGCCCCCGACGACGGCGAGCATCACCGGCAGCCCGATCAACAGGACCCGCCGTACGAACCGGGTGGAATCCAGGACGTCGACCAGTGGCCGACCCACGATCACCTGTACCCCGTCCGCCTGCGGCATCGAGGCGGCAGCGAAGACGAAGTCCTCTGAGTAGCCGAGTGGCTCCACCGCCACGCATCGGGTGCCTGGATCCGCGAGCCGCTGCGTTCCCGATGCGCCCACAACCGCCCCGGATCGGTCGACCAGTTGCACCAACTCGGTGCCGGAGGCCCGCACTTCCTGCGGTGCGGCAAGGCTCAGTTGGGCTGCACGCTCGCGGGTATCCGCACAGACCTGGTCGGTCAGCACCGACCCGAGCAGTGCGACCAGAATCAGGGCACCGGCCACCAGCGCCAGCCCGACAACGAGGACCGCGGCAAGAGTCACTCGGACTCGCACCGTCATTGCCATCGCCCCCTATCCGCCATCGGCCGCCAGTCGGTACCCCGAGCCTCGCAATGTCGCGATGGACGATCGCCCGAATGGCCGGTCGACCTTGTTGCGGAGGCGCCGTACGTAGACCTCGACGATGTTGGGATCGCCCTCGAAGTCGTAGTCCCAGACGTGTTCGAGGATCGTCCGCTTCGACACCGTCACGCCCTGGCGGCGGATCAGGAATTCCAGCACCGACAGCTCGCGCGTGGTCAGGTCCAGCTCGGCCTCGCCTCGCCAGGCCCGCCTGCCTGCCGGGTCAACCCGCAGATCGCCGGCCTCGAGGATGACCGGCCGCGCGACAGCGCCTCGGCGTACCAGGGCTCGCAGTCTGGCGACCAGTACGGCGTACGAGAAGGGCTTGGTGAGGTAGTCGTCCGCGCCGGTGTCGAGTGCCTTGACCTGGTCGGTGTCCGCGTCTCGTGCCGTCAGCATCAGGATCGGGGTCCAGATGCGCTCGGTCCGCAGCGTGGAGCAGACCTCGAACCCGTCGATCTCCGGCAGCATCACATCCAGCAGCAGGACGTCGTAGCTGTGCTCGCGGGCCAGCCAGAGTCCGTCGGTGCCGGTGAGCGCCACGTCGACGGCGAAGCCCTCCGCCTCGAGGCCGTTGCGCAGACCGGCGGCGAGCCGCAGTTCGTCCTCGACCACGAGCGCCCGCATCCCGTACCTCCTCTGCGGCGATCCTGACCCATTCTCGCTGAACGCGGGCTGAACCCGGCGTTCAGCCGGGGTTCAGGACCGTCGTCCTACCGTCGAGCCATGCCCACACTCGAAGTCGTCGGCCTGAGCAGACGGTACGGCCCGCGCAGCGCCGTAGAGGGCCTGAGCTTCGTGGCCGAGCAGGGTGACATCGTCGGTTTGCTCGGGCCCAACGGCGCGGGGAAGACGACCACGATCCGGCTGCTCACCACGATCCTCCGGCCGACGGCCGGCTCGTTCACTGTGGCGGGGATTCCCGACCGGGAGCCGGCGAGGATCCGGGCGCGCATCGGTGTGCTTCCCGAGAGCGCCGGCTATCCCGGGCGCCAGAGCGGCCGGGCGTACCTGGTGTACGCCGCGAGGTTGTTCGGCCGGAGCCGAGCCGAGTCCGCGATGGTCGCCCAACGCCTGCTGGACGAGGTCGGTCTCGGCGATCGGGCCGGCTCCCTGATCTCGACCTACAGCCGCGGGATGAAACAGAGACTGGGTATCGCACGCGCCTTGATCAACGACCCCGCCGTCGTGTTCCTCGATGAGCCGACGCTCGGGTTGGACCCCGCCGGCCAGCGCGAAGTCCTCAGCACGGTCGCTCTGATCGCCGGGGAACGTGGCGCCACCGTGGTCTTGTCCACGCACACTCTGGCGGAGGTCGAGCAGGTGTGCAGCACTCTGCTGATCCTGGATCGCGGCAGGCTTCGCGCGGCCGGTACGGTCTCCGAGGTCAAAGCGGCGGTCGGTGCGGCGAGCCTCAACGATGCGTTCCTCAGCCTCACCGAGGGGAGCGACCGATGAAGGTCGACGAGCCCCGTACGCTGGGCAGCCGCTGGCTGGTGGTCGCCGAACAGGAGTGCCGAGACCTCTGGATCGGGGGACGTGGTCCGCTGCTCGTGTTCGCGTACAGCCTGCTGCTCAGCGCGATGACCTACCTGGCGGCCACGAACCGCGCAATGAACTTCCTCGAGCAGCGAGAAGCCGTCAACCTCGCCGTGCAGGTGGCTCTGTCGGTCGGAGTGCTGCTCACGCTGGTGGTCAGTGCGGACGCGATCAGCGGTGAACGCGAACGCGGCACCTTCGAAGCGCTGCTCCTCACACCGGTCTCGCGGCGGGGGATCGTGGCCGGAAAGCTGGTCGCGGCCACAACTTTGTGGCTGGCCTGTTTGGTCGTCGCGATTCCGTACCTGTGGGTGCTCGGACGCGGTGTCGCAGCGACGTGGCAAGCCGTAGTACTGGCTCTGTGCGTCGGGACGCTGGTGGCATTGGGCCTGGCCGGCCTGGGGTTGTTGATCAGCGCCCTCACGAACTCGAACAAGACCAGCCTGGCGGTCAGTCTGTTGCTGTTGCTGGTGCTGTTCGCCCCGACGCAGATCCCAGCGTTGCCGAGAACAGGCTTCGGGGAACTGCTGGTCCGCATCAACCCGATCGGGTCGGCATTGCACTACGTCTCCCAGGTCCTGGTCGGTCGTCGAACCTGGACGCACGACCTCACCTATCTAGTCGCGCCAGCCGTCCTCGCCGTGCTGGTCTGCGCCCTGCTGATCGTGATCGGCCCTCGCATCGTCAAGCTGACCGCAGGAGTGAGCACCGAATGATCCCGCTCAATCTGATCGCTACCGTCCTGCTCGCGGTCTCACCCGCATCACCAGCGCCCGTCATCACGATGAACCAGACCAGCCTGACCGCCGTGACGGGCCAGACGCTGTCGCTGGAATCGGTCGTCACTGGGGAGTTGAAGGAGCCGGCGATCGCGCACCTCAACGTCGCCAGCCTCGACGGCGTGTACGTCGACCTCGAGGACTGGACGACGGAGGTCACCAAGCCGGTCCCCCCGGGCGCGGAGACGCAACTCGACTGGGAGGTCCAGGCCGTCAACCCTGGTCGCTTCGCCCTCTACATCGTCCTGATTCCCCAGAACGGCGCGCTGGTCGCCGGGCCGCCAGTTCACCTGACCGTCGCGTCCCGCGCGACCCTGGACACTGCCGGCGCCCTCCCGGTCGCGCTCGCCGTCCCGACCCTCCTCGGCCTGACGGTTCTAGCCGGCCGCCTCCGCCCATTCCGCCGAACCTGAGCGGTCCGTGCTGGAGGACCCAGCCTGAGACGGTCAGGCGTCGCGCAACCGCAGTACTGCCCGATGGTCGCAGTCATCTTGACCGCACCGCAGAGACGGTGATCGAGCTCGTTCGCACGTACTACGCGGCGACCGCGGATGCCGGCCCGGCGAACACTCTCACGGCTGATCAGGCCACGGCGGCCAAAGAGCCCTGAGAGCGACCGGTGTTCAGATCTCGAGTCCGGCGGTGCGAGCGGTGGACAAGGCAATCGCATCCTGGAGCGCCGTCAGGAGGTAGTCAGGCACCTGCAACCCTTGCTGCTGGGCCCACAGGAGTTCACGTTCCACCAGGCTCACCTGCCTGGCGATCTCCAGCAGGTCGCGGTCGAAGTCGAGTGCACGGGCGACGTCGCCGAAGTCCGCAAGTTGCCGGCGGCTGTTGACGCCGACGAGCGAGAAGGATCTGCGGCGCAGGGTCCGGGCGAGATGGAGTTGCCAGTCACTCAACCCCTCCTCGTACACGAGTGCCTCGGCAGACAAACGGTAGAACGCGAAATGTCCAGGCTCCTGCCGTTTGATCGGTGCGATGACCGTCTCCGCGATGGCATGCTCACCCATCCCTCGCAGTCCTTCGAACAGGCGCGAGTACGCGACCACGGCCGACCGTTCGGTCGCGGCACCGGTCAGGTAGTAGAGCAGCCGGATGACGCCGAGCATGCCGGGTAGGTGGGAGAGCACTCCGACCACCCGCATCCGTGCGCTCAGCCCGAGATCGGTCTCTGCCGACGTCATCCCGAAACCTCGCTGGACCGCGTCCAGGAGGATGCCGTGCTGCAGTTCCTGCGGCGACCACACATCCTCGTAGAAGAACCGGTCGGTGTCGGTGGCGTGGGGCATGAGTGCACGCAACTCGAGCACGTTTCGCTCGACCTCGACCTCGACCCGGCTCAGATAGTTGAACACCCCGCCGTACCGTCGGCGCACGAGATCGGCGTTCTTGATCGTCAGATCGGCGGCATCGAGGGCGAGCGGCGGGTGTTCCTCGGCGAATCTCTCGACGAACCGGCGGAGTCCGTCCTGCGACAACCGTTTGGGTACGGCGCTCTGCTCCGTTCGCTCATGTACTTGGGTCATGGTCTCCTCTCCTTCATCGTGCAGCTCCCAACGCGCGTTGCCGGCTACAACGAAGTACGGCTGCTGGACCTGGCCGAGCTCGTTGCCCAGAGCAACTGACACTTTGGATCGAGGACACGGAGCCTTATCGGGGAGGTGCAGGCGAGGGGCTCGTACCTATGGCACCGGGAACGCTTGCTCAAGCACTCTTGTCGTTTCGTCGATGGCAGTTGTCAGAGCTTCTGGGGAGGGCGTCAAACCGCTGACGATGTGGTCGAGGTCTCGAAGTCCGGCTTCATCCAGCAAGGTTTTCTCGTTCGTCGCCCAGCTGCGTCGGGCGGCCATGATCGCGTGGGCTGCCTGACAGCCGGCGGTGGCTATTGCCCCGGCGGACTCGGTGAGGTGCCCGTGTTCGGCATGGGCAGTTCGGGCGTAGGCAAGAGTGTGTCGGGCGTCGCCCCACCAGCGTTTCGATGCCTGCCGCTGCAGGGCTTGGGGGTAGTCGGGCTGCGGGAGGGTGCCGCGGAGGACCTGGTTGATGGCCAGTTCGGCAACGACGATGTAGCTCGGGATGCCGGCCAGGTGGAACAGCAGCCTCCCGATATGGAAGCGGCCCTCGCGAGCTTCTGCGAGCTGGTGTTCAACAGCGTCCAGGTCGCGATAGTGCACGTCGATGTGCCGGTCGTCGGCTTGCAGCCAGGCGCCGCCGTTGAACACTCCGCCGCCCCAGCCGCCGATCTCGGAGACTTCCCCGGGCCATCCAAGTGCCCGTACGTCTTGTGGAGAGAACGCTCCGCGGTAGTAGACCGCGAAGTCCCAGTCGCTGTCGGGACCGTGTGTTCCGGTTGCGCGCGAGCCTCCCAGCGCGACGGCATGGACGTGCGGCAGCGTTGCGAGTCGCTGTGTGACATTGGCGAGGAAGGCTTCGTCGTCGCGCGCCTGCATGGCCGGAGCTTAAGCTGCTGCTCATCAGGCGCAGCCGGATTTGCCGTACAGGTCAGCGCCTCGGTCGAATCGCCCAGGTCGGACGGGGTGTCACGCGTCCTTCGTCTTCGACCGCGCTGTTTCAGCGGCCGAACGCCCACGCAACCATCAGCGGGAACTCGCCTGCCCAAAATGGGTCGCCGTGATTGCCGGCCCGCTCCGTCATCACGACGTCCGCGCCGGCATCGCGCAGCGCGTCCGCCCACCGGGTGGCGTTCTCGAGGAAGAACGGCTCCAGTGTGCCGGCGACGAGGTAGGTGCGCGGTAGCGGGCTCGGCATCACAGCAGGCGGTCGGTAGCCCGCACCCGGCGAGGCGGAGAAGACCGCACCGTAGATGTCCGAATGCCGAAGCCCCATGGCGATAGAGAGCTCTCCGCTCGCCGACACGCCGCACACCGCGGTGCGTTCGGCGGGCAGCGCGACGCCGAAGCGCGACCGCACCCATCGGCGGACGTCCTCGACGAAGAAACTCTCGTGGGCCGCGAACCGTTCCTCGTCGAATGGCGGTGAGTATTCATGGATGCGCACCATCTCGTCCTCATCGTCCGTCCGGTAGGCACCAACGATCATCGTGGGCGGTACGTCGGCCGCCTCGAGGTACCCGCCCCACTGCGAGATCAGCTGACCGTCACCGGCGAACACGACTGCCTCGGGCGGATCCGGGGGCACGTACACCGTGACCTGCCGTCCACCGTCGTACTCAAAGGTCTCGGTGACGAGCTCCCCTGCTATCGGGTCGGCCCGCGCCGGTTCCTGCGCTGCTTCGGGACCGTTCGCGCCGACGGCTGCTTGGTCGTCCATGACTCGCACCTCGATCTCTCAGCGGTTTCAGGAGCGACGCCGGCCGCGTCCGTGGGGCGTGAAGCTGACCGGTTCTTCGTTACCGACCCAGTCGCCGTCGCCGAGTCGACGAAGGCTGCTCTTGAGGTCGGCAGACGTGCCAAGCCCGATCGTAGGCCCGCCCGGTCGTCTCCTGCCCGCTTCGTCGCGTGCTACACGGCACTCGCATTCGCAGTGATCACACTGGCTGGTCTGGCACGGCCAGCAGCAACTCTGTCAGCCGTGGCAGGGTCCCGACGCCAAGCGCCGCGGTGCGGCCGTGGGCGGCAAGCGAGGCGCCACGGCCGCCCGCCAGGATCAGCTTGGCGCTCCGCCTTCTGAGTAGCCGGCGGCCGCCAGCAGGCGGCGCAGCCCGACCACGGCCTCGATCTCCGTGTCCTTGTGTGCCGGAATATCGAAGAACCCGGTCTCGGAGCCGACCGTGACCTCGACCTTGCCGTCGTGGCGGCGCTCCACGGTGCCTATGGCCTCCAGCAACGACACCACATCGTGCCACTCGATGTTGTGGCTGGCGGGGTGCTGGAAGATCTGGCGCAAGGTGGTGCGGTGGTGGCTGGTGAGGTGCTCAGGTCCTGGGTTCGACGTCATCGCGGCTCCTCAGTGGTCAATGGTTAGCCTACGCCTGCAGCACTTGCGCGCGGCGAACGTAGGACCCGGTCTCTCGTACTGCGCGAGCGGGTAAGGGCTCGGCATCAGTCGAGGGGCCGGAGTTCGTCGGCGTACGAGACGGAGACCCGGCGCAGTACGCCGTCATTGGCGGAGTACTGGCCCATCCGCCACAGCGGCGGGCTGTACGCGTGCACGGTGACGCTGCCCTTGTCCAGGCCGGTCAGGCGGTGGATATGGTCCGGGCCGAAGCCGTACACGTCTCCGGCCGTCACCTCGGTCTCGATCGAGTCGATCCCGATCGCCAGGTTGTGCTCGACCAACCTGCCGCGGGCTACCGCGACGGCGCCGGAGGAGACGTCGTGGTCGTGCCAGCCGGTGTCGTTGACCGGGGTCCAGCAGATCAGCCAGACGTCGATGTTCGCGTCGCGGTGCAGCGAGGCGAAGACGCGCTCGTCGTCGCTGTAGGCGACCTTGTCCTCCCACAGGTGCGGCTGGGCGGCGATCGAGGCCGCGAGCTCGGCGAGCTCGGTGGGGTTCAGGTCTCGACCGGGAAGGGTCCTCAGCGACAGACAGTCGTTGAGCTCCACGAGCCGGCCGGCCTGGCGCGCGGGAACGACGGGTAGGTCGGAAACGGGCTGAGCAGTCACTGCAATCCCCTCTCGGAGTCGTCACACGCCAGCGATGCCTCGGGCGAGGGGAAAGGTGACGGGGCAACTCGGCGCGGGCCGCGTCGTCGAGCCGGAGAGTCCATCTCAGATCCTCAGTCTTGGCGTTCGGACGCCTCCACTATCTCGACCACCTGCACGCCCGCGAATCCGAGAAACAACTGATCCGCCGCGGATTGTCTGCGGGTGTCAAGCCCCCGGAGACGGGAAGTGTGCGTCGATGGAGGGTCTGGCGAAGGTTCGCCTGGCGGCCTCGATCGTGGCCGCGAGGTACGCCAGGCCGCTGATCGTGCCGACGATGGCGACCACGGTCGGCCCCGCCCCGGCAGCGTTCGAGATCAGTGCCCCGAGCGTGCCCGCGACCATCGTGTTGACGATGTTCACGAACATCGTCGTGCTGCCCAGGCGGTGGCTCACGGCTGGGCGGGTTCCCAGGGTGTAGGTCCTCATCACTCCGGCCTGGTCGTCGTGCCACGACGTGACGAAGTAGTCCGCCAGCGTCGGATCCATCTCGAGATAGGCAGCGCGCAGCCGGTTCATCCCGATGACGAGCATCGTGTCGTCCACGCTCGCGTTGTGCACCCGGACGGCGGTCAGTGTCCCAAGCACCAGCACCGCCGAGCTCAGGCCGATCGAGAGGACCTTGAAGGCGGTGCCGAACCCCGACGCCTGCGTCACCAGAGCGATCACCACTAGCGACGCGGAGGCGACCGTGAGGTGGATGGAGATCCGGCTCATCACCTCCGACCAGACTGTGCCTCGGGTTCCGAGCAGGCTCCAGTGCTCGGTAGCGAGCAGAGTCGCCCGGACTGCCTGCGGCACGGCGGCCGGCGCGGGGGTCGGTTCCACCGGAGGTTGGCTCCCGGATGACGACATGGTCTCTCCTCGGGACTCGGACGGACCGGTTCGGACGTCTTGTCAGTATGAGCCGGTCTCGCGGTTGAACCTTGGGAGCGAAACTCCCCGTGCAGGCGGGTGACTTCGGCAGCCGGGCTAGTCTCTCCCTTTATGGGTGACGACGGCGTGCACGAGTTGCATGTGACCGGGTTCGACGTCGAGGCGGGAGTGCGTTACGCCGGGCTTGGCGGCAACGTTGGCCCCGGTGTGCCGTTGGTGGCCTTGGAGATCGAGGGGCGGCCAAGGCCGGATGCCCGCGACGAGTCGCTGTGGCTCCGCCTCACCGTTGACATAGCCCGCGCGCTCGCCGCGGAGCTCATCCAGGAGGCGGACCACGCTGAGCAGTTGGCGCGCAGGCACGGTGACGCCTCACAGAACTAGCATCGATGCGATCACCAAGCGAAGGTGCGACGGATGGCCCAGATCCGCGAGGTACGGCGGGGCTGCGACATGGACGACTGGGCGCGAGCCGCGCGTCGGATCTCGCGGGCGGTACGACGCGCTTGGGCGTCCCGGATCCGCTCGTCGATCTGCTGCAGGGCGATCTGGGCGGCGAGTTCGGGGTCGGTGATCATCGAGTACATGAGTTCCTCCTTCGTGGTCGATGCCGGCTGGGGCCGACACCACGACGCTCGTTCGGTCAGTGGTGAGGCTGGGGCTGAGCTGGATCACGGCTGAGGGTCATCAGTGCCGCCAGTTGGCTCTGCGTGGGCGGTGGAACGTCGCTGAGGTCGCCGGCGTAGTAGCCGTTGTGCGGGTGGATCCAACCGGTCCAGGTCCCCGACTCTTCTTCGATGATCAACGATGCCGCCATGTCGTCCACTTCCGTCATTTCCTGGGGCTGAGGATGGTCCTCAGCGGTCCTTGTGGTGTTCACGACGCTATGGGCGTGCACCCGCCGAGCGCGTCGTCGGAAGGCCTTGTTCGCGCCGGCACCAAGCGACGAGTGGCAGTCCTACCTTGGTAGGACGCAAGCAACGATCGTGTTGTCGTACGTTGATCAGGTGAGCCGAGCGCGACTGTTCTTCTCGAAGTACGGTCTCGACCTCCTGATCGTGATTGCGGCGGTCGAGAGCGCGATCAGTACGGCGTTGCGCGACGACCCGGGCCACCCGACGGGCCCGATGCTGTGGTTCGAGGTGTTCGCGGTCGCGGCGGTCGTTCTCACCCTGCTCTGGCGACGCCGTTTCCCTTTCGCCGCACCGGCGGTCACCTGGCTGTTCAGTGCGGCGCTTTCCTTCGTGGACGGCCTGCTCATCGTGGACAAGGCCGGGCTCTTCGTCGCCGGAATGGGTGCTGCCCTGCTGCTCGGCAACCTGCGCCACGACACGGAGGCACGGGTCGGCCTGGCGATCGTGCTCGGCGGCGCGGCGATCGTCATCTACAACGAACCGGATCACACCAGAGGGGATCTCATCTTCACGCCGGTCCTGTTCGGGATCGGCTGGCTCGTCGGCTTCGCGCTCCGGGAGCGAGCCGAGCAGACCGAGGCCGCCGAGGAGCGCGCGGCTCGGGCCGAGAGAGAGCGGGAGGCGGCGGCTCGCGTTGCGGTGGCTGAGGAACGCGGGCGGATCGCACGCGAACTCCATGATGTCGTCGCGCACGCCGTCAGCGTGATGGTCCTCCAGGTGGGGGCTGTGCGCCACCGGATGCCCGAGACCGACACGGAGGATCGGGAGACCCTCAAGAGCGTCGAGCAGGCCGGACGCACGGCACTCGCGGAGATGCGCGCCCTTCTCAACGCGATGCGACACGACGGCGACGAGCTCGAGCTCCTGCCGCACCCTGGACTGGATAACCTCGACTCACTGGTGGACGACGTACGAGCTGCCGGGCTGCCCGTTCGGCTCCAGGTCCGCGGTGAGCCGTTCGCGCTGCCGCCAGGCCTCGACCTCTCCGCCTACCGCATCCTGCAGGAGGGGCTCACCAACGCCCTCAAGCACGCCCAGGCGAGCCAGGCGGAGGTCGACGTGCGCTACTCCGCCACGGAGCTTCGGCTCGAAGTACGTGACGACGGCCCCGGCGGCCCTTCCACCGACGCCGGTCTTGGCCACGGACTGGTCGGCATCCGCGAGCGCGTCAGGATCTTCGGTGGGGACATGACTGCGGGCACCTCCCATGCCGGCGGCTTCGTACTCCGTGCGCGGCTCCCGTTGAACGGCGGTGCCAGATGACCATCCGTGTCCTCGTGGTGGACGACCAGTCGATGGTGCGGGCGGGGTTCCGGCTGCTGCTCGCCGACGAACCCGACATGGAGGTCGTGGCGGAAGGGAGCAACGGTCTCGAGGCGGTGGCCCAGGCAGCCCGTTTCCACCCGAACGTCATCTTGATGGACATCCGCATGCCGGAGCTCGACGGGCTCGAGGCGGCCCGGCGGATCCTGGCGGCCGATGCGTCTGCGCGGATCCTGATTCTCACCACCTTCGATCTCGATGACTACGTCTACCAAGCGCTGCGAGCCGGCGCGAGCGGCTTCGTCCTCAAGGACGACCCGCCCGAGCAGCTGATCGCCGCTGTGCGAACCGTTGCGGGCGGAGACGCGCTCCTTTCGCCGGCCATCACCAAACGGGTGATCCAGCACTTCACCCGCCTCCACCGCGAGGCTCCGCCGAAGGCGGTGGACGCCTTGACCAGCCGGGAGATGGACGTGTTCCGCCTGATCACGCGGGGTCTGTCCAACGCCGAGATCGGCCAGGAGCTCTTCATCAGCGACACGACGGTCAAGACGCACGTCACGCGTCTGCTGCAAAAGCTCGACCTGCGCGACCGCGCACAGGCGATCGTCCTCGCCTACCAGACAGGCCTCTTCGACGCGTCCGAGACGCGGCCCCAGGAGTGACCCGACGGCTCATGCTGATCCTGCTCTCCCGGATCCGCACGCGCGTCAGTCCTACCTGAGTAGGACCCACAGCTCATCGGGTGGTCGGACTCGAGCGCGACCTCGTGACGACGCGCTGACGCCGCAGCGTTCCTAGCGTTGAAGCATGCAGTCAACCACGCCAAGGAGCAATGCCATGAACCACCAAGAGCGGGCATGGACTCGAGGGGACGCTCGGCCATGATCACCATCGACTCACTGTCCAAGAAGTACGGCGCCAGCACGGTCGTCGACGACATCAGTTTCGTTGCGCCTGCGGGCCGGGTGACCGGTTTCCTGGGTCCGAACGGGGCCGGCAAGTCCACCTCGATGCGCATGATGGTCGGCCTCACCGCACCCACCTCGGGAAATGCCACCATCTCCGGTCGCAGGTTTGCAGACCTTCCCAACCCAGGCCGTGAGGTCGGCGTGATGCTCGACGCTTCCGCCCAGCATGCGGGCCGCACCGGCCGCGAGATCCTCACCATCGCCCAGCGGATGATGGGGCTCCCCGGCCGTCGGGTCGCCGAGATGCTCGAGCTGGTCAGCCTCACCGAAACCGAGGCGAACCGACGGGTCGGCAACTACTCGCTCGGGATGCGCCAGCGACTCGGCATCGCCACCGCCCTGATCGGCGACCCGGCCGTGCTCATCCTCGATGAACCGGCCAACGGGCTCGACCCGGCCGGCATCCGCTGGATGAGGGACCTGCTCCGCGACTACGCGGACCAGGGAGGAACCGTCCTGCTGTCCTCGCACCTGCTGCACGAGATAGAGGTCATCGCCGATGACATCGTGATGATCGGCAAGGGCAGGATCGTCTGCCAGGGCTCCAAGACGCAGCTCCTGCAGGCTGCGGGCACCATCGCTCGTGCCGCAGACCTGTACGCCCTGAAGCAGGCACTCGACACGTCCGGTCTCCACACCACCGTCTCGGATGACGGGGCTCTGCGCATCGACGCGGACCCGCCGCGGGTCGGACGCGTGGCGCAGGAGGCGGGTGTGGCGCTCATCGAGCTGCGCACCGCCGACGGCGGACTGGAGGAGATGTTCCTTCAGCTCACCGCCGACACCCAACGAGAAAAGGCCCGCACTCAACGAGAAAGGAAAGTCGCATGACCGCCACCGTCGTCGCCCCCGTCCGTGAGCAGCGTGCCGACGTCTACCCGGTGCCCCTCTCGCGAGTCGTCAACGTCGAGCTGCGCAAGATGTTCGACACCCGTTCCGGCTTCTGGCTGATGGCGAGCATCGTCATCACCGCCCTTCTGACCACGATCGGGACGATCGCCTTCGCCCCCGACGCGGACCTCACCTATTACACCTTCGCCAAGGCGATCGGATTCCCGATGACGGTCGTGCTGCCCATCATCGCCATCTTGTCGATCACCGGCGAGTGGAGCCAACGCAGCGGTCTGACGACGTTCACGCTGGTCCCGCACCGAAACCGGGTCATCGCAGCCAAGGCAGTCTCGTCGGTCGCCGTGGCCATCGCCTCGATGCTGTTCGCCTTCGCGATCGGAGCGATCGGCAACCTGGTGGGAACCGCGATCACCGGGACGGACACGGTGTGGGACGTGTCGCTCGCCGAGGGCGTCAACATCGTGCTGGGCAGCCTGCTCTGCCTGCTGACCGGCACCATGCTGGGCATGTTGATCCGCAGCTCGGCGGCGGCACTGGTGGCGTACTTCGTCTACTCGCTCCTGCTGCCCACCGTCGCCGGCATCCTGGCCTCCAGCCAGGACTGGTTCCGGGACCTGCAGCCATGGGTGGATCTCAACTACGCCCAGGCCGCCTTGTTCGAGGGCACCCTTACCGCTGAGCAGTGGGCCAACGTCGCGGTCACAGCGTCAACATGGCTCGTCCTGCCCGCCATCCTCGGACTACGGATGGTCATGAAATCAGAAGTCAAGTAGACCCCGCGCTGTTCCTACTTCGACCCCCCAACGTTGCCACCGCCTCAGAGGCCCTGTTGCTCGACCGAGCGACAGGGCCTCTGGCCTGCCCTCTCCTCAAACAGCGACGAGACGATGGTCTGGCTTCTCTGCGCGGCGGACTTCCTGGTCAGGCCCTGGTGGCGACCTGAGGATTCCAGTCCCCATGCCGGCCGCGGAGATGAGTCCCGCGCGGCGTCGGACATGGTGGCTCGTCGAGTCAGCAGGCTTGTTAGTGGTGGATGGGGGTTTCGACGAGGCTCAGGGGTCGGATCTGGTCGAGGCCGGCCCGGGTGGCGATGATCTCGGCGCAGATGGAGACAGCCGTCTCCTCCGGGGTACGGGCGCCGAGGTCCAGGCCGATCGGGGCGTGCAGGCGGGTCAAGGCATCGTCGGTGACACCTTCCGCGCGGAGTCGTTCGAGCCGGTCGCGGTGCGTGCTGCGGCTGCCCATCACCCCGAGGTAGCCGACCTCGGTGTCCAGGGCGGCGACGATTGCCGGGACATCGAATTTGGCATCATGGGTGAGGACACAGATCGAGTCCCGGCTGGTGAGGTCCGGGCCGATCCGGGCCAGCAGGCGTTGGGGCCAGTCGACGATGACCTCGTCGGCCGCTGGGAAACGGTTCCGGGTGGCGAAGATCGGCCGGGCATCGCAGACCGTGACGGAGTACTTCAGTAGCTTGGCGGCGTTCGTGAGCGCGGCGGCGAAGTCGACAGCGCCGAAGATGATCATTCGGGGCGGAGCGGCGAAGGACTCGATGAAGACGGTGACTTCGTCGTGCTCTGGCTCGCCTCGGGCTCCATAGTGACGGATCGCGCTGGCTCCGGCCGCCAGGGCGCCGCGAGCGTCGCGACTGACAGCGTGGTCGAGAAGGGGATCACCCAAGCTCCCGACGCATTCGCCGCGAACGGGTACGAGTAGCTTTTTGCCCGCTCCGGGTCCTTCGACGACAGTGGCCAGCGCGATCGGTTGCTCGGCTCTCAGCGCCACCGCCAGTTCGTCGTACAAGGTTGTCACCAGTCGAGTGGCTCGACGAAGACGCGAATAGTGCCACCGCAGGTCAGTCCGACCGAGAACGCCTCGCTGTCGGAGTAACCGAAGGTGTGGACCGATCGCTCTCCGGTCTGGAAGATCTCCTCGGCCGCTGTGACCAGTGCACCCTCGATGCAGCCGCCGGAGACCGAGCCGGTCACCTCCAGCCGGTCATTGATCGCCATTGCCGCGCCGGGCCCGCGCGGACCCGAGCCATCCACGTCGACAACCCGGGCGATGACGACTGCGCAGCCCGCCGCGCGCCAACGGTCGATGTCGTCCAGCAGGTCTCGCATGCGAGCCTCCTCCCGCGGTCGACCGTAGCCGCATCGGGCCACTCGCCGGGGTCTTCCGCGATCAGTTGGCGTCCGCTCCGCCTGCGCACCTAAGCGTTGTCTTAGGTGGCCGTTGACACATCGATGTTGCAAGCGGTGCGATCAGCACACATCCTCCTGAAGGAGCCCCATATGCAGGTTCCAGCACCCTTTGAGTACGAACGTGCGACGAGTGTCGATCAGGCCATCGGATTGCTGGAACGGTTGGGGAGTACGGCTCGGCTGGTCGCCGGCGGCCACAGCCTGCTGCCGATGATGAAGCTCCGGCTGGCCAACTTCGAGTACCTGATCGACATCAACGACCTCCACGGCGAGCTCGGGTACGTCAGGGTGGAGCCCGGTCAGGTCAGGGTCGGGGCGCTGACCCGGCACCGCGAGTTGCTCGAGTCGGCGGAGCTGGCGGAGGCCTTCCCGATCTTTCGCGACGCGGAGAAGGTGATCGCCGACCCGGTGGTCCGCAACCGCGGCACCATCGGTGGCTCTCTGTGCCAGGCAGACCCGTCCGAAGACCTCTCAGCGGTCTGTACGACGCTCGACGCGAGCTGCGTGATTCGCGGCCCGGCGGGGGAACGGGTCGTGACCATGGACGAGTTCTACCGGGGGCCGTACGAGACCGCCGTGGGGGAGGACGAGATCTTGATCGAGATCCGTCTGCCGATTCGCCCGGGTGGATCCAGCGCCTATCACAAGGTCGAGCGCCGCGCCGGTGACTGGGCAGTGGTATCGGCAGGTGCGGCGGTGTGGCTCGAGGACGGCGTCATCAGCGATGCCCGCGTCGGGCTGGCCGCGGTCGGGCCGAACACGACCGGCATCCCCGCGATCTCGGAGGCGCTTCGAGGCAGTCCTCCGTCGGAGGAGCTCTACCGCCGCGCAGGAGAGATCGCCGCCGCGAGCTGCGACCCGGTGACGGACATGCGCGGCAGCGCGGAGTACAAGCGGCATCTGGCCGATGAGCTGACCCGGCGGGCGCTGCGGACCGCGGTCGACCGGATCAACAGTGGTCCCCGATCTCTGGAGGAGAGCTGATCATGCAGGTCACGATGACCGTGAACGGCGAGGAAGTGGCCGCCGAGATCGAGGGCCGGACGCTGCTGGTGCACTTCCTCCGCGACCAGCTCCGGCTGACCGGGACACACTGGGGCTGCGACACCAGCAACTGTGGGACCTGTGTGGTCTGGATGGACGACGAGCCGGTGAAGTCGTGCACCGTGCTCGCTGCGATGGCCGGCGGGCACGAGGTCCGCACCATCGAGGGCCTTGAAACCGAGGACGGGCTCGACCCGGTCCAGGAGGGGTTCATGCAATGCCACGGGCTACAGTGCGGATTCTGTACCCCGGGCATGATGATGACGGCCCGCGCACTGCTGGACCGCAATCCCGATCCAGGCGAGCAGGAGATCCGCGAGGCGATCTCGGGGCAGATCTGCCGCTGTACCGGCTACGCCACGATCGTCCGATCCGTTCGCTGGGCCGCTACCCACCCGAACGGTGCCGACCAGAGCCAGCCTGAGGCAGAGCCGGCCGAGCTGGAGCTTCCCGACCCGGCGACCGAGGCCGTGCCCGAACGTGCAGGGAGCATCACATGACCACGCTGGATGCCCGTCCGGTGGACAAGTTCGACGACAACGATCAGAAGCCGATCGGCCACGGACGGATGCTGCGCAAGGAGGATCCGCGCTTCATCCGCGGGCTGGGCAAGTACTGCGACGACATCCAACTGCCCGGCATGCTGCATCTGGCGATCCTGCGGTCGCCGGTGGCGCACGCCCGGATCGTCAGTGTCGACGTCAGTGCCGCCCAGGCTCACCCGAAGGTGAAGGCAGTGATCACTGGCGCCGACCTTGCAGAGAAGGGCCTGGCGTGGATGCCGACCCTGTCCAACGACGTCCAGGCGGTACTGGCCACAGACAAGGTCCGCTTCCAGGGCCAGGAGGTCGCCTTCGTCGTTGCCGAGGACCGGTACGCCGCCCGCGACGCGCTCGAGCTGATCGACGTCGAGTACGACATCCTCGACCCGGTCGTCGACGCCCGTACGGCGTTGTCTCCGGACGCCGCGGTGATCCGTGACGACCTGGAGGGCAAGACCGACAACCATTGCTTCGACTGGGAGACCGGTGACGAGGCGGCCACCGAGGCGGTGTTCGCCAAGGCCGATGTGGTGGTGAAACAAGACATCGTCTACCCCCGCGTGCATCCCGCGCCGATGGAGACCTGTGGATGTGTCGCGGACTACGAACGAGTCGACGGCAAGCTGACACTGTGGACCACCAGCCAGGCTCCGCACGCCCACCGGACGGTCTACGCGCTCGTCTCGGGACTTCCGGAGCACAAGATCCGGGTGATCGCGCCGGACCTCGGCGGCGGCTTCGGCAACAAGGTGCCGATCTACCCCGGCTACGTGTGCGCGATCGTCGCGTCGCTGGTTCTCGGCAAGCCGGTCAAGTGGATGGAGGACCGGTCGGAGAACCTGGTCAGCACCGGCTTCGCCCGCGACTACATCATGCAGGGTGAGATCGCCGCGACGAAGGACGGGAAGATCCTTGCCATCCGCACCAATGTGCTCGCCGACCACGGGGCGTTCAACGGCACCGCGGCCCCGGTGAAGTACCCGGCGGGCTTCTTCGGGGTCTTCACCGGTAGCTACGACCTGGAAGCGGCGTACTGCAAGATGACCGCGGTCTATACCAACAAGGCACCCGGCGGTGTCGCTTATGCCTGCTCCTTCCGGATCACCGAGGCGGTCTACCTGGTTGAGCGAGTAGTCGACTGCCTGGCCTATGAGCTGAAGATGGACCCGGCCGAGCTCCGGCTGAAGAACTTCATCAGACCCGAGCAGTTCCCGTACAAGAGCAAGACCGGCTGGGTCTACGACTCAGGCGACTACGCGACGACGATGCGGTTGTCGATGCAGATGGCCGGGTACGACGAGTTGCGGCGTGAGCAGGCCGAGAAGCGTGCGCGGGGCGAGTTGATGGGAATCGGCGTCGCCTTCTTCACCGAGGCGGTCGGCGCGGGGCCACGCAAGGACATGGACATCCTCGGGCTCGGCATGGCCGACGGCTGCGAGTTGCGGGTCCACCCGACAGGCAAGGCGGTAGTCCGGCTGTCGGTGAAGACGCAGGGACAGGGCCATGAGACGACGTTCGCGCAGATCGTCGCCGAGGAGATCGGCATCCCGCCGGCCGATATCGAGGTCGTCCACGGCGACACCGACAACACACCCTTCGGGCTGGGAACCTACGGCAGCCGATCGACGCCGGTGTCAGGAGCGGCCGCGGCGCTGGTCGCGCGCAAAGTGAGGGACAAGGCGAGAATCATTGCCTCCGGCATGCTCGAGGTCTCGGTGGCCGACCTGGAGTGGGTCAAGGGCTCCTTCCACGTCAAAGGTGACCCGACGAGCGCGGTGACGATCCAGGACATCGCGATGCGAGCACACGGCGCTGGAGACCTGCCGGACGGAATCGAAGGTGGGCTCGAGGCTCAGATCTGCTACAACCCGGAGAACCTCACCTATCCCTATGGCGCCTACATCTGCGTGGTCGACGTCGATCCCGGGACGGCCGAGGTGAAGGTCCGCCGGTTCATCGCAGTGGATGACTGCGGGACCCGGATCAACCCGATGATCATCGAGGGGCAGGTCCACGGCGGCCTCACCGACGGGGTCGGGATGGCGTTGATGGAGATGATCGCGTTCGACGAGGAAGGCAACTGTCTGGGCGGATCGCTGATGGACTACCTGATCCCGACAGCCCTGGAGGTGCCGGACTGGGAAACGGGGTTCACTGTGACCCCTTCACCACACCACCCGATCGGTGCCAAGGGCATCGGAGAGTCGGCGACGGTGGGGTCGCCGCCGGCCGTGGTGAACGCGGTTGTGGATGCGCTGAAGCCGTACGGCATCCGGCACGCCGACATGCCGCTGACCCCGTCCCGCGTCTGGGACGCCATGCAAGGCCACCCGACCCCACCGGTGTGAGCCAGCGATGACTCAGCGAATGGCGAGCAGGGTGGCCGAGCTGACCGGAGCCCGGGTGCCTTTCGTTCATGCGGTGGTCGTCCGGGCCGAGAGCCCGACCTCGGCCCGGCCGGGTGACGACGCGGTAGTGCTCGCGGACGGCTCGATCGAGGGCTTCGTCGGCGGCGTCTGCACGGAGAGCTCGGTCCGGTCAGCCGCTCTCACGGCTCTGACCGACCGACAGGCGGTGCTGCTCCGGATCCTGCCGGACGATGTAACCGGATTCCCGGATGTCCCCGGGGCCAGAGTCGTCACCAATCCCTGTCTGAGCGGAGGTTCGGTGGAGATCTTCCTACGTCCCGAGATCCCGGCAGCACTGGTGGGAGTCGTGGGGGACACACCGATCGCCGAAGCGATCGCTACGGTCGGGGCGGCGGCGGGGTTCGCGATCGACCGGTTGGACGGCAAGCCCCCGGCCCCAGGAACCACGGCTGTCGTCATTGCCGGCCTCGGGCGCGACGAACTCGGTCCGATGCGAGCAGCGCTGGACGCCGGGGTCGGCTATGTAGGCTTGGTTGCCAGCGGCAAGAGAGGGCAGGCTGTACTGGCCGAACTCGGCCTCTCCGATGAGGAGCGGTCTAGGGTCCGTACTCCGGTCGGCCTCGAGGTGGGCGCCGAGACGGCCGGGGAGATCGCCCTGTCTGTCCTGGCCGAACTGGTCCGAGCGATCCGGGTGGACAACCTGCACCCGACGGCCGAGGTAGCTGTTGTCGCGCCTGTCCAGGTGATCGATCCGGTCTGCGGCATGACCGTGGTGGTTACCCCACAGACTCCCCACCTGGTGGTCGATGGTGTCGACTACTGGTTCTGTGGAACCGGGTGCCGGGACGCTTACGCAGTACAGGTCGCGGGTTGAGACGCGGTGTTCGTCACAGGCCTGGTTCTCGCCGCGGGTGGCTCGCGACGCTTGGGCGAACCCAAGCAACTGCTGCCGTACGGCGGCAGCACTCTGCTGGATTCGGTCCTCCGAACCGCTCGGGAATGCGACTTCGACCAGTTGATCGTCACGCTGGGCGGAGCCGCCGGCCAGGTTCGTGACCAGGTGGACCTGAGCGGCGCCGAGGTTGTGGAGAACACCGCGTTCGGTACAGGTTGCTCGTCGTCCATCGTGACGGCTCTGGCGGTAGTGGATCCGCGATCGGACGGGATCGTGTTGATGCTCGGCGATCAGCCGGGAGTCACCGATGCCACCGTCCTATCACTGGTGGGGCGGGCCGCTGGAACCGCTATTGCCGTCAGCCGGTACGACGATGGGCGCGGGCATCCGTTCTGGTTCGGGCGGGAGGTGTTCGGTGACCTGGCCGGGCTCCATGGGGACAAGGGAGTGTGGAAGCTGATCGAGTCCGGCCGCTATCCGGTCACCGAAGTACGGGCCTCGGGCAACATTCCGCTAGACGTCGACGATTGGGACGACTACCGGGCTCTGCTGGCGCAGGGGGCGCAGACATGACTGAACTCGCTGGTGGGCCGTTCGCCGACCCCGAGGAGGTGATCAGCCGCCTCGACGCGGTCGATCATCTGGTCGACGAGGGGACCGCGACCGCCCTGTTTCTGGCATCGACGCTTGGACAGCCGTTGCTGCTCGAGGGCGAACCTGGCGTCGGCAAGACCGCATCGGCGATCGCGCTGGCAGCAGCTGTCGAGGCACCACTGATCCGGCTGCAGTGCTACGAGGGCCTGACAGCGGGGGAGGCCCTCTACGAGTGGAACTACCAGCGCCAGTTGCTGGCAATCCGGCTGGCCGAGTCTCGTCACGAGAAGCTCGCGGACGCGGATCTGTTCACCGAGCAGTTCCTGTCCGAACGGCCGATCCTGCGCGCCGTCCGCGCATCGGGTCCGGTCCCGCCCGTCCTGCTGGTGGACGAGATCGACCGCGCTGACGACGAGTTCGAGGCGTTGTTACTCGAGTTCCTCGGGGAGGCGTCGGTGACGATTCCCGAGCTCGGCACATTCACCGCGGCGCGCCGGCCGTACGTCGTACTGACGTCGAACCGGAGCCGCGAGCTGCATGATGCGCTGCGACGGCGCTGCCTCTACCACTGGATCGAGTTCCCGGAGCCCGCAAGGGCAGTCAGGATTGTCCGCCGCCGGGTACCGACGGCGAACCAGGCGCTGATCGCGAGTGCGACCGAGTTCGTCGGCCGGGCCCGCCGACTGGACCTCGACAAGGCGCCAGGACTGGCCGAGACCATCGACTGGGTTTCAGCGCTCACGGTGCTGGGCGCTTCGTCGCTCGGCCGCGCGGACGGCCTGCGCACGTTGGGCGCGATCGCCAAGACGCCCGACGACCGGGACGCGATCGCCGAACTGTTCGAACCGATCGAAGGGGTCCGATGAAGATCACCGACGAGTTCACCGTCAGCGTGCCGGTTGAGCAGGCCTGGCAAGTACTGACCGATCTGGAGGGCATCGCCCCGTGTATGCCCGGGGCGCAGCTGACCGGGTTCGACGGCGAGACCTATCAGGGCAAGGTGCGAGTCAAGCTCGGTCCGGTGATCAGCGACTTCTCCGGCACCGCCCGGTTCGCCGAGAAGGACGACCAGGCGTACCGCGCGGTGATCGATGCCCGCGGCAAGGACTCTCGCGGCGCCGGGAACGCGTCCGCGCTGATCACCGCCGGGTTGCGCGCTGACGGCGACAAGACGGTGGTCAGCATCGACACCGACCTGAAGATCTCCGGCAAGGTCGCACAGTTCGGTAGCGGCATGATCAAGCAGGTGTCGGAGAAACTCCTCGGCCAATTCGTCGACTGCCTGGAAGCCAAGCTCGCAGCAGATGATCCTGGCCGGACCGGCCAAGAACCAACCGCCGCCGCCACTGGGCAAGCACCTCCTGTTGTGACGCCACCGGCTGAGACGTCGCCATCGCCGACAACCGCGGCGCAGGGTGCTGCGAGTGGTGGCGTGAGGAATACAGAAGAGCCTGCCGCGCTTGATCTGATGCAGGTCGCCGGGGGCTCGGTGGCGAAACGTCTGGTGCCCGTGCTGCTCGGCGTCGTCGTTGTGGTGGCGGTGATCGTCTATCTCGTCGCCCGCTGAAGCTGCCCTGCTCCGCGCGATAGACCGCGCGGCTTTCGCCGTGGCCTTTTCCCAGCGGCTTCGTGGCGCAGGCATCGCGGTCGATCTGACCGCCACCGAGACCTTCAGCCGTTCTCTGGCGCTACTGCCGCCGATCGACCGGGGACGGCTCTACTGGCTGAGCCGGATCACCTTGGTGCGCGACGAGCGCGACCTCTCGGCGTACGACGCTGTCTTCGCCGCCGTGTTCGCCGACGCGATTCTCGCGGTGGATCCACAGGCCCGAAGGCAGCCGCGCAGTACTGCCGGCGGTGCGAGCGATATCAACGTGAAGGTCCCGGCGACTGGTTCCGCTGAGCAAGATGGAGCTGGATTGCCATGGGTTACCTTGCCTGCGGTGACCGGGTCGGCCGCGGAGACCGACCTGGCACTCGGTATCCCTGAGCGCCTCCCGAGCCGCTTGACCGGTCTGCTCGACACTCCCTTCGACGAACTCGACGCTGCCGAGCTTGCGGCGGTCGGCGCCTGGCTGGAGGAAGCACGAAACCACTGGCCGACCCGGCGCAGCCGCCGCCTGGTACGTCGTACGTCGGGGCGCAGGATCGACCTACGAGCCACTCTGGCCCGGGCACGGCGTACCGGGTGGGAGCCGTCCGAGCTGGTCCGCAAGGGGCAGCTGGACAAGCCGCGGCGGCTGGTGATGGTCTGTGACGTCAGCCAGTCCATGCAGGCTTTCACCCGGACCTATCTGCATCTGATGCGTGCCGCGACGGTGTCGGCCGACGCCGAGGTGTTCGCGTTCGCCACCACGCTGACCAGGCTCACGGCGGTGCTGGCCCACCACGACGTGTCGATCGCCATGCAGCAGGCGACGACTCTGGTCGCGGACCGATTCGGCGGGACCCGGATTGCCGCAAACCTGCGGACATTGCTGCGGTCGCGGCATGGAACGGCAGTGCGGGGAGCCGTCGTCATCATCGCTTCGGACGGGTGGGATTCCGATGATCCGGAACAACTCCGTCGAGTGATGGCGAGGTTGTACCGGCGCGCCTATCGGGTGATCTGGATGAACCCCCGCGCGGCGGCTCCCGGCTACCAGCCGCTGGCCGGTGGCATGGCCGCAGCCCGGCCGTACTGCGATGAACTGTTGCCGGGGCACACCCTGCGTGCATTGGACGACGTGGTCAGCTCCACAAGGTGACGTGGATCGACGGGCGGAAGTGGCCGACATTCACGCCCGAGCCACGGAGCATTGCCTGCGTAGCTCGGGGGGTAGTGATGAAACGGGTCAGCTCCGCGGCAGCGGGGACGAGAGCATGGCTCGGCAGCGTCATCGCGTTCCACACGCCGCCTGCGGTCAGACCGCGCCCCGTGAGAATCGTCAATCTGCCCCCGGCCACATCACTGGCCGCCGCGGAAGAGAGCGTCACGGCAATTCCGCCATCGCGTTTGGCCTCGTCGATCGCCGCGGCATGACTCTGGAAGATCTGTTGCCGGCTTTCCGGGATCTGGAGCCGTCGGAGCATCGCTGTCACCACACCGTCGGTGACCGCGGACGGGCCGAGCAACCAAGTCTGTTCGCGGAGCTGAGCCGGCCGTGCTGGAACTGCCGAAACGGGATGGTTGAGCCCGGCAACCGCCACGATCCGGTAGTTCAGGAAAGCGACCCGCCGGATCGAGTCAGGCAGCCCGCTGGGCACTGGGCCGAGCGCAACATCGACCACGCGATCCGACAGCAGAGCGGCGAACTCGCGTGGGTGGTGCACGCTGAGCTCGACATCAAGATCGTTGGCACGGCCTGCGAACAGCTCGATCAAGCCGGGCGCCGCATGCTCCGCGAAGAGGGTGGAAGCAGCCAGCCGCATCATCCTCCGACCGCGGCCCGCCTGGCTGACCTCCAAGATGGTGCGGTCCTGCAGCCCCAATAGCTCTGCGGCGCGGCTGGCCAGACGAAGGCCACCTGGTGTGAACGCGAGGCCGGAGGCGGTGCGGGTGAAGAGCTTGTCGCCGAGTTCCTTGCGCAGCTGACCTACGTGCAGTGAGACCGCCGCCTCGGTGACGTGGAGCTCTGCGGCAGCCGCCTTCACCGACCCGAGCCGGACGACCGCCGAGAAGGCACGAAGCTGAGTAGGAGTCACAGTGCCGTCATCGTAGAGCCGCGCCGCCCCGTTGGTTCGCGACACGAATTCACCTCCGCAGATGCGGGGGAATAGCGTGCAGTTCGCCGCATCTGCGAGTGCAGTACCGAGTGCCTGATTTCAGCCGGAACTGAGAGCCAGACCCACCTGAGCGAGCTGATCAGCGACAACGCGATCTGCCGCGATGACGCCGGCACCGAGCATCAGGTCGAGTGGACTGAGGTTCAGGCACCAAATCTCTGGTCGACCAACCGACAAGTGCCGCACGTCATCGGAATCCGGGCGGCTCGCGTCGTGCTGGTCGACCGCTCACCGCGCCGGCGGTCTTCATGCCCGGCAAAATGTTGCCAGAGGCCCCTGTACGGCGTGGTTTCGTCGCCGTCTCCAGTCCGCTCGTTCAGTGGTCCAGCGCTCGCAGAGCGTCGATGCTTTCGTCGATCAACCGCGCCGACGGACCGAGCCGTGCCCCGATTCCGTTGGGCACGGCTTTGGCGTCGACGTGGGCAGTGGTCCGGGTTGGCGTGCGCGCAACGTCCGCTGGTGGGTCGCCGAACGATACCGGTGACAGCAGAACCGTTCCCTCCACAGTCAGGAGTCGCACTCCGAACAGCCTGGCGACCAGCGAGGTGTGTACTACGGCGCCGCCGGCCAGGGTGCTAGTTCCGGCTGGTCTCGTCCAGATAGCTGTCGAGCCCGTTGCTCTCCCGTCGGGAAGCAGGCTTACCGCGTTTACCAGGCTTAGCGCGTTCTCGGCGCGCCTCGTCGAGCCGCTGCGACGCCCTCTGGACCGATTCGACAATCTGTACATAGCGTTCACGTCCCGCCTTGGCTCCCAGCACGTACCCCACGCCGAACACCGCGAGACTGCGCAGCTTCATTTCTTGTCCTTCTGCCGTCGCGAGGAGACCACCGCGCTCGCGGCGCTCATGCCGATCGCCGCCGCGGCGGCGGCAACGCCGTTACGGACAGCACCACGGCGCATCGCGTTCGTAGCGCCGGTCGCAACCGGCTCGACCAACTTCTCCCACCGGCTTCTCCTGTGCAACAGTCCCATGATCGTCTCCACTCCCGGCTATCGCCGCTTGGATCGGGTCGAGCGTTTGAGGGCGGTCACCAGTTCGGTCTTGTTCATCGCCGACCTGCCCTTGACGTCCTCGGCCGTGGCTAGGTTCAGCAGGTCCGTCCTGGTCATCTCGCTGAAGTCGACGGCGCTCTGAGTCCGTCCGTTGCGCTTGCGCTTGACGCTCACACTGGCCCTGGCACTGGCACTGGCACGAGATCGGACCTTTTCGGCCTCGGCCACCCGTTCGTCGGCGCTGCGGGCCTCGCGATCGGCGTTCGCGGCGAGCTGCGCGGCCTGTCGATGTGCCTCCTCGGCGGCTGCTTTCGTCGCCTCGGTGGCCTCGTCGGCCAGCCGCCTGGCCTCCGCGAGGCTCGCCGTCGCCTCGGCCATCGTCTGCTTGGCCTTCGACTGCGCCGCCTCAGCCTCCTCGCGTGCCTTCGTGACCCGGTCGTCCGCCTCGGCCTTGGCCTGTTGCACCACGCGGTCGGCGTCGGTCTGCGCCGAGGCGCGAGCCCGCTCTACCCGCGCATCGGCCTCACGGCGGGCTTCGGCGACCTTCTCGCTGACCTCCTGAGCCTGCTCCCGCTCGACCTCACGCACGTACTCCCGGCACCGCTCGGCGACCTGACGCGCCTCGTCGCTGCGCGCCTTCGCCTCCTCGGCCTCGTGTACTGCCGCTTCCTCCGCCTGTTGGGCCTCGTCGGACGCGGCTCTGGCTCGTTGGAGCCTCAGCTCGATCGAGTCGCCCACTGGCAGCACATCCATGACAGATGCTCCTGCGTGGCGAGCCATGTCAACCAGACCACCTCCCGCCGCCTGGGTCGCGCTGCCAGCTGCGTCCTTCGTCGCTTCCAACGGCGTCAAAGCCTTCGACAGCAGCCAACTCGTATTCCGGGGTAAGTCCTTTACCCCTGTGCCCCAGGCCTTCACGAGCCTGCCCGCTGCGCCTGTTCCGGCCATGTCCCTGCCTCCCTGATTCTGATCATGCATCTCACGACCACATACCAGGCCCCCAGCCAATCCGCCGGTACCCGGCGACCGGCGACACAAACCGGCGGTAGCGATAGCCGCCTGACGTGGTCGCTGTCGATCGGCGATGAGTCGGCTGGACGGCTCACATCGTTGGCAGGTCAGCGCGAATCGTCTTGAGGTCGTGTTCCGACTGTGTTGACGAGTTCTTGGGCGATCTTGTTGAGCCTGACGTTGCGGTGCTGGGACAGCCGGGTGAGGAACGCGAAGGATCTTGCATCACTGAGCTGGTAGCGCTCCATCACGATGCCGATGGCCTGGCCGATCGTCCGGCGGGTCTTCAGCGCCTCCTGAAGGTTGTGCACTTCGCGGGCATACTCAATCGCGATTGCCGCCTGATGGGCGAACAGCGGGCCGAGCGTGCACAGCCGCGTCGTAGCAGGGTCCTTCGCGGAACTCGTACTGCGCGGCGTCGAGATCCCAGAGGAGATCGGCGGTCGGTGCGAATGTCTCCAGCTTGCCGTCGCCGTGCAGCACCGTGATGCTGGCGTACTCCACGTCGGGCAACACTTCGACGGCCGCTGCGGTGATCCGACCGAGCGTATGGTCGAGATCACCAGGAGTCAGCGATTCGACCAGCCTGCGCGCTGTAACGACCAAGCGTTCGTCGTTCATACCCGCCGAGTGCCCACGAGCGGCTCGCCGCATCCGGCGACGGATGGCGCACCAAGCTCAGCATCGTCGCGCAACGTGCGTCCGACACCTGCGATCTGCGTACTGACCGTGACGAATGTTCTCCGGAAAGTAGGGAACCGTGGCCCTCAAGGGCGCCGGCTGGCCAATGAGTTGGGTCGACACCCGAGGTTTCCGGTGTTAAGCAGCCAGCACCGGAAGCCGCTTGAGTCAAGATGAGCTGTAGCCCGGCATCACCTGACCAACGAGCCAACTAGACCGGCGATGCGCCCGGCGAGTCACGCCGGGATGGAGTCGGCCTTCACGACATCCCGTCGTGCCTGTGTCGCCTAAACGGTGGCGCTGACTGTGCCGGGCCAGGAGAACAAGGTCGACACCACGAACGTGCCCTCGGTCACGTGGTGGGAGACCTGGAATTCGAGGTGGACGAAGCCGACATCGTCGGGCGTGAACACATGGGTGCTGTAGCTGCGGTCGCTCCCGACGCGGCGGTCCACCCCAGCACGCCAGTCCGTCGCAGCGGCGGCGGGGAAGCCCCACTCGGCCGCATACTCGGCGATGAGCCGCTGGGTGGCATCGGCGTCGAGGCCGGCCGCCGGTGGCTGCACCATCAGCCGGTCCGGATCGCTCACAGCTGTCGAACTCAGCATCACCGCCTCCGCCGCCTGCGTGCGGTACACCCGCCCGCCTGGCAGTAGCACGCTGATACCAAATGGCCGGCGGTTGGGATTCATCCAGACCCGGCTGTCCGAGTCCGTGTCGAACCCGGCCGAGTCACGGCTAGGTGGGCTCGTCAGATCGATCGTCCGATCCTCGGTCAAGGCCTCCGTCAGCGGCTTCGTCGGTGGGATCGCCGAGACGCCTCCAGCTCCTCCCGCGCTGACGTCCACGTCCCACCGGGTGACAGCACCCGCGATGAGGCGACCGGCGCGGTCGAGGAGCCGCCGGCCGATCGCGCGCTCGGACACCGGGGTGCCGGCCAGCTTGCGTGCCTCCTCCGCGTGCTCCCGGATGAACGTGAGGTACCTCGGCAGCGTGTCGTCCTCGATCAGCTTCCAGCGGTTCGCGAACACGGCGATGTTCCCGTTGGCCAACGGTGTCCGCACGCTGATCACGGCCCGCGGCAGGCGCGCGACCAGCGCGAACGGGAACCGCTCAGGGAAGGAGTGGACACCGGGTATCGATGGTGCACCGACGAGGGTCAGCAGATACGTGAACAGCATCCCCTCCGGCCGATCGTGCCGCAGCATCTGGAGGTAGAAACGGTCGATGATGTCGAACTGCTCGCGGAACAGCAGGGTGCGGTTGCCGCGATCGATCAGCGTCGCATCGTTCGTCGTCCGGCCGCGGTCGATGTCCCGCCAGGCCTCGAGGGTGGCGACATCGATGATGCGCAGCTGGTAGAGCTCCTGGATCTTGGGTAGACCGCCGGCGACGTACGCCTCGTGCATCGTCGCCTGGTCCTCGAAGATCTTTCTCTGCATCCGGAGGAATGTCGTCGCATAGAAATCCAGATCGGCGACGCTGTGGTCGGTGAAGTGTCTCAGCGGCCGCCCGAACACAGCCATGGCCAGCTTGCGGGCGGTGTCCGGTAGAAAACCGAGATCCTTGAATCCGGCGTAGAACGACGGCCCGATCAGGCTCGCCATCCCAGCCCACTCGAGGTGCGAGTGCTCGCGGAACAGTTTGCCGTAGTAGTCATAGACAGCCTCGACCGTCCGCCGGTTCGCGGCGAAGCCACGGGCGGGCCGCCACGTCGCTCGATCGATCCCCGCGCTCGTGAGCGCGCGATCGAGCCAGGCCTCCTTCACCACATGGGCTTCCACAGACAGATCGTCCTCCCCACCCGCAGACCTGTGAAGGGACCAGCCCCGTCGGCGTTAGAGACTCGTGAGAATGGCACCGCCGCGGGCAAGCAACGGCTACATTGCGCCGGTGCGCATAGGAGTGACGCTCTGGATCATCGCCCTGATCCTCACTGTCACAGGTCTGGTTTCAGCTCTGCGCTATCGAGTTGTCATCGGCGCCGTCCTCATTGTCACGGGCCTCGCACTCGGCCTCTTGAGTGGCGATCATCTGGGCTGACCACTGGTCTGGTGGAGTTCGCTGGCGGTTGGCGCGCTGCGTTGCAGCGGCCTCGGCCGATCTGTCGCGGCGCGCCCGGGTGGGCGGATGATAGCGGTATGACCGCTGCTGAGGAGACGTTTCAGCCGACAGCGCCGGTGTGTTGGTGTTGCGGTGGCGAGTTCGATGAGCGTGACCTGGTGCGGCTGGGGACGCACCCTGAGGTCGGCGTTTGTCTGGGGTGTGCCCGCTATCTGCAGCGGAGGGCTGCCGAGCGTGAGGACGAGTTCCGGACCTCGCCAGGCGCGAGGCTGCGGGCCGGGGTGCGTCGAGCGCGGGAGTGGGTGATCAGTCGCGGTTGGCATCGCCTGCCAGTTGTGGGGAGGGTGCTGCAGCGGATCGATCGGTACCTGCCTTAGCCGGCCGATCCTGGTCAGTCTGCGAGTAGGGGCTGGAACAGGCGGGTTCCGAGGTCCTCGGCCTGGGTCTGGGTGAGGATCTGGCCGGGAATTCCTGGGTGGCTTCTGGTCCAGGTTTCGGCGGTGGCCTGGTCGGTGAAGAAGTTGAGGTAGTCGCAGCAGCAGTCAGCCGAGGGCCCACCGCCGGGGTCAGCACCGATGAACACCACCGCCGCTGGGGGCTCCCAATCGGCGTGCCCGCTTGTTGTGGTGACTGTGATCGGTTGGCCGGTGGTCACATCGACGGATTCGATCCGGGTGTCGCGGTCGAGCATGGCGGCGATGCCGAGCGCGTCGATCGCGCACATCGCGTAGGCGTCGACCTGATCGCCGATCCGTAGCCGGTGCCGGGTCGGTGTGGTGGAGAACGGGTAGGCGACCGCGATCCGCCCGTCCGGGGCCAGCCGGATCGCGTCGACCTCGTGCAAAGCCTTCAGCACCTCACCCGTACTCCGCTCACCCCTGGCCGCGGCTGGATCGAGGTCGACGGCCGCGGGTGGATGACCTGTGGTGGCGAAGGACCGCAGGATCGCCTGGTGCACGGCCTTCTCGACCGGATCCAGCGGCAGGGCGCGGGTCCGCCAGGCGCTCAGTACTTCACCGGGTGTCGCCGGGCGGCTGGCCGCGGTGAGTGCGTCGCGCAGTTGCTCGACTGACGGCGCGGGAACGATGCGGCCAGTCTCGTCGCGGTAGAGACGGCACGACACCCCGCACTCGCAGTCTCCTCCCGTGGTGAACGGGTCCACTCCGTCGATCAGCAGGGTCGGGGAGCCCGCCATACCGAGGCGTTCGGCGTCGGTGTCGTTGTCGATGACGCGGGTGGTGACCGGCAGGTCGGTGACTTCGGTGAGCCGTTCCAGCATCGGTGGCAGGTTCGGGCAGTCCGGGACGTGCAGGACTTCGAGTTTCATCGGGTCGCCTTCGGGCGGTGGTCGATCGCCTCCAGCAGCGCGCAGCTGCGGTCGGCGCGGGGCAGCTCGCAGGTCGCGACCAGGTCGGTGAGCGAGTCGTGCATGCGCTGCAGGTCGCGGATCCGCCGTTCGAGGTCGGCGCGGCGGTGCTCGGCCAGTGCACGGGCGGCGTCGCAGCTGTCCGGTCCACCGGTGTCCAGGTGCAGCAGTTCCTCGACCTCGTCGAGGGTGAAGCCGAGTTCCTGGGCGCGTTTGATGAATCGCAGCCGCTCCAGCGTCGCGGCCGGGTAGTCGCGGTAGCCGCCCGGCGTTCGGGGCGGCTCCGTGAGCAGGCCGCGCCGCTCGTAGTACCGCAGCGTCTCGGTGTTCACACCGGCCTGGCCGGCCAGCTCACTGGTTCGCATACCCCCATCCTCAACCCCGGACCCGACTACAGAGTCAAGTCGGATTACTCGAGCTGTCGAGCGCGGCGGCTAGCAGCCAGGCCAGCGGGCGCCGCGACCTCGAGAATGCGCCGCCGGAAGAACTCGCTGGAGGCCGGATCGCAGTGACAGACGGGGCTTCGGGAGGATGAGCGCATGAACGAGGACGAGAGCTTCCTGGCAGAGCAGGCGCATCTCACGGAAACCGACGCCGAACGCATCCGGCAGGAAGTTGAGGACGCCGCCTCCGACCCGGCGGCCCAGGTGGAATGGATCCGTCAGTCCAACCTGATCTACGGCGGACTGGCGGCCGCCGGCCTGGTGGTGGTGCAGCCGTTCCTGACCGAGACCTCGCTCGACCCGTCTGCGCTGGTGTGCGTCATCGCGTTCGCGGTCTCGATCCCGTTGCTCGCCGCGCTCCTGGTGTTGAATCGGCAGGAGGAGTTTCGGCACCGGGCGAGCAAATCACCGCTCGTCGGGGTGGCCAAGGCGGTCGCACAAGGCTCGGCGTTTGTCGGCATCACGGCGGCCTTCTGGCACATCTCCATGGTTGCGGGGATTGTGTTCGTGGCCGTGGGGTTCTTCGCGGTGGGAGTGCACTCCTCGGGATACGTGCGACTGGAGTACGACTCGAAGTTCCGCTCGAGATTCCGTCCCCGCAAGGAACCCGAGGCGTAACCGACGCGATTCGGCACCGCCGATGTCGTTGTGGGCGGCGACTCGGGCTCTATCCGCGGTCTGAACTCGGGTTGGCAGTGCCGCCTGAGCTCGCTTCGGGTTTCGTGTGGAGGACTTCGCGGACCTGCTCCGCGGCGCGGAGCATGCTCTCGCTCATGAACTCGCTGAACCGGGCGATGTTCTCCAGGCGGGCGGCGGCCGGGCTGTCGCGGCCGAGGACGCTGACACCCTGCCGTGCGATCTCGGCGACCTGGGCGGTACCGCGGGCGCTGGCGATCGTCGACTGGTACCAGACGTCGTCGTCGACGAAGTAGCGCTCGCGCCGGCGTTCGTCGCGTTCCCGGCGGATGAGGCCCTGATCTTCGAGGAACGCGATGGCCTTGGAGACGGACGCCGGACTGACCTGGAGGTGCTGGACGAGTTCGGATGCGGTGACGCTGCCCGCGTCGGCGACGAAGAGGCAGGTCAGCACCCGAGCCGTCATCTTGGGCAGGCCCTGTTGCATCAGGAGGGTGGTGAACGCCTCCTCGTACTCACGCACGGCCTCGTCGTCGCGCCCGAAGCCCTGCGCAAGTGCGCCCTGCTCTCGGGGCGGAGTGCGCTTGCGCCGGTGGGTGCGGCGTTCGGTGGCGCGGTGGGCCAAGTCGGCGCGGTAGGCGGTGGGGCCACCGTTGCGCATCACCTCACGTGTGATCGTCGAGGTGGGGCGGTCGAGACGTCGGGCGATCTCCGCGTAGGCGAGGCCGTCGGCCAGTCCCAGCGCGATCTGCTGACGTTCCTGCTGGGTGAGTCTGCCTCCGGACACCGCGATCTCCCTTCGTGCTCTTCTGGTGCCGCCAGCGTAGCGTTCGCTCACTATCCAATGCAACGGCGAGAGTCTGGACCATTGCGTTAGATCTACACTCGTTGCAACGAAAACTGAGCTCTGACCTGCATAAATGCCTGTCTTACGCAAAGATGTACTTGCGGGATTCTCGAACGCAACGTAGCGTTTTCGATATCAGAAACCACTCGCATGAGGAGAGCATGATGCAGAAGTTCGAAACCCCCGCCGCCGTCTCCGCCGTCCTGGACATCGCCGCCGGGCGCATCCAGGTCATCGCCGCCGACCGGGCCGACACCACCGTCGAGGTCCGGCCCGCCAACGCCTCCAAGGGCCGCGACGTGAAGGCCGCCGAGCAGACCAAGGTCGAATTCGGCGACGGAGTCCTGCGGATCACGGGCCCGGCGGAGAAGAACCAGATTTTCGGGCAGTCCGGATCGATCGAGGTGACTGTCCAACTGCCCGCTGGCTCAAGCATCGAGGCGAAGGCGACCGCCGCAGAGTTCCGGGGCGTCGGACGGCTCGGCGACATCGCCTTTGAGGGCGCGCATGGTGCGGTCAAGATCGACGAGGCCGCCGGCATCCGCGTGACCGCCTACGCCGGTGACGTCACGGTCGGCCGCCTTACCGGTTCCGCAGAGATCAGCACCCAGAAGGGTGACATTCACATCACCGAGGCCGCCTCCGGCACGGTCGTGCTGCGCACCCAGATGGGCGATGTGACGGTCGGCGCGGCCCACGGCGTTTCCGCCTCCCTGGACGCCGGCGCCGGCAGCGGCCGGATCCACAACACGCTGAACAACACCGAAGGCGCCACGGCCGGCCTGACCATCCAGGCGACCACCGGCCTCGGCGACATCACCGCCCGCAGCCTGTAGAGAGGTCGCGGTCGCCCGGGCACGGGTCGCCGTACCGGGGTCAGGTTGTTGCCTGGTGCCACTCGCGGGCCAGGAGGCCGTAGATGACGAGGTCACGTCGTTCGCCGGGAAAGGCGGCTGCTTCGCAGCAGGATGCCCTCCTGCGTGAACCCCAGCCGCTCTGCCACGCTCCGACTACGGGTGTTGTCGATAGTGGTCCGCAACCCGACGCGCAGCAGCCCGAGCGTCCCGAACGCGTGATCAAGCAAGGCCGTGAGGGTCCGGGTGACCAGTCCACGTCCAACGAAGCCGGCGTCGAGCCAATAACCCACCTCGGCCGACCGGGCCCGGGGGTCGATCTCCAACTGGGCCCAACCGACCAGGCGCCAGCGGTCCTCCGACTTCACCGCGATGGACAGTGGCAGCAACTCTCCTTCCTGCCACGCCTGACCGGCCTCTTGCAGGTTCGCACGAGTCACCTCCAGCACCGGCGGTTCCTGGAACGCGTCCGGGAACCATTGTGCGAGGCGTTGGTAGTTGGCCTCCACCAACGCGAAATGGGCCTCCGTGATGGCGGCTGTCCGCAGGACGAGGGCGGCATCGTCGCCCAACGACCAGGTGAACAGCGCATCGATACCGGTAGACATATCCGCTCCCAGCCAGTTGCCATGAACGAACGACCCTAACGAGACTTCATCGCGAGGCCAACACCGGGCGCGAACGTCATTGAAGTTGCTGAAGGCAAGGATCCAGAGTTGCCCGAAAGGACGGTGATCTCCACTGCTCCTCAACCGTCGCCGCTGATGTAGCCACGGACGGCGGTGTTGTAGACCTCGAGACTTCGACGGGGTCAGACGACTGCGCATTCCACCCGGAGTCCGGGACAAGGACGCCAAGCTCGACCGCATCGAGCCCAGCCGAAGGATTACCTCCTTCAGGCGCCGGTCGCGGCGGGCCAGCCGGCGTGCTCCACGGCCCAGGCCAGGACATCGTCGGCGACCTCCTCCCACCCACCCCTTCTGCGCGGGCAGCAGGTGCGCCATGCCTTCGTATTCCTTGACCTCGGTGATGGTGTTCGACGACTTGTAGTGCTTGGCGTTGGACCGCTGCACGCTCGGCGGCATGAGGTGGTCCTCGCTGCCGGAGACGAACAGCAGCGGCGCCCGGTGGTCGTTGTGGTAGTCGACGTGGACGTCCTGCGGGCCGGGCTCGAAGTTCGCCAGCACGCTGTTCCAGAGGATCCGCCCGGATGCCGGGACGTGGTACCGCTGGTAGAGCTCGAGGGACTCTTCCTCGGTGAATGTGTTGGCGAATGTGTACTTCCACTGCTCGGGCGTCAGGCCGACGGCCTTGTGCCGGTTCGCCGGGTTCTTCAGCACCGGGAACGTCGACTTGATCTGGGACAGCGGGGTGACGAGCACGCCCTCGGTCGGCGCGGAGTTGAGCGCCACGCCCGCGACGCCGAATCCGCGATCCAGCAGGACCTGCGTGAACGCACCGCCCGCGGAGTGGCCCATGATGATCGGCGCCTCGTCGAGGGTGCGGACCACCGACTCCAGGTGCGAGATGATCGCCGGGGCCGTCACCTCCTCGATCGGCGTCGGGTCGGCGTTGAGTGCCTCGACCTCCACCTCGAACCCCGGGTAGGCGGGCGCGATGACGTGGTAGCCGGCCCGCTGGTAGCGGTCGATCCAGTGTTCCCAGCTGCGCGGCGTCACCCAGAAGCCGTGGACGAGAACGATGGTCTTCATGAGGGGCGTCCTTTCCGCCGAGGTATTCGATCTGCTGAGTTACACCTATTCGACAGAACAGCTCAGCGAGATGTGACAGGAAGACGTGCTGGTACCCGCGCCGGTTCAGCGGTCATTGCGGCTTCCCGTTTTCGGCCCAGCGTTGGAAGAGGTCGGTCTGCGCCTGTGGCCAGGAGCCGTCGCAGGGCATGGTGCCTTCTCGGAGGCGGGCGAGGATGGCCTCGGCATGCCGGCTGACGTCGTCGTATGACCAGAGGTCGAAGTGCCTCAGCATCGATTGGCGGTCGATTTCGCGGAACAAGGGCTTGATGTCCGTCTCGAAGCCAGTCGGATCGTTGCGATCGTTGGCCATCACTCCTCCTGGCGTCGAACGGCGTCGTGATCAGCGGTAGACCACAGCCTAAGCCCGGATTTACGGATGGTTGGTGCTTCAAGCGGCAGCGAACCGCAGCGGGGGCGTTCCGGCCAGACTTCGGCGCCGTCATCGATACCGACGACCGCGCGACACTTATGCTCGATGGCACGGATATGGCCGGGCCTACCTCCGTATCGGGTGGGCGGACCGACGGGCGGAGAGCCATGCAGCGGTGGGACAGGACGCTCGTACGACGGTGGGGTGGACGCGCGGTCGGTCTGGCGATGACCGGGATCGGCCTGTACGTCGTCGCGCCGAGCCTGCTCTCCATTTTCGGCTCTTGGCCGAGGCTGCGAGATGTCCAGCCGTGGTGGTTCCTGGTCCTGGTGGCGCTGGAAGCGTGCAGCCTGGCGTCGCTGTGGTGGCTGACCCGCCTGGCGCTTGCCCCCGCTGATCAGGCAGTCGGCGTGCCCCTGCCTCGCTGGGGCGCTGTGGCCTCGGCGCAACTGGCCGGCAACGCGGCCAGCAAAGTTGTACCGGGAGGCCCGGCCGCCGGCGGTGTCGTCCAGGCGCGTGTGCTGATCCAGGCCGGCCAACCCGCACCGGTGGTGGCCTCGACCCTCGCCGCGGTCGGGCTGTTGACGACCGCGGTCCTCATGCTGCTTCCCATCATCACCGTGCCGGCTCTCATCATCGGTCCGCCGCCTGCTCGGCAGCTCCAACTCGGCCTCCTGGTCTCGCTGATCATCGCCGTGATCATCGTGGGTGTTGGGGTGACCGCACTCACCTGGACCGGCTTCGTCGTCGCCGCAGGGCGTTTCAGCGGACACCTCGGACACCTCGTCAAGCGGACCATCACCGCAGACTCGGTCGGTGCCTCGTTGGTCGCGCAGCGCGACCGCATCGCCAGTGCCATCGCAGGCCGCTGGTGGCGTGCTGTCTTCGCTGCCGCGGCGAACCGGATGTTCGACTACGCCGCGCTGGTTGCGGCGCTCGCCGCATTCGGCGTGCACGCCCGCCCGTCGGAGGTGCTGCTGGCCTACGTCGTGGCCCAGGCCCTGGCGATCGTGCCGCTCACTCCAGGCGGTCTGGGCTTCGTCGAGTCTGGACTCACGGCTCTGCTCGTGCTCATCGGGATCAGCGCCAGCACGGCCGCGGTCGGCACGCTGCTCTACCGGCTCGTGTCCTTCTGGCTCCCCATCCCAGTCGGTGTGCTCGCGTGGGCAGGTTGGCGGATCAACCTCACCCGTTCTGAATGAGCGCAGCCACAGCGCGGGCGGTCGCTCAGCGCCCGGATCTGGGCGACGGACCCGGGACCTTGCACACGTTCTGCGGTGTGCACCGTTCCCGCTTCTTGTCGACCCGAGCTGGGGACGGTTCCGCGGGATCGTCGGGGCAGGTCTTGGATTGCTGGTCCGGTTGGGGAGTGGGGCTTTGGGGGCAGGCGGGTCTGGCCAGGGCTCGGCCGACTACTTGGCGCATGGCCGGAGCCCAGCCGACTGCGGCCGTCGTCGGATGCTGCGTCCGGGTGGGTTCGGCGGATGGTGCCGGAGTGGGCGAGTCGGACTCCGACGGTTCGGGCTCGGTCGCCTTCGGCTCGGAGGGTTCCGGCTCGGACGGTCGCGTCGAGTCCGGGTCGGACGGCTGCGTCGGCTTGGGCTTCGACGGTGTCGGCTTCGACGGTGTCGGCTCAGATGGTGCCGGCTCGGACGGTGGCGCCTCGGACGGTGGCGTCGTCTTCGGCTCCGACGGGTTCGGGTTGGTCGTCGGTCGCGGTTGTGGTGGTCGCGCTGCCGGCGCCTCGGAGGTCGTGGTCGCGGATGGTGCAGGAGCGACGGGCTTGGCGGGTCGGGGGGACGCCGGGTTCGGCGGTGGCGTCGTCGTCTGCGGGCGGGTCGCTGCTCGTGGTGGTGTCGCGGGTTCGGTCCGTTGTGCTGGGGCCGGCTTGGCGAGCACTGTGCCGTCCGGCGGCGGGTTGGTAGTCCAGGGCCGCACCGCCGGCGGCGGGTCGGTGGGCCAGGGCCGCACCGCTGGTGGATCGGTCGGCTCGTCTGGGAGTTGGTCGCCGGTTGACGGGAGGCCGATCACACGGCCCGCCTGGTACATGCGGGCCAGCGCGAGCACTACCCGGACGTAAGAGTCGGCGTTGTTGTAGCGGCGTACTGCCTGCGCGGCCTGGGCCGGATTGCCGAGGTTCGACGTACCGGTGCACAGGTACTGGGCGGCGCCCTGCGCGGCGTCGAACATGTTGTTCGGGTCGCCGAACCCGTCGCCGTTGCCGTCCGCGTTCACCGAGCGCCAGGTCGACGGGATGAACTGCATCGGGCCGACCGCACGGTCGTACACGGTGTCCCCGTCGAGCGCGCCGCCGTCGGAGTCGCGGATCAGTGCGACGTTCGGCCGGCCGTCGAGTGGGATGCCGCGGATCCGCCGGGTGGCCGAGCCGTCTTCGCGCAACTGGGCGCCACCGAACCGGCCGTGGTTGGACTCCACCCGTCCGATCGCAGCGAGCACCGTCCACGGCACCCCGCAGCCGGGGTCGCTGACTGCCAGCCGCGCCTCGGCCTGCTTGTACGCCCGCAAGGCGACGGCGGGGATCCCGCTCTCGCCGAGCGTCTTGATCACGGGTGCACCCGAGAGCACCATCTGCACCGGCTTCGCCACGCGATCGGGCCCGACGGGGACCGCGTCCAGCTGCTCCGGAGCGACGAACTCGTCCAGCACCTCGTCCTCGATGAACGGATCTGCCGCCGGTGCGTCCGCCGCCTCGGCTGCGTCGTACCCGCTGGTCGCCGGACGGTCTGGGAACGGCGCGAAGGCTAACGCTCCGAGGGCGACCACGGCGGCGACCGCACCCGCCATCTGGTGGTGACTGTGGGTCGCCGGCCGGCCGCGGCGATGCCGTCCTGGGTGTCGTCGCCCGTGTCGCTTGATGAGCGTGTGCAGTCCGGGCATACGCATGATCCGATCCCTCCGCCGATCCGCCGTCGCAGTGCAGTCCCCCAGGGCTTCCCCAGGCGTTCGGGACGGACCGTGTCCCGGATCGGTTCGCGGTTCGGCGTACGCGCCCCGACGGGAACCCGTCGGGGCGCGCCGGTCTCAGTTCTCCTTGAGCAGCCCCAGGGCCGCGATGGTGAGCCAGAGCGGACCGGTCATGCCGGCCATGTACTGAGCCGGGCTGACGCCGAGGAAGAGGGTGAGGCCACCGAGCACGAGGCTGACCCAGGCGAGCCACGGGGCGACCGTCTTGAACTTCCGGCCGGCGATGCCTAGTGCGAGCGCGGCGACTCCTGCGCCGACCCATAGCCAGGGGACGGTGCCGATCCAGTGCCCGAAGAACACCGCGGCCTCCGGCACGAGCATGTCAGGATCCTTGACGCCGAAGACGAACTCGGTAGTCAGCGCCGACCCCATCAGGAGGGCCACCGACACCAGCATCAGGCCCGAGGCCGCCACCTGCGGGAGCAGGCTTCCTTCCGGCGTGGTGCTCGCGAGCCGACGGCGCAGACCGGCAGCGAACACGAGCAGGAGTACGGCGGAGAGCATCGCGGCGGTGTGCATCACGAGGATCGGCACGGTCTGGCCGGCCAGCTTCGCGGTGATCCCGGCGGCGTTCCCGGCGAGTTTGTCGTCGTATACGGCATCCGCGAGGCTGGAGCCGACGACGGTGGCGATTCCGGCCAGGCCTGCGCCGATGCCGGCGACGACCCATCCCTTCCCCTGCGAGTGATGGATCGAGTCGGCATGGCTGCCGCCGGTCGTGACGAACGTGCTGGTCATGTTGGTTCCCCCTGTGTCGAGCGATGTGTGTAGTGCGGGTTTGCGAGTGGCCAGTCCGTGGCGATCCAGCGCGGTACGAGCTCGTCCAGGGCTGTCTCGATCGGCCCGCCCGTGAGCCAGTCGACGACCCACCAGGAGATCTCCGCGTCCGTGCCGTCGTGGATCGGCGGATCGATGTAGACGCATCCGAGGAGCTCGGTCTCGCCGTTGTCGAAGAGCGCGTAGTTGAACGACTCGTGGCGCTCGATCTCGGCCTCGTGCCGGGCCAGGTCCTCGCGGTCCTGCTCGGCGGTCATCGTCGCGGGAGGCCACCCCCAGGCCTCGCCGTACAGCGACCAGAGCCGCTCCTGCGACCCCATCACCGCCTGCATGTCGAGGTCGACGTCAGTCGCCCGGATCGGGCGGAGGTGGTGCCCTGTTGTCAGTGGCACCCGGTGCGGATGGTTCCAGTCCTGCGGGAGCCAAGCGGTTGTTGTCATGGCAACCAGCCTCGTGGTCGTGCGGGCTGCAGACCATGGGCAGGACTCGCACACTGCTCGCACAGTTGACGGCGTACAGCCGCAGGTGACACCTATGCTGAGCCCCATGCCTGGGGACGAGGCGAAGCCCGATGGGCACTTCGGCATGCTCCTGCGCTCACTCCGCGAACGAGCCGGACTGACCCAGCAGGAGCTCGCCGAACGTGCCGAGCTGACCACGCACGCGATCAGCTCGCTGGAGCGGGGCACTCGAACACGGCCGTACCCGCACACAGTCCGGTCACTCTGCGATGCTCTCGGCGCCTCCGAGGGTGAGCGAGCGGCCCTCATCGCGTCGGTTCCCCGCCGCAGGCCGTCGGCCGAACCAGTGAGCAGACCGACAGGCCTGCTGATTCCGCCGACCCCGTTGTTCGGACGCGATGGCGACATTGCCTCGATCGCCGACCTGATCCGCTCCGGAGCCCGCCTGGTCACGCTCACCGGAACCGGCGGGGTCGGCAAAACCCGGCTGACCACCGCGGTGTCCGACGTACTGGCCGGCGACTTCCCGGATGGCGTCGTTCAGGTCTCCCTCGCGCCGATTGCCGACGCGTCCGCGGTGATGGCCACGATCGGGCGCGCGCTCGGTCTCGCGGGCATCGACGCCCCAGGCGCCTTCGACCTGGTGGCCGCCCAACTGCGGGAGTCCCGCCTGCTGCTGGTGCTCGACAACTTCGAGCACCTACTCAGCGCCGCAGCCCAGGCCGGGCAACTCACCGCGCTGTGTCCGACGCTCACGGTGCTCGTCTCAAGCCGCTCACCGCTGCGGGTCAGGGGCGAGCGCGAGTACATCGTCGAGCCTCTCGACCTGCCGGCGCGCGACTCGACGACCGTCGAAGAGGTCCGCGCCCACGCCGCCGGGGCCCTCGCGCTGGACCGAGCACAGGCGGTCGGAGCACGACCATCCGTCGACGAGGTACCGGCGTACGTCGAGCTCTGCCACCGTCTCGCGGGCCTGCCTCTGGCCATCGAACTCGCCATTTCCCAGCTGCGGCTGCTCTCGCCCATTGCGCTGCTGGATCGGCTGGAGTCCGCCGGCAGGACGTCGGGAGCCCGCGACCTGCCGGAACGGCAGCGCACCATGCGGGCCACCCTCGACTGGAGCTACGGCCTGCTCGATCCCGAACAGCAGCGCCTCTTCACGCTGCTCGGCGCGTTCCGCGGCGGCGCCACGCTGGAGGCCGTCGAGGCCGTGGCGGAGGACGGCGATGAGATCGCGACCGGCGACGTCCTCGGAATTCTGCACGCGCTCGCCGAGCACTCGCTCGTACGCGTCCGCGGCGACCGTCTCGACCTGCTCGAACCCGTTGCGCAGTACGCCCGGAGCCTCCTCGTCGGCGAGCGCGCTGCTCGGATCGGGCGCGCCCACGCCCGCGTCTACCTTGCCCTCGTCGAACAGGCGGCCGCCGGCTACGAGCGCGCGGACCAGGTCGAATGGCTCGAGCGGATCGAGGAAGAGGAGGCGAACATCCTCGTCGCTGTCGAACGCTCCCTCGACGCCGGCGACGCCCCCACCGCCGCTCGCATCACCTGGTTCATGTGGCTCTACTGGTGGATGCGCGGCCAGTTCACGATCGGCCGCCGCCTCGCTGAGCAATGCCTCGGCACCGAACTTCCGCCGTGGGAGCGCAGTCGGGTCAACCTGGCCGGAGCCACGATGGCGTACGCCGCCGGCGACCACGCGGCCGCCGCGTCGTACTGGGCCGAGGCGGATCTCGTCGCCGTGGATCAGGACGATCCCGAGGTCCGCAGCAAGGCCCTCGCCGGCACTGGGCTCGCCGCTCTGGCCGACGGCGACCTCAACACCGCCGAAGGCCGCTTTCGCGTCGCCCTCGACTTCGCCCTCCACGACCGCGGCTCGCCCTGGATGGCTTCCCTCGTCCACGTCTGGCTCGGCACGGTGCATCTGCTCCGCGGCGAACCCGCGGCCGCCGTACCTGAGATCGAACGCGGTCTCCACCTTGCCCGCAGCCGAGGCGACCGGTTGGCGACGTACGTTGCCCTCTACAACCTCTCCCAGGCCGCCCTCGCCCTGGCCGACTACCAACTCGCCCGCCAGCGCGTCGATGAAGGCATCGTTCTGTCCCGGGAGACGCGTGATCTGGCCAATCTCGCCTACTTCGTCGAGACCCTCGCGGTCATCGAGTCCAAGGAAGACGACCACGTCCGCGTCGCGACTCTGCTCGGGGCCGCGACCGGCCTGCGCGAGACTGTCGGCGCCGACGTCTACGCGTACTACCTTCCCGACGAGAGCCTCCGCGACGCGGCTGAGCAAGCAGCACAGGCCGCTCTCGGCCACAACGCGTACGACGAAGCCGTGGCCGCCGGCCGGTCCCTCGACCCGTCGGCGGTACCCGAGCTCGCCTAGCCCGAATCCCGCGAACGGGGCCGCCTGAGCAGGGCGCTACTTCACCGCGATGATGTCGATCGTCCGGATGTCGGCATCGCCGGCGAGCAGGTCATCGGCGACCTGACCCAGAGCCTTCGGGATCTCCCCGTTCAGGTGGGCATCGCGTCCCACCTCGGCCTCGAAGCTGTCGAAGATGCCGTAGTGGGTGTCATCGATCTTGAATGCGTACCACGTCACAGTGTCTTCCTCTGCCACGGCGAGCGCGCGGCCCCCCATCAGGAAAGCCCCGAGCTCATCGCCCTTGCCGGCCTTCGCCTCCAGCAGAGCGAGGACCCCCAGTCGTACGGTCATGTGCTGTCTCCTGTCGCTGATCTGCGAGACCCAGACATCGCCCACTTCTCACGATGCCATCCAGGCCGGCGATCCACCACTGGGTGGCGCTCCTGGCCGCTTGACTGACCGGAATGGACGGCCAACCATGGCAACGTCGCGATCCAGGGACACTGCTCGGTGGCGATTCCGCCCGCCACGGGCACTTTTGGCATCAGTGCGACAACGCGGCTCAGAACCGCCTGCTCAGCCGGACGATCGAGTCAGAGAGCGAATGGAAAGGACAAGACCTGTGATCTACGTCGGCATCGACAGCTCGTGGCGTCACTCCGGTGCCCTGGAGTGGGCGCTGCGGGGAGCAGCCCTTCGGCATGAGCCCCTCCGGGCGGTCTACGTGGTCGACGAGACGGTACGTCGTGCGCCGTACTCGGAACCGACGATCGTGGACCATGCGGCGATCGATCTCGTCGACGAGGTCCAGGAGCATCTTGACGCCGGCCGCGGTCGGCTGGACAACGACGCAAACCTGATGGGCGGGCGGCCGGCCACAACGCTGGTGGACGCGGCGGCCGGAAGCACGATGCTCGTCGTCGGCCGGCGGGGGACGGGCGCATTCAAGCGACTGCTCATCGGCTCGACGTCGGAGGAGGTCGTCAACGTGGCGACCGTGCCGGTGGTCGTGGTCCCGGGCGGGTGGAAGCCAGGCGATCACTCCGGTCCGGTCGTCGTCGCGGTGGGTGAGTCCGACGCGGACCTAGGGTCGATCGGGTTCGCGGTCACCGCGGCGATGGAGCGGGAGGTGCCGTTGAGATTGGTCCACGCCTGGGACCTGCCGAGCGTCCACAGCCGGGACGCGGATGCGATCGCTCGCGCCGAGCAGGAATGGGACGACAACGCCCAGCGGTGGGGGGAAGCCATCGCCGGCGAGTGGCGACTGAGGTATCCCGAGCTCGTCATCGAGGTCGACGTCCGCCGCGGCCATGCGGTCGACGGCGTCATCACCGCCGCGGAGCAGTGTGACGCCCAGCTCTTGGTCGTGGGCGGCCGTCGCCACCACCGGACGACCGCGATGCTGCTCGGCTCGGTCGCCCGCGGAGTCCTCCACCACGCGTCCTGCCCGGTCGCCGTTGTGCACGCCGAGCAGAACTGATCAACCGCACGCGCCCGTGCCAACCAGCCCGAGCAGGCAGCGGTCCGGGCGGCCACGAACCCCGAGACCGGGACCTTCGGCCCTGCTTCAGGTGGTCACGCAGGCGATGAAATGTAGTCTGGCGCGTACCGCGATCGCGCACCCGGAACCTCGCGAAGTGAAAGGGCGGGTCATGGAGAGTGCACCGAAGTTCATCCTGGTCGGGGTCGATGACGGCCCGGAGAGCCAGGTGGCGCTGCGCTGGGCGGTCGAGGAGGCAGGAGCACGCGGGTGCGCCGTGCGGGTGGTGTCAGCGCATCTGGACCAGACTGCCCAGTGGCCGGGCATCGGTTTCGAGGCCTACATTCCCCCACCGGAGGTGGACCAGCACCAGCCAGTGAACGACGCGGCGGTCAGGTTCGTTCGCGACCGGCTCGGCTACGAGAACGGGTCCGGCTGGTTCACCACCGGGTCAGCGGCGGCCGCGATTCTGACCGAGGCGCCGGAGGCCGGAATGATCGTGTTGGGCTCGCGGGCGCACAGCAGGCTAGGTGCCGCCCTCGGCTCGACCGCGACAGCGGTGACAGCCAAGGCGCCATGCCCCGTCGTTGTGGTGCGCGATCTTGACGCGGCCGGACCAGTGCTGGTCGGCGCCGACGGGTCCGCCGATTCCGAAGCTGCCGTTCTGTTCGGCTTCGAGGCGGCCGCCCGATCCGGCACCCCGCTGGAGGTGGTCTATTGCTGGCAACCGCAGAGCCGTCACGATGCGCCGATCGACAGTGCCGAAGAACTACTGCGGAACTGGCTGACCGAGAGCGTGGCGCCGTACCGGGACAAGTTCCCGGGGGTGCGGGTCCGGGCCGAGGTCGTCGCAGGCCGGCCGGCCGCCGTACTGGCGGAACGCAGCAGCACCAGTTCGATGGTCGTGGTCGGCTCCCGCGGTCGCGGCGGCGTCACCGGTCTGTTGCTCGGCTCGGTCAGCCAAAGGTTGCTGCACCACGCGAGCTGCCCGGTCGCCGTCGTACGCACGATGCAGCAACACTGAGACCGCGACCGTCGGCCTCCTCCCTCTGACGTCGTCGGCCAGCGGTGACAGATTCGGACCGACTGGCAATCTGACCGTCGCGTTCCGGAAAGCGGCGACGGCCGACCGTCTGCCGGTGTTGGCGCTTCCTTCGCGGGTGGCTCGTCGCCCTGTGCAACGACGTACGCCGGTCCGGGCAGGCGTCATCCACAAGGATCGGGCACGCCGGTGCGGTGTGACATCCGACCAGTGCTGTCACATCGCGGCGTGGTGCTCGGACTTTATTGATGAGCCGATCGGCACGCGGTCGGCTGTCCATCACACGGAGAAGGACAGATCCATGACGAATCCCCTGACCAATCCTGCTCGCCGTCCCAGGAGACGCGGGCGCATTGTGGCGTCCCTGCTCACCGCCGCGGCGCTGGCCGTGGCGAGCTTCAACCCGGTGCAGAGCGTTGCCGGCGAACAGCGTGGGGCGAAGCCGACCATCGTGTTGGTGCACGGCTCCTGGGCGGACGGCTCGAGCTGGAACCGCGTCACCGAGCGACTGCAGGACGACGGGTACACAGTCCGCGCCATCCCCAACCCGCTGCGCTCGGTAGCGGGTGACGCAGCGTCGGTGCGTACCTTCCTGCAAACGCTGACGGGACCGGTCGTGCTGGTCGGCCACTCGTACGGCGGTTTCGTGATCACCAACGCCGCCACCGGGCTTCCGAACGTCAAGGCTCTCGTGTACGTCAACGCCTTCGCACCGGACGCCGGCGAGACCCCGTTCCAGCTCGTGGGGCCGGATTCGGCACTCTCGGTCGACCCGGCGACCGTGTTCGACCTCGTACCCCCCACGTTGCCGCCCACCGCGACCACTGACGTGTACCTCAAGCGGTCGACCGTCTTCGACTCGTTCGCGACCGGGCTGAGTGCCGACGACAAGGATCTCGTCTTCGCGACCCAGCGACCGGGTGCATTGGGAGCACTCAACGAGCCGTCCGCAACTCCGGCGTGGAAGACGATTCCGTCCTGGAGCGCGATCGGCACCGAGGACCAGATCATCCCGGCCAGTGCACAGCGGACCATGTCCAAGCGAGCGGGCGCCAAGATCACCGAGTACGACGCCGGGCACCTCGGCCTGATGACCGACCCCAGGACCGTCACCAAGGTGATCGAGCAGGCCGCGCGCAGCTAGACCAAGGTCGCCGTATCGTGCGGCAGCAGGGTGGCGATCTCCGGGCGGGACGTGGTTGCCAGCTGGGTGAACACCTTGCGCAGATGCCATTCCACAGCATGCGGGCTGATGAACAACCGGGCACCGATCTCGGGGGTCGTCAGCCCGCCAGCGGCAAGCCGGGCGATCTGCGCCGCCTGGGACGGCAGCGGCGCGGACCTGATTGTCGTCTACCGCCTTGTCCCTCTGGACGGTGACCGCTTCGGTGCGTCCGCTGACCCCCGTAGTGTCGTGGTGGATGGATCACCGAAAACGAGGGGCAGAGCGTGAATCAGCAGTCCGTGCCATCGGCACTGAACACTGCGGACTGGCGCCGCAGGGTGTTCGCACTGTACGGCGACGTGCGCGAGGCGCCCGACCCAGCCGAGGCACATGCGATCTGGCGGGCTGGGAGGGACGAGTTGCTGGCGAGCCACGCTGCGTCGCCAATGCCCGTCGAGGAACGCGAGGTGTTTCGTGGTGTTCAGATCGGGGACTACCAGCCGCAGTTGCGGTTCGAGGTCGCCATCGACACGGATGTGGAGCCGGTGCGGTGGGAGGTGCCTTCGGCAACAGACGGCGTGATTCCCTTCACCCGGATCGGGGCCCTGCACCTTCCGGCGGTTGGCGATTTGGATGTGTGGTGGCTCGAGTCGTACGGCGGTGGCGTGTTTGTGCCCGTCAAGGATGCCCTCGCCGGCGCCCGCACCTATGGCGGGGGCCGCTATCTGGTGGACACGGTCAAGGGTGCGGACCTGGGCGGTGATTTCCGAGAGGGCTGGCTCGTCGTCGACTTGAACTTCGCCTACAACCCCTCGTGTGCCTACAGCCCGCTGTGGACCTGCCCGCTCGCACCGGCAGGCAACACGGTGCCTACGGCCCTGCCGGTCGGCGAACTCACCGTCGACTCGACCCACGAGCCCGAAGTTCAATCGGCTTAGAAGTCTGTACCGATGGAAGTCGGCGTTCTCGGTCATGATGGTTTGAGCGACGGATGAGATCCGTGCACCGGAGAAGGGGGAGTGACCTTGCCTGAGTCTCGGGCACGCACCCTTGCGACTTCCGGTGACCTGCATCAAGGTCCGCGTCGAAGCGCACACCCGCCGATTGCGGATTACGCCTTCCTGTCGGACTGCGAGTCCAACTGCCTGATAGCGCCCAGCGGTGCGGTGGAGTGGATGTGCCTGCCGCGACACGACTCACCCAGCGTGTTCGGGGCGATTCTGGACCGCGCCGCCGGAAGCTTCAGGCTCGGTCCGCACGGTGTGCAGGTGCCCGCCGCACGCCGGTATCTGCCAGGCAGCTTGATGCTCGAAACGACCTGGAAGTCACCGACCGGCTGGATGATCGTCCGTGATGCCCTGCTCATGGGTCCGTGGCATCGGGTCTCCGAGCGGTCCGGGACTCACCGCCGCACACCGACCGATTACGACGCCGAACACTGTTTGCTGCGGACCGTCAAATGCGTCAGCGGCGCTGTGGATCTCTCGATGGTGTGCGAACCGATGTTCGGATATGGCCGGCGAGAAGCCAGTTGGCGGTATGACGGACCCGGTTACGGCGCGGCGGTGGCAGACTGCCCTGAGCTGGATCACGATGTCGCTCTGAGGCTGACTACCGATCTACGCCTCGGTCTGGAGGGCCGCACGGCCCAGGCCCGGACTCGGATGTCGCAGGGCGATACGGCGTTCGTGGCGCTCTCGTGGTCGGTTGTGCCGCCGCCGCGGACCTGGGCGGAAGCCCTCGAGCGGATGGGGCGAACGGCCGAGTACTGGCGGCAATGGATCAACGTCGGTGTGTTTCCGGATCACCCGTGGAGCCACTATCTGGCGCGCAGCGCGCTCACCTTGAAAGGACTCACCTTCGCTCCCACCGGGGCCCTGCTCGCCGCCGCGACGACCTCCCTGCCTGAGACACCATTCGGTGAGCGGAATTGGGACTATCGATACTCGTGGATCCGTGACTCCACGTTCGCTCTCTGGGGGCTTTACACCATCGGACTCGATCGCGAGGCGAACGACTTCTTCTCCTTCCTCACCGAGATGTGTGACGGCGACCACGACATGCAGATCATGTATGGCATCGGCGGCGAGCGCGAATTGCCTGAGCAGACGCTGGATCACCTGACCGGTTACGAAGGCGCGAGACCGATCCGGGTCGGCAATGCGGCCCATCTGCAGCGCCAGCACGACGTCTGGGGAGCGGTACTCGACTCGGTGTATCTGCATGCCACGTCCCGTGACCAGGTGCCTGAAAGCCTGTGGCCGATCCTCAAGCGAGCTGTGGACGAGGCAACGAAGCACTGGCGCGAGCCCGACCACGGGATCTGGGAATCACGCGGTGAACCGCAGCACTTCACCTCGTCCAAGCTGATGTGCTGGGTGGCGATGGATCGTGGCGCCAAGCTGGCCCGGCTGCACGACGAGCCCGGATTCGCCGATGATTGGCAGGCGGTCGCCGACGAGATCCGCGCGGACATCTGCACCAACGGTGTCGACGACAGAGGAGTCTTCGTGCAGCGGTATGGCGCCGCCACCCTCGATGCCTCACTGTTGCTCGTCCCGTTGGTGCGCTTCCTGCCGGCTGACGACCCACGGATTCGTGCCACCGTACGAGCCATTGCCGACGAACTCACCGAGGACGGCATGGTGCTGCGTTACCGCGTCGCGGAGACCGACGACGGGATGCGTGGCGCGGAGGGAACCTTCACGATCTGCTCGTTCTGGCTGGTGTCTGCCCTTGTCGAGATCGGCGAGCTGGACGAGGCCACCGCGCTCTGCGAGAAGCTCCTGTCCTACGCGAGCCCGCTGGGCCTCTACGCCGAGGAGATCGACTCGCTCAGCGGACGCCAACTCGGCAACTTCCCGCAGGCGTTCACTCATTTGGCCCTGATCAACGCCATCACGCACATCATTCGCGCCGAGGAAGCAGTCGGCACGAACACCTTCGTCCCCGCGCACCAGCGACTCTGATGAATCGCTGACTCCGGCACGTGGCCGGCGTCAGGCGGCGTGGTTCAGGAGGGTCCAGCGGGGGTCGTCGTCGGGCCAGTGGTTGATGAGGGCGTCGACGGCGAGTTGGTGGGTTGCCGGGTCGAGGATGCCGTGGTCGGTGGCTGCTGTGAGTACTTCGAGGTAGGCCAGCCGAGCGACGGCCACTGGTGATCACCCTGGACGCGAGCACAGTGGGGCGACCGTTGGTCACAATGCGTGCACGACGCTGGTTAGACGTCGATGTATGAGCCGATGATGACGGTGCGGTCGCGGGGGAGTCCGAAGGCTTCGGCGGCGTCGGCGGTGATGTATGAGGTGGCGATGAAGAGGCGTTTACGCCACGGCGCCATGGTTGGGGCCTCGCCGCGCCGGAGCTCGATCTTGGACAGGAAGTACGAGGCCCGATCGAGCTGGAGCCGGCCCTCGGTCGCCTCCGGGTCGAGCAGCGCCAAGGTGGTCGGTACGGTCGGAGTCTCCATGTAGCCGAACAGGGCCGTGACGTGGATGATGCCGTCGTCGCGGTACCCGAGGTCGTCCACGACGATCCGCCGGTCCGGGCCGACGCGCGGTACGGGCTCGGTCTCGATCGCGACGATGACGACCTGCTCGTGCCGGACGTGGTTGTTCTCGACGTTCGCGCGCAGGGCCAGCGGTGTGGTCTGGCCGCCACGATTCAGGAAGACCGCCGTGCCGGGGACTCGCTGCGCGGTGAGTTTCCGCTCGCGCAGTTGGCCGACGAAGTCGCCCAGTGGGCCCTCGCGCCGCTCGCGTTCGGCGGTGACGATCGCGCGGCCGCGTTGCCAGGTCGTCATGATGGTGAATGCGGTGATCGCGATCAGGAGTGGAAGCCAGGCACCGTGGACGAGCTTGGTCAGGTTCGCCGCGACGAACAGCAGATCCACCGACAGCAGTAATGCCGCGCCGATGCCGATCAACCAAGGACTCAGGTGCCATCGGCGCCGAGCGACGTAGAAGAACAGCAGAGTGGTGATGGTGATGGTTCCAGTGACCGCCATGCCGAACGCGTAGGCGAGAGCCGCGGAGCTGCGGAAGGCGAAGATGAGGGTCAGCACCGAGATCATCAGGACCCAGTTGATCCAGGGCACGTAGATCTGACCGGCTGTCGACTCCGAGGTGTGCGCGATCCGGAGCCGGGGGAGGTACCCGAGCTGGGCAGCCTGGGATGCTACCGAGTACGCGCCGGTGATGACGGCCTGAGAGGCGATCACGGTTGCGGCAGTGGCCAGTACGACGAGCGGCAGGCGTCCCCAGTCGGGAACGAGCAGGAAGAACGGACTGCTGATGTTGGCCGGATCCTCGAGGATCGACGCTCCCTGACCGAAGTAGCTGAGAACGCAGGCCGGGAACACGAGCACGAGCCAGGCACGGGTGATCGATCGACGGCCGAAGTGCCCCATGTCGGCGTACAGAGCTTCGGCGCCGGTCACCGCGAGGACGATCGCCGCCAAGGCGTAGAAGGCGATGCTGAAGTGGCCGAACAGGAAGCCCAGCGCGTACGTCGGGGAGAGCGCCCTGAGGATGCTCGGGTGTTCGGCGATGCCGCTGATGCCGTTCGCGCCGATGACCACGAACCAGGCGATCATGACCGGTCCGAACACGCGTCCCACAGCCGCCGTGCCCCGACGCTGTACGGCGAACAGCAACACGATGATCACCGCGGTGATCGGTACGACGAACTGCTCGAGCGAGGGCTGGACGACCTTGAGGCCTTCGACAGCTGACAAGACGGAGATCGCCGGGGTGATCATGCTGTCACCGAAGAACAGCGAGGCGCCGAAGATTCCCAGCGCCGCCAGCACGACCGCGGTGCGCCCGCCCTGAGTGCCCAGCCGTCGCAGCAGCGTGATCAGGGCCATGATGCCGCCCTCACCGTCGTTGTCGGCACGCATTGCCAGCAGCACGTAGGTGACGGTGACGATGATCATCACCGACCAGAAGATGAGCGAGACCACTCCGTACACGTTCTCCGTGCTGACCGGGACAGGATGCGGATCGCTGGGGTTGAACACCGTCTGCAGCGTGTAGATCGGGCTGGTCCCGATATCGCCGAACACCACACCAAGCGCACCCACGACCACCGCGAGCCGCACCACGTCGCGCCCACCCGCGCCGGAATCCGGCTGCGGTGGCGATGTGTCCCCGTCATCCATCCCGGTCGTGCGTGAACGGTCGGTCATGGCGACCCCCAATCCTTCTCCGCGCCGGCACAGGACGTTACCGCGTGCTGGGCCGGGGCTGGAATGCTCGCCCAGCCGACTCCGGCTACCGCCTGATCATTTAGCCGATCTTGCCTGGGGTAGGGCGAGTTTGGCGGCGGTGAGGGCTTGGGTGATGAGTTCGTTGCGGGCGTCTTGGCCGTACGGGACGGTGGTGTGGACACCATCGCTGAGGTACGCGGTGAGGCGGGTGGGTTTGGCGGCGAGGTATTCGGCCCAGTGGACGATTCGCAGGTTGGGGTATCTGCGTTGCGCGTCGGCGAGCTGGAGGTTGATCCAGGCGCTGTTGCGCTGGTCGGCGATTTGCATCGCTGCTGTCCTGGCGGTCCGGCACATCTGGGTGTTGACCCAGATCACGGTTCGGTTGGGGCCGACGATGCTCATGGTGCGGTTGATCTGGGTGGTGACGACCGGCGGGTTGAAGACGTCGTTGGTGCCGGTGGCCATCAGGATCCGGCGCGGCATGCCGTACTTGGTGGCCCAGTCCTGGAGGGCGTCGACGGCTGGTGTGGTGGGGCGGCCGGACCAGTTGTGGACGGCCAGGCTGTCGCCGGTGCGGCCCGCGAGGCGGATGGCGAGGGACTTTCCGTCCTGGACGGCGATGCTGTCGCCGAACATGAAGACCCCGTCCTTGGCGACGACGGTCTTGATGATGGTCTCGGGGGAGATCGCTTTGCTGAGGACCAGCCAGTTCGCGATGACCCCGGATCCATAGGGACCGCTGTCGGCGGCGTCGCTGTGGCTGGCGGCGACGATGGCGCCGGTGGTGCCTGCCACGGCCACCGCTCCGGTCAGCAGAATCTGGCGCCGGTTGGGCTTCACGGCGCTCAAGCGTTTCCTCACGAGGGGGAACTGTGAGGCCGAGAGGCGCCGAAAAGCAAGCCACGCGGTCAAGGTCGGACGTCATCTGCAGCTTGTTGCAAGCCCTGTAACGCGACACGCTCCGTGAACGATGTAGCTCTTGCCCGGCCCGCTGGTGACTATCGGTAGTCACCTATGCCGTCCCTGTCGTGGCGAGAGGCGGGATGGAATGGGGCCGAAATGGGCGGTTCTTGCGGTCGCGGTGCTGTGCCTGGCGGTCGGCTGTGGACAGGACGTCGCGCTACAGAGTTCGTCGCCGTCAGCAACTGTTTCGCCGAGTGTCTCAGGGACGCCTGTAGAGCAGCAGGAGGAGTCGGCGGGGTTGTTGGTGAGCAACAGCCTCTACGAGGCTGGAGTAATCCCCGCGGTCAGTTGCCGGTTGCCGACGGCGCTGTTGACCACGAAGTCGGCCGTTGGGCGCTTCGCTCAGGTCATGACGGGCTGCCTGTCGGCGGCCTGGCGTCCGGTGCTCGGACGAGTCTCCGGCGAGACCTTCGTCCCACCGGGTGTGTTCGCTGTCGATGAGGGACACCCGACGCCTTGCGGACCTGTGGAGGATGACGACTACGCGTTCTACTGCGGGGCGAACCTGGGAATCTACTTCGATTGGGAGATGTTCGCCGCCGTCGACGAGGGCGACCGGCTCGACACCGAGATCGACCTGATGGACATGGTCGCCCATGAGTACGGACACCACATGCAACTCCTGTCCAGGATCGACGAGCGTTATGAGCTCCGGTACGACGACACGACCGGCGAGGCCCGGTTGCGGCTGACCCGGCGGATGGAGCTGCAGGCGAACTGCTTCGCCGCGGCCTTCCTGGGCGCAAACCGGCGGCCGTTGAAGCTCACAGGCGACCGGCTCGAGTACCTGATGTTCGCCATCGAAGCGGGGGACGATCCGGAGGCCGGACCGGCCGATCACGGATCGGAGGAGAGCAACCGGTATTGGGGACGGGCGGCATTCAAGTCCGGGAGTCCGCAGTCCTGCAACACCTGGTCGGCCCCGGTGGACCGGGTGAAATGAACTGCTACCCGTCGAGGCTGGGCGGCGTAGCAGGAGCCCGATGGGGCCGGAGGCTGGTGATCGCCAGAGCCTGAGTCGGGCTGCTGGCTCTCTTGGATCGGGGTCGATCGCAGGTTCGCACGGATCGACGTACCCGGCGCCATGGTCACCGCGCCGACCGGCATCGACCACCCCAGCCAGATCGCCATCGACACCGTCGACGCCCAACTGGTGCACCATGGCTTCCTGTTCGATCAGGGCCGCTTCACCGAGATCAAACCGCGCGGCGCCGCCGGCAACGGGTCGCCGGCCACCGACGTTGACGACCGCGGTCGCGTGCTCGGCTCTGTGCTCTGACGAGGACGCCGACAGTGCATCGTGTCACCGCGATCGCGAGCAGTAGCCCAGCCGCGACGAGCCTGAGCCCGCCGAGTCCGAACGCGACCCTGATACCGGGGCGCAAAGTCCGCCGCCACCGTCCTCACTCTCCCTGGCACCTCCCGTGATTGCTCTTTGCTGACCAGATTTCACGTGGAGTTGCCGGACCAATCAATCGAATATCCTCGGAGGGCGTGCTGATACGCGGCGCGCGGGCGGCGGGCAGACGGCAGGAGGCTCCGATGAAGGGTGATCGAGTCGAGATCGTCGTCGATGTCGGAGATGCCACCCGCACTTACGAGGTGGTGGCGACCAAGGCCGGACGTCGAGTAGAGACTGCGGTACGACGTGGCTTGGTCGAGGTCACCGAGCTGACCCGTAGTGGCGCCGTAGTCCGCACAGCACGGTTCATGGCGAGTCGAGTCGTTGCCCTGGTGGAACACCCCGCAAAAGAAGGCAAACCGACCGAGCCCGACGATCAATAGCCGCTGCGTCCGTCGTCCCCGACGATCAGCACCGTTCGGTCGGAGCAGCAGGTGGAGGGGACTGAGGTCTTTGTCGAACGCTTAAGCGCCGGCCATGCAGGCGCGCGACGACGAAGCCTTCCTCGCCCATGTCACACAGCGACTCGCAACGCTGCCGCATGGTCTGCGCCCGTGGTTAGGCCCCGTGGCTCGTTCGGGCCGAGTTGCGAGTGCGCCGGTCACGATCCCGATGTTCGGTGGCCTAGGCTGTTCATAGTGGCGAGACATGCCATTTGAGCGGCAGGACATCGATTATGGGCGTCTCCAGCGGTGGTCCCGGAACGGGGCTTCTAGACCGGCGCGTCGAGCGCGGGGCAGTGGATCGGGTGCTGGACCGGGCGCGGGCGGGCAACAGTGCGGTGCTGGTCGTGCGCGGCGAGCCCGGGATCGGCAAGACGGTGGTGCTGGATTATGCGGTGGGCCGGGCTTCGGCGTCGGACGTGCGGGTGGTCCGGGCGTGGGGCGTCGAGTCGGAACTGGAGCTCGCGTACGCCGGGCTGCACCAGTTGTGCCTGCCGTTGCTCGGCCACCGGATGGAACAGCTGCCGAGGCCGCAGCGTAACGCGTTAGCCGTCGCATTCGGGATCCGGGAAGGGCCGGCACCGGATCGTTTCCTGGTCGGCCTGGCCGTGCTGAACCTGCTGGCCGCGACAGCGGAGGACCAGCCGCTGGCCTGTGTGGTCGACGACGCGCAGTGGCTCGACCGCGCCTCGGTGCAGTGTCTGGTGTTTACGGCGCGGCGGTTGCTGGCCGAGCCGATCGCCTTGATCTTCGCCGTCCGCGGTCCCGGTGGCGACCCTGAGCTGGCCGGCCTGCCCGGACTGACCGTGACCGGGCTGCGTAGTGCCGAAGCGGGCACTCTGCTGGCGTCGGCGGTCGGTGGGCGGCTGGACGCGGAGGTACGGGACCGGATCGTCGCGGAGACGCACGGTAACCCGCTCGCTTTGCTGCAGCTGCCCCGCGGTCTGGGGCCTGCCCAGTTGGCCGGCGGGTTCTGGCTTCCCGACTCGCGGCCACTGGCCAGCCGGATCGAGGACAGTTTTCACCGGCAGTTCGAGTCGCTGCCTGCCGAGACCCAGCGGTTGCTGCTGACCGCCGCGGCCGATCCGACCGGCTCCATGACCTTGTTGTGGCGCGCGGGTGAACTGCAGGGGATCCCGGCCGAGGCCGCCGTACCTGCTCAGGCTGCTGGACTGGTCGAGCTCGGGGCGCGGGTCCACTTCGCTCATCCCTTGGTCCGCTCCGCGGTCTACCAGGCGGCGTCGGCCGACGAGCGGCGGGAAGCGCATCGCGTTCTGGCCGAGGCGACCGATCCTGAGGCTGACCCGGACCGGCGGGCCTGGCATCGCGCCCACGCCGCGGTGGGGCCGGATGTTGAGGTGGCCGACGAGCTGGAACGGTCGGCCGGCCGGGCGCAGTCGCGTGGTGGACTGGCCGCGGCGGCCGCATTCCTCGAGCGCGCAGCGGTGCTGACACCGGACCTGGCCCAGAGGGGTGAACGGAGGCTGGCCGCGGCCCAGGCGAAGGTCCAGGCCGGCGCGTTCGAGGCGGCGGGGCAGCTACTGGGAATGGCCGAGGCCGCACCGCTCGACGACGTCCAGCGTGCTCGCGTCGATCTCCTCCGTGCTCAGCTAGCCTTCGCGGCAAACCGAGGCAGCGATGCCCCGCAACTGCTGATGAGGGCCGCCAAACGGCTCGAGCCCATCGATGCCGGCCTTGCGTGCGAAACCTACCTGGATGCGTTGAATGCCGCGCTGTTCGCCGGCCGCCTGGCCAGTCCCGGCGGAACGCCGCAGGACGTGGCAGCGGCAGCGCGAGCGGCGCCACGGCCCTCGCACCCGCCACGCGCGCCGGATCTCCTCCTGGACGGCCTGGCCGCGAAGTACAGCGAAGGATACGCGGCAGGATTGCCCCTACTCCGGCGCGCGCTGAGCGTCTTCGACCGGGAGACGTCGCCGGCGGAGGATCTTCGGTGGCTGTGGCTGGCCAATATCGCTGCTGTCGATCTGTGGGACGACGCCCGGTGGGACACGCTATCCGGCCGGCACCTACATCTCACCCGCGACGCCGGCGCGCTCAGCGAGCTTCCCCTCGCCTTGACCCAACGCATCTACCTGCTCCTGTTCGCCGGTGAGCTGGCCGCCGCGGCCTCCCTCATCGAGGAAATGCAGGTCGTCACGGAGGCAACGGGAACCCGCATGACGCCCTACGGTGATGTGTGTCTCGCTGCGCTGCGAGGCCGCGAAGGCGGGATCTCCGACCTGGCCACCGCCACCAAGGACGAAGCCATGCAACGCGGCGAGGGTATCGGGATCGGCCTCACTGATTGGGCGACCTCAGTACACGATAACGGTCTTGGCCACTACGCGAATGCGATGGCAGCAGCCGAAACAGCCTGCGCATACCTCGCTGACGTGAGCGCCTCAGTGAATTGGGGTCTGGTCGAGCTGGTCGAGGCCGCCACCCGCTGCGGGTTGCCCGAGCGCGCCACCGACGCCTTGCGGCGGCTGTCGGAGGCCACCACTGCCACCGGCACCGATTGGGCGCTCGGGGTCGAGGCGCGTTCACGGGCACTGGTGAGCGACGGCGAGACCGCTGATCGTCTGTACCAGGAGGCGATCGAACGGCTCGACCGCACCCGCATGCGTGTGGATCTGGCCCGCGCGCATCTGGTCTACGGCGAATGGCTACGGCGCGAGGAGCGCCGTACCGATGCGCGCGACCAGCTTCGCGTCGCCTACGAGATGCTGACTGCGATGGGTATGGAAGGGTTCGCGGACCGCGCCCGCCGAGAGTTGCTGGCAACCGGGGAAACCGTTCGCAAGCGCACGGTCGACACCCTCGCCGATCTCACCGCCCAGGAGGCGCAGATCGCCAAGCTGGCCCGGAGCGGATGCACCAACCAGGAGATCGGCAGCCAGTTGTTCATCAGTCCCCGCACCGTCGAGTGGCACCTGGGCAACGTCTTTGCCAAGTTGGGCATCACCTCACGCAAGGGCCTCCGCTGACGCCGTCGCCGCGATCCGCTGATGACCTCTCGAGCGATGGTCAACTCGCGGCAACGAGCTGGCCCCTGGAGCACGTCCCCGGGCCAACCCGGGGAGTCGCCCCGGGGCTGTCCCGGGGACGACGCGCCTCGATCGGCATGAGGGTAGCCACATCAGCGCACCGCCCGGGTCGCTCCAGAAATGAATGAGGAACCCATGTCATGAGCACGACAACTGCGAAAGGCGGCACGGAGGGCTACTACCTGGACTCTCGCGAGGGCCGCGACGTCAGGCTCGCCGGACGGCATGGGGTGCACGACCGCTTGACTGCGCAGCAGCTTGCCGAGCATGCCGCCCGGCTTGCTCGAAAGAACGAGGCCCTCGAGGATTTCGCGGCACTCGTTGCGCACGACGTGAAGTCTTCGCTGCTGTCCGTCCTGACGAGCGATGAACCGCGCAAGGTCCTGATGCGGGCGCTGGAGATCGTCGACTCGATCCTGGCGGCGACGCGCGCCGATCGAGCTGATGGTGGCGCAGCACAGGGAGCCGACTGCGTGCGAGAGGCCGTCGCCGACCTCGGAGCTATTCCCGCTGAGGTCATCACAACAGTGACCGGCGAGTTCCCGATCTCGCCGGCTGCCCTTCGTATCGTGCTCCGGAACCTGTTGGCGAACGCCGTCGCCGCGGGCGCAGGGCGCATCTTTGTCTCGGCGATTGCTCGCGGGGATCGGCATGTGCTCGTCGTCGATGACGACGGCGTCGGGCTCGGGTGCACCGACCGTTACGCGACCGGTGGTCACTTGGGCTTCGCCTTGTCCCGTCGCCTGGTTGCCCGGTTCGGAGGCGAGCTGGAGCTCAAGCCGCGAGCCAGCGGCGGAACGCGCGCCGTACTTGTCCTCAACGGGGCCGACCGATGATCCGCGTCCTCCTCGTCGACGACCACCAGCTCTTCCGTTCGGGGCTGCGTCTGCGGCTGGAGCGCGAAGACGGGATCGTGCCGGTCGGCGAGGCCGGAACCGCCGAGCAGTCGGTCATCAAGACACGTGCATTGCAGCCCGACGTGGTCCTGCTCGATCTGGTCCTGCCACGCAGGAATGGCGCCGACATCATTCCGGACCTGCTGAGAGTGTCCCCGGCGGCGAAGGTCTTGGTCGTTTCGTCGCACACCCAGCCGACGTCGGTACGGCAGGCGATCACCGCCGGTGCGCGCGGTTATGTGCCCAAGCGAGCGTCTGACACCGAGTTGATCGAGGCGATCCGCCAGGTCGCGGCCGGCGAACGCTACGTCGATCCCGAGCTGGGAGCGCAACTCGTCGTTGCGGACGGGCAGCCGGCGCTTGAACCGATCAGCGATCGTGAGCGCGAGGTTCTCCATCTGCTCGCGCTCGGTTACACGAACCAGGAGATCAGCCAGAAGCTCTACATCTCGCGGCGAACGGTCGATACGCACCGCGCACACGTCATGCGGAAGCTCAGGCTCGACACCCGCGCCGAGCTGGTCCTGTTCGCCCTCGCAAACGGCCTGATCGGTGCATCGTGATGTTCGCAACCATCGGCAAGTCCGCGTCGCCCGAGCGCTGCATGCAACACAGACGGATGGAGGTGTTCAAATGGGCTGTGGACAAGCGGCGAGCCGCGCTACGCCGACTGTAGCCCGCCGCCAAACTGCAGGCCGCTAACCGCCGGCGTCGCCCGCATCCCAGCAGGTCGAGAAACCCAGGTGTCGCCTTTCAGCCAAACCTCACTCGGACCCACCGGGCTCGCCTCCGACCTCGACAGCAAAGTCGTCGGTTGTGGGGACCCACCCCGGCCTGGGTACTGCGAGGTCCGGTACGTCCCCGGCAAGCTCACCTAGTGCGCCTAGAAGGCGATGGGGCCGAGCGGCGACCACGCGCCCGAACGGCAGAGCGACCGCGCCCGACGTGCCAAAGTAGATGCCGACGGCAACACTTCTGTCGGGAGGCAATGTCAATGACCTGCGGTCAGAGCGTCGGCGACGGCCTGCGTAGCGGGTCAGCTGGCGCGCTCGAAGTGGTCGACGATCACGCGTCCGATCCGGCCGATCAGATCTTCTTCCTCCTCGTAGCTGCCACCGAGATCGTTCGCGAACACAGCGACGACGATGGGGCCTGAGGGCGAGTAGACGATGCCGACGTCGTTGGCGTCCCACGGTGGGTTGTCGCCGGTCTTATGGCCGACCGGATGGCCGACGAGACTTGGCAGGCGTCGCTCGCCTAGCTGCTGTCGTAGAAGCGAAGCCCGCAATTCCGCACTGCTCTTGCCTGATACTGCGGTCGCGCACTCGATCGACTCCAGCATGCGGCCGGCTTCCCGCGGCGTCATCTGTCCGAAGCAGAGCGGCAGGCTGCGCTCACGAGCCAGGGCGCGGACCTCGTCGAGTGATCGCGCTGCAAGCGACGCGACCTCCTGCTCGATCGATTCCAGCCACTCCTGCGTCATCCCGGCCCACTCCGGAGCGCGGTTTCGCAACGCGTAGACCTGGGTGCTCGTGAGCGACACGTGACGCGCATCTGCGAGTACGTAGGGGAGGCGATCGGCATCGAGGATGCTCTGCGCCATGCGCGTCTGCGGGTAGCCGGACGCGGCCAGCCAGGCGTTGAGAGCGGTGACGCCCCCGATCCTGGCGAGCAGCAGATCGGTCGCGCTGTTGTCGCTGACGACGATCATCGCAGTCAGGAGGTCTCGTACTGTCGGCTCGAGGCCTTCCTGGAAGTACCGGAAAAGGCCTGAGCCGCCACGGAAGTCGGCCCTCGTCACGCGGATCCGTTCGTCGAGGTCCAGTTGCCCGTCATCAGCGAGCTGGTAGGACCGGATTGCGAGGGCTAGCTTGATGACGCTTTGGGTCTCGAAGACGACATCGGGTCGGACTGCGGCCTCCTCGCCGGTCGCCAGGTGCTTGACGTAGATGCCGACGCCGAGGGGTTTACGTTCGCGCAGCGACTCAAGTTCGACGACGCCCGCTGCGGCCGTGTCGTCCGGAAGTTGGAGTGTGAACCGTGCAGCTTCAGTTTCGAGCAGTGCTGCCAGTCCGCTCGTCCGACTGCTCATCGAGACATCGTCTCCCCGTCACTTGTCGCGCCCGCCTGCACTGCCAGAACCACCCGATACCGCTGTGAGACCACGGCCAAATCGACCAGTACCAGCCTCGGCACCTCGAAAGCATCGCATGGATCCGCAGGTCAATGACCCGGCCGACGTGCGAAGGGTTGTCTTCTGACGTGTTCGCGGCAGCGACGCAAGTCGGACAGACTGAAGCTGTGACGACCCATCTTGAGTGAACTTGTGCGACCCCGGGTTAGCAACGTCAGGGGAGCGGCATGTTCGCAATCCGCGACCTAACGGACCTTCACCCGCCGGACGAGTCAGTTGTCATCCGGGCCGAGTCCACCGGCTGGGTCATCGACTTGCCGGGGGGTCTTCGACGGCCGCCCAGCTCGGCGATGGCCCCCGATCCGGCGGCGGTACTGGAGCGGATCGAGTCCACCCGCAGCGGCGCGGCCAACTCGGCGACGGTGTCCAGACCGATCTCCGGCGTGATGACGAGGTGTGGATTGGTGGTCATGCTGACCTCTCAGGCGTCGAGCAGTGGCGCGTCGGCGGCGGCGGTGAAGCGCGGCAGCGCGGCGACGCCGATGGCGAGCAGGGCGATGATGCCCATCTGCACGGTTTCGACGGTGGCGAAGGCGTGGGCCGTGCTGTGCTCTGCCCGGGTGAGGTAGAGGGTGCCGAGCGTGGCCACCCCGAGCGCGAGGCCGCTTTGTTGCAGGGTGATCAGTACGCCGCTGCCGACGCCGCCGAGATGGGTCGGGACATCGGCAAGCACACTGCGGAACAGCCCGGCGAACAGCATCGACTGTCCGGCACCGGCCAGGGCGAGCGGGGCAGCCATGGCCCAGAGACTGACGTGTGGCCAGCCGTTGACGACAACGACAACGAGCGAGGCGAGGCCGGCGAGCTGGATGACCGCGCCACCCGACAGCGCGGCCCGGCCGAAGCGGCCGATCACCCGTGGTGCGAACACAGAGCCGAGGAAGAACAGCACCGCCATCGGCAAGATCGCCAGACCGCCATGGAGAGCGTCGGCGTGCAGACCATCCTGGACGGTCAGGGCGAAGACGAACATGAACGCGCCGAAACCAATGCTGAACGCGAACACCATCACCAGCCCGCGGGACATCGACGGCAGGCGCAGCAGCGACGGCGGCAGCAGCGGGATCTCACCGAGCCGCTCGGCGCGCCGCTCCAACACAAAGGTGACGGTGCCAAGCACGACCGCGAGCGCGATCATGGCCCAGGTCCACCACGGCCAGCCCAGTGAGTGGCCTTCGGTGAGCGGGACCAGCACGGCCGTGAGGGTCGCGGCGAACAGCACGGTGCCAGGCAGATCGATGCCGACCGGGTGGTCCGAGCGAGTGTTGGGCACGATCCGGGCCGCCACTAGCAGCACCACCACGCCGATGGGCACGTTGACCAGGAAGATCGGTCGCCAGGACATGCCGGCGATGTCGGCGCCGACCAGCAGACCGCCCACCAACTGCCCGACGACGGCGGCGATGCCGGACGTCGCGCCGTACAGGGCCAGGGCACGCGCCTTGCGCTCGTGCTCGAGCGTGTGGTGGAAGGTCGCGAGCACCTGCGGGACGAGCAGCGCCGCGGTCGCACCCTGCACGATGCGGGCGGCGATCAGGACACCGACGGTCGGGGCGAAGCCACACACCGCCGAGGCCACGACGAAGCCGACGAGCGCGCCCAGGAAGACGCGGTGGCGACCTAAGCGGTCACCCAGCCGGCCACCCAGGACCAGCAAGGCGGCGTAGGCGACGCCGTACCCGGTGATCACCAACTCCAGCTCGGACGCCGAGGCGTGCAGCGAGGCGTCGATGCTCGGCAGCGCGACGTTGGTGATGAAGAAATCCATGATCGGCAGGAACGCGCCGGCGAGCAGGAAGAACACACCTACCGGGTGAAGCCCACCGGACTGCGCAACCGCACGCGGCGAGGTCGGCCCGGCCCGCCGCGCGGAAAGAGTGACGGCCATTTGCTTCTCCAATTGATTATGAAGACATAACTATTAAGACATCAGTATGCCTGCATAACTATGAGCCGACAATCATCTATGCTGGCGGTGTGACGAAGAACCCATCGCCGCGACGCAGCCCCCGGCAGGCGCGCCGATCAGCCGCCGAGGAGAGCTGGGCCGACCTCGCCGATCTGGCGCTGATCATCAGCCGGGAGCTCCAGTACCGCGGCTACACCGACACGCAGGCCGTCGGCTTGACCCAGTCCGAAGGCATGGTGATGCGCTACCTCCTCCAAGGCGATCCCGCCGCCCCCAGCCAGATCGCCACCGCCACAGGACTCCAGCGCACAAACCTCTCCGCGACGCTGCGCGGTCTCGAGCAAAAGGGCCTCATTCAGCGTCAAGCCAACCAGGTCGACGGCCGCGGCGTGACCGTCAGCCCGACCGAACACGGTCGCAGCAACTACGCCCTCGTGCGACACGAGTGGGCAACCGCCGTCAGCAAAGCCGCCGGCCACGACGACACCCACCTCGACGCCGCCCTCACCCTGCTCACCACCATCGCCGACGGCCTGACCAACACCCGCCCCCAAAACCAATCCCGCCACCCACCGGCCTAGAGCACTCGGGCTGACCTAGCCTCAGCAGGCGGTCGCGGCCTGCCCTCGTCGGCCCGCCGCGAAACCCGACGCCTCCTGGCTGCCGCCACGGAAGAGTTCGCTGAGCGAGGCTTCATTTGTCGGCCAACGCTTTGGCGCGATCGTCGGCCTCGGCCTGCTCGCCCTGCTCTACCCCGACGCCGGCCAAGCGCTTCCTACCAGCAGTACGCCGCCGCCACCGGCCGCTTCGTCCCAGGTCTGGGGCGGCTGACACCTGCGACCCCTGACGGACCGTTGACTTAGCTCGGTCTGGTCAGGCTCATTAGACAAGGCTAATCTCTGGTTGTGATGCCTCAATCAGGTCAGTCGAGTCCCTGCTGCGAGATCTCTCATACCGAGGCGGTGGAGGACTGCCTGCGGACGATCTTCAAGCTGGCCGGTCGGAAGCTGCCGGTGACGACGTCCGCGCTCGCGGAGCAGCTTCGGGTTGCACCGCCGACGGTCTCGGCGATGTTGAAGCGGCTCGAGGCCGGCCAACTGATCACCAGGTCGGCGGGTCACGAGATCAGGCTGACGGAGCACGGCGAGCGGCACGCCCGGGGAGTGACCCGTCGGCATCGGCTGGTCGAGACGTTCCTGGTCCAAGTGCTGGGCCTGAGCTGGGACGAGGTCCACGAGGAGGCCGACGTACTGGAACATGCGATCAGTGAGCGGCTGGAGGACCGGATCGACGGCTTGCTCGGACATCCGACCCGCGATCCCCACGGTGACCCGATCCCGCCGCGTAACGGCCGCCATGTGGAGTCCTGGGCAGCGCCGCTGGGCGGCGTCCCGGCCGGCAGCCGGTTCCGGGTGGAACGGGTCGCCGATGACGACAGCGAGGCGCTGCGCTACCTGGCCGAGCGTGGGATCACCCCGGGTGCCGTGCTCGAGGTGATGAACCGCGAGCCGTTCGGTGGACCGGTGTGGGTGAAGGTCGGCGCCACGCGGCACGCCCTCGCGCCGATGCTCGCCGACGTGGTCCACGGTGAGGTCGCCTGATGTCCGGGGCGTCCCGCAGGGGCTTCCTGCTCGGTGGGGCGGGGGTCGCCCTCGGCGCGATCCCCGGTGGACAGGCACACGCTGACCCGATGCCACCTGTGGGTCATGGCGCCCATGCCGCGCACGGTGGCGGAGTGAACGGGCCGACTTTCCGCGGCACGGTCGACCACGCGGCGAACGGGTTCAACCCGACCGAGATCCTCCGGAGCTTCGACTACGGCAAGACCTCGAAGCTGCCCAACGGCCGAACCCTGCGGGAGTGGGAGATCGTCGCGGCCGACCGCGAGATCGAGGTCGCTCCCGGCGTACGGTTCCCCAGCTGGACGTTCAACGGCAGAGTGCCCGGACCAACCCTGCGTTGCAAGGCGGGAGACCGGCTGCGGGTGCGATTCGTCAACGGATCCGCCCATCCGCACACGATGCACTTCCACGGCATCCACCCCGCGGAGATGGACGGCGTACCGGGCGTGGGCCGCGGTGTGATCGAGCCGGGCGGCGAGTTCGTCTACGAGTTCGACGCGGAGCCGTTCGGGATCCACCTGTACCACTGCCACGTGGGTCCGCTGGCCGAGCACATCGCGCGCGGCCTGTACGGCACCTTCATCATCGACCCACCGCAGGGCCGGCCGAAGGCGGACGAGCTGGTGATGGTGATGAACGGCTACAACACCACTTTCGATGCTCAGGGCAACCAGCTCTACGCGGTCAACGGGATCCCGTTCCACTACATGCACGAGCCGGTCCAGGTGCAGCGCGGTCAGCTGGTCCGGATCTACCTGGCCAACATCCTGGAGTACGACCCGATCAACAGCTTCCACCTGCACGGGAACTTCTTCGACTACTTCCCGACCGGCACCCGGCTCGAGCCGTCGGAGTACACCGATACCGTCGTCCAGGCTCAGGGCCAGCGCGGGATCTGCGAGTTGCGGTTCCCGTACCCGGGCAAGTACATGTTCCACGCGCACAAGAGCGAGTTCGCCGATCTCGGCTGGATGGGCTTTTTCGAGGTGACCGAATGACCTCTCCGGGCCTTCGTGGACGTGCGCCGGTCGCGGCCATCGCGATCGCCGCTGTGGTCGTGGTGGCGATCGCGCTGACCGCGCTCGCCGTCCTCGGCAGCCGCAGTCTGCCCGAGCGGACCGGCCCGCCGGTCGAGGAACTGGCGGTGGAGCGGGTCATCCTGTCGCCCGGCATGATCGAACTCACGCTCCGCAACACGGGCCCTGATCCGGTGCAGGTCGCGCAGATCGCCGTGAACGACGTGTACGCCGGCTTCACCGGTGCCACCGAGCCGTTGGGGCGGCTCGACAAGGAGATCGTGCGCGTGGACTATCCCTGGTCCGAGGGCCAGCCCTACACGCTGTCGATGCTGACCTCGACTGGTGCCGTCATCGAGCACGAGATCCCGGCCGCCGTCGAGTCACCCACGGCGGGCACCCGGCTCCTGGCCCTGATGGCGCTGCTCGGCACCTACGTGGGCATCATCCCGGTCGCTCTCGGGATGGTCTTCCTGCCCGTACTGCGAAGAGCCCGGCGGCGCGTGATCCGCGGGTTGATGGCTCTGACAGTCGGGTTACTCGCCTTCCTCGCCATCGACGCGACCATCGAAGGGCTTGACCTCGCGGCCGCATCCGGAGGCGCTTTCGGCGGACCGCTCCTGGTCATCCTCGGCGCCGGATTGGCCTTCCTGGCACTGACGGCGGTCGACCGACTCCTCAAGAGCCGAGGATCGGAGCAGACCGGTGCTGACCCGGACGGCGGCCGGCTGGCCTTGATGATTGCCATCGGCATCGGATTGCACAACCTCGGTGAGGGACTGGCCATCGGATCGGCCTACGCCGTCGGCGAGTTGGCGCTCGGCGCCGCGCTGGTGGTCGGCTTCGCCCTGCACAACACCACGGAAGGGCTGGCCATCGTGGCACCGCTGGCCCACCAACGACCGTCGCTGATCCGGCTCCTCGGTCTCGGACTGCTGGCCGGGGGACCAGCGGTCCTCGGCGCGGCGCTCGGCGCTTCCGTCAACGACGCCGCTCTTGCATCGGCACTGTTCGGCGTCGGAGTCGGCGCCATCATCCAGGTGATCATCCAGATCGCGCCCAGCCTTCGCTCCCGCACCGGGAAACTGCTCGATCCGACGGTGGCCGGTGGGGTGTCGGCAGGTCTGCTGGTCATGTACGCGACTGGTTTGCTCGTCGCCGCCTGAACTCGTGATGCCTGGTGGCGGCAAGCCAGGTGCCAAGACACGCGGTGACAGTACGTGACCGGCCACTTCCGCCGATCCGCACGCCGGTGCTGAGCATGAACGTGACCAAGTCGGGGAGATCAGAGTCCACGGCGCGTTCGTCAGTTGCCAGCTGCTTAGGGAGCAGCCGTACCTCGTCGCCACTGAGCGCTCGCGGCAGCTTCTTGGCGTCATGCTCGATCCTGTCGACCTCGCGGACGGGATTGATGCTGATGGCGCCATATCGGACTGCGAGACCTCGAGTGCGCAGCCTGTCAGTGCTCGTGCACGTGGTCGCCGTGCTGGTAGTGCCGATGACCGTCATGCAGGTGGTCGACATGATCCTCGTGCTGTACCGTCTCGCAGCCGTCCCCTTCGCTGTGCGGATCACCGTGGCCGGCGTGCGCCTTGGTCTCCGCATGCTGCTCGCCGTCGTGGACATGGTCCACGTGGTCGCCATGGAGCACTGTCTCGCAGCCGTCGTCCGGCAAGTGCTCGTGATCGAGTGGCTCGGTGTGCGTACTCACTTGGACTCCTCAGGGTCGCTTAGCCCCCACCTTCCTCCCGTGCGCCTGCCGACGACAAGGGTCGCCGTGAGTCCAGATCGGGGAGAGGAGAGGTTCGCGGCAAGGCTACGCTCGCGACGCCGCTGAGGTGTCACATGAGGCTGATCAGGAAGATCGCGGTCGATGTGGTCGGCGTGGAACAGTGCCTGGGCGAGCAGCCCTGTCACATGATTGTCAGCCGCAGAGTAGTGCACACGAACGTGCCCTCTCGGCGACCGAGGAATGCATTCTCACACCTTGGTCTGCTGTTCTACTTGCGCATCTGCGTGCTTGCGCAGGTAGCAAACCCGGTGTGACTGCTCCCACGGACACCGTCGTTCCCCGGCCAGCCGGAGCCTCGATCCGCAGGTGGCCGGGCGACAGCTCAGGTCCGCCTCATCGCTCGCAGTGCGGCGATCGATACGGTCCGGCTGCGTCGCGATCGGCCGTACGACCCAGATGTTCTGCTGGCGGTGCTGACGGCCGGTGAGGCGTCGGACGACCGGCAGATCGAACAGGTCGCCGACACCGACCAGATACGGACTGCGCTCCGACGCTTGCCGCGGGAACAGGCCGCGGCTGGTCGCCGTCGGTGGAATGGCGGCCGCCCTGCTGCTCGTCTCCGGAGGAAGCGCCACGGTCGTCTATCAGCAGGGAGAAACGGACCGCGCGCTCGCCGACCAGTACCTGCAGACACTGTCGATCGCCAACGGTCGCTACCTCCAGGCCGCGCGGCTGACCACCCCGGCGGGCGAGCAGTCCGGCACGGTCTTCCTCTATCAGGGAAGTCCGTTGTGGCTGCTGGTCAGTATCTCGGCCGCACCGACGGACGGCCGGTACGAGATCCACGTACGGGATCGCGGCGGCGCACTGCGCACCGTCGGCGCCTGCCAGTTGAAAGACCGCTCCGGCACTACCGGGTACCGGCTCGACATCGCGGTGGCACAAGTCGCCCAGATACAGCTCACCCAGGACAGCCAGGTCCGCCTCACAGCCACACTCCCGAACTGAGCGAGACAGCTCCGACGGGTCATCGCCGAATCGGCAGTCCCGGGGAGGCGGTCGGGGGACGCATGACCTGGGGGAAGAACTGGATGAGTAGGCAAGATCTCCTGAGCGTGCGGCTTGGGCTCAGCCACGAGCCTTCGCGCGCGCCGCCGACTCGGCAGCAGCACGATCGGAGTAGCCCGGGTGTCGGGCGTCGATCAGATCGGCATAGGTGGTCGTTCGCGAGAGGTAGTCGACCACAAAGGGGCAGATTGCGGTGATCGTGCCCTCGCGGGAGCGGATCTCATCGAGCACTCGACGCGCCATCGCGCCCGCCACGCCCTGGTGTTGATGACTCGACTCGACTTCGGTGTGCTGGAGGGCGTACCGGTTGGGCCTCAGATGGGTGTAGTAGAGCCAGCCGACCAGCTCGCCGTCTCGGTAGAGCTCGAAGCGGCCTTGGCTGGTGTTGTCAATCAGGTCTTCGGCAGGCGCTGCCTGTTCTTCACTGCTCATCGGCCCACTCCCTCAACGTGTATCTCCGGCTTGCGATCGGGCAGTGCCCGCTTCGGACCCTGCAGTCCAAGTATGGCGTGGGAGTGTTCGCGCTGCACCACTGGGTGCCGTAAGTTTGGACTGGATAGTCCGCACGCACCACCCTCGCGGGTGCTGGCTAGACCAACCGACTAGAGACGAAAGAGGCGAGAAGAGAGCATGAAGCCATCACCGGCCGCCGTCGAGGTGCGCAAGGACGAGACCACCCGCCTCTACGAGGCACTGATCGATGGCCAGGTCGTCGGTAACCTGGCTTACGAGACGACCGGCGGGCGGGTCTCGCTCACGCACTCCTACGTGGACCAAGACCAACGGCATCGAGGCGTCGCTTCGGCCCTGACGCGCTATGCGCTAGAAGACCTGAGCCAGAGTCAGACCAAGACCGGTATTTACTGCGGCTTTGTTGCTGACTACGTCCAAGACCACCCCGAATGGAACGATGCCGTCGACATCAACCGCTCGTCTTTCATCGCCACTCGCACCGCCCGAGACACGACCAGCGGGCGCTGACGCTATGGACGACTTGCACGTCACCATCGAGCCTGAGCGCATCGTCACCTCGACCCTCATCCTGCGGTCCCGGTCTGCCGAAGATGCCCAGCGCGGCGTTCGAGATGTACGGCGACCCCGGAACCGCCGAGGCGACCGGAGATCAGATGGATCGTTCAGACAAGCTCTCGATGTGCGCAAGCGCCATATCGATCGAGGTTGCCATCGGGGTGACGTTCCGCGCGGTCTGAGACAGCAGGTAGCCACCCTGGAGGGCGGCCATGAGCCCGGTTGCGAGCTGGTCGATCGAGACGTCGGGCGGAAGGGCACCACCGTCTTGAAGCCTCTGCAACACACCTGCCAGGAGTCCCTGCCACTCGCTGAACAACCCGGCCAGGGCTTGGCGTGCGAGAGCGTCGTGATCGGAAACCTCAGAGGCCAGTGAGCCGAGCGCGCACCCGTAGGCGCCATGCCGGAGCGCGTTGTTCTGGACCAACGCGTCCCGCCAGCGTCGCAAGCCCCGGAACGTCGATACGTGGCCGAGTGCGTCGCGCTCGCGCTCAATGACGCGTTGGCCCACATGGTCGACGACGGCGCGCACGAGTGCCTCTTTACCGTCGAAGTGGTGGTAGAGCTGTGACTTGCTCACACCACTCGCCGCGAGCACGTCATCCAGCGTGGTAGCTCCGACTCCTTGGATGTACATGAGGTCGGCTGCTGCGCCGACGATTCTGGCCCGCGTCTTTGCACCGCGCGCCGTCAGGCGTCTGCCATTGTGCGAGTCGGCGGTCGTCATCACGGACCCATGTTACTGATTGACTCGTTCCGTTGTGGTGTCACCGCTGTTGACGTCCTCTGTCGCCCCAAGGGGCGCGAGCGCGATGTCGAGCGCGGCGTTGAGGGGCCGAGGGTCTTGCGCAATCTGGCTCAGGGTGCTGCCGCCATGAAGCGCGGCGAGGATCAGAACCGCGGTCTTGTGGGGGTCGACGTCGTTGCCGTTGCTCGTTGCCTGTGTCGCAGAACGGGTGGTGCAGAGTGTCGCGTCGGCCTGCAGTAAGCGATCGACTGCCTCCTCGATGAGTCCCCGCCACCGACCGAGGAAGTCGGCTCGTTCGGGCACATCACCGGTCCGCCGCAGTGCCAGCGCGTACGGCGAGCGCGGCGTCATGAGTTCCTCGACCACCCGACGTCGCCAACCGGCCAGCTTCGCCCCGTCAGTGACTCCAGCCAGACAAGCGCTCTCGCGGGCCAAGATTTCCGCGAAGTGTGTCCTCATCTGTTCCTCCCTAAGGCCAGCCGGCGCCGCCCATGCATCCTGCACGCGTCAGGACTATAGAGTCCACTTAACGGTTCGGCTGGGTTGGAGCCTGGCCTGATGGGCATCGCGCCCGCGTGGGCATGAGGACCTGATCAGGATCAGCGTTCGACGGGGCCTGGCTCGAGCGTGGAGGTGTCCAAGTCGCCCTTGCGGAGCCGGAAGACCTGAAGGCGAAGGTCGTAGTACTTGTCCGTTTCCCCGACCCATTCCATCCCGATACGGCGGGCGGCGTGTGTGCCGCGTTCGTTATTGGGCCGTACGACGGCGAAGACCTCTTCCTCGCCGTTGCTGAAGGCATAGTGGGCCAGGGCGTGCCCCACTTCGGCCGCCAACCCCCGCCCCCACGCCCATGGAGCGAGCTGGTAGCCCAACTCCAGGTCGTCGCCCTCCGGCGGCAGCGGAAGAATCTGGCCCGAGCCTGCGACGCGTCCGCTCTCAGTCTCTTCGATCACCCACCGGCCACTTGGGCGCCCTTCGGATCCCAGAGGTGCGGCGATCCATCCGGTGATCACAGCGCACATCTGGTCGAGGTCGTTGACGCGATCCATCGCCGGGGTCAGCCACCGGGAGACCTCCGGGCTACCGTAGATGTCGAGCGCGCCGGCTGCGTCATCGTGATGCCACGGACGCAGCCGCAACCGCGGCGTACTGATGGTCGAACCGATGATAGTGACCTCGTGAGTCAACGCTGCTCCTCGATGCCGGGACGGGGCGCACACCCGACGGCGCGCCTAGCGGTTGATGACGCTACCCCGTATTGGACGAAGTCGTCCATCTCGGCCGCACCGGCTGAAGTGACAAAGAGCCCGATACTGGAGACGAAAGAGATGCAGCCTCCCGGGCACTAATCGAATGAGAGTCATGGGCACCCATGACCTGTTTGCACCGTGGCTTCAATCACCGGCCTGGGCGAACCGTTAGATCACGGAGAGCTGGATGACGACAAACATCGGGGCAGTTACCTTCAGCTGTCAAGATCCACACAAGGTGGCCGAGTTCTGGGCCCACGCCTTGGGCTGCCACGTTGCGGCTTCAGCGGACTCAGGATCTGCGGCGATCCTGGCTGCGATCCCGCTGTACTTTCGCCGGTCCACATCCGAAACGACCGTTGAGAACAACATCCATCTTGACGTCACCACCGATGATCTCGATGCCGACGCCACCCGCCTTCGTGACCTTGGGGCAACCGAGGTCCATCGCGACCAGTGGCACTCCACCGAATCGATCACCTTCCTCGACGTCGAGGGAAACCAGTTCGACCTGATCGCGGAATAGGGCCCACACGGCCACTCGTTGCTTTGGAAGTCAGTGGTCTTGACGGGTGTCTCGCAGGCCGTTGTGGAGCCCACCGGGGTTGCGGCTGATGGGCGTGTGAGTCGAGATCACGACTCCCGACGGACGCTCGTTTCCGGAGCCCCTTGCGATGAGGACGAAAAGGAGTGCGGGCACCACCAGGCCCGCGATCGCGGCGGCGACGGGCGCCAGGGCACGGGATCAGCTCGTCAGCTCCCCGATCGCGACTCCCGACGCACTTCGAGCTCGACCGTAAGTAGAAGATCGCCATCAGCGCGTCGTTCACCAGTGCGTGAAGCGTGAAGTCCAGTTGTAGGTCGCCGACTCCGACCACCAGGTGGGTCTCCCAGAACGTCTCGTACGACGGCAGGGACACGTTGGCCCAGACGATCGCCGCAAGCGACGCGACGAGGAGAAGAGGGCGCCGATCCGGGTCTGGCCCGTTGCGCCGATCTTCGCGGCGATCGACGGGCGTCGACGAGCGCGGGCGGAGCCCTGCTCAGGGTCGAGTGAGGTCTGGATGAAGGTGAGTTTCGCCATGATTAGCCACCGTGCTGGCTGTTTCCGGTCGTGTCGGTGTGCGGGTTGCGTGCAGCGATGACGGTGAACAGGGTGGCGACGAGGGCAAGTCCGCCGTATCCGAGGGTGATCTGTGGTAGCGAGAAGGTGTTGGACAGTTGGCCGGAGATGAGGCTGGGGAAGGCGGCGCCGCTGTAGGAGATGAGGTAGATCGCGGTGAAGGTCGGTGCCCGGTCGGCCAGGGTGCTGCCGTGCAGCAGGCCGCGGGTGGCGGCGCTGATGGCGATGCCTTGACCGGCGCCGGCGACGATGGTCGAGGTGATGAACAACGCCAGTGTGCCGGTGGCGATTGCTGTGATGATGCCGATCATTCCGGCCAGGAAGGCGATCATGCCGAGGCGTTGGGCCGCCGCTGGTGTGAACCGGCCGCCGAGGGGAGCGCCGAGAACGCTGGGAGCCATGTAGGCGGCGAACACCAGTCCGGGGACGAGGGGGTTGTGGGTGTGGAGTTGGTCTTCGACCAGCGCGGGCACGAAGGCTTGGTAGAAGGCACCGGTCGCCCAGGTGGCCAGGAAGACCGCGGCCGCGACGGGGAGCAGATGTCTGACCCGCGCTGGAACGCGAACCCGGGTAGCAGTGATCGCCAAGCGCCCGGCGTCGGAGTTACGGTTTCAGGGCTGATCGCGACGAGTGCGGCGGACAGTAGCAGGAGGCCGGCGCAAACCAGGTAGATGAGGTCGCGTGGCCAGGGCCCGAATTGGACCAGGGCGCCGGAGCCGATGGCGCCGACGGTTAGGCCGAGCATGGGTCCCTGGCTGGAGGCGACGGAGGCCAGCCAGGCCGGCCTGGTGGGTGCGGTGTCGACGATGTAGGCGGTGAGGCTGCTGCTGGCGAGCCCGGCACCGAGGCCCATCAGGACCCGACCGGCCAGCAGGATGCCGATGGCGTGCACGTTCAGCAGCAGCAGACAGCCCAGCAGGAGCAGACCGAGGCTGGCGATCGCCGTGCGTCGGCGACCGACATGATTGGACACGCGTCCCAACACCAACAATGCGGTGATAGTGCCGACGGAGTAGGCGACGACCGCCAGCGAGATACCGGCGTTGGTGAACTTGTCCTCAGCTCGATAGATGTTGTAGAGCGGGACCGGCGCGGCGTTCGCGGCAAACGCGGCCGCCAGGGAGACCACCGCAGATACGAACGCCAGCCGGAGCGTTGTGTCCCGCCGAGCCAGTTTGATCGCCGGTGCCACGTTGTGCATCGAGCCGTGCCTTTCTCTTGTCATGAACCACCCCGGAGTTTCTGGAGGTTTCGGGGTTGCGCACGTCGACGTAGCTGCGCACCGTGAAGGTGTCGGTGAGCCAGGTCCACACAGAGACGACGTCGGTCATGGACGCCCCGGCCTGAGGCGGGCGTGCCAGAGGAGATCACGAGGTCGCAGTCTGCTGGAATGCGGTCGACACTGGTGTAGCCGCCACTGTGGGCGGCTACACCAGTGTCGATTCCGCTGATCTTGGTCGTGGCGTTTCTCGTCTGAGGCGAGGCCGCCAGCCGGTCTCGGCTTGTTGCGGGTCGTGACTTGCTCTTGGGTGTGGTCCCTACCCAAGGGCGGGGTTGCCTCGCGACCAGCAGCCTCCCGGGGCGGTTTAGGTGCCCGGAGCGATCGCGCAGGCTGAGACGCAGACCCAGGTACCCGCACGCTTCTGGTACGTGTCCGTGTACAGAGCTTCTTGGTCCACTCCATCGGCGAGCATGGTGTACGTGGCGCGGCCGTGGATCAGAGCAACGTCACTGAGGATGCGGATGTTGACGTCGTGCACAGCGAGGTCCTTGAAGGGGCGCGGCTTAGCGATGTAGTCGAGGAACTCGGCAAGGTTGCGGGTGACGCCCGGAGTCTGCACGATGAAGTCTTCGGCAAGAAACTCGCTGCAGCGCTTGGCATCGCTGAGCTGGTCGGAGCGGACGTAGTCATTGTTGAGCTGCTCGAGGATCGCCAGATCTTCGGTGGACTGCTTGGTGTCGTTAATTTCGTGTTCCTTCTCTGTGGTTCGGCGTTCGCTGCCGGTGAGCTGTCGGTTCGGTGCCGTGTACGCGGTGCCGGCGTGCGAGGTTGTCCCGTCTTGTTTGTGTCGATCCGTCGCGCCGTCTTACCGACAACGTCGCAATCTCGTTCGCGCCTCGACGCTCTCCGGCCGTAACCCGCGCTAGTCAGCGGGGTACGACGTCGAGAGGCGGTGCAGCCACTCTCGATGATCATCTGTCCCGTTCGACGTTCCGCATCTCGCGCAGTATCGGGCGGGGACCGAAGTGCGGCGATGACTGCTTACGCGACCGTGATCTGCTGTGCATCGAAGGCGACGTAGCTAGTGAAGTCGTGGCCGACCACCTCGATGGCCGAGTGCTTGGGTGCCGGGTAGCACCAGGCGGCATCGGGATACTTCCCGGTGGTGCTCAGCACGTCGTAATAGCGGGCCTGCCCCTTCCACGGGCAGGTGTACGGCGTCGGACTTGCCTGCAAGACGCCGATGATCAATGCGTCAGGCGGAAAGTAGCGGCTGCCTTCAACCACGATGATGCGGTCGTCAGGTGCCTCCGCTACCAGCATTCCATCGACCGACGCCTTCATCTGTACTCCTCCGGCCGTGGATGTGGGGTCTTGACCCCCGCGTGGGTTGCCTTGCTCTCTGCTGCCATCACAGTCAATAATTGGACGATACCGTCCACTTTTGTCAAATCAAGTTGGAGGAATGCAGGCCCATGGTGCGAATGGCTGATCGACAGTGGAGGCAAGAGCGATGATGATCCCAGCCCTGGCTGACATCCATGCCGGCGACGGCGATCGAGTCGCCCGTGACCAGATCTCCGTGGCAGTGACCGCGGGCCGCTTGGAGTACAACGACGGCGCCTCTCAGGTGTTCGAGCCGAACGGAAACACGACGTATGTCGAGGCCGGTCGACGACCCGCGGTGAGTGGTCCGTCGACGACGACGGCCACTTCTGCTCCTTCTGGCCGCCCAGCTACCGGGCCTCTTACGAGCAGCGGTGGACGGTCGAGAATGGCGCGATCACCGGCCTGCGATTCGTCGAGCTCAGCGGGGGAGCCGAGTTCGTAGGCCACTATCGGCCCGTCCGCTAAGCGGGACGGAAACGGAAGAGCGCGCGTAGAGCACAGCACGGAGCGAGGAACGTAACGGGACCTTTCGAGTGGTCCCGTCGCGTTTCTGGCCTACTTGACTAGCGGCTACCTCATGATGACGACCCTGATCTCCGCTGGATGCTCGGAGAGTGCCAACCTCGTGTTGACGACGAGGTTGCTCGCCACCAGAGGGGTCTTCCTCCCCGTAAACGACGGACCGCTCGCGGTCCCCGAGTTCTCACGGACGAACGCGGATGACCGTCTTCCCCTTGACTCGCTCGGTGGGGTTGAAGGCGGCGACAGCGTCGTCGAGGGTCGCGACTTGGCCGATGTTCGTCCGCAGTCGTCCGTCCCGCACCCGCCGGGCGATCTCGCCCAGTTGGCGGCGATCAGATTCGACAACGAAGTCGATCGCCAGGCCATCAGCGGGCCGTGCCTCGGGCGGGCCGGCGATGGTCACCAGCGTTCCGCCGGCCCGAACCAGACCCGCGGACCGCTGCCCGATGTCGCCGCCGAAGACGTCGAAAACCAGATCGACTCCGCCGACGTCTTCCAGGGCGTCGTTCTCGAGATCGACGAACTCCTGCGTCCCGAAGCCGAGCGCCGTCTCACGGTCGCCGGCACGCCCGGTGCCGATGACGTAGGCGCCGGCCTCCCGCGCGAGCTGCGTCACCATCGATCCCACTCCTCCGGCCGCGCCGTGCACGAGGACGCTCTGCCCCGCCCGGAGGCGGCCGTGGTCGAACAGCCCCTGCCACGCGGTCAGGCCCGAGATCGGCAGGCTCGCGCCCACCGTGAAGTCGACGTCGCCCGGCAGCGGCGCAAGGTTGCGTGCCTCGACGGCTGCGTACTCTGCGAGCGTGCCGTCGCGAGTCCAGTCCGTGAGGCCGAATACCCGCTGCCCCACCGACAGCCCCGTCGTGCCATACCCGAGAGCGCTGACCACCCCGGCCAGCTCATGCCCGGGGATCGACGGCGTCCGGTCACGACCCAGGCGATCGGTCCAGTTCGAGGGCCATGTCAGCTCACCCGGGGTGAATCCCGACGCATGAACCTCAACGAGGACATCGTTCCCCGCCGCCTCCGGCTCTGGCCGCTCGACCAGCGTCATCCCGGCCGTCCCCGCGGCCTGATCCGTCACCACAATCGCCTTCATCCGGCACCTCCCTGTATCCAATTCTCGCCTGTGTGACCTTTTCGCTTCACCAGTGTTTGTGGCACCAGATCTCGGCGTCTTACCCACGCTGATCAGTAGCCGTCGTGATCCAAGGCCAACGTCGTTGACAGCTGGTCCAGGTTGCCATCCACGTCGGTCGGGCTAGGGGCTCGGCGCGGCTTGGTGTCGCCGCGCGGTGTGGCTCAGAGCAGCATCTCCAGTGTCTCGCGCAGCGGGGTGAAGGCACGGACCTCGCAGGTGTGCAAGGAGGGCCTCGGTGATGATCTCGGGCTGTTCGTCGTTGGCGAGATGCGCAGACTGCGGTACGACGAGGAGCTGACCGTCCTGCACTGATTCGGCAATCGCCTGAAGGTGGGGGACCGGCGTCGCGGGGTCGTCGGCGCCTGCGATGGCCAGAGTCGGCGTGCTGATCGACGGCAGGTCGGCTCGCAGATCCATGGTCGCGATCACCTCGCAGCATGCCGCATAGGCGTCCGCTGGGGTTGCGGCCACGGTTTCGACTGCGGCTTGGATCCGTTCGGGCTCACGGTCGTGGAAACCTTCCGTGTACCAGCGACGGACGACCGCTTCGGCGACTGCACCCGTTCCTTCGGCGCGCACCACCGTCGCGCGCTCGCGCCAGGCCTTTGCCGGCGGCAGATGTGCCGAGGTGCAGAGCACCGCTAGCCGATCGACGCGATCAGGATGCGTCGCCGCCAGCCGGAGTCCCGTCATTCCGCCCAGCGAGAGTCCGATGAAATGAACCCGACCGAGCCCGAGGGTGTCGAGCAAGGTGATGACATCGCCGACTAGATCGTCGATGGTGTCCGGACGAGTTGAGGGCACCGAGAGCCCATGGCCGCGCAGGTCGTAGCGGAGTACCGAGAAGTGCTCGGCCAGTGCGTCGACCTGACGCTCCCACATGCTGAGCGTCGAACCGAGCGAGTTGGACAGGACGACAGTCGGGGCGCCCTCGGGGCCAGGGGTGAGTTCGTGGTGAATCATCGCGGTCAGAAGAAGCCGTCGCGCGGTATGGATCGGGTGCCCGCAACACGATGCTCGGCCAGGTCCGCCGAGATCCCGTCGGCTGCTTCGAGCATGAGCGGGACGACTTCGCCGGTCACCTGGGCCAGCGTGCGCCGGCCGACCGAGGTCGAGTAGGCGAGGGCGGCGACGACAGTTCCGTCGGAATCCCGCACCGGCACGGCCGCGGAGAGCAATCCTTCTTCGAGCTCTGACTCGACCACGGCGTACCCGCGTTGCCGCACCTCGTGCAGCGAATCGCGGAGCCGCACCGGATCGGTGATGGTCTTCGCGGTCAGCGGATGGAGCCCGGCTTCCACCACTCGTTCCACGATCGAAGGCGGCGCCCAGGCGAGGAGCACTCGCCCCATCGAGGTGGCGTGGGCGGGCACTCTGGATCCGACATCGATGCTGATGCTCATAACCCGGCGCACCTGGACGCGGGCGACGTACACGACATCGGTGCCGTCGAGTTGGGCCAGTGACGCGGACTCGTGGGTGGCCTCGGTGAGCCGCAAGAGGTGCGGCTGGGCGATCTCCACCACGCCGTGGGTGGCGGCGAAATGCTGGCCGATGGTCAGTACCCGCGGGGTCAGACTCCATCGCCCGCCGGAGCTGGTCAGATAGCCGAGCCGTTGCAGCGTGAGCAGGATTCGCCGTACCGCGGGGCGTGAAAGGCCTGTCCTGGCAGCGACTTCGGCGAGTGAACCGCTCGGCAGGTCGGCATCGAAGGCGAGCAGTACGGCGAATCCGCGCTCGATGCTCTGGATGTAGTCCCGCTCGTTCTCGCCGGACTCCGCCGGGCCATCGCCGGATCCGTCTCTCGCCGTCGCGCTCATGATCCTCATCCTTACCACCGACCTCTTGACAGCCTCCGATGCCGCACCGCACAGTGGCCTGAACGCACAGCGTACCAAATGTACGCACAGCGTACAAGCAGATTCGGAGGTGACGGTGATGGACCCTCGCGAACTTCGCAACGCGTTCGGACGTTTCGCCACCGGCGTGACCGTGGTGACCTGCCGCAACGCGACCGGTGACCCGCACGGCGCGACGGTGAACGCCTTCACGGCCGTCTCGCTCGAACCGGCGCTGGCCCAGGTGACGCTGGCCCGTACCTCGAAGGCCTGCCAGTTCCTCGACGGGCGGCCGTTCGGGATCAACATCCTCGCCGCGGACCAAGGACACGTGGCCTGGCACTTCGCCGGCCGCCCGGCAGACCAGACGCCGACCTGGCTCGAAGGCCCGACAGCACCACTCGTCGAAGGGGCGGCGGCGACGATCTCCTGCCGTCCTTGGCGTACCTACGACGGCGGTGACCACCTGATCGTCATCGGCGAGGTCGAGAGCGTGGACATCACCGACGTCGACCCATTGCTCTTCCACTGCGGCACGTTCCGCCACCTCCGGCCGCTCGAGACCGGTGCTCACTGGTTCGGTTCCGCGGACTGCCCCGAGCGCGGCTGGTTCGACGCGGCCACCACGTTCACTCCCTTCTCTCCTCGTGCACGACAAACCACCAAGGAGTTCGCATGACCACTCAGGAAGCCCCTGTCGCAGCGGCTGTCGGCCAGGTCCCGGCCGCTCCCATTGAGGCGACCGCGAGCCGGCCGATGACCGGCGCGGAGTACCTCGAGTCCATCCGCGACGACCGCGAGGTCTGGATCTACGGCGAACGTGTCAAGGACGTGACCGAGCACCCGGCGTTCCGCAACCCGGCCCGGATGGTGGCGCGGCTCTACGACTCCTTGCACGACCCGGAGAACAAGATCACCGTTCCCACCGACACCGGCAACGGCGGGTTCACCCATCCGTTCTTCCGGACCCCGCACAGCTCGGCGGATCTGCTGCAGGACAAGGCCGCGATCGAGAACTGGGCCCGGCAGACCTGGGGCTGGATGGGCCGCAGCCCGGACTACAAGGCCAGCTTCCTCGGGACGCTGGGCGGCAACAGCGAGTTCTACGCGCCGTACGAGGAGAACGCGAAGCGCTGGTACAAGGAGAGCCAGGAGAAGGTTCTCTACTGGAACCACGCGATCATCAACCCGCCGGTAGATCGCAACCTGCCGCCGGACGAGCCCGGCGACGTCTTCATGCGGGTGGAGAAGGAGACCGACGCCGGGGTGATCGTCTCCGGCGCCAAGGTGGTCGCGACCGGCTCGGCCATCACCAACTACAACTTCATCGCGCACTACGGACTCCCGATCAAGAAGAAGGAGTACGCGATCATCTGTACGGTCCCGATGGACTCACCGGGCGTCAAGCTGATCTGCCGGCCGTCGTACGCGATGCAGGCTGATGTGATGGGCAGCCCGTTCGACTACCCGCTGTCGAGCCGGCTGGACGAGAACGACACCATCTTCGTCTTCGACAAGGTGCTGGTGCCGTGGGAGAACATCTTCCTGTACGGCGATGTCGACCGGATCAACGGGTTCTTCCCGCAGTCCGGGTTCATCCCGCGGTTCACCTTCCACGGCTGCATCCGGCTCTCGGTCAAGCTGGACTTCATCGCCGGCCTGCTGATCAAGGCGCTGGAATGCACCGGCAGCAAGGACTTTCGCGGTGTCCAGACCCGGGTCGGCGAGGTGATCGGCTGGCGCAACCTGTTCCGTGCCCTGTCCGACGCGATGGCGATGAACCCCGACGAGGGACCTAACGGCAGCGTGCTGCCCAAGCTCGACTACGGCCTGGTCTACCGCCAGTTCATGATCCAGGGCTATCCGCGGGTCAAGGAGATCATCGAGCAGGACGTCGCGTCCGGACTGATCTACCTCAACTCCAACGCCGTCGATTTCAAGACGCCCGAGGTACGGCCGTACCTCGACCGCTTCGTCCGCGGCTCCAACGGCTACGACGCGGTCGAGCGGACGAAGCTGATGAAGGCCTTGTGGGACGCGGTCGGCAGCGAGTTCGGTGGCCGGCACGAACTGTACGAGCGCAACTACTCGGGCAACCACGAGAACGTCAAGGCCGAGATCCTGTTCGCCGCCGAGGCCCAGGGCCAGGTGGACCAGATGAAGGGGTTCGCCGAGTCGATGCTGGCCGAGTACGACCTCGACGGCTGGACCGTTCCGGACCTGATCAACCCCACTGACGTCAGCCGCATCGCCAACCGCGTCGTCGACCTCTGACCCGGAGCAGGAGGAGCCAATCATGACCACCACCCAGGATTCACCCACGGCCGCTGGTTCAGGTGCCAGCGCCAGTGATGCCTTCAAGGCCAGCAAGGAACGGCGCGGTGACGCGGCCGTCGCGCCCGAGCGTGTCGATGCTGTCATCTCGGCCATCCTCAAAGGCGTCCACGACACCATCCGCGAGCACCAGGTCAGCTATCCCGAGTTCCAGGCCGCCAAGGCGTGGCTGATGGAGGTCGGCGAGACCGGCGAGTGGCCGCTGTTCATGGACGTCTTCGTCGAGCACGTCATCGAGGAGGTCGCCGCAGAAGAGCAGCAGGGCACCAAGGGCTCCATCGAGGGCCCGTACTACCTGCCCGACCAGGTCCGGCTCGGCTCGACCTGCAACCTTCCCCGCCGGGTCGACGAGAAGGGCACCCCGCTGGTGTTCCAGGGCCAGGTCCGCGCCCTCGACGGTACTCCGCTCGGCGGTGCCGAGGTCGACATCTGGCACGCCGATGCCGACGGCTACTACTCCGGCTTCGCGCCCCACCTGCCGGAAGGCAATCTCCGTGGTGTCGTGATCACTGATGCGGAAGGACGATTCGCGATCTCGACCGTGCAGCCCGCGCCGTACCAGATCCCGGCCGACGGCCCGACCGGCAAGCTCATCGAGGCCGCGGGCTGGCACCCATGGCGCCCGGCCCACCTGCACGTGATGGTGCGCGCTGAGGGCCATCGCACTGTGACGACCCAACTGTACTTCGCCGGCGGCGAGTGGCTGGACTCCGATGTCGCCGAGGCGACCAAACCTGAGCTCATCCTCGACCCGGTCGACGACGGCACCGGAACCCGCCGTTCGTCGTACGACTTCGACCTCGAGGCGCTGTGACCGAGCTGGCCCGGGCTGACGAGTTGGTCGTCGAGAGGATCGAGACCGTCATCCTCGACGTCCCGCTGCGGCGGCCGCACAAGTTCGCCCGGGTCACCACCGACGTGCAGCCGATCCTGCTCGTCTTCGTCCACACCGGTGGCGGCGTCACCGGTGTCGGCGAGGGTGTCGTCCCGGGTGGGCCTTGGTGGGGAGGCGAATCGGTGGAGTCGATGAAGGTCACCATCGACACCTATATGACTCCACAGGTGCTCGGCCGCCAGGTCAATGACATCGAGAACATCTGGCGAGACATCTGCGATCAGGTCAACGCCAACCTCTACGCCAAGACCGCGGTCGAGGTCGCCCTCCATGACGCGTGGGCGCGGTCCCTCGGCGTACCGGTCCACACCCTCCTCGGCGGTCTGTCCCGCGACAGCATCGACGTCACCTGGGCACTCGGCGCCGAACGGGAGGAGGTGGTGATCGAGGAGATGCAGCGAATCCTCGAGGCCCGGACCCACAGCAGCTTCAAGCTGAAGATGGGTGCGCTGGACCCGGTCGCTGATACTCAGCGGATCGCGGCCATCGCCGAGAAGATGGCCGACGCAGCGAGCTTGCGAGTGGATCTCAACGCCCGTTGGGATCTCGAGACCTCGCGCGAGCTGCTCCCACGGCTGGCCGCGGCCGGCATCGCGCTGATCGAACAACCTGTACCTGGGGAGCAGTACGAGGCTCTCGCCGAACTCAACGCCTTGCTCCCGATCCCTGTCATGGCTGACGAATCTCTGCGTACTCCGGTCGATGCCGAACGCCTGATCCGGCTGCGGGCCGCCGACGTCTGGTCGATGAAGCTGACCAAGGTCGGCGGCTTCCGCCGTGCCCGCGACATCGTCGCCATCGGCGCGGCCGCCGGGATCCCCAGCCACGGCGGCACGTCGATCGAGAGCACCATCGGCACCGCCGCTTCCCTGCAACTGGCCTGCGCAGCTCCCGGGGTGACCTGGGGGAGCGAGCTGTTCGGGCCGCTGCTGCTCGCTGAGGAGGTTGCACTAAAACCGCTGTCGTACTCCGGGGGCCGGCTACTGCTACCCGACGGCCCCGGCATCGGCGTCGAACCAGACCCAGCCGTCGTCTCCGCGTTGCGCCGACGACACCTCACCAGGGACTGATCGCATGTTGTTCCACGTCAGAATGGACGTCACGATCCCACCCGACCTCGACCCCGACGTCCGCACCCGCCTGGTCTCCGAAGAGCGCGAACGCGCCCTGGACCTGCAACGCTCAGGCGTCTGGCCACAGCTGTGGCGCATCGTCGGCAAGTACTCCAACATCAGCATCTTCGACGTCAAGACCGGCGACGAACTCCACACCCTCCTCAGCTCGCTACCCCTCTTCCCGTACATGACCATCGAGGTCACCGCCCTGGCCACCCACCCCTCCAAGCTGATGCCCTAGGGATGGCTGGAGCGGCAGCGGGCGAGGCATCGAGATCGGCTGTGCGTCTGGTGGGCGCATGCGTCGCCTGGAGGAAAGGTTCGGTGGCAACGGCGACACAGGGGTGGTATGTCGATGGAATCTGTTGCTAACTCGGTACAACTACCGTCACTGGACAACCCGCACGAGCGGCAGGCGGTGGGTGGTGAACTAGAGGTTGTGTTGCAGGACCTGATCGGTCTGTCGCTGATCGGGAAGCAGTTGCACTGGAGCGTGATCGGGCCGGCCGCGCGCAGCGTGCACCTGTTCCTGGACGAACTGGTGGGGGAGTGGCGCGAGCTGGCGGACGTCGTCGCCGAACGCGCGGTCACGCTCGGGTTTGTCCCGGACGGTCAGGCCTCGGCGGTGTCGGACGGGTCGCGGGTCGAGCCGGTGCCGGTGCGTTCGGTGGTCGATCACGCGGTGATCTGGGAACTGGTTCGGCGGGTCGCGGCGGCAGCCGAACGGGTCCGGGAACGGCTGGCCCGAATCGGGGCGGCAGATCTGGTGACGCAGGACGTTCTGGTGGACGTGGTCCGCAAGCTCGAGCAGCAGCAGTGGTTGCTGCGCGTGCAGCTGGGGGACAGGGCCTGATGGCGGTCACGAGAGGCTTCCAGGGCCGAGGCGCCGGGGTGGATCCGTCGCGGGTGCCGCCCGGCCAGTACGTGACGAAGGACTTCCCGGTGCTGTCGGCCGGGCCGACACCTCAGGCAGCGCTGGATTCGTGGGAGTTCACGATCCGGGGCGCTGTGGACGAGCCGGTCTCGTGGTCGTGGGCGGAGTTCCGGGCGTTGCCGCGGGAGACGTTCACTGTCGACATTCACTGTGTGACGAAGTGGACGAAGTTCGATACCACGTGGTCCGGCGTATCGCTCGACACTTTGCTCGCGGCGGTCGGCACGGCAGCGTCGTACGCGATGGCGTTCGCGGACGGTGGCTACACCACGAACGTGCCGCTCGACGATCTGCGCGGTGGGCGGGCGTGGGTGGTTGACGAGTACGACGGAAAGCCGCTGGCGCTTGAGCACGGCGGACCGGCCCGACTGCTGGTGCCGCACCTGTACTTCTGGAAGAGCGCGAAGTGGGTGCGGGGGCTGGAGTTGCGTCCGTTCGACCAGGCCGGTTTCTGGGAGATGTTCGGCTATCACAACTACGGAGACCCGTGGAAAGAACAGCGCTACAGCGGCGACTGACGTGGCAGACGGGCATGGTGGTCGACACGGTGCAGGAGACACCGCGGGCCAGGCCGGTTGTATTCCTGTGAGCTCTATCTCTTTTGGACCATTACGTCCAGAGGTGACGTCTTGACGCCCTCGCTGGGGTGCCGTCGTTGCGCTAGAATTCTTGGCTTATGCCGCCTCCGGGGTTGCTACGTCGATCCAAAAAGTGGACTTGACCGACCAGTTCTGCGCGACTAGGTTCGGGGCGTCCCACTGGGATGCGTCCGCTGGCGACGAACTGTCCGACTTGGACCAGCCGGCGCCGAGTTCCACGGACGTCGAGCCAGTCCCGGGGAACCGGGCTTCTGTCAACACAAATCGCGATTCGATGGGAAGGAACAACTGTCATGAGTGAGAGCTTCGAGGGCCGCAAGGTGGTCGTCGTCGGCGGCAGCAGCGGCATGGGTCTTGCCACGGCCCAGCAGGTGGTCGCCGCGGGCGGCACCGCCGTGATCACGGGCCGAGACCAGGACAAGGTCCGGGCCGCGGTCGAAACGTTGTCGCAGAACGGAAAGGCGTGGGGCATCACCGCGGAGCTGACCGACCGTGACCAGGTCCCCGAGGTCCGAAAGCAGCTCGCCGCCGAGCACGCTGACGCGACTCTGCTCGTCAACGCCGCGGGTTTCTTCATCCCGAAGGCGTTCAGCGAGTACGACGAATCCTTCTACGACTCGTACAACGAACTGAACCGCGCGCTGTTCTTCATCACGCAGACCGTCGTCGCGGGTATGGTCGCCGGGGGCCAGGGTGGCGCCATCGTCAACATCGGCTCGATGTGGGCGCACCAGGGCATTGCGGCGACGCCGCACTCCGGCTATTCCGTGCAGAAGGGCGGCATCCACTCGTTCACCAAGGCGCTCGCGATCGAGCTGGCGCCGCACGGTATCCGGGTCAACGCGGTCGCGCCCGCGGTCGTGAAGACACCCTTGTACCTGGGCTTCGTCCCAGCGAACAAGTTCGATGAAACCGTCGACAGCTTCGACAGCTTCCACCCGCTAGGCCGGGTCGGCAGCCCGGAAGACATCGCGAATGCGGTGTCGTTCCTGCTGTCGGACAAGTCGAGCTGGATGACCGGCGCCATCGTCGACGTCGACGGCGGCATCATGGCCGGCCGCAACTGACCCTCGAAAGCGTAAACGCCCGAACTGCATCGGCGGGGCTGCGGACCTGACCGTACGCGTCCGTAGCCCTTGCCCGCGGGGAAACCAATGCCGGTGAACCGAAAATGCTGTGCAGGCGAGGATTGGATACAGAGAGGTGCCGGATGAAGGCGATTGTGGTGACGGATCAGGCCGCGGGGACGGCCGGGATGACGCTGGTGGAGCGGCCTGAGCCGGATGCGGCGAGGCTCGCCAGCCTTGAGGGCGCGAACTACGGCGACGTCGTCGTGGAGGTTCATGCGTCGGGATTTACCGGGAATGAGTTGGAGTGGCCCTCGACCTGGACCGATCGCCTCGGTCGTGACCGGACGCCGTCGATCCCCGGACATGAGCTGGCCGGAGTGGTCACTGCGCTCAGCTATGGAGCAACGGGGCTGTCGGTGGGGCAGCGGGTGTTCGGCCTCACGGACTGGACTCGCGACGGCACGCTCGCAGAGTACGCAGCCGTCGAGGCGCGTAACCTTGCGCCGCTGCCCGGTGACGTTGATTTCACAGTGGGCGCGGGCGTCGCGATGACGGGTCTGACCGCGTGGCAGGGGCTGTTCGAGCATGGCCGCCTCCGGGCGGGGCAGAGCGTCCTCGTGCACGGCGCGGCAGGCGCAGTCGGTTCGATGGTGACGCAGCTCGCGCGGGAGGTCGGCGCCTACGTCATCGGCACCGGACGCGCTGCTCACCGGCAGCCGGCGCTCGACTTCGGGGCGCAGGAGTTCGTCGACCTCGAGAACGACGTTCTGGAAGACGTCGGCGGAGTCGATCTGGTTTTCGACGTCTTCGGTGGTGACATCGGGAATCGGTCCGCGGGTCTGGTTCGGGCCGGCGGAACGTTGGTGACCGTCGCCGGCCCGCCCGAGGCGCGGCCCGCTGATGGACTAGCGGTCGACTTCGTTGTCGTGTCGGATCGCCGCCAACTGGGTGAGATCGCCCGGCGGGTGCGGGACGGACGACTGCGGGCGAACATAGGCCAAGTCGCGACGCTCGACGATGCCGTCGCCGCCTTCAACCCGACTGCGCGGATCCAGGGAAAGACGGTCATCCGCGTTCGTCCGTGAGGACTCAGGGACCGCGGGCGGTCCTGCCCTCCTTGTGGACCGGCGTCAGCCGCGTGGCCAGGTCGGGCGACTCATACCGGCAGACGTCATCGGAGCGCGGGGGAACTACCGGCATTGTCGGCGAGACCGTGGCTCGGCCGACCCGTACGCAGTCGTGCTCGAGGAGGCAGTGATGCGAAAGGTCCTGGTCGTGGGCGGCGGCTATGCCGGCTTCTACACCGCTTGGAAGTTGGAGAAGAAGCTGCGGACCGACGAGGCGTCGGTGACGCTCGTCGATCCGCGGCCCTACATGACCTACCAACCGTTCCTGCCCGAGGTGACGGCCGGCTCCATCGAAGCCCGGCACGTCGCAGTCTCGTTGCGCCGGCACCTGCCGCGCACGCACCTGATCGTCGGCAGCGTCGTCCACATCGACCACGCGCACCGGATGGCCACCGTCCGGCCCGCCGACGGCCCTGAGCAGGAGCTGCGATACGACACCATCGTCATCACCGTCGGAGCAGTGACCCGGACCTTTCCCATCCCGGGTGTCGCCGACGATGCCATCGGGATCAAGTACGTCGAAGAGGCCGTGGCGACCCGCGACCGGCTACTGACGGCGTTCGAGCGAGCGGCCACGCTGCCGCCCGGCCCGGAGCGGCGCAAGCTGCTGACGGTGACCGTCGTAGGCGGCGGTTTCACCGGCGTCGAGGTCTTCGGCGAGATGCTCTCGCTGGCCACGGCCCTGCTCAAGCACTACCCCGAGCTGAGCGTCGACGAACTCGACTTCCATCTGGTCGAGCTGCGCGACCGGATCCTGCCCGAGGTCGCCGCCGAGCCCGCGCGATGGGTGGTCCGGCACCTGGAGAAACGCGGGGCCCGGGTCCACCTCGGCGCGAGCCTGGTATCCGCCGAGAACGATCACATCGTGCTGTCGGACGGCACGGAGTACGACAACCACGTACTCGTCTGGGTCGCCGGCAACCAGAGCAACCCCGTCGTCGCCCGGCACACCGACCTGCCGGTCGACCGTGCCGGCCTGTTCCGGGTCCGCACCGACCTGCGCATCGGCACCCCAGACGCCGCCATCCCGGATGCCTGGGCGGCCGGCGACAACGCTGCTGTCCCCGATCTCGCCTCAGACATCCCCGGCGGCTCGTTCACCGTCCCCAACGCCCAGCACGCGGTCCGGCAGGGCAAGCGGCTGGCCAAGAACATCGTCGCCGACCTACGAGGCCGGAAGGTGAAGCCGTACAAGCACCACAGTCTCGGCGCCGTCGCCACACTCGGCCTCGGCAAGGGGATCTTCCAGTACCGCCGGATCGTCATCAAGGGCCCGCTCGCCTGGCTCATGCACCGCGGTTACCACGTGCTGGCGATCCCGACGTGGGAGCGCAAGGTGCGGGTGGCACTCGTCTGGGCGGCGGCGCTGTTCTACGGGCGCGACATCGTGTCGCTACTGTCGGTGCAGCACCCGCGGGCCGAGTTCGTCGCCGCCAGCCTCGGCGCCCGTCAGCGGTGGGAGGTCGGCGAGCCCACCGAGCCCTTGGCAGCGGGTGCACTAGCGCAGTCGGCTGCGTCGTCCGGTACCGACAAGGCGACCGCCGCCGCACCGCGAGAACGATCGGGGTGACTAGCCGCCGCGTATTCCCCGTCCAGGTACCTGACGCGCATGAGCTGACCGGCGATCACATCGCCGGCTCCCGGAGTCATCCGGGCTAGAAGGAGTGTGTCCTTCCGGCTGTTCGACAGCGGGACGTCGCCTTTGCGCGACTGCGGCTGGAACCTGATCCACCGCCAACTGTGGGGCGCACCGATAAGCTCTCCCCTGTGCCCGAGACACAGAACGAGCTCGACCGCCGCCTGACTGCCCGCGGCGCGGTCACCCGAGCCCGGATTGTCGCAGCCGCGGACGAGTTGATGTCCCTCAAGGGGGCCGCGGCCACCACCCTCGACGAGGTGACCGCAGGGAGCGGGACGAGCAAGTCCCAGTTCTACCGCCATTTCAGTGACAAGAGCGCGTTGGTGCAGGCGGTCATCGCGCTCCGCGGCAGTCGCGTCATGGAGCGAGAGGAGCAGTATCTCCGCCGCGTCGATTCGCTCCGCGGCCTGGACAGATGGCGCCGAGCCGTCATCCAGCGGGTCACGGTGCGCCGAGGCGCACTGGGGTGCGAGCTCGGGTCGCTGTCGACTGAGCTGTCCGATCGGGACGAAGACGCCCGGATCGACCTCGACGCTCATCTGACCGCCTGGATTTCGTTGCTGGCCGACGCCCTGGAGCGTATGCGGGCCAACGGTACCCTCCGACCAGAGGCAGACACGCAGGCATTGGCAACGGGCATCATGGCCGCACTCCAAGGCGGCTATGTCCTCGCTCAGGCGGCCCGCGATCCGGGTCCAATGGAGATCGCGCTCGACCTGGCAATGGCTTCAGTCCAGGCACAGGCCACTCGATCCAACATCTGAGGTCGTACGCCGACACGCGGCATCGTCTAGGTCTGTCGATTGGATCCCGCATCAAGGTTCATCGCCGTGTGGTGGGATCTGCCAGCAACATTGCATCGATGACTGCCTGATACCTCTCCCCAGATTGACCGTTCGTTCGAGTAAGAGACGGTCATCGTGCTGACTCCAACAAATATGCTCGCTCTCCTGAATCTCCCGAAACCTCTCGCGGGCCGAGTTGCCCTGGTGACAGGCGCCGGGGGTGGGATCGGGCGGGCGATTGCCGAGGAACTGGGGGCAGCTGGTGCAGCGGTCGCCGTTGTCGTGAGGCCGGAGGCTCGCGCCGGCGGCACGGTGAGTGCTATTCGGACGGCTGGTGGCCGCGCCGTACAGTTCAGTGCTGACCTGTACGACCTCGGTTCGGTGCCGCCTCTCATCCACGGAATCGAGCGCGAGCTCGGCGAGGTTGACGTTCTGGTGAACAATGCCGCGACAGTCATGCCGCTAGGCCCGGTGACCGGGGTGCGCCCGGAGGCGGTGCTCCGTGCTCTCACCATCAACGTGGGCAGCGTGATAACACTCTCGGCTGCCGTGATTCCGGCGATGGGCCGGCGCGGCTGGGGACGGATTACCAATATCTCCGGCGTCCTCGGCAACTTGGCCTCGATACCTGGTGGCAACGTATACGCTGCGTGCGTAGCCGCGCTCGAGACTCACACCTTGAACCTGGCAGCGGAGCTGGCTGGGACTGGCGTGACAGTCAATGCGTTGCGCGTGCAGAGGATCTGTCCATCCCTGCGTGCCTGGCTCAAAACCATTGATCACGATCAAATCGACGACCCGCTGATCCGTCGCTTCGTCAACAGCCATATCGACGTCGCTGTGATCGACTCGGTAGGCCTTGCCAGGACACTGCTCACACAGGTTCTCGGCACGGAGTCCGGCCAAATCTGGGACACGATCCATCCCGATCCGGTGCAGTAGTCCGATCCGTCTCGGTCTCACTGCAGGCCGGACCATGCGGCGTGAACCGGTCGGTTTGGTACGAAACCCCCCGCTCCGACGTAAGACGCCGGAGCCTCCGGGAGGCTAACTCGATACGAGTGCCGACATCAGACCGGATTCCGGTCGTCCTGGCTGAAGCCGCCGGCGAACAGACGCTCACCCCAGACCCTTGAAGATGAGCATGGAGTGCCATGACGAGATTTCGTACTGTGTTCGCCGGTGGGTTGGAGGTCTTCTATCGCGAGGCGGGCGAGCCCGGCGCGCCGAAGCTCCTGCTGCTGGGTGGATTCCCATCGTCGTCGCACCAATTCCGGAACCTGATGCCGGCCCTCGCCAACCGATTTCACCTCGTCTCGTTTGACTATCCGGGGTTCGGGAACACCGAGATGCCGGATCCGCGAGAGTGGGACTACACCTTCGACCACCTCGCCGAGATCGTCGACGAGGCACTGCTGGCGATCGACTTCACGGGCCCGATGGGACTGTACCTGCAGGATTACGGAGGCCCGATCGGCAACCGGCTGATATCCCTCCACCCGGACTGGCTGCGGTGGCAGATCATCCAGAACGCCAACACGTACGAGGAGGGGTTCACCGAGGCGTGGGACAGCATCCGTCATGTCTTCTGGTCGAACCGCACTGCCGACACCGAGGCTCTGGTGGAGGCATTCCTGGAACCCGAGACGGTGAAGGCGATCTACCTGTCCGGTCACCCAGACCCGACAAGGATCAGCCCTGACAACTGGAACATAGATCTGCACTTCCTGGCCCGACCGAACGCGCATCGGGTGCAACTGGACCTCTTCTACGACTACCGCACGAACGCCGAGCGGTATGTGGCATGGCAGGCGCGCCTGCGACGCGACCAACCGAAGACGCTGATCTTCTGGGGCCAGGGCGACATGCTCTTCAGCCCGGCCGGCGGCGAGGCGTACCTCCGTGATCTCCCTGACGCCAAGCTCGTGCCATTGGATTCAGGGCACTTCGCGCTAGAAGACTGCCTCGCCGATATCGTTGCCGGCATCAACAGTTTCTACGATGAGAACGTCAAATAGTCCATCACCCCAGGCCGCGGTGGCAGCTGTATGAGACGACGACGCATCTCCTCGGATCCGAGCACGCGCACAACCCGGGGGCCTCTGGTGAAAGAAGTGGGCCGAACACCGTAGCGACCTTCGTCGTCGATCGTGCACACCGGCTGACCTTACTGGACCGGACCGCAACCGGACAGACGGCCACCTGCTGGGATCGTTGCTGACGGCACTCGGTCCTATGTCTCCAACGCCGGTAGTGGCTCACTCTCCGGCTTCGTGGCGACCCGCGCTGGTGCTCCTGGTCGGCATACACGTCGGGGCCTATCACCGCACCGCAAACGCGATCGAGTAGATCTGTGCTGAGGAAGGTCCTAATTCAGTCGACCTTCCGTCCCGGAAGGTAGCCGGAGTCGACCAGCGCAGTTCGCAACTTCCGGCGTGCGTCGAACATCACCTTGTAGATCGCGTTATGTGTTGCGCCCATCTGGTCTGCCAAGACGTCCGTCGGCATCCCGTTCAGCAGAGCAACGAAGACGAACCGTTGCTTCTCTGTCAGCTTTTCGTCGACTGCACGGTGCACTGCATCCATCAGATCTCGTCCCTCGGCGTGAGTCTCGGGCTCGAGACCACCTGCTGCCGGTAGACGATCCCAGTCTTCCTCCTCGAACGCGATGCTGGCACCGGCGCGCTGCCAGAAGTGACGACTGACCTTCGCGGTGACGTCGAAGACGACGAACTTGTACGCCCACGTCGTGAACTTGCAGTCCCCGCGGAATGTCTGAACCTTGCGACAGATCGTCAGCAGTGCGTCGGCAGCGGCCTGGTGCGCGATGTCATCCAACTCTGGGCCAGCCAGTCGCAAGCGTGAGGCCCGCCGCGCCACCTCCGCCCTCGCTGCCCGGAGCAGAATTTCATGCAGCCTACGACTTGCTGCTTCGCCACGAGCGCCACCGACACTCAAGTCGTGAACCCAGGCACGATTCTCTACCGCCACCTCCGTGGAGACTCGCACCTGCGAGCAGGGCTCGAAAGCATCGCCGTCCACAGGATCTCCCCGCAATCAAATGCGCTGAAGTCATCGCTGTCCCGATGACAGTGACCAGGGGCCTGGCACCTCCGTGTCGACCCGGTGAAGCAGTCTACATGGACGATATCGTCCATTATCTGATCGGGTCCAATCGGCTGAACCTGCGGCACAACGAGTGTGTGTCAGAACATATCGCTTCGTAGCCTCACGATGCCCTGAGTCCATACTGATCTATATCGTCCTCTTCTCTGTCTGGGGCATGCATCGGCAAGACCAGGCGCGCGCGATCGGCCACTGTCTGTTATGGCGCAACAGACGCTTGCCGCCTCGGGCCGCTGTCGGCCATCCCACTCCACGCAAGCACCCCGAGTACGAGTCGATCGTCGATTCCACCGGGCCGGAAGGCGACGCGGGCCAGCTCGATCAGTCAGCCGTCGGTCTCAGCAGAACTTGATGCGAACGGTCGTAGCCGCATCCGGACGCACTCCGGCCGGTAGTTGCCCCTGCTGACGTAAGAGAGACGATGTGTCGGCGCACCAACGTCGTACAACGATCAGACTTAGCCCGGATCCACCGCTGTGAGGGTGGTGTCGCGCGGGTCGTGACAGGCGAATGCCCTGCTGTTC